>CAWHLV010000055.1:0-11542 GCA_963830095.1 uncultured Alphaproteobacteria bacterium
ACCGAGCCGTTTCACCTCGATCGCTATACCGCGTCGGTGGATGTGAGTGGACCGACCCTGGCGGATCTTTATTTCCTGACCGGCGTGGCCCTGCCCAACACGCCCGCCTATCACATGACGCTCTGGGTCGAGCGCGACGGCACCAATTACCGGCTTACCGACATTGCCGCAGTGCTGGGCAAGACCGATCTCAATGGCAATCTGCAGGCGGACATGTCGGGCGACATTCCGGTGCTGGCCGGCAAGATGACCTCGCGGGTGCTGGCGCTGGAAGACCTGGGCCCGCTGGTGCGCGGCGGCGCACCAGCGCCCACGCAAAGCCATTATCTGCTGCCGCAGACCCCGCTGCATACCGAGCGGCTCAGCGCACCAATGCGGAAGTGGACTACAGCGCCGCCAGGGTCGCGTCGCGCGATTTTCCCCTGACCAGTCTTGATACCCATATCAGTGTCGAGGGCGGCGTGCTGAACCTGAAGCCGCTGGCGTTTGGATTTACGCCAAGGAAAGCTGGCGGGTTCAATCCGGATCGATGCGCGCAAGGACATTCCCACCTCAACCGTGGACGCGCGCGTCACCGACATCCATGCGGAGAATTTCATCAAGCATGGCGACAAGCCCATTACCGGCCTGATGGAAGCGCGCGCCGTGCTGACCGGCACCGGCAAGTCGGTGCATGATGCCGCCGCCAATGCCAGCGGCACCGTCACCGCGGTGGTGCCGACAGGTGGCATGCGCCACAGCCTGGCGGAATGGACCGGCGTGGATGTGCTCTCCGCGCTCAGCCTCAATCTGGCCGGCGACAATTCCAACACCAACCTGCGCTGCGCGGTGGCGAGCTTTGGCGCCAAGGATGGCGTGATGACCAGCCAACAGCTGGTGATCGACACCGATCCGGTCCGGGTGGATGGTTCGGGCAGCATCAATCTGCGGGACGAGACGCTGGATCTGCGGCTTCAGGGCAACCCCAAGCATTTCCAGCTGATGCGGCTGCGTACGCCCATCACCCTGTCCGGCCCCTGGGCGCATCCCGCAATCGGGGTCAAGGCCGGAGCGGCGGTGGCGCAGGGCGGCATCGCGCTGGCGCTGGGCGTGGTCAATCCTTTTGCCGCGATTGCGGCCTTTATCGATCCGGGCCTGGCCAAGGACGCCAATTGCGGGCCGCTACTTGCGGATGCAAAGGCCCAGGGCGCGCCGGTCAAGCCGTCGGCGGTAAAGAACGCCGCCCAGCCGCGCGCTGATCACAATTGAACAGTCATACGCCGCGCGTGCTGGTTGAATGGCGCATGAGGGGCGCGCAGGAACTTTCGCGCGCCCGCTTGCTTAATCCCCGGGATACGGGAACTATTGCGGATGACATTGCAGCGCGCCCTGGGCGACAAGCTTGACCTCAGGCGCACGGGCACGAGTCCCGATTATTGGTATCCGGTCGCCTGGTCGCATGAGATCAAGCCGGGCAAGCTTTTGGCCGCCCGCTTCGCCGGCCAGCCCATTGTTCTCTATCGCGGCCGCTCGGGCGCCATCCATGCGCTGGAGGATCGCTGCGCCCACCGCCAGGTGCCCCTGTCGCAGGGCGTGGTGGAAGGCGAGACCTTGCGCTGCGGCTATCACGGCTGGCGTTATGACGGCGGCGGTTCCTGCGTGGACGTGCCCTATCTGGGTCAGGCGCATCTGGTCAACGGGGTGCGGTCCTATCCGGTGCGGGACGTGGACGGGATGGTGTTCGTGTTTCCTGGAAACCCTGCGCTGGCACAGGCACGCGCGCCGGCCGCGTTGGGGTCAAAGGCGAACGCGGCGCTACAAGACGCGGCGGCTCGATCGCTCCATCGCCTGTCACTATACCTTCATGCACGAAAACCTGTTCGACATGAATCATCAGTTCCTGCACCGCAGCCTGATGGGCTCGGTAAAGGCGACGTGCCTGGACCGGCGCAGTGGCGAGGACTGGTGCGAGGTGGATTACACCTTCACCCGCAAAGCAGGGCGCGCCAACGATGGGCGAAAGCGCCATCCGCAACGCCATGCGGCCAAGAAGGATGACGGCGACGCGACCTGATGACCATCCGCACGGGCTATCCCTATCAGTCGCTGCAGGGTATGGGTGGGCGGCGATCAGCCGGCGCTGGATGTCTGGCTGTGCTACACGCCGCAGGATGCCGGCCCAGCGCAGCAACCGCACCTTCGGCTATCTGTCGGTGAAGAAGGCGCCCATTCCCGGCCTGACCCATGCTGCTGTGGCCGCTGGTCACCTGGTTCACCGAAGGCATCTTCCGGCAGGACAAGCGCATCGTGGAGCTGGAGCAGGCGGCGCATGACGCGCAGGGCTGCTGTCACAACAATGAAGTGTTTCCGCCAGTGCTTGATTTGCGCGCCGTGCTGGGGCGTTGCGGCGTGGCGCTGCCGCTATCGCCGGTGATCGAACTTTGATGTGTTGACTGGGGCTGATGGGCCGAAGCGGTTGTCGCCGCCATCGCCGGGCAGCACGCCCATTTCCGCCGCACCCCAGAGAAACAACGCGCCGCTTGCGGCCAGCAGCATCGTCGCGAACGGAATCGGGGATGAGCGTGCGCATGGCCAGCTCGCGCGCCGTACCCCAAAGGGCATTGGGCAGGACAATGAACACCAGCAGCCACCAGCCGCTTTTGTCGCGGTCATGCAGACGCTTCACGCAGGTCTTGAACAGGGCAAACAGCAGGGCCGCCATGGCGAGGTACCAGAGCACGGCCAGCGGCGCGCCAACCGGATCGGTGGGGAAGGGTGTGGGGCCGCCATTCTCATAGGCGCCAGGGATGGACAGGGCATAGACATAGAACACCGCGCCCAGAAGCAGCAGGGCGATTGTCTCCAGCACCAGCGAAAACCAGAAGCGCATCCGGGTGATGCGTCCGGTGAGGCGAAAGAAGCTGAATATCCGCGCCATGCGACATCAAGCGCCCGGGCTCATGCCCCGGTCAAGCCGGATTGCGGGTCGTGGAGGGCAGGACTAGGTTTCCACGGTTCGTGGGGCACTGATGTTTCTTCTTCTCATGATCGTGCTGACGGTGGCGCCGCCCCTGGCCTACATGTTTTGCGCCGATGCGATTGGACGAGCCATTCGCCGTTATCCCAAATCGGCGGCGACGGCGGCGTGCCTTCTATTCGTGTTTCTGCTTGCGGCTGCATTGGCTGGCGGCCGGCTGTTTCCGGGATGCAGGTTTGGTTGGGGATGGTCTGGCCACGCAACCTGCGGACTGCCTGTGCCACATGAAGGCGACGCGCGCTAAGTGGCGGGTAGCCGGAAATCAAGCCCGATTCCCTGAAATATACCCCCTTGCGGTTCCTGTGCCTTACCCCACATTTCGGCGCGGGTATTAGCCCCCACAAGGAGTGCTTATGTCGATTTGGAAACAGATCCCGAAGCTTGCCGCTGCCCTGGGCCTGGCCTTTGCGCTGGCCGGCTGCGGCGTCAACAACATTCCCACCAAGGACCAGGCCGTGAAGGCCCGCTGGGCCGACGTGCAGGCGGCCTATCAGCGCCGCACCGACCTGATCCCCAATCTGGTGAGCACCGTCGCCGGTTATGCCGCGCAGGAAAAATCCGTGCTGATTGGGGTGACTGAGGCGCGCGCCCAGGCGACGCATGTCAGCGTGGATGCCTCCACCATCAGCGATCCCGCCAAATTCCAGCAGTTCCAGCAAGCGCAGGACAAATTGTCGGGCGTGCTGGGCCGGCTGATGGCGATCAGCGAGAACTATCCGGATTTGAAATCCAACCAGAATTTTTTGGCCTTGCAGGCGCAATTGGAAGGCACCGAGAACCGCATCGAAATCGCGCGCCGCGACTACAACAGCGCGGTGCAGGATTATAACACCGAGCTGGTGACCATCCCCGGTTCGCTGTGGGCGGCGACCATGTACAAGAGCTACAAGCAAGCGACGCCGTTCGCCGCCAGCGCTGCCGCGCAATCCGCGCCGGTGGTGAGCTTCCCCGGCGCGACGTCCACGGCACCGCCGCCTGCACCGGCTGCCGCCCAACCCGGCGCGAAGCCGTAACCGCTGATGAGGCTTCTGGCCGCCGTCTTCGCTTTCTTCTGTCTGATCGTCCCGGCAACGGCGGCGCCGAGCTTTCCGGCGCTCGACCGGGCGGGTGGTGGATGCCGCCAATATTCTTTCGGCGCAGACAAAAGAAGACCTGACCCAGAAGCTGGCGGCGCTGGAACAGAAGACCTCGCGCCAGCTGGTGGTCGTCACCATCCCGTCGCTGCAGGGCTATGAGATTTCCGACTACGGCTATCAGCTGGGCCGCGCTTGGGGCTTGGGCCAGGGCAAGCTCAACAACGGCATCCTGCTGATCGTGGCGCCCACCGAACACAAGGTGCGCGTCGAGGTCGGCTATGGGCTGGAGCCCATCATCACCGATGCGCTGTCGGAAGTGATCATACAGACGCAGATATTGCCCAAATTCCGCGACAGCGATTTCAACGGCGGGGTGGAAGCAGGCGCAGATGCGCTGATCCAGCAATTGTCGCTGAACACTTCCGACGCGGAAAAGCACGCAGGCGGCGGCCGAACAGCAGCAGCAGGGCCAGGGCGATCAGGGCGGGCGGCATCGGCGGTTTGCTGATCCTGCTCTTTGTCTTTCTCGCCATCTTCCGCGTGTTCGGTGGCTGCGGTATGTTGCCGTTGCCTGTTCATGGGCGGTGGGCGCGGCGGCGGCTTTGGCGATGGCGGCGGATGGTCGGGGCGGTGGCGGCGGCGGCTCCGTCGGGAGGCGGCGGCGGCAGCTTCGGCGGCGGCGGCGCATCGGGGAGCTGGTGATGCTGAAGCAAGCCGACAAGGACCGCATCAGTGTGGCGATTACCGAGGCCGAGTCCAAGACCAGCGGCGAGATATTCTGTGTGCTGGCGCATGACGTGGCGCATTACCGCGAAGTGCCGCTGTTGTCGGGGCGTGGTGGCGGCGCTGATCGGGCCGCCGCTGCTGGTGCTGACGGGCCTGCACCGGCTGGCGCTGGCTTCGATCTTCTCCAGCTGGACCGATGACAGCGCCCGCGCCATGGAAGGGCTGATCCTGCGCGCGCTCACCACCTACGGTCTGTTGCAGGCCGTCTGTTTTTGATCACCGTCATTATTGTTTCGCTTCCGTTTGCACGCCGCGCCATGACGCCGGGTTTTCTGCGCCGCCATCATGTGCGCCAGGCGGCGCGGCATCACTTCGCCGCCGCCGGTTTGCATCTCTCCGACGCCGAACCGCATGTGCTGATCTTCGCCAGCTTGGCCGACCGGCGGGTGGAGCTGGTGGCGCATGATGCGATCCACAAGGCGGTGGGCGAGGGGCCGTGGACGGCTTCGATCACCGCCGTGGTGGGCGGCATTCGTCAGGGCAAGCCGGGCGATGGTTTTGTCAAAGGTATCGAGATCTGCGGCGCGGCGCTGGCCGCGCATTTCCCGTCCGACGGCCCGGCGAAGAACCAGTTGCCCAACACCATTCTGGAAATCTGAGCCAAACCGAGCCTGTCCGAAAACGGACACTTGTCCGCGATTTTGTGCGCTGGCGGACAGTGAGCCGAAATTATGGCACAAGTCTCTGGAAATATTGGAATAACGCCCGGCACGGCCATTGCTTAACAAAGTCCAAGCGGGCCTGCCTCAGCCCCGCGCGGGGACCAGCTTCATGATCGGCAAATTACCTCATCGTCGCCCTGCGCAACCTGGTCCGCCACAAGCTCTACAGCTTCATCAATATCGCGGGCTTGGCCATCGGACTGGCCTGCGTGATCTTCATACTGCTGTTTATTCGTGACGAGCTGTCTTTCGACCGATGGCTGCCGAACACTGGCGATCTCTATCGTGTCGATACGGCAACCCAGCTGCCGGGACGGCCGTTCGGCCATTTCGCCCAGGCGCCGTTCCCGCTGCCCGCCCTGATGAAGGATCATTTGCCGGATGTTACGGCCATGACGCGGCTGTGGCCGACGCACATGACGGTGCAGGTGGGCGAGCGGCAATTTCTGGAAGACGTGGACAAGGCTAACTCCAATTTCTTCTCGGTCATGGGCCTGCCGCTCGCCATGGGCAATGCCGGCGAGGTTTTGCAACAGCCTAAATCCATCGTCTTGTCCCAAGCCCTGGCCCGCAAATATTTTGGAACCGCCAACCCATTGGGGCGGCAGGTTGTGATCAGCCGCGTCAACTGCGGCAGTGAAATTCCCCGGCCAGATTGTCCCGACGTTGCGATTCGTTGCGATCACGGGCGTGATGCGGGATTTGCCGCACAATACCCAGTTCAAAATCGGTGCTGTCGTTCCGAACAATTCGCCGGTGGACCGCATCACCGAAGAGGGCAAGAAAGCCTGGTTCTATTTCAACGGCTATGGCTATGTCCGCCTGGCGCCGGGCAGCGATCCTGCGGTAGTGGAATCCAAGCTGCGTCCGGTCATGGACAAGCTGGTCGATTTATCGACCATTACCAGCTCGCACAGACCCGCGAGCCAGATCATAGGGGTCGAGCTCGTCCCGTTTCGCGACGTACATATGAATATCAGCGGAGCCACCGGCGACCGCGTGCCCCCCGGCAGCTGGACCACGCTTTATGGGCTTGGGTCGATCGGCCTGCTGATCCTGCTGGCGGCCTGTTTCAATTTTACCAATCTAGCCACCGCACGGGCGATGATGCGGGCGCGCGAAATCGGCTTGCGAAAATGCGTCGGTGCCAGCCGCCGGCAGGTTGCCGCGCAATTCCTGGGCAAATCCGTGCTGATGGCGGCGATAGCGCTGGTCTTCGCATTGGCAATGGTGGAAATCCTTTTGCCGGCATACGACCGGTTTCTGGAACGGCCGATTGCCTTCCACTATCTGCAAGATTGGCCTTTCCTGCTCGCCATCGTTGTTGTCGCAATAGCGGCAGGACTGGTCAGCGGCATTTATCCCGCACTGATCCTGTCGGGCTTTCATCCGATCATGGCGCTGCGCAGCAGCCAGTCCGGGCAGACGGGCTCGGGTGGCCTGCGCACCGTGCTGGTCGTGCTGCAATTTGCGGTTTCGATCGGGCTGGCTATCACGACCCTGGTGGTGTTTACCCAGATCAACTTTGTCCACAATCAGGCACTGGGATTTCGGCATGACAATATTCTGGTCGTCGGCACCGGGCGCATGGCCACCGGTACGCGCGAGAGTCTCATGGCGCAGCTGCGCACGCATCCCGGTGTTTCCGGCGTCGCCTCGTCAAGCGATACACCCTTTTTCCCAAGTCTGAGCATCGAAAGCATTCATGTTCCCGGCCAAGCCGCCGAGATGATTTTCGATCTTCTGCAAATCACACCGGAATTCGCCGACCTTTACGACATGAAGCTGGCGGCGGGACGAATGCTGTCGGACAAGCGCGCAGAGGACGTGGTGATCAACCAGCCCAGGCCCGCAACGACGGTCACAACATTCTGATCAATGAGGCGGCTGCCCGCTATCTCGGTTTCACGCCGCAGCGCGCGATCGGCAAGACGATCCGCGAAGAAAAGGCCAACTTGCACATCGTCGGCGTGCTGCGTGATGTGCAATTCGCAGAAGGGTGCGCGCCGGGCGGTTGAGCCCACGCTTTTCTCATACGACAGGGAGGAATTCGAAATTCGTTTCGGTGCGCCTGACAGGTGAGGACATTCCTGGTGTGGTCGCCTTTGTCGACCGCACCTCGCATCGCATGGCGCCCTCTGTGGCGATCTCGCGCTCATTCCTGGATGACAGTTTTAGCGACCTTTACCGCGCGGATGTGCAACAGGGCGAATTGTTCGCCGTCTTCGTCGGCATCGCCATCTTCATCTCCTGTCTCGGCCTGTTCGGGCTGGCCGCCTTCACCGCCGGGCGCCGCACCAAGGAGATCGGAATCCGCAAGGTGTTCGGCGCGCGCACCGGTGACATTGTCTTCCTGCTGCTCTCGGCAGTTATTTCCATACCGGTTCTGATTGCCAATCTGATCGCCTGGCCGCTGGCCTGGTACTGGCTGCATGACTGGCTCAACGGCTTTGCCTATCGCATCGCGCTGGATCCGCTGTATTTCGTCGGGGCAGGGGCGGCCGCATTGATGATCGCCTGGGCCACGGTCTTTGTTCACGCCCGCCGGGTTAGCGAACGCCAAATCCCATTCATGCTGCGTTATGAATAATTGAGGCCGCCCGGCCGGGGATGCCCCGGGGATGACAGGGCGCGCGGTCCCTGTGTAAGCTGCCCCAAAACAGGGGTGGTTTATGTTAAAATATCTCGCGCCGGCGCTGTGTTTGCTGGCGTTGCCCCGGCGTTCGCACAGGGAACCTCCATCAAGAAGATGAACGGCGCGCTGGACAATATCCTTAGCCCCGGTGCCAAAATCGAGAAGGTGGCAGGCGGCTTCATCTTTGTCGAAGGGCCGATGTGGAAGGATGGTGCACGGCTGTCGTTATCCGACGTGCGCGGCGACGAGGTTGCCGGACCTTCGATCCCAAAACCGGAAAGGTGAGCGTGGTCCTGAAGGACTTGGGCGGGGTGAAGGACGCGCCGCCGACCGCCAAATTCAGTTCCAACGCCGTGGTCACCGACAAGGACGGCTCCATCCTTTTGACCCGCATGGCGATCGGCACCATCGAGCGCATGGATGACAAGGGCAATCTCAAGCCCTTCCTGTCCAAGTATCAGGGCAAGCGCCTGAACAGCCCCAACGACCTGGTGTTCACCAAGGACGGCGCGCTGTGGATCACCGATCCGTCCTTCGGCCTGCCCAAGATCAACGCCGATCCCAAGAAGGAACTGAAGTTCAACGCGGTGTGGCGCTATGCCGACGGCAAACTGATGCCGGCGATCACCGACATGAGCCAGCCCAATGGCATCGGCTTTTCGCCGACGGCAAGAGCTGTATGTGTCGAACTCCCAGCCCGACATGTATCTGCGCGCCTATGATGTGGGGCCGGGCGGAAAAGTTTCCAACCCGCGCACCATCATCAAATATCCGGGCACCACACCCGATGTGCCCGATGGGCTCAAGGTCAATTCCGCTGGCAACATTTGGACTACAGGTCCCGGCGGCATCCGCATCATTTCCCCGCAGGGAAAAGTGCTGGGCCAGCTGATCATTCCGGAAACCGTCGCCAATATCGGCTTTGCCGAAGACGGCAAGACCGTCTATTTTACCGGCTCGACCAGCCTCTATCGCCTCCACACCAAGATCGCGGGTGAAATCCCCATGTTGCTACCGGCCATGGGCACTGAAACCGGCCGCATATCTTGCCGTGGGCGTGGTGGTTGGCGCGGGGCTCTGTGCGCTCGCCGCCCATGGCGCGGTCGAGACGAACGCCTATGGCCAGCTCGATCTGTTCAGCACTGCCTTCGCCAAGGTGCGCGCCGAATATGTCTAATTCGGTTCCCGACGACAAGCTGGTCGGGGCCGCGATCCAGGGCATGGTGTTGGGGCTTGATCCGCATTCCGCCTATATGGATGCCAAGTCCTTTGGCGGCGGATTTCAGGTGCGCACCCAGGGCCATTTCGGCGGCGTCGGTATCGAGGTTTCGCCCGACAATGGCGTGATCCGGGTGATCAGCGCCATGGACGGCATGCCCGCGGCCGCGGCCGGGATCAAGCCGGAAGACCGCATCACCGCCATCAATGGCGCACAGGTTGCGGACCATGACTTCGATGAATCCATCGACAAGATGCGCGGGGTTGTGGGCACCAAGGTGGTGCTGACCATGGGGAGCGCGGGCGAGAAAAAGCCGTTCGACGTGACGCTGGCGCGCGCCAATGTGCCCTTCGAGGCGGTGGTGCATCGCCGCGAGGGCGATATCGGCTATATCCGCCTGCCGGGCTTCAACGAAGAGACTGCCGATGGCATGGAAAAGGCGGTGCGCGAGCTGAAGAAGGAAATCGGGCCCGGGACCTGCGGCTATGTGCTGGACCTGCGTAACAATCCGGGTGGGTTGCTGGATCAGGCCATTCAAGTGTCGGACGATTTCCTCAATGCCGGCGAGATCGTTTCCACCCGTGGCCGCCACTCCGAGGACACCCAGCGCTTTGACGCCAAGTCGGGCGACATCACCGACGGCAAGCCGGTGGTGGTGCTGATCAATGCCGGTACGGCTTCAGCGTCGGAGATCGTGTCCGGGGCGCTGCAGGATCACAGGCGCGCCACCATCATCGGCATGACCAGCTTCGGCAAGGGTTCGGTGCAGACCATCCTGCCCTTGGGCGACGGGCGCGGCGCGCTGCGCCTGACCACGGCGCGCTATTACACGCCATCGGGTCATTCCATCCAGGCGCAGGGCATCATCCCCGATATCCAGGTCGCCCAGGGCGACGAGGTGCCCCAGTCGGAGCGTTATTCCGAAGCCGATCTGCAGGGCCATCTGGCGGGCGAGCCGATCCCGGCTTCACGCCTGAACGCGCCGGTGATCTATGCCGCGCCAGGCAAGAAGTATGATGATTTCCAGCTGGGCTATGCGCTGGATCTGCTCAGGGGCAAGGAGACGGTGGCCTCGGTCACCAAGGGCGGCCCGGGCTGAGAAAAGGTGGTGGGCGGGCACAAGATACGCAGTGCGCCCGCCCTGCCATGACCGGAAAAGCCAGCGGGGGCTGTTCGCTTCCGGCCAGGGATTTGTGCGTTGCGGGGGGAGGTGCGACGCCCAAATCCGTTATGCCGCGATCCTGACAGCGCCTGCTTGCTCAAATCCTAATTTTGCGCGGGCGGCGCATAGGTAGATTTGCAGGGCGTCAGTGCGTTCGTTCGGATGTCATTGTCCCGGATGCGCCGTTGCTTCTTCCGCGCTTTTGGCGAATTCGGGGCTGACGCGCGTTGCGTGACGTTCGTTATTGCCGTTGCTCAGCAACACATCTTTGTCACTGAAGGCCACCTCCATCGGAGCGTCCGCGAAACCCAGGACGTTAGCGCTTTTGGGCAGAGCTTCATGTTCTTCCTGTCGCGTGAAATGAACGAAGAAGCGGCTGCCATCGCGCCGGACCCACAGGAACATCGCCGGGGCAACCTGATAGGCTCCCATATATTTATCGAAGCCAGCGGGATCAAATGATGTCTGAGCCCGTAACGGAGCCGGCAAAAGCAACAGCGCGGTCATACGGGCATCGCGGCGTCCTTCTGCTGCGGGCCCCATCCTTTGCCACAGGCGACCCGCCCCCTACACTCCCCTGATTGAACCAACAGCGAACAGCCCCATGACCGAACCTTGCGACCTGAGTGCCGTCGAAGCCCGCCGCCTGATCGGGCAGAAGCGCCTGGCCCCCACCGAACTGCTGGAAAGCTGCATCGACCGCATCGAGGCGATCGACCACGCGGTGAACGCCATCCCGGCGCGCGATTTCGACCCGCGCCCGCGCCACCGCGAAGCAGGCCGACGCGGCGGTCGCGCGCGGCGACGACCTGCGCGCGCCCTGCATGGCCTGCCGATCGGCATCAAGGACCTGGAGGATACCGGCGGCCTGCGCACCACCCATGGCAGCCCGATCTTCCGCAACCACGCGCCCGCCGAAGACGAACGCATCGTTGCCAGGGTGCGCGAAGCCGGTGCCATCGTCATCGGCAAGACCAACATCCCGA
>CAWHLV010000056.1:0-32034 GCA_963830095.1 uncultured Alphaproteobacteria bacterium
GCAAGCAGACCTTCATGCTGCATTACAATTTCCCTCCCTACAGCGTGGGTGAAACGGGCCGCATGGGTTCGCCGGGGCGCCGCGAAATCGGCCATGGCAAGCTCGCCTGGCGCGCCATCCATCCGATGCTCCGAACAAGAAGGAGTTCCCTTACACCATCCGCGTGGTGTCGGAAATCACCGAATCCAACGGCTCCTCCTCGATGGCGACGGTCTGCGGCACCTCGTTGGCGCTGATGGATGCGGGCGTTCCGATCGAAAGCCCACCGCCGGCATCGCAATGGGTCTGATTCTGGAAGGCGACCGCTATGTGGTTTTGTCGGACATCCTGGGTGACGAAGATCACCTGGGCGACATGGACTTCAAGGTCGCCGGTACCGAAGACGGCGTCACCTCGCTGCAGATGGACATCAAGATCGCCGGCATCACCGAGGAAATCATGAAGGTCGCGCTGGATCAGGCCAAGGGTGGGCGCCTGCACATCCTGGGCGAGATGAACAAGGCGCTGACCGGCGCCCGCGCCGAACTGGGCGACATGCCCCGCGCATCGAGCAGATCAAGATCCCGACCGACAAGATCCGTGACGTGATCGGCACCGGCGGCAAGGTGATCCGCGAGATCGTGGAAAAGACCGGCGCCAAGATCAAGTCGAGGACGACGGCACCGTGAAGGTGGCGTCCGCCGACGGCGAATCGATCAAGGCGGCGATCAAGTGGATTGCGGCCTGACGGCGGAGCCGGAAATCGGCAAGATCTATGACGGCAAGATCGTCAAGGTGATGGACTTCGGCGCCTTCGTGAACTTCTTCGGGCCCAAGGACGGCCTGGTCCATGTCAGCGAACTGGCGCAGCAGCGCGTCGCCAGCCCCAAGGATGTGGTCAAGGAAGGCCAGGCGGTGAAGGTGAAGCTCTTGGGCTTCGACGACCGCGGCAAGGTGCGCCTGTCGATGAAGCAAGTCGACCAGACAACCGGCGAGGACTCTCCCGCAAGAAGGCGGATGCCGCCGCGCCGCCGGCTGAATTATCCATTCCGACTTACCATGCCGGCCGCCCGCGGACCCTGTCCGCGGGCGGTTTGCTTTTGGGGCCACCGGCAGCAGCGGAAATGCCGGTTAACCGGCCATTCGCCTTGTG
Organism: uncultured Alphaproteobacteria bacterium; assembly: GCA_963830095.1. Lineage (GTDB taxonomy): Bacteria > Pseudomonadota > Alphaproteobacteria > Micropepsales > Micropepsaceae > Rhizomicrobium. The sequence goes on from CAWHLV010000056.1 coordinate 1,133, forward strand.
CTTGTGCGCGGAGGGGTGCGGCGGGCTATGTGTGAGCCCATGGCCGTTGTAATGCGTCTTGTCAGCCTGATCCTGATCGTGACCGCCCTGATGCTGCTGGGCGCGGATGCGGTGACGTCGCTGGAAAACGGCGGCGATATCACGGTGCGATCCTGGGCACCATCTGGGCGCTGTTCGAAAACGCCGGCCTGAATGCCTCAAGAAGCTGGGTGCAGAACCACGCCGCCTTCATGGCGCAGGGGGTTTATTCCTCCCTGGCGCTGCCCGGCTGGGCGGTGACGGGCGTGGTCGGCGTTATTCTGGCATTTATATTCGGCCGCAAGCTCGGACCGGAATAACGCAACCAGATTCCCGATTTCTCCCGGCACCCACAACACATCACCCATGCCGCAATCATTGGCGGTGCGTGCCATCACGAACAGATGGTCCGACAGCCGGTTGGCATAGCGCAGCGCCGCCGGGTTGATCTGTTCCTTCGCCGACAGCGCCACGATGGCGCGCTTCCGCCCGCCGGGCGATGGCGCGGGCCAGATGCAGATGCGCCGCCAGCGCCGTGCCGCCGGGCAGGACGAAAGAGGTCAAGCGGCGAGCAGCTTCGCGTTGATGGCGTCGATCTCGCGCTCCAGCCGCTCACCTGCGCCTCCGCGATGCGCAAGCGCGCTCCTTCGCGCTTGCGCCCATCCTCCGGCGCGCAAAGGTCGGCGCCCAGGTCGAACAGATCGTTCTGGATGCGCGCCAGCATCGCATCGATATCGTCGTCGGCATCCAGTCGTGCCATCCCGATGGCGGAATTGGCCTCGTCCACCGCGCCGATGGCTGCAGATGCGCGGGGACGCCTTGGAAATCCGGCTGCCGTCGCCCAGCCCGGTTTCGCCGAAATCGCCGCGTTTTGGTGTAGATTTTGTCAAAGCGTGACCATGCCCTGAACCTCGGCCTTGCCCCTCAAAACTTAGCTTGTATGATCCCCGCCGTCCCGCCCATTCGGAACTTTCCATGCCCGTCGAGGCTCCTGAAATCGTTGAAACCGACAACACCCGCGTCGCCTGTGATGGCGGTCGGCGGCGCCTTGGGCCATCCCGGTCTATCTGGAAATGGGCGACGAGACCGCCGTCGAATGCCCCTATTGCGACAAGCGCTTCGTGCTTGAAGGCACGGCGCGGCGCATCATTGAGCGCCCTGAAGAAGGGTGACCATCTCTATCTGGTGGATGGCTCGGGCTATCTGTTCCGCGCCTATCACGCTTTGCCGCCGCTGACCCGCAAATCCGATGGCCTGCCCGATCGGGCGCGGTCTCGGGCTACTGCAACATGCTGTGGAAGCTGCTGGAGGACATGAAGGCCCGACGCAGCCGACCCATCTGGCGGTGATCTTTGACGCCGGCGAAAAGACCTTCCGCAACGATATCTACAACGAATACAAGGCCAACCGCCCGCCGCCGCCGGAAGACCTGATCCCGCAATTTCCGCTGGTGCGCGATGCCACCCGCGCTTTCGGCGTCGCCTGTGTCGAGATGGCAGGCTATGAGGCCGACGACCTGATCGCCACCTATGCGCGGCTGGCGCGCGAGGCCGGCGCCCGCTGCACCATCATCTCGTCGGACAAGGACCTGATGCAGCTGGTGGTGGATGGCAAGGTCGAGCTGCTGGACACGATGAAGAACAAGCGCATCGCGTCGCGCCGAAGTGATGGAGAAGTTCGGCGTGGCGCCCGACAAGGTGGTGCAGGTCCAGGCGCTGGCCGGCGATTCCACCGACAATGTGCCGGGCGTGCGCGGCATCGGCATCAAGACCGCGGCCGAGCTGATCAACACCTATGGCGATGTGGAGACGTTGCTGAAGCGCGCCGGCGAGATCAAGCAGAACAAGCGGCGCGAGACCCTGATCGAGAATGCGCGAGAATGCGCGCGTCTCACTGAAGCTGGTGACCCTGGATAACAAGGTGCCGATCAAGGAAAAGCCGGACGAGTTCGCGGTGCACGAGCCGCGACCCACGGAACTGATCGCCTTCCTCAAGGCGATGGAGTTCGGCACCATCACCCGCCGGGTGGCGGCGCATTTCGAGGTCAGGATCTGGACGCCATCGCCGCCGCGCCCACCGTCGCCAATGTGCTGCCGCCGCAGCCGGAGCCGTTGCCGAAAGCCGGGCGCGACGCCGGCCGAGGACTGCGGCGCTGCGCGCGCCGATCGACCACAATGCCTATGTCACGGTGACGGCGGCAAAGGAGCTGGACGCCTGGATCGCGCGCGCGCGTGCGGCAGGGCATGGTCTGTGTCGATACCGAAACCACCTCGCTTGATCCCATGACGGCGGGGCTTTGCGGCGTGTCGCTGGCGGTGGCGCCGGGCGAGGCCTGTTACATTCCCTGCGGCCATCGCAAGGGCGATGGGCTGTCGCTGGATTTGTCGCGGCACAGGACGGCGGCGACGCTGTCGTCCAGATGGCCGAGGCCGATGTGCTGGCGCGGCTGAAGCCGCTGCTGGAAGACGATTGCGTCCTGAAGGTGGGCCAGAACCTGAAATATGACGCGCTGATGTTCCTGCAGCGCGGCATCCGGCTCGATCCCATCGATGACACCATGCTGATGTCCTATGTGCTGGAAGGCGGCCTGCATGGCCATGGCATGGACGAACTCAGCCGAGCTGCATCTGTCGCACACGCCCATCGCCTTCGGCGAAGTGACCGGCAAGGGCAAGGACAAGATCACGTTCGACTGCGTGCCGGTGGCGCAAGCCACGAAATATTCCGCCGAAGACGCCGATGTGACTTTGCGGCTGCACATGCTGCTCAAGCCCCGGTTGGTGGAAGCCGGCAAGCGCGGCGTCTATGAGACGCTGGAACGGCCGCTGGTGATGGTGCTGGCCGACATGGAGCGGGCAGGCATCACCATCGATCCCGACCTGCTGCGCAAACTGTCCAACGATTTCGCCAAGACAACAGGCGGCATTGGAAAAAGAGATTCACAAACTGGCGGGCGGCGAGTTCAATATCGGCTCGCCCAAGCAGCTGGGCGAGATCCTGTTCGACCGCATGAAACTGGAAGGCGGCCGCAAGACCAAGACCGGCGCCTGGTCCACCGACAGCGATGTGCTGGAAGATGTGGCCGCGCAGGGCCATCCGATTGCCAAGAAAGTGCTGGAATGGCGCGGCCTGGCCAAGCTGCGCGGCACCTATACCGATGCGCTGCCCAGCTATATCAATCGCCAAGACCGGGCGGGTGCACACCTCTTACGCCATGGCGTCTACCTCAACCGGGCGGCTGGCTTCCACCGATCCCAATCTGCAGAACATTCCGGTGCGCACCGAGGAAGGCCGGCGCATCCGCCAGGCCTTCATCGCGGCCAAGGGCAACAAGCTGATCAGCGCCGACTACAGCCAGATCGAGCTTCGGCTGCTGGCGCATATCGCCGACATCCCGGAACTGAAAAAAGCCTTTGCCGACAATCTGGATATTCACGCCATGACCGCGTCGGAAATCTTCGGCGTGCCGGTCAAGGACATGCCGGCCGAAGTGCGCCGCCGCGCCAAGGCGATCAATTTCGGCATCGTCTATGGCATTTCCGGCTTCGGCCTGGCCAACCAGCTGGGCATCGCCGCAGAGCGAGGCTAGCGACTATATCAAGAAATACTTCGCCCGCTTCCCCGGCATCCGCGACTATATGGAAGACGACCAAGCAGTTCGCGCGCACCCATGGCTTTGTCGAGACCCTGTTCGGCCGGCGCATCCATATCCGCGAGATCAATTCCAAGGTGCCGGGTTTCCGCGGCGGGGCGGAGCGCGCCGCCATCAATGCGCCGATCCAGGGCGCTGCCGCCGACATCATCCGCCGCGCCATGGTCAAGCTGCCGGGTGCGCTGGCGGAGACGAAGATCAAGGCCACCATGCTGCTTGCAGGTGCATGACGAACTGATCTTCGAGGCGCCGGAAAAGGAAGTGGACAAGGCCTGCAAGCTGATCAAGCCGAGTGATGGAGAAGGCGCCGCTGCCGGCGGTGGAAATCTCGGTGCCGCTGGTGGTGGAAGCCCGCGCCGCCGATAACTGGGACGCCGCGCATTGAATAGGCGCGCTCTGGCTTTTTGCCTGGCCGCCATAACGCTCGCCATGAACTTCATTTTTCAGCGCGTCTTGATGAACACCGGCGTGGAAGGGCGGCCCTTGATTGCCGGATTCGCCGATTTTCGCCCGGCCTGGAACAACGGCGTATCTTTCAGCCTTCTCGCCCAGAGCAGTGATACCGGCCGCCATCTACTGATTGCCGTGCTGACAGTGATCAGTATCGCAGTGGCAGCGATGGCTTGGCGCGCGACAAAGGCCCTTGCTGGCGGCTGGCTTCGGACTCGTTCTGGGCGGCGCGCTGGGCAACCTGATGGACCGCCTCCAATATGGCGGCGCGGTGTTTGACTTTCTGGCGCTGCATTTGGGCAGCCTGCCGCTGTTTGTCTGCAACCTGGCCGACATATGGATTTCGGCAGGCATCGTGTTGCTATTTCTGGATTCGCTGTTGAAAAAGCCCGCGCCTGAGGCCGCGTCCTAAGCCGCGATGTTCTTGAGCCCGGTCTCGGCGGTAATGCCGGCCTTGCTGAGCGTTTCCATCAGCTCGGCCATCATCTTTCGCTGTCGGCGCATCGCCATCCTTGGCCAGAGTTTGGGTCTGCGCCGCCATGTAGCCGGTGAGAAATCCGGGCCGCGACAGATGCGCCAGGATCAGCTCCCGCACCCGGGCCGCAAGCGCGCCCTCGGTGAGAATGCCGCCGGTCGCCAGCTTGAGCAGGGTCTGGGCCTTTTCCACATGGTCGAGGTGTGCGGGCTTCGATGGAGTCGAACAGCTTGCCGCGCGCTTCCATCTGCACCGCCAGATGGTCCATCCGGCCGCAGACTTCCTCGCGGGTCACATCGATAAATCCTGAGCGGCGCATCCGTGCCTGAAGCTGCGCCAGGCGCTGCAGCCGTTGCAGCAGCGGCACTTTGGGGTTCTGGAAATAATTCTCGAAGGCGGCAGAGTTCAGCACCGGCGCGACATAGCTGGAAAGCTGGCGCTTGTTCTCCGCGCCGATGATGTTGTCTTCCACGAACAGGAGCCGCTCGATTTTTTCGTCGGGGGCTGCTTCGGCGATGTACTCGCCCAGCGCTTCCTGGGCGACCAGCCGCTTGGAGCGCAGGGTGAAGGCAGCGATCAGGTCTTCGTGGGAGAGATACTTGCCCACGCCCATCACGATGCGGTTGGCGATGCGCGCAGGGTCTTGAGCTCATCGACCATGAAATCCGGGCACAGCCGCTTGTTGCTCTTGAACTCGGCGATGATGCGGTTGGCGATGGCGGTGCGCGCTTCGGGCAGATCGTCGGCGGCGAAATGATGCGGCCAGCGCCGCCAGCCCCTGGCCGGCCTGCAGTCGTCCGGCGTCTTGCCCAGGAACAGGGTCACCATGTTGTTCAGCGCCTGGCCCAGATTTTCGGCATGGCCCATCAGCTCATGCAGCGCGGCCGAGCCATTGAGCACTTCGGCCAGGATGGCATCCACCGACGACAGCACCAGCTTGCGCGGCACTTCGTCGGCCGGCGCGCTCTCCATGATGGCGAGCAGCCGCAGTACCTTTTCGTCCCAGCCCGTGGCATCCTTCAGATGCCGCGCCAGCGCGCCATTGAAGACATAGGCCGCGTCGCCCTGCGCCGCCAGCTTGACCGCCAGCTCCGGCGAACTGATGCGGCATGCGGATCGGGAAACAGGCCCCGGCGCTGGTCGCGATAGACGCGGTGGAAAGCCTGGGTGGCGAGTTCGTTCAGGCTCTTGACGAAGTGCTGCACCGGCGTGGTGGTGTTGGCGGCCTGGGCCACCGCGACTTTCTGGATGGCGTGCTGATAGAGCGTGCCGGTGGCTTCCAGCTTCTCCAGCATGTCGGCGCGATGAATCAGTTCGGTGATGGTGATCTTGTTGCGGCCCAGGAAGTCGATCAGCAGGCGCATCATGGTGGCGCGTGCGTGATAGGAATACAGATCGTCCGGCTTGAAGCAGGGCAGCGCATGCGGCGCATCTTCCTGCGCCGGCGCCATCTTCACCTGGTTGTGGCCTTCCTCGAAAATCTTCAGGGTGAGGAAGTCGCCAGTGTCATCGTTGTAGGTTTCCTTGACCACCTTGACGCCGGTGGCCTTCTCGGACGCCATCAGCTCTTGCGCCATGCTGATTGCCAGCTCGCGCGAAGAAGCGACTTCGTGCAGCGTCCAGCCGCCACGCGCCCCGGCGCGGCGAAAAACCTCGTAATGGATCTCGCGTCCCATGCGGCAATCGTGCCTTGGGGCGCTTGAGGTATGGTTAATCCGGGGGGAAAAAATACGTAATCGTGGGTGCGGTGCCGCACAGAGGGCAGGCCGGGTCGTTTGGCAGGCGCGCGGTATGGAATTCCGTACTAAGTGCCTTGTAGATAAGGATTTTTCCGGCAAGACCCGGGCCCAGTCCGGCCGCTTCCTTCAGCACCTCCAGGGCCTGAAGGGACCCCATAACGCCTGCGGCCGCGCCCAACACCCCCGTCTCTGAACAGCTGGGCACCGTGCCCGGCGGCGGGGGGGCGGGAAACAGGCAGCGGTAGCAGGGCAGGCCGGGCTCATAACCCCTGTAGGTTGCAAGCTGGCCCTCAAACTCCGTCACCGCCGCCGACACCAGCGGCTTCTTCGCAAAAAAGCAGGCGTCGTTGAGCAGAAAGCGGGTGGCGAAATTGTCGGAGCCGTCGGCGATGATGTCGTAGTCCGCAATCAGCGCCATCGCATTGGCACGCGGTAAGACGGGTGTGGTGGACGTCGATCTGGACCCCGGGGTTCAAGGCTTTCAACGCCTCGGCACCGGCTTCCACCTTGGCGCGGCCGACATCGGAGGTGCGAAACAGGATCTGGCGCTGCAGGTTGGAAAGGCTCACGGCATCGTCATCGACCAGACCGATGCGGCCGATGCCCGCCGCCGCCAGATACAGCGCCACCGGGCTTCCCAGCCCGCCGGCGCCGACCACCAGAACACTGGCGCCGCGGATCTTTGCCTGGCCGGGGCCGCCCACCTGGCGCAGCACCAGATGGCGGGCGTAACGGTCCAGCTCTTCATCACTCAGGGCCATGAAGGTTCCTTACGGCGAAAGCTGTGGACGTGACAACGCGCCACCGCCAACGGTTCCCTGTATACAGGCAAGCGCCTGATTATGTTTAATTTTCTGCCCGGTTCGCCAAACTGAATACATTTGTGATGGGGCAGTCGCCCCGCTATAGCAGGGCCAATCCGTATCCTTTGGAGCACCCATGACCGACAGCGCTTCCGGCCCCAAGATTGATCTGGCCCGCCACGGCTTCCGCAATCTCAAGGCCGTGCATCACAATCTCAGCGCGCCGGCACTCTATGAGGAAGCGGTCCGCCGCGGCGAAGGCCATGTCGCCGCCAATGGTCCGCTGGTGGTGCGCACGGCGTGCATACGGGGCGCTCGGCGTCCGACAAGTTCGTGGTCCGCGACGCCAACACCGAAAGCCAGGTGTGGTGGGACAACAACAAGGCGATGTCGCCCGCCCATTTCGACACCCTCTATGCCGACATGATGGCACATGCCGAGGGCCGCGAGCTGTTCGCCAAGGACCTGTTCGGCGGCGCCGATCTCACTCACCGCATCAGCGTGCGCGTGGTCACCGAATATGCCTGGCATTCGCTGTTCGTGCATCAGCTCCTGATCCGCCCCAGCGCCGAAGAGCTGAAGGGCTTTGATCCGGAATTCACCATCATCGACCTGCCCCGCTTCAACGCCGATCCGGCGCGCCATGGCTCAGTGTCCCAGACGGTGATCGCGGTGAACTTCACCAAAAAGCTGATCCTGATCGGCGGCACGTCTTATGCCGGCGAGATGAAGAAGTCGGTCTTCACCATCATGAACTATCTGCTTCCGGCCAAGCGGGTGATGAGCATGCATTGCTCGGCCAATGTCGGCGCGGATGGAGAATCGGCCATATTTTTCGGGCTTTCCGGCACCGGCAAGACCACGCTGTCGGCGGATGCCAGCCGTACTTTGATTGGCGATGACGAACATGGCTGGAGTGAAAACGGCATCTTCAACATCGAAGGCGGCTGCTACGCCAAGGTGATCAAGCTGTCAGCGCGAGGCCGAGCCGGAGATCTACGCCACCACCGAACGCTTCGGCACGGTGCTGGAGAATGTGGTGATGGACGAGCACCCGCGCGCTCGATCTCGAACGACGCCGAATATGCCGAGAACACCCGCGCCGCCTATCCGATCGATTACATTCCCAATGCCTCGGCAACCGGCGCGCGCCGGTCATCCCAGGAATGTGATCATGCTGACGGCGGATGCCTTCGGCGTGTTGCCGCCGATTTCGCGGCTGACGCCCAGCCAGGCCATGTACCACTTCCTTTCCGGTTTCACCGCCAAGGTCGCCGGCACCGAGAAGGGTCTGGGCAAGGAGCCGCAGCCGACCTTCTCCACCTGTTTCGGCGCGCCCTTCATGCCGCGCCATCCGTCGGAATACGGCAACCTGCTGCGCGCCCTGATTGCCGAGCATCAGGCCGACTGCTGGCTGGTCAACACCGGCTGGACGGGCGGCGCCTTCGGCACCGGCGTCGCGCATGCCGATCAAGGCCACCCGCGCCCTGCTCAACGCGGCGCTGGACGGCAGCCTGGCCAATGTGGAGATGCGGATCGACCCCCACTTCAAGTTTCGGGTGCCGGTGGCGGTGCCCGGCGTGGATGCCAAGATCCTCAGTCCCCGCGACACCTGGGCCGACAAGGCGGCTTACGACGCTCAGGCCAGCAAGCTGGTCTCCATGTTCCGGGAGAATTTCAAGAAGTTCGAGGCCCATGTTGGTCAGGACGTCTTGCAGGCTGCGCCAGAGCTGGCGGAAGCCGCCGAGTAGGGCAGTCGTTTTCTTTTGCCATTCCCACGCAAGCGGGAATCCATTCCTCCGCTTGGCTCAGGCCTGACCGTGGATGCCCGTTCATACGCTGGCGCTATGAACTCGCGGGCATGACAATTTAAATCAAGCACTTACCGCGCAGCATAAGGTGCAGCATAGAGGCCCATGCTGCACCTTATGCTGCAGCATGGGCCGCAGCAAAAATTCTGGCTGAAACAGGCTTGACCATTGCATAGCTATATGGCTATATAGCCGTATGACGATGCAAAACCTGGACGGAATTTTCCACGCTCTCAGCGACCCGACCCGCCGCGCCATTTTGGCCCGGCTGGCGCTGGGCGAAGCCAATGTGGCTGAACTGATGGCGCCCTTCGCGCTTAGCCAGCCCACCATCTCAAAGCATCTCAAGGTGCTTGAAAGCGCGGGGCTGATCGAAGGCGGGCGTGATGCTCAGCGGCGGCCGCGCCGGCTGGTGGCCGCGACTATGAAAGACGCCGCCGACTGGATCGAGCCGTTCCGCCGCCAGTGGGAACGGCGTTTCGCCAACCTCGACACCCATCTCGCCAAACTGCAAAAGGCCAACCCAGAAAAGGAAAGTTAGATGCCCCCGCACACCCAGGCCCAGACCGGCCTTGAGATCGACCACGCCACCCACACCATCCGCTTTGTGCGCAGCTTCGATGCGCCCGCGGAACTGGTCTTCGAGGCCTGGACAAGGCCCGAGCATCTGCGCTGCTGGTGGGATGCGGCTGGCGGACTGTTGGCTGTCTGCGAGATTGATCTGCGCCCGGGCGGCACCTTCCGCTTTGTTTCGAAGGGTCATCCCGACATGCCCTTCACTGGGGTCTATCTGGAAATCACACCACCCTACCGGCTGGTGTTCGAGGCACTCAATTCGACCGGCCGCGTGCAGTTCGCGAGCACGGGCGACAAGACGCGCATGACAGTGGAGATTGCTTGCAAGAGCGCAGAGCAACTTGAGCGGTTTCTCCAGATCGGCGTGGCCGCAGGAACCTCCCAGACCCTCGACAATCTGGTCGCATATATGGCGCGCGAAGGTGTGGCGGCTTAGGCCGTCAGGCCTTGCGATAAACCCACACCTTTGCCGGCGGGATATTGGCCCAGATCTGGGCGGTGCGAACCACGGCAAAGCCCGGCGGTGGCACCACCGGGGCATGGGCGCCATAGGAGAACTGGATCAGCGGCGCACCGGGCGCCAGCCGCCGCGTCACCGCTTCCATATAGGCCAGCCGCCGCGCCATCGGATGATTGAGCAGCGGCAGACTGGAGACGATCGCGCCAAACGGCATGCCGCCATGGCTGCGCAAGGCGTGATCCAGATCGAAGGCGTCGCCCTGGATCACCTGTACCTGCGCAAAGCGCGCTGCCAGATGCCGGGCCAGCGCTTCGTCATATTCCACCAGGGTCAGCGCGCCGGGTGCGACGCCGCGCGCCAGAATGGCTTCGCTGATCACGCCCGTGCCGGGACCCACTTCCAGCACCGGACCGGCGGCAGGATCGATCTGGCGCGCCATGGCCTGCGCCAGCGCCGGGCTGGAGGGAATGACCGCGCCCACCAACTTGGGACGGGTGATCAGCGCTTTGAGAAAGCGGAAATTATCAGCCAGGCTGGTGGTCACGGGATCAATCCTTGCCCGGGTTATAGATCAGGCCTTGTCGCAGCCGCTCCAGAAATCCTTCAGCCGGGCCAGAAAGCCCTCGGCTTCGGGCTGGCAGCCGGTCTGGCTTTCGCCCTCGAACTCCCGCAGCAATTCCCTCTGCCGCCGCGAAAGCTTGACCGGGGTTTCGACGGCGATCTCGACATACAGATCGCCCTTCTGGGCGCTGCGCAACACCGGCATGCCCTTGCTGCGGATGCGGAACTGCCGTCCCGGCTGGGTGCCTTCCGGTATCGAGACCTTGGCGCGGCCGCCATCCAGGGTCGGCACTTCGATCGAGCCACCCAGCGAGGCGGTAACGAACGACACCGGTGCGCGGCAATGCAAATCATGGCCGTCGCGCTGGAAGATGGCGTGTTCGGCCACCGACAGGAAAATGTAGAGATCGCCCGGCGGCCCACCATTGGCGCCGGCCGCGCCCTCGCCCGACAGGCGAATGCGGGTACCTTCCTCCACGCCCGGCGGCACATCGACATTCAGCACCCGCTCCTTCTGCACCAGGCCGCCGCCACGGCAGACCTTGCAGGGATTGCGGATGATCTTGCCGGTGCCGCGGCAGGGCGAGCAGCTGCGCTCGATGGTGAAAAAGCCCTGGGTGGCGCGCACCTTGCCGTGGCCGGCGCAGGTGGGACAGGTCTCAGGCGCGGAGCCGGCCTCCGCGCCTGATCCGGCACAGCCGTCGCACGAGACCATGGTGGGCACCTTGATCTCGGCGCTTCTGCCATTGAAGGCTTCTTCCAGTGTGATCTCCAGATTGTAGCGCAGATCCTGGCCGCGGTTCTGGCGTTTGCCGCCGCGTCCCATCCCGCCCATCATCTGGCCGAAAATGTCTTCGAACACGTCGCTGAAGCTGCCGCCGGCGAAATCGCCGAACCCGCCGCGACCCGCAGCACCCGTGCCGCCGTCGAAAGCAGCATGGCCAAAGCGGTCGTACGCGGCGCGCTTCTGATCGTCCTTCAGGACGTCATAGGCTTCGCTGATTTCCTTGAACTTGACTTCGGCGGTGTGGTCGCCGGGATTCTTGTCGGGATGAAATTGCATCGCCAGCTTGCGATAGGAGGTCTTGAGGACCTCGACCGTCGCGCCTTTCTGGCATCCCAGGGTTTCGTAATAACAACGCTTGTTCATGGCCCCGGCAACTCTGCGCATCCCCTGCGATGAAACAAAAGGCCCTTCGCGCTATTACGCGAAGGGCCGGATACTGATTTAGGCGGCGCCTTTCTTGTTGTCGTCGACTTCCTCGAAGTCGGCGTCAACCACATTGTCGTCGGGCTTGTTGCCCGCGCCGTCGGCGGCGGCGTCAGCGGCCGCGCCTTCAGCCTGTTGCGCCTTGTACATGGCCTCACCCAGCTTCATCGAAGCCTGGGCCAGGGTGTTGGTCTTGGCCTTGATGTCTTCCAGATCGTCGCCCTTGATGGCGTCCTTGAGGCCAGCGAGGCCGGCTTCGATCGCGGTCTTTTCGTCCGCGCCGACCTTGTCGCCATGCTCAGACAGCGCCTTCTCGGTGGAATGGATCAGCGCATCGGACTGATTGCGGGCCTCGACCAGCTCGCGGCGCTTCTTGTCTTCGCCGGCATGGGCTTCGGCGTCCTTGACCATCTTCTGGATGTCGGCTTCCGACAATCCGCCGCTAGCCTGGATGCGGATCTGCTGCTCCTTGCTGGTAGCCTTGTCCTTGGCCGTCACCGACACGATGCCGTTGGCGTCGATGTCGAAGGTGACCTCGATCTGCGGCACGCCACGCGGCGCGGGGGGAATGCCCTGCAGGTCGAAGCGACCGAGCGACTTGTTGTCCGCCGCCATTTCGCGTTCGCCCTGGAACACATTGATTGTGACAGCGCCCTGATTGTCTTCCGCGGTTGAGAAGATGTTGCTCTTCTTGGTCGGGATGGTGGTGTTGCGGTCGATCAGGCGGGTGAAGACGCCGCCCAGGGTCTCGATGCCCAAGGACAGCGGGGTCACGTCGAGCAGCAGCACATCCTTGACTTCGCCCTTCAGCACACCGCCCTGGATGGCGGCGCCGATGGCGACCACTTCATCGGGGTTGACGCCCTTGTGCGGCTCCTTGCCGCCGAAGATCTGCTTCACCGCTTCCTGCACCTTGGGCATGCGGGTCATGCCGCCGACCAGGATGACTTCGTCGATCTGGCTGGCGGTGACGCCGGCATCCTTCAGCGCCTGCTTCACCGGGCCGACGGTCTTTTGGATCAGGTCATCGACCAGGGCTTCCAGCTTGGCGCGGGTGATCTTGATGGTGAGATGCTTGGGGCCCGAGGCATCGGCGGTAATGAACGGCAGGTTCACTTCCGTCTGCTGGGCGCTCGACAGTTCGATCTTGGCTTTTTCGGCGGCGTCCTTCAGGCGCTGCAGCGCCAGACGGTCGCTCCTCAGGTCGATACCGTTTTCCTTCTTGAACTCGTCGGCCAGGAAGTTGACCACGCGGGTATCGAAGTCTTCGCCACCCAGGAAAGTGTCGCCATTGGTGGACTTCACCTCGAAGACGCCGTCGCCGATTTCCAGCACCGACACGTCGAAGGTGCCGCCGCCAAGGTCATAGACCGCGATGGTGCCGCTGGACTTCTTGTCCAGGCCGTAAGCCAGGGCCGCCGCGGTGGGCTCGTTGATGATGCGCAGGACTTCAAGGCCGGCGATCTTGCCGGCGTCCTTGGTGGCCTGGCGCTGGGCGTCATTGAAGTAGGCGGGAACGGTGATCACGGCCTGCGTGACCTTCTCGCCGAGATGGGCTTCGGCGGTTTCCTTCATCTTGGTGAGGATGAAGGCGGAGATTTCGCTAGGGGAGTATTTCTTGCCGTCGCGGCCGGCAACCCAGGCGTCGCCATTGTCGGCCTTGATGATCTTGTAGGGGACCATGCCGATGTCCTTCTGGGTCATCGGATCATCAAAGCGGCGCCCGATCAGGCGCTTGATGGCGAAGAAGGTACATTCGGGATTGGTGACGCCCTGGCGCTTGGCGGGCTGGCCGGCCAGGCGCTCGCCATCGGGGGCGAAGGCGATGATGGAAGGGGTGGTGCGGGCACCTTCCGCATTCTCAATGACCTTGGGGGCCGAGCCCTCCATGACCGCCACGCAGCTGTTGGTGGTGCCAAGGTCGATGCCAATTACTTTAGCCATGTGATGTTCCTCTCATTGGGCATGGGGTCCTGACCCCTTACGGGCGTCCTCCGGTCCATCCCTTTGAATTCTTTGACAAAATAAGCAATGGGTCAAACCCATGCTTATACATGGGGGTATATAGGGACGGGCCTCCAAAAAGCCAAGCCTTTGACGCAATTCTGATATTTGGTCAGCCCCCAAGGGGGGCGGCTGGCCTGGAGACCCCTAGAGATCCGGCAGCTGGATGGCTGAGGAGATCCTCGCCCTTGATGCGGGCGCCCCGGCTCTGGCGATAGAGGTTGCGGGTGGTGGCGTAGAAGTCGATTGAACTGCGCTCGATGCTGTCGAACTGGTCGCGCTGCTGATCCACCGTGTCCAGGACCCGCAGGCCCGTCCGCGCATACAGCAAGGTGTGCCGGCCAGGGAAGCGGGTGTAGTTGAAGGGGTCGAAGACCCCGTCCACGGCGCTGCCCAGAAGGTCGCGCGGCGGCATGGGCCCGATAAGGGGCAGCACCAGATAGGAGCCTTCGGCGATCCCGCCCTGACCCAGGGTGATGCCGAAATCATTGTCGTCATAGGGGATGCCGATCTTGCCGGCGACATCGATGAGCCCACCCAGACCGATGGTCGAATTGATCAAAATCCGGCCCAGCGTCCGAACCGTCTTTTTGCCGTCGCCTTGCAGTACGTCATTGGCCAGCACAATGGGCTCATGCAGGTTGGTGGTGACATTGTGCACGCCCTCGCGCGCCGGCTCGGGCACCACGGCGCGATAGCCGTCATTGACGGGCTCAGCGACATGGTGTTCGACCCAGACGTCAAAGGCGAAGACATCGCGGTTGGTGGCTTCCCAGGGATCGTGCTGGGCCAAGGCTTCCGGGCTGGGCGTGCTGCAACCGCTGAGGGCGAGGCTGGTGGCCAGGACACAAAGCGCGGCAAGGGCTGATTTCATGGCCTTTAGGCAAGCACCCGCGCTTGCAGGCGGAAAGCCCCGCGCGCAGGGATTTCGCGCGGGATAGTTAATTGCGCCGTCAGAGACCGGTGATCGGCAGGCTGACGAACAGGCTCCAAGCCATGCAAGGCAAAAACGCCAGCGCCGCGAGCAGGTTCCGCCGCGCAAACAGGATCAGGGTGATAAGCGCACATAAGTTCATTGCTAAGGCCAAACCCGTGATGGGTGATATGCGCCAGATCAAATTGAGCGCGAGCTGGGCGCCATAAAAAGCCAAGGCGGGCGAATGAAGTCCGGCCTTCTTCCAGGCCAGCCAGGCTGCCACCGCCATCAGGCCATAGGACAGGATCCAGAGCGGCGCGATCGCCCAGGATGCAATGGGAATCGGAAGGGGCTTGGCCACGGTCCTGGCCAGCGCACCGACCGCCAGGGTGGCGATCAGGAAAAGTTTGAGCGGGCGGGGCTGACGGGGATCGGGCGCGGAGTCCAGAAAACTCACGCTCACCGCCCGGTGTGATCGGCCAGAAGCTGGGCGATGCAAACCGACAATTTCTTGGCGAACGGTATGTGCAGGAATTCGTTGGGGCCATGGGCATTGGACTGCGGGCCCAACACGCCGGTAACGACAAACTGGGTCTTGGGAAAGGAGCGGCCCAGCATGGCCATGAAAGGGATCGATCCGCCTTCGCCCTGGAACGCGACTGGTTTGCCGAACGCCGCCTGGCTCGCCTCGTTCAGCGAGGCTTCCAGCCAGGGCGCCAAGGTGGGCGCATTCCAGCCGTCATCACCACGCGGCACATCGAATGCCACGGTCGCGTCATAGGGCGGGTCTTTTTCCAGCGCGGTCTTCAGGGCGGTGCGCGCCGTTTCCGCATTCAGCGTGGGCGGCAGCCGCAGGCTGAGTTTGGCGACAGAATAGGGCAACAGCACATTGCCGCCATCGGCAGGCAGAGGATAGCCGTCCATGGCGGTGACCGCCAGCTGCGGCCGCCAAGTCTTTTCCAGGATGATCTCCGCATTGCCTTCCGCCATCGGCTTTGTCTTGCCGGCAAAGGGCAAGCCCTGCCACACGCCATCGCCCAGAATCTGCGCGGCTTCCTTGGCCTGCTTACAGCGGTCTTGCGGGATATCCACGAACAGTTCGGGCAGCTTCATGCGCCCCGTGGCTTCGTCCTCGATCCGCGACAACAGGCTGCGCAGGATGCGGAAGGACGACGGCACGATGCCGCTGGCCGCGCCCGAATGCACGCCTTCGGTCAGCACCCGCACGGTCAGCGCGCCGATCAGATTGCCGCGCAAGCTTGTGGTCAGCCACAGCTGTTCGTAATTGCCGCAACCGGAATCCAGGCAGACCACCAGATCGGGCTCACCGATGCGGGCCGCGAGATGTTCGATATAGAAAGGCAGGTCCGGCGAGCCGGATTCCTCGCAGGCTTCGATCACGATGACCGCGCGCGCATGCGCGATGCCCTGATCCTTCAGCGCCAGCAGTGCGGCCAGACTGGCGAACATGGCATAGCCGTCATCGGCGCCGCCGCGGCCATAAAGCTTGCCGTCCCGGATCAGCGGCTGCCACGGGCCCTTGTCCGCATCCCAGCCCAGCATCTCCGGCTGCTTGTCGAGATGGCCGTACATAAGAATTGTGCCGGACGCGGTGCCGGGGACTTCGATGAAGATCAGCGGTGTGCGGGCTTCGTCTCGGGCAGCCGCACCACCTCCAGCGACGAGCGGAAGTTGCGCGAGCTTTGTCTCGCGCCCAGTCCGTCGAACATCACCACGGCCTTCTCCATATGGCCGTGTTCTCGCCCAGTCAGCGTCGAAGGCCGGGCTCTTGTTGGGAATGCAGATGTAGTCGGTCACGCCGGGACGATCTCCTCATCCCAGATGCGCGCCATGAAGGCGGAGGTCCTGGCGAAATCGATCAGCGTTGAGCGTGGAGTCGCGGCATCATCTGTTGATGTCGTAGGCCGCAACCACTGCGGCGTTGAAGATTTCGCTCATCTTGGCGCCCAGGGGAGCGATCTGCACCGATTTCTCCAGGCCCACCAGCATCGGACCCATGACGCTGGCTGTCCCATCTGCTGCAACAATTTGGTAGAGATGGAAGCCGAATGGATCGCCGGCATGATCAGCACATTGGCGGTATCGGTGATGCGGGCGAAGGGATAGAGCGCCAGCTTGTCCTTATCCAGCGCCACGTCCACCGCCATTTCGCCGTCATATTCGAAATCGACGCCGCGGCCTTCCAGGATATGCACCGCCTCGATGATGCGCTCGCTGCGTTCGCTGCGCGGGAAGCCGAAGGTGGAAGACGCCAGCAGCGCCACGCGTGGGGTCAGGCCAAAACGCCGCGCCACCGCCGCGCCCTGAACGGCGATGTCGGCCAGCTGGTCGGCGGTCGGCAGTTCGGTGACCGAGGTATCGGCGATGAAGACGATGCGGCCCTTGGCGAACACCACCTGCATGCCCATCGGCCGCTGGCCGGTCGGGGAGTCCAGCACGGTGCGGATGTCCGTCAAGACATTGGCGTAGGTGCGGGTCACGCCGGCCACCATGGCGTCGGCATGACCGGCCTTGAGCATGGACGCCGCATAGATGTTGCGGTCGTTGGTCACCATGCGCACGGCGTCGCGGTGCAACGCGCCGCGCCGCTGGATGCGCTTGTAGAGCGCGTCGATGTAGGGCGCGGCTTCCTCGGCGGATTGCGGCACCTTGATCTCGAGCAGATTCTCGTCGATGCCCGCGCGCCGCATGCCCGCCTTCACCTCATCGGGACGGCCGACCAGGATCGCCTTGCCCATGCCGGCATTCTGGAAGGCGGCGGCGGCGCGGATCACGCAATCCTCTTCGCCTTCCGCGAACACCACACGCTTGGGCTTGGCGCGCACCGCATTGGTCACCATCTGGAACAGGCCGGCGGAGGGATCGAGCCGCGCCGACAGCTGGAACTGATAGGCGTTCAGATCCTCGATCTTCTTCTTGGCCACGCCGGTCTTCATCGCGGCTTCCGCCACCGCCGCCGACACGCGGGAGATCAGGCGCGGATCGAAGGGCGAGGGGATGATGTATTCCGGACCATAGACGGGGCGCGCGCCGCGATAGGCGGCGGCGACTTCATCGGGCACGTCCTCGCGCGCCAGGGCCGCGATGGCATGGGCGGCGGCGATCTTCATTTCCTCATTGATGGTGGTGGCGCGCACGTCCAGCGCGCCGCGGAAGATGTAGGGGAAGCCGATGACGTTGTTGACCTGGTTGGGATAGTCGCTGCGGCCGGTGGCGATGATCACGTCATCGCGCGCTGCCTTGGCTTCCTCCGGCGTGATTTCCGGATAGGGATTGGCCATGGCGAAGATGATCGGGTTCTTGGCCATGGACTTGACCATCTCCGGCGTAAAGGCGCCCTTCTTGGAAAGGCCCAGGATCACGTCGGCGCCCTTGACCGCTTCGTCCAGGGTGCGCGCCTTGGTTTCGGTGGCATGGGCCGACTTCCACTGGTTCATGCCTTCGGTGCGGCCGCGATAGACCACGCCCTTGGTGTCGCACAGGATGACATTCTCGGTGCGCACGCCCAGGGACTTGATCAGCTCCAGGCAGGCAATGCCGGCGGCGCCCGCGCCGTTGACCACAATCTTCAGGTCTTCCAGTTTGCGTCCGGTCAGGTGCGCGGCGTTGATGATGCCCGAGGCGCAGATGATGGCGGTGCCATGCTGGTCGTCATGGAACACCGGAATGTCCATCAGCTCGCGCAGCCGCTGCTCGATGATGAAACAGTCGGGCGCCTTGATGTCTTCCAGGTTGATGCCCCGAAAGTCGGGCCCAGATAGCGCACGGCGGCGATGAACTCGTCGACATTCTTGGTGTCGATTTCCAGGTCGATGGAGTTGACGTCGGCGAAACGCTTGAACAGGACCGACTTGCCTTCCATCACCGGCTTGGAGGCCAGCGCGCCCAGATCGCC
Source organism: uncultured Alphaproteobacteria bacterium (assembly GCA_963830095.1). Taxonomy (GTDB): domain Bacteria; phylum Pseudomonadota; class Alphaproteobacteria; order Micropepsales; family Micropepsaceae; genus Rhizomicrobium. Next base: position 19,724 of record CAWHLV010000056.1, read on the forward strand.
CAGACCCAGGATGGCGGTGCCGTTGGTGATCACCGCCACCATGTTGCCCTTGGTGGTATATTCGTAGGCGAGATCGGGATTTTCGGCGATCGCCAGCACCGGCACCGCCACGCCCGGCGAATAGGCTAGGCTCAGGTCGCGCTGGGTCGCCATCGGCTTGGTGGGCGTTATTTCCAGCTTGCCGGGCTTGTCGCCGGCATGAAACGCAAGGGCTTCTTCGTCAGTGAAGGACGGGCGGGACATGCGGCTACCCCTGTTGTTCTTTGGTTCTGGAGGATTTTCCACAGAATAACCACGCGTACGGCGATTGTATCAAGCTTGTGTGACGCAGGGGTGCGCGGCTCTCTGCTATGGTCGCTCGCATGAGCGAGATGGATTTCGGTATACAGGCCGAGGCGGCGGCGGTGGCGGGCGACGCCACCCCCATGATGGCGCAATATCTCGCGCTTAAAGCGGCGCATGCGGACTATCTGCTGTTTTACCGCATGGGCGATTTTTATGAGCTGTTCTTCGCTGATGCAGCAAAGGCGGCCGAGGCGCTGGATATTGCGCTGACCAAGCGCGGCAAGCATCTGGGCGAGGACATCCCGATGTGCGGGGTGCCGGTGCATGCAGCCGAGTCCTATCTCGAGAAGCTGATCCGCAAGGGCTATCGCGTGGCGGTGTGCGAGCAGGTCGAAGACCCCGCCGAAGCCAAGAAGCGCGGCGCCAAATCGGTGGTCAAGCGCGAGGTGGTGCGGCTGGTGACGCCGGGCACCCTGACCGAGGATGCGTTGCTGGAGGCGCGCGCCTCCAACCGGCTGGCGAGCCTGGGGCGGTCGGGCGCGGACTTCGCCATCGCCTCCGCCGACATGTCGACCGGCGAGTTTTCAGTCGCGGCGGTGGGACAGAGCGAGATCGCCACCGAACTGGCGCGTCTCAGCCCGCGCGAATTGCTGATCCCGGACTCGATTCTGGCGCAGGAAGATTTTGCGGCGCTGTTCAAGTCGCAAGGGCTCGCGCTGTCGCCCTTGCCCGGCAGCCGGTTTGATTCCGCCAATGGCGAGCGGGCGCTGAAGAGCCATTACGACATGCTGTCGCTGGACGGGCTGGGCGCGTTCAGCCGTGCCGAACTGTCGGCGGCGGGCGCGCTGATCGCTTATCTGGAATTGACCCAGAAAGGCGCCAAGGTCGCGCTGCAACGGATCGCGCGGGTGTCGCCGGCGCACTTCATGGGCATCGACGCTGCCACCCGCCGCAATCTGGAACTGACCCAGACGCTGGCCGGTCAGCGCAGCGGTTCACTGCTGGCGGGAATGGACCGTACCGTCACCGCATCGGGTGCGCGGTTCTTGGCATCGCGGCTGGCCGCGCCGTTGACCGATGTGAAGGCGATCGGCGTGCGCCATGATGCGGTCGAGGCTTTCGCGAAAGAGTCCGAACTGCGCCGCCAGGCGCGCGAAGCCTTGCGGGCTGCGCCCGATATCGCGCGCGCACTCGGGCGGCTGTCGGTGGCGCGGGGCGGTCCGCGCGATCTGGCCAATCTGCGCGATGGGGTGAAGGCGGCGCGCGCCTTGCGTGAGTCTTTGCGCAAGGAAGCGCTGGCGGGCGAAGCGCTGGAAGCCATCGAAACCCTGGCGCAAAACATTGCCGCAGTGTCGCGTCTGTCCGACCGGCTGGAATTTTTGCTGGTCGATGAGCCGCCGTATCTGTCGCGCGATGGCGGCTTTATCAGGACCGGGGCGCACGCGCCGCTGGATGAGATGCGAGCCCTGCGCGATGAATCCCGCCGTGTCATTGCAGGGCTTGAAGGCAAGTATCGCCAGAGCAGCGGCGTCAGCCAGCTCAAGATCAAGCACAATGGCGTGCTGGGCTATTTCATCGAAGTGACCCAGCAGCATGCCGACAAGCTGCTGACAGATAAAGATACTTTCCGTCATCGCCAGACCATGGCGGGCGCGGTGCGCTTCTCCACCGATGAACTGGCGTCTCTGGCCTCGCGCATCGCCGAGGCCGGCGACAGCGCGCTGGTGCTGGAAGCGACGCTGTTCGATGAAATGGTGATGCTGGCGCTGGAATATGGCGAAGCGTTGTCGGCAATCGCCGATGCGCTGAGTACACTGGATGTGGCCGCCAGCCTGGGCGAACTGGCCATCGCCGCCCGCTATGTGCGGCCCAAGATGGACAATGGGCTTTCTTTCGCCATCACGCGCGGCCGCCATCCTGTGGTCGAGGCGGCACTTCAGGCTGCGAATGCCGGGCCTTTTGTGCCCAATGACTGTGACCTGTCTTCCAATGCAAAAGGCCGGTTGTGGCTGGTCACCGGTCCCAACATGGCGGGTAAATCGACGTTCCTGCGTCAGAATGCGCTGATCGCCATCATGGCGCAGATGGGAAGTTTCGTCCCGGCCGAAGCCGCCCATATCGGCATTGTCGACCGGCTGTTCAGCCGCGTCGGCGCGGGCGACGACCTGGCGGCGGGGCGTTCGACCTTCATGGTGGAAATGGTGGAGACGGCGGCGATCCTCAATCAGGCGACGCCACGCTCGCTGGTCATATTGGATGAAATCGGGCGCGGCACCGCGACCTATGACGGCCTCGCCATTGCCTGGGCGGCGGCCGAACATCTGCATGAGACCAACAAGAGCCGCGCCCTTTTCGCCACGCATTATCATGAGATGGTGGCGCTGGCCGAACGGCTGAAGTCCATGGCCTGCTACACCATGAAAGTGCGGGAATGGAACGACAGCATCGTCTTTCTGCATGAGGTGATCTCGGGCGTGGCCGATCGTTCCTATGGCATCCATGTCGCCAAGCTGGCCGGCCTGCCTGATGCGGTGGTGGCGCGTGCCGAGGAAGTGTTGCGCGCCCTGGAAGAAGGCCGCGAAGGCCACAAGCCGCTGGCCAAGATCGACGACCTGCCCTTGTTCGGCGCCACCGCCCCGGTGCCCAAGACCAGTGCGGTCGAGGAATTGCTCAAGGCAATAGAGCCCGACGCCCTGACGCCCAAACAGGCGTTGGAGATTCTTTATGATCTCAAAAAGAAACTGACTTCTTAGCCCACCATGGCCGGCTCAGAGGCCGGCCATGGCGAGATTTGAGGTACGATGTTAATCTTGCGCTATGAGCTATGACCTGGCGGTGTTCGAGCCCAGCGCGCGCCCGCCCAACCACGCAGGATTTCTCGCGTGGTACAAGGAGCAAACCAAATGGGGTGAAGGCCATAGCTATGATGATCCAAAAGTCACCACACCTGTGCTGCGGGGCTGTTTTTTGGAGATGATCCAGACCTTTCCAGCATTGAATGGGCCTTACGCGAGTGAAGCCAATATCGACAACGTGAAGACGACGGACTACAGCATTGGTAGAACGATGATCTATGCAGGCTTCGCGTGGTCGGAAATAGAAAATGTCCGACCCGCGATGTTCGCGCTGGCCCAAAAGCACCGCGTTGGTTTTTTCGATGTGAGTGCAAATGATGGGGAAGTTTGGCTGCCTCGCAAAGCCGACTATGTTCATGTTTTTGGAACGGGAAATTCGTCAAAAGCACTGGGGGAAATGCGCGTCTATTCCATAACGCTACCGAAGCCAGTTAAGTGACCTTGTTCATACCGTGCCATTGGGTCAGCATCCGTCCATGAGCAGCCCCGCCGCCTCGCGCGCGCCCCGCAAATTCCTGGTGATCGTGGACAAGACGCCCGAGCACAAGGTGGCGCTGCGCTTTGCCACCCGCCGCGCCCAGCACACCGGCGGCCGCGTCACCTTGATGTGCCCCGCCCAGTTGCCCGACTTCCAGCAATGGCGCGGGGTGGAAGAGATCATGCGCGACGAGGCCCATGCCGAGGCCGAGAGCATGCTCTATGAAGCGGCCAGGCTGGTGAATGAGCTGTCGGGCATCCTGCCCGAACTGGTGATCCCTTACGGCGTGGCCACCGAATGCCTGTTCCAGCTTCTGAAAGACGACAAGGATATTTCCATCCTGGTGCTGGCCTCGGGCACCGCCAAGGAAGGCCCGGGTCCGCTGGTTTCCATGTTCACGACTGCGGTGCAGGCCATTCCGGTGACCATCGTGCCCGGCAACTTCACAAACGAGCAGATTGACGCTCTCGCCTGACGGGCGGATAAACCGGCCATGGGAAAGCTTCTGGTCGCCGTCGCGGTCGGCATTGTCTTTTTGGTCTTGTGCCTGGGCCTCTTCACCTTGTGGAAAGGTGGGGCGACCTCGGCCACCTGGTCCAATAAACTCATGCGGATCAGGGTGTTAGCCCAGTTCATCGCCATCGTCATCATCATGGCTGTGCTGTATTTTTCGCAGCATTGATCAAAGCCTCCGCGCCTTATATCTAGCCGCCTCGCCTTCTCACTTTTATTGCCCGAACGAGCACATCCATGGCCAAGACGCTGTATGACAAGATCTGGGACGCCCATCTGGTGTCCGACTCCGCGGGCGAGACCCCGGTCCTCTATATCGACCGTCATCTGGTGCATGAGGTGACCAGCCCCCAGGCCTTTGAAGGCCTGCGCCTGGCGAACCGCAAGGTGCGCCGCCCCGATCTGACCCTGGCGGTGGCCGACCACAATGTGCCGACCAAGGACCGCGACAAGGGCATCACCGAGCCGGAATCGCGGCTGCAGGTCGAGACCCTGGAAAAGAACGCCAAGGATTTTGGCGTCGAATATTTCCCGATGGACGATATCCGCCAGGGCATCGTGCATATCATCGGGCCGGAACAGGGCTGGACCCTGCCGGGCACCACCATCGTCTGCGGCGACAGCCATACCTCCACCCATGGCGCCTTCGGCGCGCTGGCTTTCGGCATTGGCACGTCAGAGGTCGAGCATGTGCTGGCGACCCAGACCCTGCGCGCCCAGCATTCCAAGAACATGCGCGTCAGCGTCAACGGCAAGCTGCCCGACGGCGTGACCGCGAAAGACATCGCGCTGGCGGTGATCGCCAAGATCGGCACCGCCGGCGGCACCGGCTATGTCATCGAATATGCAGGTGATGCGATCCGCGCCCTGTCGATGGAAGGCCGCATGACCCTGTGCAACCTGACCATCGAAGGCGGCGCGCGCGCCGGCCTGATTGCGGTCGATGATGTCACGCTGGATTACGTGCGTGGCAAGCCGCGCGCGCCCAAGGCCGGGGTCTGGGAAGCGGCGCAAGCCTATTGGAAGACGTTGCAGTCCGATGCGGGCGCCAAGTTCGACGCCGAAGTCGTGTTGGATGCGCGCGACATCGTGCCGATGGTGACCTGGGGCACCTCGCCGGAACAGGCGCTGCCCATCACGGCCAAGGTGCCGGACCCGGCGTTGATAAAGGAAGAAAGTCACCGCGCCGCCGCCGAGCGCGCCTTGGCCTATATGGGGCTCACCGCCAACATGCCGATCACCGACATCAAGGTGGATCATGTCTTCATCGGCTCCTGCACCAATGGCCGCATCGAAGACCTGCGCGCGGCTGCCGCCATTGCCAAGGGCAAGAAGGTCGCGTCTGGTGTGAACGCCATCGTGGTGCCGGGCTCGGGCCTGGTGAAGGAACAGGCCGAGGAAGAAGGCCTGGACAAGGTGTTCCTGGAAGCCGGCTTTGAATGGCGCGATCCGGGCTGTTCCATGTGTCTGGCGATGAATGCCGACAAGCTGAAGGAAGGCGAGCGCTGCGCCTCGACCTCCAACCGCAACTTCGAAGGCCGCCAGGGCCGCGGCGGGCGTACACATCTCGTCAGCCCTGCAATGGCTGCCGCTGCTGCCGTCACCGGCCACCTCACGGACGTACGGACGCTTTAATTCCACTGTCATGCCCGCGTAAGCGGGAATCCAGAGACACAAGTTGGATGCCCGCTTACGCGGGCATGACAGCTTTATGATTTAGAAAAAGCTTACCGGGTCCACGTCTACCGTGACGCGGACCGAAGCGGGCGCCTTCACAGTCACAAGCCAGGCTTTGAGATAAGCCTGCACATCCACGCCGCGTGCCGCCTGCACCAACAGGCGTTCGCGCGTCTGGCCACGCAGCAGGGCATAGAAAGCGGGCGTCGGGCCCCACACTTTCACATCGCGCGCAGATGGGGCGGCGCGGCCCAGCTGTTTGGCGATGTCGCGGACAGAATTGCCATCATAGCCGCTGATCACCAGCGCGGCGAGGCGGCCAAAGGGCGGTGCCTGTGTCGCTTCGCGAAAACCGCGCTCCTGGGCATAGAAGCCGTCGCGGTCGCCCCTGGCCAAAGCCTGCATCACCGCGTCGTCGGGATTGCGGGTCTGCAGCAAGACCAGCCCTGGTTTTTCCGCGCGGCCGGCGCGGCCCGAGACCTGATGCAGCAATTGGAAGGTGCGTTCGCGGGCACGCAGATCGCCGTCGCTGCCGCCCAGATCGGCGTCGATCACGCCCACCAAAGTCAGTTGCGGAAAATGATGACCCTTGGCGACGATCTGGGTGCCGATCAGCACGTCGATCTCGCGCCGGGCAAAGGCGCGGATCGCGGCCTGGGTCTCAGTAGGGCCGTGCAGGATGTCGCTGGAAGCAATGGAATAGCGTGCCTTGGGAAAAAAGGCGGCGAATTCCTCCGCCACGCGTTCGACGCCGGGGCCGCAGGGGATGAGCGTGCCGCTCTCATGACACTCCGGGCAATCGGTCGGCATCGGCAGTTCATAGCCGCACTGATGACAGGCCAGCCGCCGTTTGTATTTGTGCTCCACCAGCCAGGCCGAACAATGCGGACAGGTGAATTTGTGGCCGCAGGCTTCACACACGGTGAGCGGCGCATAGCCGCGGCGGTTGAGGAACAGCATCGCCTGCTCGCCCGCAGCCAGCGTTTTCTCCAACGCGGCGCGCAAGGGCGGCGACAGCCATTGCGCCTTGTGTTCCACATCGGGCGCATCACGTTCGTGCCGCAGATCAACCAATTTGACCTCCGGCATTTCCGCCACGCCATGCCGCGCCTTCAACTGGAGATGGCTATAGCGCCCGCTCTGGGCATTGACGAAACTTTCCAGCGACGGCGTGGCGCTGGCCAGAATGACCGGACAATCCTCGATGCGCGCCCGCACCACCGCCATGTCGCGGGCGTGATAGATGGCGCCATCCTGCTGCTTGAACGCCTGTTCGTGTTCTTCATCGACAATGATCAGGCCCAGTTCCGGGAAAGGAAGAAACAGCGACGAGCGCGCGCCCACGACCACCCGCGCCTCGCCGCTCATCACCGCGCGATAGGTGCGCCGGCGTTCCTTCTGCGACAAGTCGCTGTGCCATTCGGCCGGCCGCACGCCAAAGCGCGCGGCAAAGCGTTCCAGGAACTGCACCGTCAGCGCGATCTCCGGTAACAGGATCATCACCTGTTTGCCGCGGGCGAGCGCTTCGGCCACCGCTTCGAAATAGACTTCGGTCTTGCCCGAGCCGGTGACGCCATCCAGCAGATGGGCGGAAAACCTCTTCGCAGCGATGGCATCGCGCAGTATCTGCGCGGCGCGCGCCTGATCCTCATTCAGGGTGGTCGATACAAAGCCCGCTTCCGGCTCGGGGAAGGGCATGAATTCCGGCAGTTCGGTGGGCACCAGCGCACCGGCCTGGATCAACCCGCGCACCACCGCGGGCGAAACATTGGCGTCTTCCGCCAGTCCCGTGACACTGCGGGCCAGGCCGTCGCCTGCGATTTCCAGCGCGCGGGTGCGCGCCTGTGACATGCGCGGCGGCGTCACGCTGCCCCGCACATAGGCGACGCGCTTGGCCTCGGGCTCAAACGCGCCGCGCGAGCGCAGCGCCATGGCCAGAATCGCGCCGGGCGGGTTCAGGGTGTAATCGGCGACCCAGTCGATGAAGTCGCACAGCTTGCCGGGCAGCGCGGGCGCGCCTTCCAGCGGTTCCGCCACCTTCAAACGATTGTCGCCAACCGTGCCTTCGGCGGTGCCCCACACCACGCCCAGCACTTCGCGGTTGCCTAGGGGCGCTGCAACCACCGCCCCGCGCGCGGCGTTACATCCGGCGGGCAGCTTGTAGTCATAGGCGCCCGCCAGCGGCAGCGGCAACAATACGCCGACGACGGGTTTTGCGGCAATTTCAGGCCGCGGCGCGGGGTTCAAACGGGCTCTGATCATAGGCTAGTATGGGTCATGGGCTACCCTTCGCCCCGCCAAATCTTCAGGTCAACAAATTAAGGTCCGATCCCATGAAAATCTTCCTCGATACCGCCGATGTGGCTGAAATCCGCGAATATGCCGCCAGCGGGCTGGTGGATGGCGTCACCACCAATCCCTCGCTCGCCGCCAAGACCGGGCGCGACTATGTCGAATCGCTGAAGGAGATCTGCGCCATCGTGCCGGGTGCGGTCAGCGGCGAGGTGCTGGCGACCGACTTCGACGGCATGATGAAGGAAGCCGCGGTCCTGACCAGGATCGCCAAGAACATCGCCGTGAAAGTGCCGCTGACCTGGGATGGGTTGAAAGCCTGCGCCGCACTGTCCATGGACGGCCATATGGTCAATGTCACGCTGTGCTTCTCGCCGGTGCAGGCCTGGATGGCGGCCAAGGCCGGCGCGACGTTCATTTCGCCCTTCATTGGCCGCGTCGATGATGCGGGCGAGGACGGCATGGGCCTGATCCGCGACATTCGTGCGGTCTATGACAATTACAACTTCAAGACAGAAATCCTGGCGGCCTCGATCCGCAGTGTCAGCCATGTGCGCGATTCGCTTCTGGCCGGCGCCGATGTCGGCACCATGCCGACGGACATCTTCAAGAAGCTGATCAGCCATCCCCTGACCGACAAAGGTCTGGCCGCCTTCATCGCCGACGCCAAGAAGGCGAATGTTGCCATCAAAGGCTGATGGCAGAGGGGGCTGACGCACTTCGCAAGAACTGGCTGGCGGCGCTGGCGCATGAACGCCGCGCCTCGCCGCACACCTTGCGCGCCTATGGTGATGACGTGGCGCGCTTCATCGGTTTCCAGACCACGCACATTGGCGGCAAGGTGAGCGAGAAGGCGCTGGCGAAACTCAAGCCCGCCGACATCCGCGCTTTCATCACCCATCGGCGCCAGGAGGGGCTGGGCCCCGGCGGGGTGCAGCGGGCGATGGCCGCGGTGCGCAGCTTCTACAAATTCCTGGCCAAGGAAGGCGTGCTGGAAAATGCCGCGGCGCGCTCCATCCGCACGCCGCGTGTCCGCCGGCGGCTGCCGCGTCCGCTGTCGGTGGAGGATGCGGCGCGCGCCATCACCCAGGCCGGCGAACACAATGTGGAATGGCTGGGCGCGCGCGATGCCGCGCTGCTGACCTTGCTGTATGGCGCGGGTCTGCGCATTTCCGAAGCCTTGGGCCTGAAGCGCGGCGACGTGCCGTTGGGCGAAACCCTGACCGTGATCGGCAAGGGCAAGAAACAGCGCAGCGTGCCGGTGCTGCCGCTAGTCGCCGATGCGCTGAATGACTATGCGACGAAGATCCCCTTCACCGGGGCGCCATCATCACCGCTGTTTTTATCGCGCCGGGGTTTGGCGATGAGTGCGCGCGAGGCGCAAAGCCTGATGCAGCGGCTGCGTGGCCAGCTCGGCCTGGCGGAAAAAGCCACGCCGCATGCCCTGCGCCATTCTTTTGCAACCCACATTCTGCAGGGCGGCGGCGATCTGCGGTCCTTGCAGGAATTGCTGGGCCATGCCTCGCTGTCCACCACCCAGATCTATACCGCGATGGACACCCGTCAGTTGCTCGAAACCTATGCAAAGGCCCATCCGCGCGGTAAAGGCTGACGGTCCGGGCCTTTGGGTGATTGCGCGGTTTGCGGGCGCGGTTTAGGCTTTCCGCGCAAAAACAAGGGTGGGAAAATCATGGTCAGGACGCTTTCGGTTGCTTTTGTTGCCTTGCTTGCGGCCGCGCCTGCGCTGGCCGCCGAGCCCGATGGCCTGACCTTGCCGCCCGGCTTCCATGCCACGGTTGTTGCGGAAGGTGTCGGCCCGGTCCGCCACATGGCGCTGCGCGGCAACGACATCTATCTGTCCACCCGCCATGGGCCCAATCAGCCGTCGGTCGGCATTGTGGCGCTCAGGCTGGGCATCGATCACAAGCCGCTCCAGACCGCCCATATCGCGGGCGTCGATCAAGGCACCGGCATCAAGGTCTACAAGAACTATCTCTATGCGGCGACCGGCACTGGCGTGGTGCGCTTCGCGCTGGACGACCAACTGGTGCCCACCACTGCGCCAGAGACCATCGTCGATGGCATGGCGTCGACCAATCATCCCTTTGCCTTTGACGGCAAGGGCAATCTTTTTGTCTCCATTGATGGCGGCGGCGGCGCCAACAATTGCTGGGACCCTAAGGGCCCCAAGGACAAGCCGGTTGGCTTGCAGCCGTGCCCAATTCTGGAAACGCGCGGTGGCGTCTGGCGCTTTGACGACAGCAAGCCTGGCCAGAAGCTGGCCGATGGCGAACATTTCGCCACCGGCATCCGCAATCAGGGCGCGATGGACTGGCGCGCGGGCGACGGGCTCTATGGCGCCTGGCACGGTCGCGACGCCACCAACAAGGGCTGGCCGGAACTGGTGACGCCGGCACAGGACGATGCCATCCCCGACGAAATGTTCCGCATCACCAAGGGCACCGACATGGGCTGGCCCTATACCTATTGGGATGGCCAGCGGAAGATCCGCCTGATGGCGCCGGAATATGGCGGCGACGGCAAGACGCCGGTGAAGGATGCCAAATATGCCAAGCCCGTGGTGGCGTTCCAGCCGATGCGGCCGGCGGCGCTGGACATGACCTTCTATGACGGCAGCCAGTTCCCGAAGAAATATCGGGGCGGCGCGTTCCTGGCCATGCATGGCGGCGGCGCCGATGGCGGCACCGTGGCCGGCGGCCATGCCGGCTATGACGTGGTGTTCGTGCCGTTTGCCGGCGGCAAGGCAGGCAAGCCGGTGGTGTTTGCCGATGGCTTTGCCGGACCCGATGCCAACGCCAAGCAGGTCAAGACCGCAACCTATCGCCCGGTGGGCGTGGGGGTCGGACCAGACGGAGCGCTTTATGTTGCGGAGTCCAACAAGGGCCGGATCTGGCGGATTTCCTACGGCGAAACGGGGAATTAAGGGCTTTCGGGCCAGTTTTGGCGTTGCAGAGGGGGGTGCGGATCAGTAGTTTCCGCCTCCTTCGGTGGCCGCCTTAGCTCAGTCGGTAGAGCACATCATTCGTAATGATGGGGTCGCGTGTTCGAAGTCACGCAGGCGGCACCAATTCTGTACCACGGTCCAGGTACAGGCTGGATTTCTTATGGATCAAAGTCTTAGCGTGAAACCTGTGTCGCACATTGATGCAACACAAAGGAACGCTACGTGTCTCAGACCAACCACCTCCTCGTTCGAAAAGGCGTCTTCTATTACCACCGCCGTGTGCCCCTCCCGCTGGTCGGCGAGCTGGGCAAAAAGGTCATCCTGTTCTCGCTCGGGACCCGGGACGCCAAGGAGGCCAAGAAGCGCCGCGCTGCCGAGGTCCTTAAATGGGCCATCCTTTTGAGGCTGCGAAAGAGGCCCAGGGTGCACACGGCAACGACGACCTGCCCGGCGGCCTGCCGCCTCGGATGGTGGCTTGATCAAGCTGGTTCAGGATTACGTCGAACGCACCGACGAGCGGCTTATTGCAGGGCGCTGAGCGACCCGCCCGCCAGCCAACTGGAAAAGGACGAGATCAAGGCCGACATTGAGATCGGGCTGGATATCTCAAGAACCCGATGACCCCCGTAGCGCCGAGCTGGCCCACGCAACAGGCTCAAAATCCTCAAGGGGGTAGGGACGACCATAGACAATAAGGCCGTGCCGTATGACCTGTTTACGGAACTGGTCAGGCGCGCCCTCCTGGAACTGCAAAATCGAAAGCACGCCCGGATTGACGACGACTTCAGCCACGGTTTCTTTGATCAGACTTTTGACCCCCGCAGACCGGCGGATGTGACGTTCGGCCAGGCAGCCGATCAGCTCGTCCAAGTCATGCAGGAAGAGCGAGCCGCCGCCAACGGTGTCAGCCTGAAATGGATCGACAAGCAGCGTGCCGACGTCGCCCTGCTGAAGGAAGTCATTGGAAGTACGACGCCGCTTCGGGACGTTGACTACGATACCTGCCTGAAGGTGCGAAGTGTGCTGGCGCGCGTTTGTTCCATGCGGGCCGTACGAAGGCCTACGGCGGCCTCTCCATCGAGGAGGCAAGAGCAGAAATTTGACGTCTAGACGGTCGAGCTTTTCGGGGGGGCGGGCATCTGAAACTTCACCCCCGGTCCTTTTTCGGTGCCGCACGATGGTCCTCTACACCCACGTTATTCGCAGGGCGCTAATAGCCTTGAACTTGGATAAGGCCTGCTGGAGA
>CAWHLV010000057.1:0-21062 GCA_963830095.1 uncultured Alphaproteobacteria bacterium
GCCAGTTCCTCGTCAACGAGAGTGTTTTCGCAGCACAGGGTGAGCGTCCCGCCATCGGGCATCGCGTCGCGGGCGTTGACGCACAGATTGAGGAGAACCTGGTGGATCTGTGTGGCGTCACCGAGGACGGGCTGCAGGCCCGGGGCGACGATTGACCGCAGAGTGATGTTCCGGGGAAAGGTCTCCGAGGCGATGCCGCGCATCTCCCTCACCAGGTGCTTCACGTGAAGCGGCAGGCGCTCGCCGCCGCTGCCGCGGCTGAAGGTGAGCAATTGCTTCACGACCGCGGAGGCGCGCTGCGCGCTCTGCTCGATCAGTTCGAGCAGTTCCCGCTCCTGCTCGGTCCTCACGGTCTCCTTCAGGAGGGCCGGCGCCATCAGCACGGGCGCGAGGATGTTGTTCAGGTCATGGGCGATGCCGCTTGCGAGGGCCCCGACGGCCTCCAGGCGCTGGGAGCGCCTCAAGTGCTCCTCGAACCGGCGGTGCTCGGTGATGTCGAAAAGGATCCCTTGGGAGCCGACGACCTTTCCGGAGGCGTCCATGATCGGGGTCTTGGTCACTTTGAGGCAGTACTTCCGGCCGTCGGCCATTATCCAATCCTCCTCGATTTGGACGCGCTCGCCGGATTGCATGATCTTTTCGTGGTGGCCTCCGCCCTGGTTGTAAATGGACGAGCCTGTAGCCGCGTCGACCGTCCTGGTCCCGCGCTCCATAATCGCCTCGGCGACTTGAAGCGCCGTCTTTCCCAGGTAATCCTCAGGCTTCAGCCCGTTAAACTGGCAGAGCCATGGGTTGGCGTAGACATAGCGACCGGAGGCGTCCTTGCGGAATATTCCGGCCGGCATCGACTCGACGAGCGAGTGGTAGAGCGCCTGGTGCTCGCGCGCCTCCGCCTCCGCCTGCGACCGCGCCCCGACTTCCTTGTCCCAGGAAGTCAGCCTGCGCCGCAGCAGCAGATAGAGCATCAGCGCCGTCACCGAGACGAACACCCAGCCTTTCACCATCGACAGCCTGCCAGCCAGCGCGCGATCCGGCACCAAATATTCCAAGAGACCAGGCTGCCGTCGAGATAGATGTTGGCGTAGCCGCCGTTGTTGGACATCGGGGCGACCCACTCGACGCTCGTGCCGGTGAAGGTGAACTGCGCGTAGTCGCCGGCGGTGAGGTCGAAGCTCTCGGTGCTGTCGTAGTTCTGGCTGCCGGTGACCCCGTGCGTCCAGTGGCTGCCGCTGTAGGTGACCGTGGAGCTCGGCGCGTCGTCCACCTCGGCGCCCGTCTCGGTGCCGATGACAAACGCGTCGATCGAGACGTAGTTGGCGGTAGCGAAGGCGTCGCGGGTCCCGTCGACGACGATCTTCAGCGTGTGGCTGGTGTTTGAGAGGCCGGTGAGGCTGAGCTGCGTCTGCGCCCGACGACCGTGCTGCCGTAGCTGTCGACGTTGGTCGCGACCGGTGTCGAGCTGCCGTCGAGGTAGGCGTTGGCGTACCCGTGGTTGGGGCCGTCGGAGGAGATCCAGGCGATGCTCGTGCCTGTGAAGGTGACCGTGACGTAGTTCCCGGCCGTGAGGCTGTAGTGCTCGTCACTGTTGTAGTCGCCGGTCTGGCCGGTCGAGTCGGTCCACGAGCCTTGGCATTGTCGGGCACGATGGTGACCAGGGTCTCGGCCTCGCGCACCACCGATCCCATGGTGCGGTCGGCGACCTGCTGCACCACCCCGTCAACGGGCGCTGTCATCTCGGTCAGTTCGTGGATGGCGTCGGCCTTCTTCAGGGTTTCGCTGGCCTCCGACAGGTCCTGGCGCGCCTGCACCAGCTGCTGGCCATGGTCGCTGCGCCATTTGTCCAGATAGGCCTGGCGCTCATGTTCGGTCTCAGCGCGCGTCGCCATCTGCTTGTCGAGATCGCCCTGGGTATTCTTGTAGCGCAACTGGGCGTCGATCAGGCTGGACTGGGAGCGCAGGATGTCGAGCGTCGCGGCCGCCTTCTGGCGGGCGAGGCGGTTGTACATGTCGAGCACATGCTGGGCCATGCCCAGCTGCTGCTCCACGCCGGGCAACGCCGCTTCGTCCACTTGGATCTGGGACTCGGTCTGCTGAAGCTTGCTTTCGCGCTGGTCGATCTCGGCCTGGTGGTCGCTCATTTCCTGCAGAAAGATCTGGCCCTGGGTGATGCGCTCGGGCGTGTCCTGCGGCCCCGCCAGGAAGGTGCGGCCGAAAAGTTCTGCTTCCAGACGTTCGACCTGGGCGCTGAGCGAGGCCACTTTCTGCTCCAGCGACGAGACATCGGCCTGGGCGAAGGCGGGATCGAAGCGCACCAGAAGCTGGCCTTGCTTCACATGGTCGCCGGTCTTCACTGTAATTTCGAGCACCCGCGAGGTGGTGAAAGGCTGCATCACCAGCATGGGGGTGCGGGTGGCGATCTTGCCGGGCGCCACCACGATACGGTCCAGGGTGCCCACCGCCGACCAGATAACCGCGGCGGCCAGAAGCGCGATCACGACAAACAGCGCGGCATGGGCGCTGAGCGGCACGGGTGCTTCCTCGATGGCCGCGGCGTCGGACTGGAATTCGTTGGCGGCGCGCTTCAGCCGGCCGTCCAGCCTGGTGTTGTCATTGGCGTTATCATTGGCGCGCGGGCGAAAGGCGGTGTCGCTCATGCCGCCCCCACATGCTGCTGGGTCCAGAGCTGGTTGTAGACGAAGTTGCGCTGCATCAACTGGGCGTGGGTGCCCACGTCGTTCACGGCGCCATTGTCCAGCACCAGGATGGCGTCGGCCTCGCGGATGGTGGCCAGCCGGTGGGAAATCACGATGGTGGTGCGGCCCTTGGCGATTTCCTTCAGGTTCTTGACCACGACGGCTTCGCTTTCGGGGTCCAGCGCGCTGGTGGCTTCGTCGAAGATGATGATGCGCGGCTGGCGCAACAGGGCGCGGGCGATGGAAATGCGCTGCTTCTGGCCGCCCGACAGGTTGACGGCGCCTTCCTCCAGTTCGGTGTCATAGCGCTGGGGCAGCTGCTGGATGAATTCGTCGGCGCCGGCCTGGCGCGCGGCGCGCACGACATCCTCGAAGGCCGCCGTCGGCTCGCCCATGCGGATATTGTCCTTGATGCTGGCGCGAAACAGGAAGGGTTCCTGCGGCACCACGCCGTTCTGGCTGCGCAGATAGGCAAGATCGATGTCGCGGATATTGTGACCGTCGATGCGGATGGCGCCTTCGGAGGGCTGATGCAGGCCCTGCAGCAGCGCCGACAAGGTAGTCTTGCCCGAACCGCTGCGGCCGACAATGCCGATCATGCTGCCGGCCGGAATGCGCAGGGAAACCTCTTTCAGCGCCGGTCTTTCGGTGCCGGGATAGCGGAAGGTGACCTTCTCGAATTCGATGGTGCCCGCGATCGGCGGGGTCAGGCCACGCTGGCCGGAATTTTCGCCCGGGCGGTTCATCACCTCGCCCAGCATCTCCACCGACATCAGCACTTCCTGATAGTTGTTGAGCAGGCCGATCAGCTGCAGCACCGGGCTGGTCACCCGCGACGACAGCATGTTGAAGGCCACCAGCCCGCCCACGGTGAGCGAACCGTCGAACACCAGGAAGGCGCCGACGCAGACGATGGCGACGGTGAGTGCCTTGTCGATAAAGCCCGACATGGTGTTGGCGGCCAGGCTGATCTTGCCGACCTGAACATAGGTGGTCACGGCGTCGGCGGCGGCATTGTCCCACGCCTCTTCGCGGCGCGGCTCCAGATTGAGCGACTTGATGGTGCGCATGCCATGCACGCTTTCCACCAGCAGCGACTGGCGGGTTGCTTCCGCCTGGTAGAGATGGCGCAGACGCCGACGATAAGGCCCCAGCATGGCGGCGATCATCAGGCCCAGCAGCGCGGTCACGCCCAGAACCACCATGGTCAAGGTGGTGGAGTACCACAGCATCAGGGGCAAAAAGACCAGCAGTGCCGGCAGGTCGAGCAGGGTGGTGAGCAGCCGGCCGGTGAGGAATTCGCGGATCTGGGTGGCCTGCTGCATATGCTTGGTGACCACGCCGGCACGGCTGGTGTCGAAGAAGCTGATAGGCAGGCTCATCAGATGGCGGAAAGTCTTGCGCGCCAGCCTGATGTCGATGCGGCTGGCGGTGTTGAGCACGAAATAGCCGCGCAGCCAGGTAAAGACGGTGTCGAACAGGATGGCCAGCAGCACGCCGACGCCGATCACGGCCAAGGTCGCGTCGCTGAGATAGACCAGAACACGGTCGATCACGATCTGGAAGAAAATCGGCACTGCCAGCGCCAGGACGTGAAGCGCCAGCGCCGCGATCACCACATTGCGCAACAGCGCGCGCTGGTTCCAGAATTCGGGCGCGAACCAGGAAAGATCGAAGCGGCGGGCCTCACCCTTGCGATAGGTGCGCTTGAGCAGGACGATCTCGCCGGTCCAGTGGGCGCAGAATTTGTCCTTGTCCACCGCGAACAGGTTGGCTTCCGGTTTCTTGGGATTGAACAGCACGATCTGATCGGGGCCGGCGGCTGCACCGACCTTGAGCACCACGAACCAGGAACCGTTGTTCAGCCGCACCAGAAAAGGCGTGAGCTTCTGCAGCCGCGCCAGATATTTCCAGTTGGTGCGTTCCAGGCTGGCCTTCAGGCCTTCGGCGCGGGCGATGCGCGCCAGTTCCTTGCCATCGGGTTCGCGGTCCTTGGCGTATTGATGGGTGAGACGCTGCAGGCTCCAGTCCAGCTGATAGTGACGCGCCACCGCGGCCAGCGCGCGGATGCCGCTGTCATGACGCTCGCCTGGGCGTTCGTCCGGCGCGGCGGCCTGCTTGGGTTCGGTCTTCGGTTCTTTTTGGGGAGCGGCGCTGCCGCGCAGGAAGGTCATGGAAAGGGCGCCTTGGCCGGCTTGTCGGATTGTTCGGACCTTGCCGGAAACAGCGGACCGTTGGTGTAAGGCGGCTCGCCTTTTGGTTGGGCCTGAGGTTGGATCTGGGGCTGGGTCTGCGGCTGGGGCTGTTGGATTTGCGGCTGAACGGCAGGCGCGGGCTGGGCTTGCGCATGGGCGCCGGGGTGAGACAGCTGCTGCACGATCTCACGCACTTTTTCGGCCGAACGCAGAAATGCTTCGGTACCCATCACCACCCGCTGGGTAAAGACCTGGCGCGGTTTGCCCTGGGCGTCTGTCTCATTGGGGGAATAGGTGACCAAATCGAGACGCACGACCCCGCCGATCACGGTGATCCGTCCGATCCCGTCGGTGAAAATCTGCTGGTCCATAAGGTTTCCGGGCCCCAAAAGGCGTTATTTGCGCCTTTCTCGGTTCAAGAAGCAGGCCAGTGGCCGTTAAGGCTAATGAGGAGAGTCAGTTCGCCACAGTGTGGCGGATGCCGGGCTTGGGAGCCTTGTCGGCGAAGGTCGCGGCCAGGAAGGCGGTCAGGTCCGCCATGGCCTTGGTCACGGTGGTCGGATCAGGATTGCCGTTCTTGACGAACCCGTGCTCCGCATCCGGATACAGCACGATCTGGGCCGGCACGCCCTTCTTCTTCAACGCGTCATACAGCTTCTGCGACTGTTTGGGCGACACGGTGGTGTCGGCGGCGCCGTGCTGGATCAGGAATGGTGGCGCGTTTTCCGACACAAAGGCCAGTGGGGATGCGAGTTTTATCACGCCCGGCCCGCAGGCCGCGGGCTCGCAACCCAGATAACGGCCTTCATCGCTGGTCTGGCCGGCGGCGACAAAACCTTCCTTGGTGGGGCTGCCATTGTCGGCCGCCAGATTTTCCAGATCGGTGGGACCGAACCAGTCGATCACCGCTTCGGCGCAGTCGCTGGGCGCGTCATAGCTGGCATTGGCACCGGAATTCGCATCCGGCTCGAAGCGCATCACCCCGCAGGTGGTCCCTGCCATCGCCGCCAACTGGCCACCCGCCGACATACCCCACACCGCAAGCCGGGTGGGATCGCCGTTAAAGTTGCTTGCATGACCGCGCATCCAGCGGATGGCGGTCTTCACATCCTGGAGCGCGGCGGGAAAATGCGCTTCCTGGGAAAGCCGGTAATTGATGCTGGCCACGACATAGCCTTGTGCCGCCAGTGCCGCCAGCGCACGGGGGAAATCGGCAAAGGCCGGCGCATGACGGGAATCGCCGCTGCTCCAGCCGCCGCCATGGACGAACAGCACGATCGGCAGCGCGGCAGGCGCGGGCCTGGGCGTGTAGATGTCCAGGGTCAGCGGCCGAAAGCCCGCAAGCGACGCGTAGGCAATGTCGAACTGGGCGCCGACACCATCGGCGAAAGCGATCTTCTGCGGTTCGTAGGTGACGGGCGGACGTGGGGTCGGCACCGGCGTTTCGGTATCGCTGAGCGTGCTGCGGATTTCCGGCGTGGGCCGGGCGGTGGGTACAGGCGGTTCGTCCAGTGCGGCGCGCACCATGGGAATGGTGTCTGACGCTGCGGCGGTTCTGGTGGGCGCGGGTGCGAACAGCCTGGGTTCATCCTGGGCAAGCGCAGACAGGGGCAAAAACCCCAGCGCCACAATGCCCGCCCCAAGCCGCCGCATGAACCCTCCGATTCGTGCTCGCACTCTATTATAGGGCATGCGCCGCTGTCCTGCCCGCCATGCGACAGGCGCAGGCTGTTTTAGGCCCGGCATGCATATCTCTTGGGGCGAAAGAGAGAGTGTCATGTCCCATCTGTCGGCCCACGCCGATTACCGCCATGAAGATTATTTCTTCGCCCGCAGCCAGTCACGCGCCATGGCCGCCCGGGAATGGGTGCACTCCGCGCCGTTGCATTCCTGGTCGGAATATCTCTATCCGGCGCTGGGCGCAGCCGCTGCGCTGCTGGCCGTCGTCGAAGTCATTCACTAGCGTGGGGCATTAGCCAACGCCGAGCGCCAGCATGTCCTTCACCGCTCTGGCGTCGTCCTGATCCAGCGGCATGAATTCCAGACCGATCTTGTCATGGTATCCGCCCGCGCGAACGCTGCGCAGCAGGTTGGCGTGGTTGACCTCGCCGGTGCCGGGCTGATGACGGCCGGGCACATCGCCGATCTGCACATGCGCCACCTGATCGGCGCCGGCGGTGAACTTCTCGATCAGATCGCCGTCTTCCAGCTGCATGTGATAGAAGTCCCACAACAGCTTCACGCGCGGTGAGTTCACGCTGCGCACCATCGGCAGCGCCGGCTGCGAGCCGTTGAGCAGATGGTTCAGGTGATTGACCCGGTTGAAGGGTTCGACCAGACCGGTGACACCGGCCTGTTCCAGCAGCGGCGCGATGCGCATCAGGCCTGCGGTATAGCCGGCCAGCTGGGCTTCGCGCGTCATGCCGTCGATCAGCGCATGGCCGGTGATGGTGAACTTGGTGCAGCCCAAGGTTTTCGCGTCGGCGATGGCCTGTTCGGTGACTTTCAGCAGGTCCGGCAATTTCGACTGATCGGCGAAATTGGGCCAGGCGGGCGCGAACTGCGTCACCTCCAGACCATTGTCATCCACCAGCGTTTTGATGTCTGACGCTCTGGTGCCGTTGCCGCGGTCCACCGTCCAGAATTCGATGGTTCTGAATCCCAACTTGCGCGCCAGCGCAAAGCGCTGTTCGAACGGCACCTGCTTGCACCAGGTATCCAGATTGATGGCGTAGCCGTTCAGGCCGGCGATGGTCTGGGCCGATGCCGGCGCAGCCGCCAGCCCCGCAAGGGCTGCGGCCGCACCAAACGCATCGCGGCGGGTGGGCCCCGTCATCTAAGGTTTTCCGCCCGCCTGTTGCCGCGCCAACTCTTTGCGGAACGCGGCTTCGCGGTTGGCGACATAGGCCTTGTAGCCGTTCGGATCGATGAAGGGATTGGCCGCACCGGGCTTGAGCTTGGGATATTTGGCGTCCAGGCCGTAATAGTCGCCATGCGCGCCCAGGAAGACATCGGTGGGCAATGCGTTGAGCACCCGGAACGTCTTTTCATAGTCCTGCGCGATGTTTGGATACTTCTTGTTGCCGACCAGGATATAGCCCGGATTGACGTTCGGGCTGCCCACGATCGTCACGTTCAGGGTCTTGCCGCCGTCTTTCACCGCCATCGTCCAGGTGGTGCAGCCCTTGGTGTGGCCCGGTGTCTTGTGCGCGGTCAGAACCGTGCCGCCCAGCGAAACCGTGTCGCCGTCATGCAGCACGCGGTCAACCTTGGTCGCGGGATAAAGGTTCACCCCGCCCTTGTCGCCATAATTGAAGTCGAGCTTGCCGCCGGATTGCACCACCGGCACATCGGCATCCATCACCTCGTATTTCGCGCCGGTGTCCTTGATGACCTGGGCGGCGCCGGCGTCGTGGTCGAAGTGGGCATGGCTGATCAGAAGGACCTTGGTGTCGCTATACTTGAAGCCCAGCTTGCCGATGCTGGCCTTGATCATCGCCGGGTTCTTTTCCGTTCCCGGATTGACCAGGATGTTGCCCTTTGGCGTGGTGATCAAATAGTTCGCCTGGCCCTTGGTGCCGACATAATAGATGTTGGCGATGATGTGGTGCGCCGGAAACGGTACCAGATAGGTGTCGGCGGCGTATGCGGCTGGCGCGGCGGCGAGAAGCCCGAGCAGGGCGGTGGCGCGGGCAAGCATGCGAAACATGAACGTTCCTCCGGTCTGTTTTGCAGCGAAGCCTACAGGGAAAACAGCTCAGGGACAGGTGGATTTCTGGTCACCCCGGGCAAAACAGCCCGACGCCTTGTCCGACACATGATGGATGGATTTGGGGTGGTTCCAGGCCGACGGCTTGATGCGCATGCCAAAGCCCGGCTCGTCGGGCATGGTGATGTGCCCATCCTCCGGCGCTATCGGGTTTTCCAGCATCAGCTTCCAGTCATGCTCGTAAAAGCGCTGGCAGCTTTCCTGGATCCAGACATTGGGCTGGGCGGTGGAAAGATGGGTGGTGGCATAGAACAGCAGCGGCCCGCCCGCGGTGTGCGGCGCGATCGGCAGCTCATAGGCATCCGCCATGGCCGCGATCTTGCGCGCTTCCGTCATGCCGCCGCACCAGGTGATGTCGAACATCGCGTATTTGGTGGTGCGGGATTCAAACAGCTGCTGGAATTGCATCTTGCCGCCCATGCGCTCGCCCGCGATCAGGGGCACCGAGGTGGCGGCCGCCACTTCATGATATTGCTGGAAATTGCCCGGCATCAGCATGTCCTCCAGCCACATCGGCTGATAGGGCTCCAGCGCATTCGCGATGCGGATAGCGGACGGCACATTCCACTGGGCGTGGAATTCGATGGCGATCTCGATCTCATTTCCAAACGTGTCGCGCAGCTTCTTGACCGGGGTGATCGCCTTGTCGATCTGGTCCCAGGTGATGAACTGGTTCTGGTTGTCGGCCGCGAACCCGTCAAACGGCCAGATCTTGATGCCCTTGATGCCGCGGGTGTCGATCAACTCGCGCATGATCTTTTCCGGCTCGGTGTTGAAATCGTATTTATAGGGGAAACAGGTGTTGTAGAGCCGGATCTTGGGATTGGCGCGCCCGCCGATCAGCCGGTAGACCGGCGCGTTCAGCGATTTTCCCAGTAGGTCCCATAGCGCCAGGTCGATGGCGCTCAGCGCGCGCATCTCCGCGCCGCCGAACACCTGAAAATCGAAGGTGCGGTAGAGGTCGGCCCAGATGCGCTCGATGTCGCGCGGGTCGCGCCCGAGCAGCGAGGGTGCTGCTGAATGGATGGCGTCGGCTTCCGTCGGCTGGCGCGGATAGGTTTCGCCAATGCCGTAAATGCCGGCGTCGGTCTCGATCTTGACCCAGGTCCAGTGCGGCCAGAATTCCGCGTCCTCGCGCGAATTCCAGTAGCAGGTCTCGATGCGGGTGATCTTCATCGGCGGCGCGTTGGCGGCGGCTTGCGCGTATTTGGCGGCCAGCGGCGAAGCCAGCAGCGAAGACAGCATCAGGCGGCGATCGAGCATGCATTCCCCCAAGACGATTCTTTTTTCTGGGGCGATCCTGCGGCATGGGGCAGGGCGGTTCAACGGCGCGAGCGCTTGGCTTTGTTGGATGGCGCGCCTTGGCCTGCCGCGCCCGCCCTCAAGTCGCTGTCGCGCGGGCGGGCTTGGCATTCACATGCGCCCGGTCCGGGCGCATGTGAATGGTGCGTAGATGGGCGTCACATTTTGGAGCTATCTGGTTGCTTTAACTTGTCTTCTTGTATCCTGATTTTTCAATACCAACACAGATCCAACAATTTCTCTGTGAATAAATGTGCAGCTATGTGCTGGGGTCGGCGATAAATTGAAAACTGCGACCGAAACAGCCTGGACGTTCGTCGAATCCAAGCGTTGAAGCCGGACGAGGTGAGGTCCCTGGCTTCACCACCAATTCGCTTTGCGCTACGAGGTCAAGGCCCCGTCGTCCGGCAATTTCGTAAGCAACGCTCGGATTTGCCTCAGCATAAGCGATAAAATTCTCTCTGTATTCTGGGTTACGCCGAAGAAATTCCCAGGCCTCCCCGGGGATTGGGGTCGGTCCGGTAATTGGACTAAGGGGATCAGTTTTTGTTTTCGTCTGACCGGGAATCTAGCTGCACATGCTGCAATGCTACATACGTCGAACTGCTTATATGACCCGGAATAAACATCCTAGATAAGAAGAAGCGGGATAAGGGCCGCGTTCCGGCATCGGCCTCGGTCGTGGAGGCGCATTGGAATAGGCAGCACTGATGGCTGACAAAGCAAAGAGTCTGTTCAATGAGTTCAATCATGGCAGGTCGTCGCGCCGGCAGTTGCTGAAAGCGCTCGGAATCGCCATGGCGATTCGTCCGACGTCTGCATTCGCACAAGGCGTGTGCGGGGGCGCACATGCGGGCACTCCGGGATGTGATACCGCGCCCGCCAAGCTTCCCTTCGAACCCACCGGATGGAAGACCGTCCATCTGAATATATCTTGCCAGGTGGCGGATTACCCCAAGGAGGCCACCTTCTATGCCGCGCTGATGAACTGGAAGATCAGGAGCGACGATGGTAATCAGGCGGTGCTCGACATCGACGACCGGTGCCGTCTCATCCTCCGCGGCGGGTATCAGGTGACATCGCCGCCGTCAGCCGCTGGCGCTGCTGCACCCGCTCCGCGTCAAGGAGAGTTCGACGGCTTGTGCTGGGGTATCGAGCCGTGGGACGCCAAGAAAGTCGAAGGGGAACTGCGAAAGCGCGGGCTCATGCCAGTGGCCGACAACCACAAGGACTTTGAGAGCTTCCATGTGAAGGACCCTGACGGGTTCAACCTGCAGATCAGCAATGGTCGTCGTGATATCCGACGGCAGCGGCCCGCGAACGGCAAGACGTCTGCAAGCGCGCCGTTCGAATCGACGAATTGGAACACCGTTTGGCTCGATCACATCTCATTCGAGGTCTCAAACTACAAGGAAACCGTGGCGTTCTACACGGCGCTCCTTGGTTGGAAGCCCGGGGTCGACGAAGGCAGTCAAAATCAGTGCGAGATCGGCGACATCGGTGACATCACCATCCGTCGCAGGCGTGGCGGGCAGGCCGGAACGATGCCGTCGGCGCCATCAGAGCGCGGCGTGGTTATCAGTCATATTTCGTTCGGCATTTCGCCGTTCGACCCAGATCAGGTCAAGGCGGAGCTCGAGAAACGCGGGCTGATTGCCAAAGAGGACACTGGTGGGAAAGGCGATATCCACACGGCTTTGTACAAGAGCTACCACACGAGGACGCCGAACGGATTCAATCTGCAGATCAGTGCAGCGACGAAAGCGACTCGCATTCTCTCGTCTTTAGACTAACCGCCAGCTTGGAATTCCGGGGACACAATACCCAATTAGCGCGCCCCGGCAGGGGCCTGACGCATCCGTGGCGGCGGCGCGCTGCGCTGGCGATAGGCGCTGCCTATGGACCCGCTCAAGTCGCTGTCGCGTTGGCGCTTGGCTTTGCTTAATGGCGCGCCCCTCCGGGCGCGCATTGCTGCCGCGGCCGGGCTCAAGTCGCTGTCGCGTTGGCGCTTGGCTTTGCTTAATGGCGCGCCCCTCCGGGCGCGCATTGCTGCCGCGGCCGGGCTCAAGGCGCTGTCGCGCGCCCGGCCTTGGCATTCACTTGGCCCCCGTCGCGGGCCAAGTGAATGGTGCGCAGGTGGGCGTCGCAATCTGTCTCTATCTAATTGCTTCAACTTTTTTTTGAGACCCCATCTTTCCATACCAACACAGGTCCAACAATTTCTTGTGTATAAATGTGCACTTATGTTCAGGTCTCGGCCACGAGATGGGTGTCTTGCGAAAATCGACCGCGCACGAGCCTGTCTTACAAACGAGTACACTCGTTTATCTGACCGATACGCTGTATATAGTGCGCGCGGTAAATCCATGCTCAGCGTAGGAGTTTCAACGATGCGGAAAGCGGCAGCAATAGCATTGGCGATTGAACTCATGACGTCGGGTTTGATTGGATCCGCAGATGCAGCTGGTGGCGGCCACGGTGGAGGGGGGCACTTTGGCGGCGGCGGACACTTTGGTGGTGGCGGAGGATTTCGCGGGGGGTACGGATATGGCCTGGGGTTCGGGTTTGGCCCTTGGTATTATGGCTATCCCTACTACCCATTCTGGGATGGATACGGTGGGTACTATTACCCCTATCCCCCTGACTACTACCCCTATGGCGAATACGGCGCTCCCCCGCCCCCGCCGCCTCCCAATTCAGGGCCTAATCCATATGGAGCCGGTGGACCGCCTGAAGCCTCCGATGAAGCCTCTGGTGGCCCTGCATCAGGACAATATTGGTACTATTGCGATAGTCCGAAGGGCTATTACCCTTACGTAAAGAATTGCAGCCACAACTGGCAACCTGTTCCGGCCGCACCGCCACCTCCACCGCCTGATCACGACAAATAAGGGGCCGTTGAGCGTTGAGGCCTTGATCTACAAATGTTGGGAAGAGGTCGTCTGTGGTCGGACTGGCATTACAGCCGACAAACGGTCACGCGGTGTCTATTGACGAGCGCATAGCAAAGGTTTTTCGTCTTCGCTCCGGTGGGTGAAGGCCCGCGTCCGCATAGAGGGGACTTATGTCATGGCTGGTAAAGCAAAGAAGTCCAAGAAGAAAGCCAAAGCAAAGAAGGTCGCAAAGAGCGCGTTGAAGAAGACCCGGCGCGCCCCCGCGAAAAAGGCGGCGAAGAAGCCGGTAAAGGCAAAGCCTGTTAAAGCCAAGAAGGCGAAAAGAACGAAGAAAGCTGCCAAGCCCGCAGTCCTTGCCGTGGAGGGCGCACTTGGGATGCCCATCAGCGTTGACGTAATCAAGTAATCGTAGTTCATCGCCGCCAGTTCTTTGCACCCGCAGGAAGCTTCGAGGATTAAGGGGGGCTGGCGGCCCAAATTGTTTGGCTGCTGCCGTAATGAGCGAACCAAAGGTGCGGGCAGGTCAGCGGCTACGACAGTTCGGCCAGTCGGCGCTTTGTCTCGTCTCTTGCGGCGCTGATCGTATCGAAAGCGCCGGACAACAAAGTGTCGATGGCGCACCATAAATGTGTAGTTATGTGCAGGGGGCAGCCGCAAGTGGAAATCTGCGACCAAATCAGCGTGAACGACAGCTTACCGGTGCGATGAGTCCAATACAAGTTCGGCACTGTGTACTGCCCGATATCCGAGGCTCCGATAACCGGCCTCTCGTTTGGCAGCCATCTTCGCTAACATCGGCTCGTTTTCATCGACGTAGTCGTAAACGACGACATCGCGTTTCGCTGCATGAAGCCGGTGCAGTCGGCCGGCATATTGAGCAAGTATTCCGCGCCAGGAGATTGGCATCGTCAGAAACAAGGTATCGAGCCGGGCATCATCGAAGCCCTCGCCGAGATAACGACCTGTAGCGACGAGCACTCTTTCCTCACCATTTGGTATTGCTGCCAAGGATTCGGTTGCTTTCCGCGATTGACGGACGGTCATGCCGCCACGGAGAACAATGACGTTCCGCGCGAACTTCGAAAGGCGACTGGCTAGGGCGTCGAGATGATCTTTGCGCTCGGTGATGACCACTGGTGATCGACCCGCTTCGAGCGCTAACAGGATATCATCAAAGATTAAATCGTTCCGTGCCGGGTCCTGAGCGAGCCGCGCGTAAATTTCCTGTATTGCGGCCCTATCATCGGGATGGTTTCGAGTAATCTGGAACTTGGTGCGCCGAAACACAACCTTATGGTCGAAGGGTCGGGCCGCTGCCTGCTTCTTGGCATCGACCCGATGACGCACCGGACCACACTGCATGAAGATGATCGGCTGATGTCCGTCCTTTCTTGTTATCGTTGCTGACAGACCGAGCACATACTGGGCCTTGGCTGCCCGCGCCACGGCTTCGAAGCCGACCGCAGAGAGATGATGGCACTCATCAACGACGACGTGGCCGTAACCCGCGACCACATCGGAGACGACACCTTTCTGAACCAAGCCTTGCATGAGGGCGATATCGATGTTGCCGGTGGGTTTCTTCTTCCCACCGTGAATGACACCGATCTTATCCGGTGTGATTTCCAGAAAAAGCTGAAGGCGCGCCAACCATTGATCGAGAATCTGCCGACGATGGACGAGGACCAGCGTATTCCGGTCGCGCGCTGCGATCACCTTTGCGGCGACAACGGTCTTGCCGAATGCCGTGGTTGCTGCCAGCACCCCAATGTCTTGCTTGAGAAGTGCCGTCGCCGCTTCATCCTGCTCGGGCGTCAGCTCGCCGAGAAACCGGGTTCCGAGTGGTTGTCCTTTCTGGCGCTCGTCGCGCAATTCGGCCTTGATACGCAGGTCAACAAGAAGCCCCAATAGATCGTCGAGGCATCCTCTTGGGAGTGCAACATGTTTCGGAAACAGCTCCGCGCAGGAGATGATACGTGGCTTACCGAAAGTTGGCAGGCGCATTGCTTGTGCAGCGTAGAATTCTGGGTTCTGGAACGCCGCCAGGCGCACAATGCGGTTCACTAACGCTGGTGGGAGAAGAGATCGGTCCAAATAAATTTGGTTGCCCAGCACGATCCCCACAGCGTCAGGAAGTTTGCCATGAATCAGAGGTTCCCCGTTGCGACGGGACGGCGGTATGGCCCAAGGCTCGCTATCCTCGTCCGTGGACGGTAGCGGGACCCCGAACACCTGTCCCGCAGCGGCGGCTTCACCCACGATCGAAATAATTTCGCCGCGTGATATGCGCTTGATTGTTGACAGATACGCCCATTGGTCGTCGTAAGGACGAAAATGCTCATCGACGAAGGCGCTGTTGCCGTTTTCGCGAGGCCGGTTCTGAAGCGGCAGTGCGATCAGATTACCGAAGCCGCCAGCCGGCATCGTGTCTTGGCTCGGAAAGAATCGATCATACGAATCAAAGCCAATATCGGGACAACGATCCATAGTCGCGGTGAGGAGAAGCGCACCAAGGCGTCTGGCGTCTGCCGCCGGAACCGGCTCGGCGAAGAATATCCAGGCGTGAGCACCATTGCCGGAGCGAGATCGTTCTATGGCGACACAAATGCCTTTTTCTCGCGCCGTATCACGGAAAGCGGCGACATCCTGCATCCAGGACCTCTTATCGAAATCGGCGGCGAGGAACCAACATGTCTCGTCTGGCAGCATGGGATAGACGCCGGCATTGAAATCCCCCGTTTTGCCAGACGCTTTTCCTGTGAGATGCCACTGGAGGACATCATCACCGACCGGGATGAATGCCTGGTTTGGGCATTCCCCACACTTGATATGAGGTTTTCCGCAAACTCCTCGAATCCATTCGTTTCCACAAACAGGCGCGTAGCCCGCTTTCCCGGTTTTTGGATTCTCCCATCGGCGCGGAAACACGTCATCTCGTCCTCGGAATAGACTTCGGAAGAGCGTAATCTTCTCAGAAGCCGATGAGGTCATCGTCACGCTTACGGTAAGTTGAGGTCGAGGTTTGGCCGTCTCATCTGGGTGCGCACGCTCCAACAGGCCTAATTGGTCAGCGATCTCTGACCGTTCGCGGTCAAGCGCGACTAGGCGGCCCTTCAGGATCGCAATCTGTTGAGCGATGTCATCCGTGATGGCGATGGCACAGTACCCTTTTCAGCCTGTGAAACCTCTCCGCCGTAAGGCATTCACCACTTTGCGTCGCCTAGGGCTGATGTTTGACATGGAGATCAGGAGAACGCCCTAAGCCCGCTTGCGGGGACGCCCTTTCCGGAGCACATGTTCGCGCAGCGCTCGATTGATGTCTGTCTGATAGCCGTCGCCCTTAGGAGCGTGGTTCTTGAACCAATCCAGCACATCGGCGTCGAGACGCAGCGTCAGTTGCTGCTTCACCGGACGATAGAAAAGGCCGCGTTTGGCCTCGGACCAGTCCCGGACTTCCGGTGTCTCACGCGTATTGATTTTGCCCTCGGGGAGTTTGGCGAGCGCCTTCAACTCCGCCCTTTGCTTCGCCGTGAGGGGTTTAGAACTGACCTTCTTCATATGCTCTCCTTTCATGTGCCGTCGCCTTACGGGCGCTGATGATGCGGCCGACATCTTCGCCACTAGAATCTAGCTCGGGCCACGTGTGCACCACGAAGACGGTTACCCCGGCGATCATTCCGACGGTCTGCCATCGTTCTTCGCCTGCGGAGTGGTCGGGCCGCGAAGCCGCGAGCGGGTCATTGAATACGAGCTGAGCGGTCTCGAAACTAAGGCCGTGAGCCCGTTTATTGCGGCGGTTCTTTCCCCCATCCCAAGTCCAGCGCAAAACGGCTCTCCGATGTAACTACATAAATGTAACTACAAATCTAACGCCGCGCAATCTCAAACGTTAACAGTAAACTTGATGTACCCCCCGTCAGCTGCGCATACAGCAGGACGACATTGACGCCGAGATGGCGAAATCCTTGGCATGCGGCTAGTAGCTTTGGCCGATGTCCAAGCGTGCCGGGGCTAAATTCGCACGGTGATTGACGCGTTAGGTCCAACTTTTGGTCCAACAATTTCGACGCGCTGAGGAGTTCAGTTGCCGTTGAACAACCAGGTTTGGCGCGCAAAAGCGAGATGCGCATAGGGAGTAAGATTCCCAAACCGGGAATCTAAAACTCCTCATAACATATTGATATTACGACATAATTTTAACTGGTGCCGTAGGTGAGAATCGAACTCACGACCTATCCCTTACCAAAGAAACTAGCCCGCGAATGCTAAAATATCATTTTATATCAATGGTTTATTTGATAGGTAAAATGTCCTAAAAGGGACTGCGCTAGCTAAAATCTGAGTTAACCCTAGACCATCGAATGGAATATAGCGGCACCTGCCTTACAAATGTAAGGCGGCTTACGGCGTTTCGTAACGCCCTGTAAGGCTTATGGTTTAGGCGCTCGATCTGCGGTGTGATTTGCTCGACTGAATGCACCAGATCGCAGAGCACCTTGACAATTATAACCTAGAAGCTATATAGCTTGAAAGCTATGTCATGGCATGGACAGTTCGTTTCGCCGACGCGTTCGAAGGGGAGTTTTACGCTCTTCATGAAAAGGTTCAGGAAGAGCTTTTGGCGCGTGCCAAAATCTTGGAGGAGTATGGGCCTAATCTAGGCCGCCCCTGGGTTGATACTCTGAAAGGCTCGGATCATGCCAACATGAAGGAGTTGAGGTTTGATGCCGCCGATGGCGTCTGGAGAGTGGCTTTTGCGTTTGATCCAAGGCGCCAAGCAATTCTGCTGGTAGCAGGAGATAAATCAGGTGGTAGCCAAGCGAAATTCTACAAGTGGCTGCTAAATACAGCGGATGAACGCTATGCGGCACATTTGAAAGCGGCGAAGGACGAGACGAAGAAGAAAGGTAAGTAAGATGGGTCGGACATTGAACGAGGTTATTTCTGGTCTGCCCAAGAAGCGGCAGGACAGTATCGCCGCTCGCTACCACGCCCTTAAAGATGAGGTTGAGGGGCTAAAGGCGCTGCGCCAAGCTGCCGGCAAAGCTCAAGGCAAAATTGCGTCCTCTATGAAAATTAGCCAACCCTCGGTTTCAAAAATCGAGAAACAAGCTGACATGTATCTGTCTACGCTTCGGAACTATGTCGAGGCAGTCGGCGGCGATCTGCAGTTGGTGGTTCGTTTTCCTAAGCAAGAGCCCATTCACCTAAGTGGGTTCGGTGAGATATTCGATCAATCTAAGCCCGAAGATATATCTTCTAAGCGTAAGCGAGCGTAAATCCATTCATGTGAGCAGCGGATTCCGACAAAATCACCGCTGGTGTCAACCACCAACACCGAGCGTTGGATCTAGGGCCTATGTCATATTCCGCTTCGCCATTCACTTGGGAAACCACGGTACCATTCCTTCGATTGGGTAGACGCTAAGGCCGCAGTCAAAAGCATGCTAAAGTCTAGGTGCCCACAAGGGGAAACGACAATGAGAGCGCCACTAAAGGCCCTTGCCGCCGCCGTCAGCTCAATCCTTGCCACTTCGATGTACCAACCAACGTTTGCAGCCCCAGGTCCCTTTGCCGATCCTGCGGTCGCTCCACCCGGCCGCTCGGCTGTAACCAATCCCATTCCAGGGGATCCGGTGACGATTACCTCCGGCAAGGTCTCCGGGACCCTATTGGCCAGTGGGGTAAAGGCCTATTTCGGCATCCCCTTTGCGGCACCGCCCATCCGCCAATATCGCTGGAGGGCGCCGCAGCCCGTTAAGCCCTGGGTTGGAGTTTACACGGCCAATAAAATGCCAGCCGAGTGCGTTCAGGGCCTGCGCAACAACAACATCGACCACTACTTCACCGACGAGGATGCAGCCGAGGACTGCCTCTATCTGAATATTTGGGAGCCTGGATCAGCCCGACCAGGCCAAAAGCTTCCGGTGATTGTCTGGATTTATGGCGGTGGCTTTACCCAAGGTTCGGCCAGTATGCCCATTTATGGCGGACAGAACATTGTGAAGAAGGGCGTGATCTACGTTGCCATCAATTACCGCGTTGGGGTGTTCGGATTTATGGCTCATCCCGATGCCACCAGGAGTCAGGCCATTCGGCATCCGGTAACTGGGGAATGTTGGATCAGGTTGCGGGGCTCAAATGGGTAAAGCGCAATATCGCCGCCTTCGGTGGCGATCCCGCGAATGTAACCATTCTCGGAAAGTCGGCCGGGTCCATGGCTGTGAACGAACTTCAGGCAAGCCCGCTGGCGAAGGGACTGTTCCAAAAGGCGGTGGGATGGAGCGGTGCATCTGTGGCTCCCAGCCGGATGGCCAGCTTGGCGGAAGGCGAAGCGGATGGCCTTAAGCTTCAAGCTGCAATGAAAGCGGCTTCGCTTGATGAAATGCGAGCTTTATCTTCGGACAAGGTGGTTGCGATTGCACAGGGTGCAGGGATTCGTACCAGTCCAATAGTCGATGGCTATTTTCTGCCTCGCTCTCCACAAGCAATCTTTGAGGCCGGAGAACAATCCGATGTTCCAATAATGGCGGGTTCCACCACCAACGACCTTGGAACGGACATTCCTGTAGCGAAGGCTCAGACCCTGGCTGAATTCAAGGCGGCGGCCGCTTCGATGTACGGAAACAAAGCGAACGAGTTTTTGGCCGCTTATCCAGTAGCAAATGATGCAGAAGCAGTTGCGCAAGCTAAGCTGGCGAGTACAGAAGCAGGCCTGGGCCTAGGAAATAGGGACTGGGCGAAGCTCCAATCCATGACCGGCCATCAGCCGGCGTACATGTACCGTTTTGACCGGCAGGAGCCATTCATTCCCGGCGTCGAGATCGCCGATTACCCCCAGGTGCGCGGCGTCTACCACACGACCGATATCGAATATTGGCTGCAGAACCAAGACATACTCAACATGATCCATATCACCCGCAATTGGACCGCGTACGATCGCGAGCTCTCGGACAAGATGTCAGATATCCTCGTCAACTTTGCCAAGGATGGCCGGCCGATAGCGCGGGGCGTGCGCCTCGTCCGGTACAACCCGGCAACGGAGCAGCGAACGGTTCTGGGCGACAAGATTTACGTCGAGGACATGAACACGTTGGGCATGGATTTCATGGCTGCAAATCCAGCTGCGCGCCCTCAAAGACCAA
Source organism: uncultured Alphaproteobacteria bacterium (assembly GCA_963830095.1). Lineage (GTDB taxonomy): Bacteria > Pseudomonadota > Alphaproteobacteria > Micropepsales > Micropepsaceae > Rhizomicrobium. The sequence goes on from CAWHLV010000057.1 coordinate 19,999, forward strand.
GTCCTGCTGCCGCCTCCCCAAGGTCTTCCCCTCCAAATTCCAGTTACTGAGCGGCATAATCGGGTTCTAGAGTGCGAAACCTGTGTTCGCAAACTGGCAGCGTATGCGATCTAAAGCAGACGTTTCAAGTTGCTGACTGACATCAGGCCATTCAGTGTCTCACACCGAAGGCATAGACATGCGCGTCATGGGTTACGACAAACACCTTGCCGAAGGCGACTACAGGTTCGGTGAAATGCACCCAATTGGAAATGATCTTCTTGCTTGAATAGAGTTGCTTTCCAGTCTCGGCGTCGAAAGCATAAAGAATAAGATTACTAACCGGAGTGGCGCGGAATTTTGCGGCCTCAGCGGGCGGAGGGAAGTGGCGAGGCGTTCCCGGGGGCGGGCGTTGAGACAGTTGCTGCATCAGGCTGGGCTGGACCTGCAAGGTATGTTCTCCCGTCTGTACGGCATACACAACGCCATTCGCGACTACTGGGGAGTCCGGGACCGTCATGTTCGGCGACATCCATACTGGGACGAGGCCAAGCTTGCCGGCATCATCGGTGAGCTGAAATGCCATGATACTTCCGTGGGAGTCGGCCCCTCGGCGCGCCTGAAGGCGGGCATGTCCTTAGCCGGCGGTCCCCACAGGGGAAAGTAGAGATAGCGGTTGCCACTTGCGTCTTCGTAGGTCGATATGGCTCCCCACATGCCTTGCCCGGCTCAATCCCTGACCCAGCGTCATTTCCAACGGGAAGGCGTAGCAGCGGCGCGGAATGGTCGGGCGAGGATCCACCATTCGCCTGCACCTTGCGCGCCAAGAGAGTTGGCGAAGACGAAGGCCAGGACGCACGTGGAAAGCAGACTTTTGGCAATGCTCATAATTATCTCCCCGCGTGCACAAGAGACCTTCGTGGGTCCTCTGCCATTTTCAGAATTCGAGGGTTACACGACTGATCGTCTCGGGCAAATCGAAGAATCTCTTCGGCTGTTCGCAGGTGCAGCGCGGATTATAAACGCACTCACCAACCTCCGCGGGAGAACTGTATGACACGTGCAGATCGCCGGCCTACATTCCT
>CAWHLV010000058.1:0-165077 GCA_963830095.1 uncultured Alphaproteobacteria bacterium
AAGGGATTGCGCTACCACTACGCTACTACGGCAACCGTGGTATTTCCGGACCTTAAGCCCGAACCCTTAACCCAAAATTGCGTCAAGGGTGCGCTGCTATAACGTAAGGATTCCGCGAAGGAAAGCCGGGTTTTTCAGATTTCCCACAAGGGGCTTTCATGGCCAAATCCTCGCCCGAAAAGCTGTCCCAGGCGCTGCGCGCCAACCTCAAGCGCCGCAAACAGCCTGCCCCGGCCCGCCCAGCCCCGCAGCCGCCCGAACCGGCCCCCAAGCCACCCCAAAAGTCAGCCTAGCTCTGCTTTTTCCCAGCCTTTCCTTGGCCTTTGGCCCCGGCTACAAACATGGATATGGACCGTATCCGTATCCGTGGCGGCCGCCCGCTGAAAGGGGAAATCCCCATCAGTGGCGCCAAGAATGCCGCCCTCAAGCTGATGGCGGCGTCGCTTCTGACGCCTGAGCCGCTTGTCCTGGCCAATGTGCCCAGGCTGGCAGATGTGCGCGCCATGGCCGAACTCTTGACAGCTTCGGCGTCACCATTCAGGTTTTCATGTCGCCGGGTTGGCGAGGGCGACCGCATGACGCTTCAGGCGCGCGAGATCACTTCAGCGTCTTCGCCTCCTACGACATGGTGCGCAAAATGCGCGCGAGCTTTCAGGTGCTGGCGCCGCTATTGGCGCGCAAGGGTGAGGCCAAGGTGTCGCTGCCCGGCGGTTGCGCAATCGGCGCCAGGCCGGTGGAACTGCATCTGGCGGCGCTGGAGCAGATGGGCGCCAAGATTGAACTGGCGGAAGGCTATGTCACGGCCACGCGCCGCAGGGCCTGAAAGGCGCGCAGATCGTTTTCCCCTTCGTCTCGGTTGGCGCTACTGAGACCGCGATGATGGCGGCGACGCTCGCCAGCGGCACCACCAAGATCGTCAATGCGGCGCGCGAGCCGGAGATTTCCGATCTGGGCAATTGCCTGATCGCCATGGGCGCGAAGATTTCCGGCCTGGGCTCCAGCGAGATCACGGTCGAAGGCGTCAAGGAACTGCATGGCGCCGAACATCGGGTGATGCCCGACCGCATCGAAGCCGGCACCTATGCCATTGCCGCCGCCATCGCCGGCGGCGATGTGGAACTGATCGGCGCGCTGCCGGAAACCATCGCCTCGCTGAGCGCGATCCTGAGCAAGAGCGGCGCCGGAAGTCACCCAGACCGCGCGCGGCATGAAGGTGCACATGAACGGCAGCCGGCCGCATTCCGCTGACGTCACCACCGCGCCCTATCCCGGCTTTCCCACCGACCTGCAGGCCCAGATCATGGCGCTGATGGCGGTGGCCGACGGCACGTCGGTGATCCGCGAAAAGATTTTCGAGAACCGCTTCATGCACGTGCCGGAACTGGCGCGCATGGGCGCGCAGGTGCGCATCGATGGCGACACCGCGACCGTGCGTGGGGTCGAAAAACTGAAAGGCGCGCCGGTGATGGCGACCGATCTGCGCGCCAGCGTCAGTCTGGTGCTGGCGGGTCTGGCGGCGGAAGGCGAGACAATGTCAGCCGGGTCTATCATCTGGACCGCGGCTTTGATCGGCTGGAGGAAAAACTGTCCCGGGTCGGCGCCGATATAGCGCGGGTGCCGGAATGAGCCGTCTCAAATTGGCGGCCGCCGATGCCGAAGACCTTGAGGTTCTGTCGGCGCGGCTGCAGGACGCCGTACGGCAAACTCAAGGATGTGGGCTGGCTGCCGCAGCAAGCGCCGCTTCGCCGCCGTGGTCAATCGCTCTGCAATGGGAAATCCGGCGGCAAGGACGCGCGTGCGCGCCGGCCTGCATTTTGACGGCGTGCTGAAAGTTCAGTCGCACAAGGTCAAACTGGGCGCGGACGAGGCGGTGGTCTCGCTGCTGGCGGTACGCTTCACCCCCAATGACGGCGAAGATCCTGGCGGAGTGATCGAACTGGTGCTGGCCGGCGGCGGCGCTTTCCGGCTGACGGTGGAATGCATCGACGCCGAGCTGGCCGACATGACGGCCGCCTGGGCGGCGCGTGGCAAGCCGGACCACGATGGAGAGAGCCTGATGGCGCGCCGGCTGAAGGCTAGCGACGCGCGTTCGCCGCGGATTTCAACAACTTGCTCTTCGCCAAGCGCGAAGAGGAAGAAGATGTCGCTCAGGTTGTGCGCGGCATCATCGCCGATGTGCGCGCGCGCGGCGATGCGGCGCTGGTCGAGCTGACCAACAAATTCGATCACGCGGGCGTGACGCAGCGAAACGCTGAAACTGTCGTCCGCCGAGATCGAAGCCGCGCTGGGCCAGGTCAGCAGGAACAGATGGCGGCGATCGAGACCGCCGCGGCGCGCATCGAGGCGTATCACCGCCGCCAGATTCCGGCCGACGAGCGTTTCACCGACGATACCGGCGCGCTGTTGGGCTGGCGCTGGACCAGTCTGGACAGTGTCGGGTCTGTATGTGCCCGGCGGCACCGCGGCCTATCCCTCTTCGGTGTTGATGAACGCCATTCCGGCGCAGGTTGCTGGTGTCGCGCGCATCGTGATGGTGACGCCCGCCAGCGGCGGCGAGATCAATCCGCTGGTGCTGGCGGCGGCCCGGCGCGCCGGGGTCACGCGAAATTTTCCGCATCGGCGGGGCCCAGGCTGTCGCGGCCCTTGCCTATGGCACGCAAGCCATTCGTCCGGTGGATAAGATCGTGGGTCCTGGCAATGCCTATGTCGCCGCCGCCAAGCGCGAGGTGTTCGGCCAGGTCGGCATCGACAGCATCGCCGGTCCGTCGGAGATTTTGGTGATCGCCGACGGCAAGAACGATCCGGAATGGATCGCCGCCGACCTGCTCAGCCAGGCTGAGCATGATGCCTCCTCGCAAAGCATCCTGATCACCGACGATGCGGGCTTCGCGGACAAGGTTGCCGCCGCCGCCGAGCGTCAGATCGCCATCCTGTCGCGCCAGGTGATCGCGTCCAAAAGCTGGAACGATTATGGCGCCATCATCGTGGTCAAGACGCTGGACGATGCAGCAGCTCTGGCCGACGCCATTGCGCCCGAACATCTGGAGATCGCCACCGACGATCCGGAAGCGTTTTCCAAGAAGGTCCGCCATGCCGGCGCGATCTTCCTCGGCCGCTACACGCCCGAGGCCATGGGCGACTACATCGCCGGGCCCAACCATGTGCTGCCCACCTCGCGCACGGCGCGGTTCTCCTCGGGCCTGTCGGTGCTTGACTTCATGAAGCGCACCACGCTTCTGGGGCTTGATGCCAAAAGCATCGCGGCTATCGGGCCGCAGGCGCTGACCTTGGCGCAAGCCGAAGGCCTGGAGGCGCACGCCCGCTCCATCGCCGCGCGGCTGAACCGCAAGGACTGATCCCGTGGACTTCCGTCTCAGCGCAATCACCCTCGACGAAAAGAGCGTGGTGCAGCGCAGCCGCGCCATCGAGCAGGAACGCGAGGTCGCGATCTATGACCTGCTGGAGGCCAATGTTTCAAGCCGGACGGTTCGCCCGGCGGGCCCTATCAGCTGAGCCTGGGGTGGAAGAAACCCGCCTGGTGTTGGACATCACGCTGGAAGACGGCGCACCCCATGGCAGGTGTTGCTGTCGCTGGCGCCGCTGCGCAAGACGGTGAAGGATTATTTCCTGGTCTGCGAAAATTATTACAAGGCGATCCGCACCGCGCCGCCCTATCAGATCGAGGCCCTGGACATGGCGCGCCGCGCGCTGCACGACGAAGGCGCGAAAGAATTGCAGGTCCGCCTGGAAGGCAAGATCGAGACCGATTTCGACACCGCGCGCCGGCTGTTCACGCTGGTCTGCGTGCTGCAGATGCGGGGCTGAGCGCATGGGAAGCCGAGGCCGTGCTGATCGCCTGCACCATGAATGCCGTACGCTCGCCCATGGCGGCGGCGCATGCTGCGCCATCTGGCCGGCAGCGCCTGTATGTGGAATCGGCCGGGGTGCGCGCAGGCGAACTGGACCTGCTGGCGGTGGAGGCCATGGAAGAAATCGGGCTGGAGATCGCCAAGCACAAGCCGCGCTGCTTCGAGGATCTGGAAGACGGCAGCTTCGACCTGGTGATCACCCTGTCACCCGAGGCCCAGCACAAGGCGATGGAACTGACCCGCACCGCGGCGACCCGGGTAGAATACTGGCCCACCATGGACCCCACCGCGGTGGAAGGCTCGCGCGAGCAGCGGCTCCTGGCCTATCGCGGGGTGCGCGACCAGCTGATGGAACGGCTGAAACTGCGCTTCCTGGCCCGGACGGCCGCCGATACCTGAGCCAAACGGCCCCGAAAGCCGGGCCGTTGAAAGGCTTGCCTTTTGGCCCTTTCCCCCCTATTCCCCGCTTCGATCGCGAACAGTTTCAAGAGGACCAATGGCCAAAGAAGAATTGCTGGAATTCGAGGGCATTGTCGAGAGAATGTTGCCCAATGCGACTTTCCGCGTGAAGCTGATCGCCAATGGCCACATCATCATCGCCCATACCGCCGGCAAGATGCGCAAGAACCGCATCCGCGTGCTGACCGGCGACAAGGTATGGTCGAGATGACGCCCTATGATCTCACCAAGGGCCGCATCACTTACCGTTTCCGCTAAGATGAGCGCGCCGCTGGTACTGGCCAGCGAAAGTCCCGCGCCGCCTGGCGCTGCTGGCCCAGGCCGGCATCGTTCCTGACGCCGATCACTGCCTGCCGCCATCGACGAGAGCGTCAAGAAAGGCGAGCTGCCGCGCATCCATGCCCTGCGTCTGGCGGCGCAAAAGGCGCGCACGGTGCAGGGCGAATGGAGCGGCGGGCCCGCCTTTATTCTGGCCGCCGATACGGTGGTGGCGCTGGGCCGGCGCATTCTGCCCAAGGCCGGCGACGATGAAGAGGTGCGCGCCTGTCTGAAGCTTTTGTCGGGCCGCCGCCATCAGGTGATCACCGCGGTGGCGTTGATCGCGCCCGACGGTCGGTCTGCGCAGCGCGTGGCTGAAACACGTGTCTCGGTGCTGCGTCTCACCGATGCGCAGATCGCCGACTATGTCGAAAGCCGCGAAGGCGTCGGCAAGGCGGGCGGCTATGCCATCCAGGGCCGGGCCGAGATGTTGTGAAGGAAATCTCCGGCTCCTATTCCAATGTGGTGGGCCTGCCGCTGGCCTCGACCGTGTCGCTGCTCAAGGGGGCGGGTCATGGTTGACTGCCCAGTCTGCGGCAAGCCGGCCGATGCTGGCGTGAAGCCCTTTTGCTCCAAGCGCTGCGCCGACATCGATCTGGGGCGTTGGTTCAAGGGCGGTTACGCCATTCCGGGCGCCCCGGCAGACCCCGCAAGCCCCTCGAATTCCTCGGAAAGCGACCCCGAAGAGGACTGAGTCCTTGGCGCTGGACAGGGGGAAAGCCTTCCCCTAAGAAGCCGGGCCCGACCGTGTGCCCAGGTAGCTCAGTCGGTAGAGCAGCGGATTGAAAATCCGCGTGTCGGCAGTTCAATTCTGTCCCTGGGCACCATCAAACCCAATTTGCATTTCAGTTGCGGCCACAGACCGATGCTCCCGCCGCGGCGACTTCGGTTGCCACCTGTCGTTTTCGTAAGCTAGGCTGTATACAGCGGCTGTTCGCGGGTGGGCACAGAATTGTCGACAATTCTCGAAGCGTATCTCAAGAACGAGGTAGCCCTTAAACGCTATCTGCGGCGCTTTATCCGGTCGCGCGAGGCTGCCGACGATCTTGCGCAGGAGGCCTTCTTGCGCGCCTTTGCCGCGGAATCCGGACAAAGGATCGAGGCGCCAAAAGCCTTTTTATTCAAGGTTGCCAAGAACTTGGCTCTGAATGAGCTTGCCCGGCAGTCCTCAATGGCAATAGAGCCTCTAGGGGATTTCGAGGGCCAGGCGGTCCTAGAAGATAGCAGTCAGGCTGCGGTTGAGGATGTTGTCGATAGTCGGGAGCGCATTCGCCTGCTCGCGCGCGCGATTGCAGCCCTGCCGCCTCAGTGCGCAAAGGTCTTCATACTTCGCAAAATGCAGGGTCTGTCGCAAAAAGAGATCGCGGCCCGGCTTAATATCTCCGTTAGGACGGTTGAAAACCATGTTGCCCTCGGACTATCGCGATGCCGCGCCTATATGCGGGCGCATGGCGGCACATCCGGGGAGGGCTCCCCGGTGCCTGAGCGGCTTCCAACGGCTTTTGCCAAAGCCAAGAAAGCAGAGTAATTCCGTGCTGGGCGTGTGGGCGTAATGGCTGACAAGGGTAGAATTCTGGCGTTTCCCGATCCGGCCGCCGTCGAGGCTGAGGCGGCCCGCTGGGTGGCGCGTTTCGATGCGGGTGACGTCTCGGCCAAAGATCAGGCGGCGTTCCAGGAGTGGCTGAACCGCAGTCCGCTCCATCGCGACGCCATTGCCGCCTATGGCAGTCTCTGGTCGGAGTTCGATGTGTTGCGGCAGCTCACCGGCACCGATGAGGCTGGGCGCGACGTCGGCGTGCAAGATAACCAGCCTGTCTGCTGGAACGCGCCAAGCCCTGGCTTGCGGCCTGCGCGGCAGCAGTGATCGCGGTCGCGGGCGGGGTAGTGCTTTTCCACCCGAGGCCCCAACAGACCGCAAAAGCCGAGATCGCATCCGCCCGCGCTTTCCCAGCTGCTCGTCAAGCTTCCTATGAAACACCGGTCGGGGGCCAGAAAAGGATCACCCTGGCGGATGGTTCGTCGGTGATCCTCAACACCAACAGCCGGCTTGACGTGGATTTCGTCGGCAAACGGCGGGACGTTCATCTGACGCGGGGGGAGGCCTACTTTGAAGTCGTGCACGACAAGACACGACCCGTTCACGGTCTATGCGAACAACTATGTGGTGCGCGACATCGGAACGGCATTCGACGTTCATCTGTCCAAAACCGGTCTGGTCGAGGTCGGTGTCACCAAGGGCAGCGTCGAGGTCACGCCTGCCGACGGCGCGCATGTCATCGATGCCGCCGAACAGCCTGGGCGTCGTCACCGCGGGGCACGACATCGTGCTGGGCCAGAAAGTCGAACGCGCCGAAGCCGTGTCCAGCGCCGACATGGGGCGCAAGCTGGCCTGGCGTCAGGGCCAGCTCATCTATACCGGGCAGCCGCTGGGGGAGGTCCTGGCCGATATCAGCCGTTATTCGAACATCAAGATCGAGCTCGCGGATCCGGCGCTGGAAAATCTGCCTGTCGGCGGCGCGTTCAGGACCGACCAGATCGAGGCCATTTTTGCCGCGCTGGAGAACAATTTCGGTGTCCATGCAGAGTGGATCGACCCGCAGCATGTGCGCTTTACATCGGGCCACGACAGGTCTCCCTCCAGGGAATAAGGTGCTGCGCTGCAGCGCGCACGTGACGACGAAATCCGGCAGACCGTCGCCGGTATTCCATTGTTCCGTGCGTGACATGGGCAGCGACGCCGGGGCTTTGCGCGTCTACCTTCCCGCTATCTGCTGAGTCGTCCTTTGTAAAATGTCAGTGGCGCCGGCTCGATCAATTTTTTTGCTGTTGGTCTTAGGTGAATTGGCCTTCACGCCGGTCTCATTCATCATAAGACCGGTGCGAAGGCAAAATGTTGTGCCAACCCACTGGGTCAGAGAATGACGTTTAGGGGAGAGTCGCTCGCGGCGGTCGCGGTTTGCGCATGTCTGGCGGTTTCAAGACCAGCTTTCGCACAACCATCCTACGCGCAGTCCACGAAATATGAGGTAGATATTTCGGGGGGAGACCTGATGACCGCTTTGCCTGCCTTATCACGGCAGACGGGGGTGGTGGCGCTTTACCCTTACGAACTGGCTCAGGTCCGGAGCAATCCGGTCAAAGGTTTGTACACGGTTCCCGAAGCGTTGCAGTTAATGCTTCAAGGGACTGGCTTCTCCGGTGACGTCACTGCGCGGGGGGCTGTTTCCATCTCCCGACAGAGAAAACACTGCGACACAGGGGAGGAAGTCATGCTTCGCGATTCAAAAACCAGCGTTTCCGTCATTGCACTGCTCGCCAGCCTGTTCAGCGCGCCGGTCTGCGCCCAAACTGTGACCGCAGTGGTGGATGGGCAGGCCGGGCAGGCGGCCGCGGCCGGAACGCCGATAAGTGTGGAAACGATCACGGTCACCGGCTCGCGCGTCATCACCGATGTCGCCAATTCGCCGACGCCGATCACCGCGGTCAGCTCCGATCAGTTGTTGACCACCACCCCGACCGACCTCGCGGACGGCCTGAACAAGCTGCCGATTTTCCAGAACAGCGGGTCGAACCGTAGCCTAAGCAGTGGCGGCGGCAACAGCAGCGGCGACTTCCTCAACTTGCGCAATTTCGGCCAGCAGCGCACCCTGGTCCTGCTGGACGGCATGCGCCTTCCGGCCGCGAAACCAGAACGGCAGCGTCGATGTCAGCACCCTGCCGGAGACGCTGATGTCCCGCGTGGACGTCGTCACCGGCGGCGCCTCGGCGGTTTACGGTTCCGACGCCATCACCGGCGTGGTCAACTTCATCCTCGACAAGAATTTCGACGGGGTGAAGTACGAAGCCAATGCCGGCATTTCGGAATATGGCGATGGCTTCAAATACAAGATGAATGTGGCAGCGGGCACGGACCTGTTCGGCGGCAGGGGGCATATCGAAGGCGCCGTCGGATATCGACATGGCGACGGCGTGCTGCAGTCTGCCCGGCCTATCATGCGCAGTGGGATTGGCGTCCTATAATACTGGCAGTACCGCAGCCGCCCCGGTGACCAATATTCTCCACGGCGGCCAGACGGTCTCGACGTTCAGCGGCCTTATTACCTGCAGCAACTGCTCGGTCAACGGCTACGAGTTCGGCCAGCCCGGCGTGCCCACCCCTGCCAATTTACGGCACTATACCCGCGGGCCAGACCGCTATCGAAAGCGGCGGCGATGGGGCCATGTGGATTACTGAATTCGATCTATGGCGACACCCGCAACGCCACGGCGTTCGGCCGCTTCAGCTATAATGTCAATGACGACACCACGTTCTTTACCCAGCTCTCGACTGGCGCAGGCCAACGAATTCAACTATTTCTTCCCGTCGCAGCAAGAGCCCAGCCGTCAGACCGTCACTTATTACAAGAACAATGCCTTCCTCCCGGCGGCCACCCAGGCGGCGTTGGGCGATGACAGCGCCACGGACCCCAACTGGGCGACCGACGGCACCGATACCTTCAAGGTGTCGGAATGGTATGCCGCCCCGAACCGCATACCGCGATACCAACAACGTAACGCGCAACATCGTCTCGACCACGGGCTTGAACGGCGTGGCGTTCGGGGATTTTGCCTGGGAAGCGCATTACACCCATGGCGAAACCCGTCTGTCGACGACTGGCCTCGTTCAACGGCAACAACCAGTTCCATGACGCGGCTCAGGATGCGGTGTCGATCCCAGCAACGGCCACTCGTTTGCTACAACGATACCGCGGCGGCGATCGCCCTGTACGGCAACATCTATCCCGGTTGCGTGCCGATCAACACATTCGGCAACAACGTGACCACGGACGCGCAATATACTTACTGGTCGAGGTCGACGCATTTCACCGAGACCAACACCATGGACGATATCGCCGCCGATATTTCTGGCAATCTCTTCCAGTTGCCGGCTGGTCCTGTGAAGGTGGCGTTGGCGGGCGAAATGCGCTGGCTCGGCTATTCGATCAATTCCGACGCCTCGCCGACCGCAGTGGTCAATTGCTACGGCCTTCGCCTTTGCGGCAACGCCGCCGGCACCGGCCCCGTCAATCAGGCCACCGTCACCCAGACCTTGTGGGACAACAATACCCTGCCTTCCGTCCACGGCGTCTGAGAATGTGTGGGAATTCTCGGGCGAAGTTGGTGTTCCGATCCTCAAGGATGTCCCGTTGGTCCAGAACCTGGACGCCGATATTGCGGGCCGCTACACCGATTACAGCATCTCCGGCGCGTAGCTGAGACCTGGAAGATCGGTCTGGACTGGCATGTGAACGACAGTGTCCGCTTCCGCGGCACGACATCCGTCGACATTCGTGCCCCCACACTGAACGATCTGTATTCAGCCCCAGACCTCCAGCAGCGGGCCCTTCCTGGATCCCCTGACCAACTTCAACCCGGGCGGCATCCAGACCTTGGCCGGGGGCAACCCGAACCTGCAGGCCGGAAGTAGCGCGCACCTATACGGGCGGCGTGGTTTTGACGCCGAGCTTCATTCCCGGCCTGACGATGTCGGCGGATTACTATCAGATCAGGCTCACGAACGCGATCACCACCATCAGCGGCAGCAATACGGCGATTGCCAATCTCTGTATCGCATCCGGCGGTTCGTCGCCCTTCTGCTCCTTGTATGTGCGGCCTTTCCCGTACACCAACACCACGCCGGCCAACTATCCCACCCTGCTCAAGAGCGAGATCCTCAACGCGGCGCTCAATGAGACCGAAGGCGAGGATTACGAGATCGACTATGGTTTCGACATGGCGGACGTGGCTTCCTAGCCTGGCGGGCGTGGTCAATCTGCGCGCCTTTCTGAATGTGGCCCCGGTGAATCACCACCAGCAGCTTCCTGGGCGCGCCCCTTACCTACACCAACCAGCCCAAGGGCCATGCCACGCTGTTCGCCGATTACGCTCTCGGCGATTGGAGTGTGGATGTCCAGTGGCACTGGTTCAGTGGCGGGACCAACACGGAGTTTACGGAGCTGGGCAGACTTTCTATACCCAGACCCTATTATCCCAGCTTCAGCACGACGGACTTTACCCTCACCAAGAAGATCACCTTCGGCGACGGCTCGGTCATGTCTGCATATTTCAATGTGCAGAACGCCTTCGACGATCGTTCCCCCGATATACCGTCGGATCGTCCGGAAACCCCGGGTCTATCTTTGGCGGAACCCCGACAGGCGAAGACGTGATGGGCCGTTATTTCACCATCGGCGTGCGCGGCAACCTCTGAGGCCCTCGCGCCGTTCCTATTGTTCCGTGGAAGTAACCCCCTGGAGCCGCAGCGATGTCGCTGCGGCTCTTTTTTTGGTACAGTCATTCCAGATCGGGTGATGGGAGAGAGAGACGGTGGATAGTCTTCTGAAGAGCAAAGCGGCGTGGCTGATATTGGGCGCCGTCCTGACGTTCCCGGGCACGGCCGATGCGGCCGCTCCCGACAGGCGCTATACGGTCAAGACCATCGGCGACATCGTCCAACTGCACGATAACAAGACCAACTCGACGGTCTCGGTGCTGACCGGCACCAGCAACGCCTATGAGTTCGTGGTGCACGGCAAGAACGTGATCAGCATGAACATCCCCTCGACCACCGCCCTGCGCAACAATCCGGGCCTGAACGGCGTGCCCTTCCTGGGTCCCTTCGCCAACCGGCTGGATGAGATGGCTTTCTATGCCAACGGCAAGAAGTACAGTTTCGATTCCGGTTTGGGCAATGTCCGCTCTCCCATCCCCCAACAGGGCTTCCTGAACAGCACGCACGACTGGAAGCTGGTCGCCGCCAAGGCCGACGCCAACAGCGCCACTGTGGTCAGCAAACTCGATTTCTATCGCAATCCCGACTGGATGAAGCAGTTTCCCTTTGCGCAGACCTACACCATGACCATCCGGCTGAAGGACGGCGTCCTAGAAGTGAATACCAGGATCGACAATCTCAGCACCCAGCCTCTGCCGGTGTCGATCGGCTATCACCCCTATTTCGCCCTGCCGGAGAGCGACCGCAATCACTGGTCGCTCGACTTCGGCGCCGAAACGCACTGGCTGGAAAACGACGCCCACCTGCCGACCGGCGAGAAGGAAACCGCCGACCAGTTCTTTGGCGGCGACCACCACAATGTTCCGCTCAGCCGCTTCACCGGCAAGCGCTTCGACGAGGTGTTCAGCGATCTTGACCGCGATGCCCAGGGCCGCGCCAGTGTCGTCATCAAGGGCGACACGACGTCGATCAGGGTGACCGCAGGCCCCAAGATCAAAACCTTCCTGCTGTATTCGGAAATTCTGCCGCTTCCTGGCGCCGCTCCCGGGGCGCCGGCTGGCGACGGCCGTGGTGGTGCTGGCGGACCGAACGGTCCGCGCCCGGCGCCCGTTACATTCCCCTATGACGGCCCGGTCGTTCCGCTGACCGCGCCGAACGATGTGCCGCGCAGCACACGCGGCTTCATCGCCATCGAACCCATGGCCGGCATCACCAACTCGATGAACATGGCCCAGAAGGGCCAGTACAACGAACTGCAATACATCGCGCCGGGCGGCTCCTGGAACGAGAGCATCTGGATCACCCCCGGCGGCTACTAGGTGTGCTACAGCGCGGGACGCGCGCCTGTAGGTATTTGTCCTGATTACCGAGGCCGCGCCTTCAGGTTTTGGACAGCGTGCGCCCCGCACCGACCCAGGCCTCGACGCCGCCCAGAAGCGGGCGGATTTTGCGGAAACCCGCGCGTTTGAGATGGCGCGCTGCAACCGCGGCCGAAGCTTCGTTGGGACAGGCGCAATAGACCACGATCTCGGTATCGGGCGCGATCTGCTTGAGCAGCGGATGAATGTCTTCCGGATGGGCCGCGAGCGCGCCCGGAATGATCCCGTCGCGGCCGCGCGCGTCGGCGGAGCGGACATCCAGAATGATCGGGGCCCTGCCGCATTCGATCAGGCCGACAAGTTCTTCCACCGTGATGCGGTCCATCCTGAGCTGGCGGATGAAGGTGACGCGTTCCCACCAGCGGAACAGGATATAGGCCGCGAACGCCGCGATCAGCGCCGCGATGCTGACGGTGCCGAAGGTCTCCATGGTGTGCAGCACATCGGCGACGGCGCGATGGAACAGCGCCCCCAGCAGCACCGCCAGGCCGTAATAGAAAAAGCTGCCCGTCAGATTGAGAGCCAGGAAAAACGCCAGCGGCACCCGCACAATGGCCGCCATCGCCACCGCGATGTTGGAGAAGGCGGGCACATAACGGGCGAACAGCAGCGACCAGGCGCCTAGCCGGTTGAACAGGTTTTCCGTCTGGCGCACACAGGAATCCGGCGCCAGCGATATCTTGCACAACAGGGCCAGGACGCGCCGGCCCAGGCGCCGGCACACCCAATACCAGATGATGTCGGCCACCAGCGCGCCGCCCAGCGCGGCCGCCAGGACCGAGGGGAGGGAAAAGTGGCCGTCCCGGGCAATGGCGCCGGCGACGAACCAGCGCGGGCAGGGAGGGAACCGGCAGGCCTATCTCGTCCAGCAGGACGACCGCGAAGATCAGCAGCAGCCCATAGATTTCGATCAGGTGTGTAAGTGTTTGCATGACGCTCTCTTAATCATGCCTGCAGGCTGTGCAAGTTTTCCGACATGCTGCAGCGCGGGACGCGCTCCATAGGTATTTGTCCTGATTGCCGGGGCCGCGCCGGCGGATAATTTTCGCCGCCGGGGCTGGGGGCGTCAGTATCTCCATACTGCCCATGCTTCGAAGGCCCGGTCCGATCACCCTCGCGCCGGGCCTTTTCTATTCCTCCGGCGCCCGTCCCCGGCGTTACATTTTGACACAGACCGACACGCTCCGGCCGTCGTGCGGAAAACGCGGCAGGCCACTGTCCTGCGGCAACCGCGATGAAGCGCCAACAGGGCGATGCCAGCATGTCAGCCATTATCGACAACAACGCCATTCAGGCGATATTTTCCCGGCCCCTGACCGATGGTTCTTTCGAGGCGCCGGTGCAAGAGTATCTGCGGTCGGTCGGGGCGCTGCGGCCGATGCTGCTCTTGGCTTTCGCGCCCAAAAGCGCGGGCACCTATTTCCGCCAGGCGGCCATCCAGGCGATCGGGGGAGAACTGGTCCGCATGTGCCATGCCCAGGCGGGGCGCGATGGCACGCTCTATCTTCCCAATGTGCTGGCGCGCTGCCTGGACAATGAGACGCCTCATACCATCACACATATCCACATGCAGGCGCTTACCGGAAACCGCAATTTCATCGAAGCATTCGGGCTCAAGCCTGTCATCATGATCCGCGATCTCGCCGATATGCTGGCTTCGCTGCTGGACATGCTGGAGACCGATCCGGTGGCGCGCGCCGAAGGCGTGAACTGCCAGGTGCCGGCCAATTTCTGTGAGATGGACCGCGCCGCCAAGCTAGACTTCATGATCGATATCATCGCGCCCTGGTATGCCAGCTATTTCGCGACCTGGAAAAGCTCGTGGACGACGCGCCCAGGACAGTCTGCGTGCTGTACTACCGCGATTTCTGCTGCGATCCCGGCGAAACCCTGCACAAGGCGATTACCCATTCCGGCTTTGTCACCACGCGGGAGAAATGCCTGCGGTCGCTGGAAGCGGTGTGGCGCGCCAAGGAAAGTTACCGCTTCAACAAGGGCGTGTCCGGCCGCGGCCGCCGCTATTTCTCGTCCGCGCATTTCGAGCGCCTGCACAGACTCCTGTCCTATTATCCGCAGCTGGAGCGTTGGGTTCCGGAACTTCTGGGTGACGCGATGGAACTGGCGAAGGCGGGCTAAGACCTAGCGGTCCGTCTGCGGCTCGCGGGGCCAGCTTTGGCCGTTGGGGGCCTGTGCCGTGCTGGTGACGCAGTGGCGCACGATGCAGGAGGCGCCGGACTGCACGCTAGAAGCCTGGAAGAACCGCGCCGGTCCGCGCACCACAATGACCGCCAGCATGATGATGACAGCGACGAACACCCAAGCTGCGGTGGCCCGGCGATAGCGGCGTGGCCGGTTGATCTGCATAGAGGTGAAACGCGGGAACTTTCCCCTCGTTTCGCGGCAAAATCCTCAGTGCGGAACCACCGGCGTGTAGAAGCGATGCCTCGGGGTGTTGCCCGGGATGGCATTGGGCGCCAGTTCGCCGGTGAACCGCTCGATCAATAGCCGAAGCGCCGCAAAATTCTGCGGCTCCGCGCGCAGCATATCGACCTTGCGGGTTGGCAGATCGCGCATCGCCACAAGTTGGCCGGCTTCCAATGTGTTGGCTTGCGATTCCGCCAGCACCATGCCGGCGAAATAGTCCGGATTGGGGTCCGCCAGCCATTTGCGCGCGTCATCCAGCAGCCCTGAGGTGATGCCTTCGCGATCGGTCTCCTCCATCACGATATTGGGCCCGCGATTGCGGTAGAAGCCCATCACGGCGGCGACGATGGAGGGATCGCGGATGGTGCCATCGGGATACAAGATGCCGTGCACATTGCCCCAGTAATGGGCGATCATCAGCTCCCAGATGAACCAGCCCATATGGGCCTTGTTATGCTCTTCGATCTCGATGTCATAGGGATTGGCGCGGCCCACGCACGCCATCTCGGTATTGATCAGCGGCTTGTTCACAGAGGCCGCGAATTTCCGGCCGCGCGCGATGTCGACCGCGATCTGGGCCCGGGTCTGGGAATAGTCGTGATAGGACAGGACATCCACGAAGCTTGCCGTCTCCATGGTGCAAGTCAGGAACAGACAGCCGATGGTCACCGGAGTGTGGTGATCGAATTCGTGGAACTGGGTGGCCATGAACTTGGCCACGGCGATGCGCTGGGGCTGGTTGGTATTGGGCATGGCTTCGGGTGGGCGCACCCAGTCGGGCTCATTGGCCACATCCCAGAATGAGAGACCCGGCTCATCACCGACCGCGTCCACCAGATCTTTGGCATATTCGCGCAGCTTGGGTTTGGCGCTGTCCTCGAACAAGTCGGGCATCATGCCGGCGGGGCCATCGACCACCTCGATCATGGCGCCGATGTGATGGGCGGCGGCGGTGCGCACAAAGTCCTTGAGGTTGGCGCGGAATTTGGCCTTGTCGGCCAGCCAGGCTTTGTAGGACAAAAACACGCGCACGCTGTTGAGCTTCAGCCGCTCGGCATAACCGAAATCGCGATCGACCTCGGCATGATTGTAGTGCAGCCATTCATCCTCGGGTGTTGAGGCTTGAGGCGGTGTTGTAGTTGAAGCCGCGAATGTCGGAATAGTCGGGCGCATACTTCAATCCGCCGGAGCGCGCGCTTGCCGCCATGGACATCAGCGCCTGGCCCAATACCAAGATTGAGACCACCGAAAAAATCATGCCGTATTTCATGCCAGCCCCGCCTGCTGCGTCCGGTGCGAATTTAAACGGCACCGGCGGGCAAATCACAACAAGGCCGCGGCGTTGCTGCGGCGCAACCGAACAAGGATTTGCGAGTCCGGCGAATTGGGCGCTACACAGGGCGCCGCATTTGTCAGACATGAAGACAAGACGGGGGAAACATGAAATATTCCATCGCGGCTGCTCTTCTGGTTGTGCTGGCGGCCGGCTCCGCCACGGCCCAGCCGGTGCCGGTGCCGCAATTTGGCCTGCCGACACCGTCGGTCTTCAGCTCCAAGATCGGCTTCTTCACCCCCGACCGGATCGAAGGCGCCAGCTATCCCCGCGTCATCCAGCTCAAGATCGGGTCCAACAAAGGCACCTTGCTCGCCACCTTCGGCCGCCGCGGGTCGCTGCCGATCTTCCGCAGCACCGACAATGGTGACAGCTGGCAGCAGTTTTCCGAAGTGCCGCAGCTGACCGGCCAGCCCTGTCTGTATGAACTGCCGGTGAAGATGGGTGAGTTTCCCGCCGGCACCGTCATGGCCTGCGGCACGGCCCCGGCCGGTCAGCCCCCGGGAAAGCACTCGCTGGATGTGGCCGTCAGCAAGGACGGCGGCAAGAGCTGGGCGTATCTCAGCACTATCGCAACCGGCGGCGGTGGCCGCTATGACCCGATGGACCGCGCCGGCCTGTTGCGCGATCAGGATCCGGTGTTCGAGCCCTATCTTCTGGCGGACGCCCAGAACCGGCTGGTCGCCTATTTCTCGGACGAGCGTGACAAGAAGAGCGGCTACAGCCAGCTTCTGGATCATGAAGTCTCGACCGACGGCGGCAAAAGCTGGAGCGCGCCGGTCTACGACGTCGCCATTCCCGACGGCCTGTCGCGGCCGGGCATGGCCATCGTCGCCCGCGACGCCAAGGGCAAGTTCTATATGAGCTATGAGCTGGTAAGCGCGCCGGGTTATGCGCTGGAGCCGCGCACCAACGCGGCGCATTTGCGCACCTCGATGGATGGCGTGAACTGGGGCGATGCCAAAAGCCCCGGCACCCTGATCCAGGACCGCTGGCGCCAATTTCCCAATGGCACGCCCTATATCGTTTGGTCGCCCTGGGGCGGGCCCGACGGCACCCTGCTGGTGACGGGACGCTCGGTGGTGCGCGATGAGATCGGCCGCGTCGGCCAAGGGCATGTTCGTCAACCAGCATGGCGGCGAGGGCCTGTGGTCGCTGGTCGAAACCCCCATCGACTACAATATCGACATCGACGGCTACAGCCAGACCATGCTGCCCCTGGGCGATGGCCGCGAGATTCTGCAGCTGGTGACGGTGAACAGCCGCGTGGAATATGCCAAGTTCAAGCTTGCCGGAAAAGCTGCCGACCTATGGCTTTCCGTGGGACGAGGGGCCGGCGACTGGCCCCCGCTGATGTTGGGGAGATGCCATGTCACTCAGGTCTGTCTGCACGGGATTGATACTGGCCGGACTGTGCGCTTCGCCCGCGCTGGCCGAGACCGCGACGACAGCGGGCAGGCTGGTGGTGGATGCGCCCACACTCACCGCCATCGGTGTGGAATGGAAGATCACCGGCGACGATAACCGCAATGCCGCCGTTGACGTCAGCTATCGCCGCAAGGGCGAGCAGGCGTGGCGCAAAGCGCTGCCCCTGCTGCGCATCCACCATGAAGTGATCAACAGTCACGAGCCGCCGTTTCGCCCCGTCGATCCCACGCCGGCCAATCCCAATGGCGAGCGGGAAAATCCCTGGCATTACGATATCGGCAACATGTTCGCCGGGAGCATCCTCAATCTGGACCCGGACAGTGACTATGAATGCCGCTTTGTGATGTCGGATCCCGACGGCGTCAGCGGCGAGAAGGAAAAAATCATCACCGTCCATACCCGCAAGGAGCCGCAGCCGGCGGCGGGCGGGCACGTCTATCACGTCTATCCCATCGGCTATAAAGGGGTGATGCAGCAACCGGCCTTCATCGGCTTGATGCGCGCCTACTTCATGGGATCATCGGCGTCCGACCATGACCACAGCTTCCCGCCACGGGTGCAGCCGGGCGACACCATCCTGGTTCATGCCGGCACCTATATCAGCGACCGCTTCCATTACATGAACGGCATGCCGCATCCCGGTTACAACAATCTGGCCGCGGTCACGGACGGCACCTATTACCTCACCCAGAGCGGCACGCCGGACAAGCCCATCGTGATCAAGGGCGCGGGCGATGGCGAGGCGATCTTCGACGGCGCGGGCGCGGAAAATCTCTTCAATCTGCTGCATGCCAATTACAATTATTTCGAAGGCATTACGGTGCGCAACACCACCGTCGCCTTCCTGCTGGGCTGGAAGGATATCGCCGGCTCCAGCGGCTTCACCCTCAAGCGCAGCCGCATTTATGACGTGGCGCGTGCGGTTGAGGCCGAATGGCCGGGCTCGCGCGACTTTTTCATTTCCGACAATGTGATCATCGGCCGGCATGAGCCCACCAAGATGATGGGCTGGAGCGGGGCTCTGTGGCAGAACCTGCCAGGCTTTCCGGAATCGCTGCAGTCGGAATATGGCATCAAGGTCTATGGCCAGGGCCATGTGGTGATGCACAATTATGTCGCCAACTTCCATGACGCCATCGATGTCTCCACCTATGGCGAGCCCGACGGCACCCCCGATATCGCCGGCACGGCGGTATCGGGGCCCAGCGAGATGGACGATCACATGGCGTCCTCGATCGATTTCTATCGCAATGATGTCTACAACATGGGCGACAACTGCATGGAAGGCGACGGCGGCGCCCACAATATCCGCTTGTTCGAGAACCGCTGCTTCAACACCGCCGCCGCGACCTTGAGTGCCCAGCCGATCTTCGGCGGTCCGATCTATTTCTATCGCAATCTGGTTTACAACGCGCCAAGCGGTGGGCCGCTCAAATTCGCCGACACGCCGGCGGGTGTTTATGTCTATCAAAACACGTTTGTGGCCGGCGACACCTCACCCGGCGGTCCGGTGTCCAATGCGCATCTGAGAAACAACCTGTTCCTGGGCACAGGTCCGCCGCGCCCGGTGTTCCAGCTCGACACCTACACCAATTATTCGACCTCGGATTACAACGGCTTTGACGTCAATTCCGGCGCCGACAACTTTGTCTGGAATTCGCCGCCCGACGGCACCGATGCCGACTATGACTACACCCACAAGCTGACGGTGCGCCGCTTTCCTTCACTGAAGGCCTATGCGGCCGCGACCGGCCAGGACCGGCACAGCGTTGCGGTCGACTATAAAGTCTTCGTCAATGTGCCCAAGCCGGACCGCTCGGACCCGCAGCGCCTCTATAATCCCGAGGACATGGATTTTCGCCTGCGCGCCCATTCCGCCGCGATCGATGCAGGGCTAGTGCTGCCCACCATCAATGACGGTTTCGCCGGAAAGGCGCCCGACCTGGGCGCCTATGAGTTCGGCCAGGCCCTCCCGGACTATGGCCCGCGCCAATTGCCCACCGGTATCAGCGGACCGGAAGATATGGGATACCGGTCCTGGAACGGCCCGCCGCGCAAGGATTCGCATCTGCTTCCATGACTGTCCCCCTTTCCATTCTTGACCTCACGCCCATCAGGCAGGGCGGGAGCGCTGCCGCCACATTCCGCGAGACGGTGGAGCTGGCGCGTGCCGCCGAAAGGCTGGGCTACAAGCGCTACTGGCTGGTGGAACATCACAACACCCAAAGCGTCGCGGGGGCGGCCACCGCGGTGCTGATGGCCCATGTCGCCGCCCACACCAAAACCATCCGCATCGGCGCTGGCGGGATCATGCTGCCCAACCATGCGCCGCTGATGGTGGCGGAACAGTTCGGCACCCTGGCGGCGCTTCATCCGGGCCGCATCGATCTGGGCTTGGGTCGTGGCGTGCCCTCTGACCCCGCCACCTTGCAGGCGCTGCGCCGCGTGCCGAATGATACCGGCAATTTTCCCCGCGATGTGCAGGAGCTGCTGTTTTTTCTGGGACCCGCGGCGCCGGGCCAGAAGGTGCGCGCCATACCCGGTGAAGGCGCCGATGTGCCGGTGTGGCTGCTGGGCTCAAGCGCGGGCGGCGCGCAGCTGGCCGCCAGCCTGGGACTTCCTTTTGCCTATGCCGCGCATTTTGCGCCGGACCAGCTGGATGTGGCGCTGACGACCTATCGTTCGCGTTTCACACCCTCAGCCAGGCTGGACAAGGCGCAGGTGATGCTGTCGCTGACGGTCGTCGCGGCTGACAGTGATGAGGAAGCCCGGCTTTTGTTCTCCAGCGCCCAGCAACTCACCGATGCGCCGTTGCCCGCGCCCATTGCCGATTATGAGAAGACGCTTGAGCCTGCGCGCCTCGCACTGATCCACCGCGCCTTCCGCCATTCGGTGGTCGGCGGTCCCGAAACGGTGGCCAAAGGCGTGGCCGATTTCATCGCCCGCTATCGCCCGGACGAAGTGATCGTGACGGCGCAGATTTACGATCACGCCGCACGGCTCAAGTCGTTCGAAATTCTCAGTGCGGCAGCGGGCCTGGCCGCATCGGCATAGGCGATGCGCCCTGGGATCGTAAGGTTCATGGGCGGGGTCGACGAGGGCGTGATCGCGCTCGAGCCAATGTCCATGTCGGCGAAGCTGGGCGGCTTGGCATCAGGATCATAGGCGACCGTGCCCAGCGCCTGCGGCGCTGCAGCGACCATGCCGTCGCTATCGGTCGCATAGGGCTGGCCATCGGGATTACCTTGCGGGCCCATGCAGGCCCCAAGGCCCAAACCCGCCAGCAGGGCGGCGGCGATCTGAAATCTCATTCTTCTGTCCCATCACTATTACCAACGGGGAAAGCATGGCATGGCAATTCGGGATTCCGGCTAGTGTCGTGGTTTCGAAATTCGCTCTAACATTGATATCAGGCTGGGGCGAAATTCGAAACCAAACAACATTAGGATTTGAATAAGTTGGCTGGTGTCCTTCAATTCCGAAATTCGCCAGGGCCCGATATGGAAATCATGCGAATTTCGGAATCGGACACCAGCCTTGCCGTCCTCCATAGCTGCGTCTTTAATGTCGGCAAAAGTCCATAACTCTTGGGGGGATTTCATGAAACGCCTGTTTTTCGCGCTGACATTGACGGCGGTACCCACGCTTCTGGCCGCCCAGACCCCGCCGCCGGCCGCCACCCCGCCGGCTTACAATGCCGGCGGGTTGCCCCGCACCCCCATTTACAACGCGGTCGAAGGCCAGCCCATCGACGGCCGGACCCCGGAAAAGAAGGCCGATACCCGGCAATTCCCCGAACAGACCCGGGCGCCCTATCACCACGCCACCGACTTCAAGGTGACGGTGGTCACCAACCAGCTGCACGCCGCCTGGGCCAGCGCGCTGTTGCCGGATGGCAAGCTCTTGGTGACCGAACGGCTGCCGGGCGCTTTCCGCATTGTGGGGCAGGACGGCAGCCTCTCGGGGCCGCTGACGGGCCTCGACGGCCTGCATGTCTCCACGCCGATGACCGGTTTGCTGGATGTGGTGCTGGATTCGGACTTCGCCAGCAATCACATCATCTACTTCACCTACTTCGAATATTTCGACAAGACGGTCTACAACACGTCGATCGCGCGCGCCGTGCTGGATGAAAGTGGCAATGCCATCCGCAATGTGAAGGTGCTGCTCAAGACCCATCCCTTCGCCCCCAACGACCAGACCCTGGCGGCGGGCACCAAGACCGGCGGGCGCATTGCCATCGGCAAAGATGGCTATCTCTATGTCACGGTCGGCGACCGCGACAATGCCGGCCCGCGTCCCTGGCCGGTGGCGCAATATCTCGACACCCATCTGGGCAAGGTGATCCGCATCACCAAGGAGGGCGCACCGGCGCCCGGCAATCCGTTCACGGGCAAGCCCGGCGCGCTGCCGGAGATATGGGCCTATGGCATCCGAAGCCCCGAAGGCCTGGCGTTTGCGCCGGATGGCGGCCTGTATGAAGTCGAGCATGGCCCGCGCGGCGGCGACGAATTCAATCTGATCAAGAAGGGCGCCAATTACGGCTGGCCCCTCATCACCCATGGCATCGACTATGGCGGCAAGCCGGTTGGCGACGGCGCTGTGGCCGCACCCGGGATGGAGCAGCCGGTCTATTACTGGTCGCCGTCGACCGCACCATCCGGTCTTGCCTTCTACAAGGGCAAGTCGAAGGCCTGGGACGGCAGCGTCTTTGTCGGCATGTTGAATGGCCGGCTGCTGGACCGGTTCAAACTTTCGGGCGGCAAGGTGGTCGAGGAAGAAGCCATGCTCACCGACATGAAACAGCGCTTCCGCGATGTGCGCATGGGCAGCGACGGCGCGGTCTATGTGCTGACCGATTCCGGAGGTGCTGCGATCAGCGAAACCACGCCGGCGACAGGCCAGTTGCTGAAAATCACGCCTGCGGGGTGAGCGCCGGCGCTGCTGCGTATCGGGCGTTTACCGATTGATGCCTGGCGGCAGAACCGGCGGCGGCGTGGCGACGGGGGCCAGGCCATTGGCGGACATCGGTTGCTGCTGCGGCGGATTGTTTGGATGAGTCAGGTTGAGGACGTTGGCCAGACCTTGCACCGGATTGACCACGGGGAAGGGCGCCTGGTTGCTGCCGGCCGGGCAGTTCTGCCCATAGCCGCAGGCGGGCTGCACTTGGGCCGCGGCGGGAACCGCGGCAGCCAGCAGGAATGCAAAGGCGAGTTTTGCTCTCATATCTTCAAAACGCTTTATGGCCATCAACGTTCACTGAAGTGGAACTGCGCGCCCGACCGGATGCCGGTGGGCCAGCGCGACGTCACCGTCTTCAGCTTCGTATAAAAGTGTACGCCTTCCGGGCCATAGACGCCATGCGCGCCGAAAATCGAGGATTTCCAGCCGCCGAAAGAATGATACCCAACGGGAACCGGGATCGGCACATTGATCCCCACCATGCCGACCTGGATGCGGGTGGCGAAATCGCGCGCCGCATCGCCATCGCGGGTGAACAGCGCCGTGCCATTGGCAAAAGGATTGGCATTGATCAGCCCGATTGCGTCTTCGTAACTTTCGCTGCGCACCACCGACAGCACGGGTCCGAAAATCTCGTCCTTGTAGACGCTCATGGCGGGCGTGACGCGATCGAGCAATGTGCCGCCCAGCCAGAAGCCTTTCTCATAGCCTTGCAGCCTGTGGCCGCGGCCATCCACCACCAGTTCGGCACCCTCAGCCTGTCCGGCATCGATATAAGCAGAGACCTTGTCGCGATGCGCCGCCGTCACCAGCGGCCCCATCTCGGCGCTGGCATCGGTCGAAGGCCCGACCTTCAACGCCTGCACCCGGGGCTTGAGCCGCGCCACCAAGGCATCGGCGGTTTTTGCGCCCACCGGGACGGCGACCGATACCGCCATGCAGCGCTCGCCGGCCGAACCATAGCCCGCGCCCATCAAGGCGTCGGCCGCCTGGTCGAGATCGGCGTCGGGCATCACCACCAGATGGTTCTTGGCGCCGCCCAACGCCTGCACGCGCTTCCCCGCCGCACAGCCCTTGGCATAAACATACCGGGCGATGGGGGTTGAGCCCACAAAGCTCACTGCACTGATGCCGGGATGATCGAGGATGGCGTCGACCGCGTCCTTGCCGCCATGCACGACATTGAGCACGCCTTCGGGCAGGCCTGCCTCGCGCCACAGATCGTGCAGCAGATTGGGTGCGGACGGATCGCGCTCCGACGGTTTCAGGATGAAGGCGTTGCCGCAGGCCAGCGCCATGGGCATCATCCACAACGGCACCATGACGGGAAAATTGAACGGCGTGATGCCGGCGACAACGCCCAGCGGCTGGCGCATGTCCCAGCAATCCACATCCGACGACACATTGGCGCTGTAGCTGCCCTTGAGCAGATGGGGAATGCTGCAGGCGAACTCCACAACCTCCTGGCCGCGCGCCACTTCGCCCAGCGCGTCGATATGGGTCTTGCCATGTTCGGCGCTGATGGCGCGGGCAAGCTCTTCCTTGCGCGCCTCCAGAAGACGCCGCATCTCATACATCACCTTGGCGCGGCGGGCGGGCGTGGTCGCGGCCCAGCCGGGCGCTGCCGCCTGTGCTGCCTTGGCCACGGCGTCGATCTCGGCCACGCCACCCGACGCCACTTGGGCGGTCTGCTCGCCGGTGGCGGGGTTGAACACGGGCGAGTGGCTGGCGCTTGCGACCGGTTGGCCGGAAATGATGTGGTTTATGGTCTTCATGGTCCGTCCTTAGCCCTTTCGCGGATTCGGCCGCAACTGCCCCCGCCGGGTGGTTCTCACCAGCTTTGCCCGTGGATGGTTGCCTTTGCCGCGGCTGCGAAGCTTGCAGGACGCCTAGAATATGGACAATCTGCACATGTATTAGGCGAATCCGGAAAAACCGGATTGCATAAAAATGGGGCAAATATCGTGATCAATTCCGCTGACACCGCATGGATGCTGACCGCCACGGCGCTGGTGCTGTTGATGACCTTGCCGGCGCTGGCGCTGTTTTATGGCGGGCTGGTTCAGGCCAAGAACATCCTTTCGGTGCTGGTGCAATGCGCAGCGGTGGCGGCGCTGTGCTCGGTGATGTGGTTCGCGCTCGGCCTATTCGCTGGCCTATAGCGGCGGTGGCGACTGGCTGGGCGATGGCGGGGCTTTCTTCCTGCGCGGGATTTCGCGCGGCGCGGTCCATCCGGGCACCCACATCCCCGAAAGCGTCTTTGTCATGTTCCAGATGACCTTCGCGGTCATCACTCCGGCGCTGATCATCGGCGCCTATGTCGAGCGCATCCGCTTCGCCGCGGTGCTGCTGATCTCTGCGCTGTGGCTTTTGATCGTCTATGCGCCAGTGGCGCATTGGGTGTGGGGCGGCGGCTGGCTGTTCAAGCGCGGCGTGATGGATTTCGCCGGTGGCATTGTCGTGCATGTCACTGCCGGCGTTTCAGCCCTGGTGATCGCCTGGATGATTGCGCCGCGTCACGAATTTCCGCACGGCATTCGGCCGCCGCACGCACCCTGGATGGTGATGGTGGGGGCGTCGCTGCTCTGGGTCGGTTGGTTCGGCTTCAACGCCGGCAGCGCGCTGTCATCGGGCGCCGATGCCGGCATGGCGATGCTGGCGACGCATCTGTCGGCGGCCAGCGCCACCCTGGTGTGGATGGCGATCGAATGGTTCAAGTTCGGCAAGCCCAGCCTGGTGGGCGCGGTCACCGGCACGATTGCCGGTCTGGCCACGATCACGCCGGCGGCCGGTGTGGCCGGTCCGTTGGGTTCAGTGCTGCTGGGCGCGGCCGCGAGCTGTGTGTGTTATCTGGCGGTGTGGCTGGTCAAGCGGGTGATGGGCGTGGATGACGCGCTGGACGTCTTGGGCGTGCATGGCGTGGGCGGTGCGCTGGGGACCTTGCTGGTGCCATTCGTGGTTTTGGTTGGCGCTGGTGCCGGCACCCTCAATCATCCGACGCTCCAACAGTTCGGCGTCCAGGCGCTGGGTGTGGTGTCGGTGGCGCTGTTCTCGGCCGCCGCCACCTTTGTCATCACCAAGCTGGCGGATATGCTGGTGGGCCTGCGCGTGGACCGCGAGCACGAAACCCTAGGGCTTGATTTCGCCACCCATGGCGAGACCGGCTATCATATGAACCGTTAGGAGTTGTCCCTATGAAACTGGTCGTCGCCATCATCCAGCCGCATCGCCTGGACAGCGTGCGCCTGGCGCTCACCGAAATCGGCATCAACGGCATGACGGTGAGCGAAGTGCGCGGCTATGGCCGACAGAAGGGCCATACCGAAATCTATCGCGGTGCGGAATACACCATTTCGTTCCTGCCCAAGCTCAAGATCGAAGTGGCGCTGCCCGATGACCGGGTGGACGATGCCATCGCCGCCATCACCCGCGGCGCACGCACGGGCCGCATCGGCGACGGCAAGATCTTCGCCCTGGACCTGCAGGCCGCCCAGCGGGTGCGCACCGGCGAGACCGGGGAAAACGCACTGTAAAAGAAAAGAGCCGGCGGCCGTGACCCCGCCGGCTCTCTTTTTCCCGGCGGCTCAATGATGGCCGTGATGCTCGGCATGCGCCTTGCTGGCTTCGGCGGCATGGTGATGGGCATGATGGGTATGGCCCGAAGCAGAATGGGCGTGATGCGCCGCAGTCTCGGTGTCTTCTTCTTCATAGTGCTTGGCGGCTTCGCGATGATGATGCGCGGCCTTCTCGTGATGATCGGCGGCGTCGTGGTGATGCTTGCTGGCGGGATGCTTGTGCGACATGGAGTTACTCCCTGCTATCGGCCACGTCCGGATGACGTGGGCCACAACATCAGCCTAGGCCCGGATTCGCGACGGCCTCGTGTCAGCTTACAGGTCTCTCGAAAGTTTCATCCCCGTGATTTTCGCGCTGCAGCAACGGCAACGCAGAAGCTTTGTCATCAAAGCGTCGCGCGGCCAGCCTTTGATGCCCAGGGTAATTGCCGGGTAATTGGGGAACCGAAGAATGACTGACATCACCGTAGACGTGAAAACCGAAGCCTATCACGGCCGCGGCGCGCCGCATCTGGACCAGAAACCCAGCCCGATTGGGGCCATCATCTTTTTCTGCGTGCTCGCGGCCGGCATCGGTTATGGAGCCAAGGCCTGCTGGACGATATTGCCATGGCGCATGAGCCGCTGGCGCTGGGCGTCTTCGCGCTGTCTGGGCCTGGCGCTGCTGATCGCGCTGGGCTTTGAATTCGTCAACGGCTTCCACGACACCGCCAATGCGGTGGCGACCGTGATCTATACCCATTCCATGCAGCCGATGGTGGCGGTGGTCTGGTCCGGCTGCTGGAATCTGCATCGGCGTGCTGGTCTCCACCGGCGCGGTCGCCTTCAGCATCATCACCCTGCTGCCGGTCGAACTGATCCTGCAGGTGGGATCGGGCGCGGGCTATGCCATGATCTTCGCGCTGCTGATCGCCGCGATCGTGTGGAACCTCGCCACCTGGGCGCTGGGCATTCCCAATTCCTCTTCGCCACGCCCTGATCGGTTCGATCATGGGCGTGGGCCTTGCCAACCAGTTGATGGCGCCGGCCGGCCAGGCGACCTCGGGCGTGGACTGGGGCCAGGCCGCCAGCGTGTTCAGCGCCCTGTTCTGGAGCCCGCTGATGGGTTTTGTCGGTTCGGCGGCCCTGCTGCTGGTCATGAAGACCTGATCCGCAAGCCGGAGCTCTATCACGCGCCCAAGACGCCAGCAGCCGCCGCCGCTGTGGATCCGCGGCCTGCTGATCCTGACCTGCACCGGCGTGTCCTTCGCCCATGGCGGCAATGACGGCCAGAAGGGCATGGGCCTGATCATGCTGATCCTGATCGGCGCCGCGCCCACCGCCTATGCGCTGAACCGCACCATGCCGGACAGCGCCACGCCGGCCTTCATCAGCGCCGGCCACGTCCGCCAGCCAGGTCTTTGCCGCCCATGACGGCGGCACGGCCCTGCCATGCCGCGCAGATGCCGCGCGCAAGATGGTGGGTGACGCCCTGCGCGACAAGAAGCTCAACCAGCCCGCAGGTCTTTGCCGGCCTGGCGGTCGCTGTCCGGCGAAATCGCCAACAATGTGAAAAACTACGGCTCCGATCAGCCATGTCCCGGCGGCCGCGACCCCCAACCTGCGCAACGACATGTACCTGACCGGCGACGCCATCCGTCTGCTGCCCAAGCAGGGCGCGAAGTTCAGCGCCGCCGGAAGCCACGGCGCTGAAGGCCTATAGCGACGGCCTGCTGAAGGGCACGCGCTTCATCCCGCTGTGGGTGAAGGTCTGTGTCGCCATCGCGCTGGGCCTGGGCACCATGGTGGGCTGGAAGCGCATTGTGGTGACGGTGGGCGAGAAGCATCGGCAAGACCCACCTGACCTATGGCCAGGGCGCTGCCGCCGAGCTGGTTGCGGCCCGCACCATCCTGGCGCGCCGAGTTCATCGGCCTGCCGGTTTCCACCACCCATATCCTGTCCAGCGGCGTGGCGGGCACCATGGCGGCCAATGGCTCGGGCCTGCAATGGAGCACGGTGCGCTCCATCGCCATGGCCTGGGTGCATCACCCTGCCGGCGGCGATGGCGCTGGCGGGCGGCCTGTATTTCCTGCTGCGCCTGTTCGTCTGAAAAACGCAAACCAGACCCTGAGCTTGCCCTTTACGAGGGCCTGTGGAATTCATCCCCCGGATGACCACGGGCCCCCATAATTTTTTGCCCCATGCCGCGGCGCTGGCGCGACTTTCGGCCAAGGACCGGCTGAGGGCGCTGACCCGCACACGCGGGCGCGATTTCACCTCCAACGACTATCTGGCGCTGGCGGAAAGCGCGGTCCTGCGCGCACGCGGCGGCGACGGCCCTGGCGCGTGGCGTGCCGCTGGGGGCGGGCGGCTCGCGGCTGTTGCGCGGCAATCATCCCGAGCATGAGAGCGCTGGAAGAGGAAGCCGCCAGCTTTTTCGGCAGCGAGACGGCGCTGTTATTTCCCCACCGGCTTTGCCGCCAATGCCGCCATCGCTGCCACCTTGCCGCGGCGCGGCGACCTGATCGTCCATGACGCGCTGATCCATGCCAGTTTCCGCGACGGGCTGGAGCCGGATCGCATCCAGGTCGCTGAGGCCCCGCACAACGACGTCGCGCGCGATCGGACGACATTATCAAGGGCTGGCGCGCTGGCGGCGGCAAAGGCCAGGTCTGGATCGCAGTTGAGACGCTCTATTCCATGGACGGCGACCGCGCGCCGCTGGCCGAACTGGTGCGGCTGGCGGCGCGCCATGACGCGATGCTGGTGCTGGACGAGGCGCACGCCACCGGCGTGCATGGCGAACAGGGCGAGGGCTGGCGCGGCCTATGAAGGCGCCCCCAACATCATTTCGCTGCACACCTGCGGCAAGGCGCTGGGTGCGGCGGGGGCGTTGATCTGTCTGCCCCGGCTTTATCGCGACTTCATGGTCAATCGCGGACGCGCCTTCATCTATTCCACCGCGCCTTCGCCGCTGATGGCGGCCGTGGTGCGCGCCAGCCTCAAGATCGTCGCGGGCGCCGAGCAGGAGCGTGCCCAGCTTGCCGCTTTGGTGCGTCATGCCGAAGCGGGCTTGAAGAAAATGGGCCTGGGCGTTTCAGGCTCCCAGATCCAGCCCATCATCATCGGCGAGGATGGCCGGGCCATGAAGCTGGCGGCGGCGTTGCAGGAACGCGGCCATGACATCCGCGCCATCCGCCCGCCCACCGTGCCGGAAGGCACCGCAAGGTTGCGCCTGGCGCTCACGCTTCATGCCGGGATAGCGGATATCGATGCGTTGTTCGCCGATACTGGCGCATCACATGGCGCGCTTATGAGATTTGTCGTCCCATGAGGTTCGTGCGTTACCGGCACCGACACCAATATCGGCAAGACGGTCTTCTGCGCGGGCCTGTGCGGCTTGTTGGGCGCGCGTTACTGGAAGCCGGTGCAGGCGGGGCTGGAGGGGGCGACCGACAGCGATGTGGTGGCGGAATTTGTCCGGCGTCGAAATCGTGCCCGAGGCCTACCGGCTCCAGCTGCCGGCTTCACCGCATCAGGCGGCGGCGGACGAGGGCGTGACCATCGATCCGGATGCGCTCGCCCCGCCGGAAGGACCGTTGGTGATCGAAGGTGCGGGTGGGCTGATGGTGCCGCTCAATCATCGAACCCTCTACATCGATGTCTTCGCCCGCTGGGGCATGCCCCTGATCCTGTGCGCGCGCACGCGGCTGGGCACCATCAATCACACATTGCTGTCGATCGAGGCGATCCGCGCCCGCAAAATTCCCTTGCTGGGTGTCGCCTTCATCGGTGAGACCAACGACGGAGAGCGAAGACATCATCGCCGAGATCGGCAAGGTCAAGCGCCTGGGACGGTTGCCGGTGATTGAGCCGTTGACGCCGGCCGGTTGTCGGGCGTCTTCGCCGAAGGCTTTCGAGCGCCAGGATCTTCGCGTGACGCACCCAACGCTCCTTCCAGTGTCTGGCATCCCTTCACCCAGCATGCGCTGTTGCAGGATGCGCCGCTGGTGCTGCGCGGCGAAGGCGCCTGGCTGGAAACCGAAAAGGGAAAGCTACTGGACGCCATTTCCTCCTGGTGGGTGATCACCCATGGCCATCGCCATCCCCGGATCGTGGAGGCGATCAAGAAGCAGATCGACCAGCTGGATCAGGTGATTTTCGCGGGCTTCACCCATCAGCCGGCCGAGGATCTGGCGCGCGACTTGATCGCGATCGCGCCCGACGGCCTTTCCCATGTTTTTTATTCCGACAGCGGTTCGACCGCGGTGGAAGTGGCGCTGAAGATGGCGCTGGGATTCTGGCGCAACAAAGGCGAGGCGCGCACCCGCATCATCGCGCTGGAGCACGCCTATCATGGCGACACGGTGGGCACCATGTCGGCTGGCGCGCGCGGCGTGTTCAACGCCGCTTACGAGCCGCTGCTGTTCGATGTGGTGCGGCTGCCGTTTCCGTCGCCGGAGCGGGCCGAGCAGACGCTCGACATGCTGGATGGCGCCGCCCGCGGTGCTGCCGCCCTGATCGTCGAGCCGCTGATCCTCGGCTCGGGCGGGATGCTGGTCTATCCGCCTGAGGTGCTGCGCGCGATGGAACGACATCTGCCGCCGCCATGGCACGCTGTTCATTGCCGATGAAGTGATGACGGGCTTTGGCCGCACCGGCACGCTGTTTGCCTGCAGCAGGCTGGATGTGACGCCAGACATCCTGTGTCTGGCGAAAGGCCTGTCCGGTGGCAGCCTGCCGCTGGCCGCCACGCTTTCCACGCCCGCGATTTTCGACGCCCATTATTCGCGCCGACCGCAGCCAGACGTTTTTCCATTCCAGCTCCTTCACCGCCAATCCGGTGGCCTGCGCGGCGGCGTGTCGCCAATCTCGAAATCTGGGCGAAGCGAACCGGTGCTGGAGCGCGTCGCTGTGCTGGGCGCGCTGCAGGAAGAGCGACTGGCCCGCCTGCGCTGATGACACCGCGTTTCGGCAATATCCGCCGTCTCGGCACCATCGCGGCGATGGATCTGAACGTGCGCGATCCCGGCTATCTTGCCGGCATCGGCGCCGCAGCTCACCGCCTTTTTCCACCAAACGGGCGTCCTGCTGCGGCCCCTGGGCAACACGATTTATGTGATGCCGCCTTATTGCATCCAGGCCACGGAACTCGATCTGGTCTATGATGCGATCGTTGAGGCGGCCGAGAAATTCGCGTAACCGGCGCCTGATCCGGGCGAACTGGCAGACGTAAAAGCTTCGAAAGGTCCCGCGATGCAGATCAAGCCGCTTTATCTGGTCATGGCCGCCGCCGCGATTGCGGTGGCAAGCCCGCTGTTGTCATCGCACGCCTCGGCCGGCGACCTGGACAAGCAGATTCTGGCCGCGGCCAGTGATCCCGCCAATCCGTCCGCCAGCGAAGTGGCGGTTCTGGCCGGTGGTTGCTTCTGGGGCCAGCAGGGCCTGTTCGAACATGTCAAAGGCGTCACCAAGGTCGTCGCAGGTTATGCCGGCGGTGAGCGGGCGACCGCGCGTTACGCTCTGGTCAGTACCAGCACCACTGGCCACGCCGAATCGGTGCAGATCACGTTCGACCCGCATCAGGTGACATTTGGTCAGATTTTGCGGATCTATTTTTCGGTGGCGCATGATCCCACCGAACTGAACCGCCAGGGCCCCGATGAGGGCACCCAGTACCGCTCCGAAATCTTCGCGGCCAGCCCCGAGCAGGAAGCGACGGCCAGGGCCTATATCGCCCAGTTGGACGGGGCGCATGTTTTCACCAACCCCATCGCCACCCGGGTGGAACCGCTGAAAGCTTTTTATGCGGCGGAGGACTATCACCAGGACTATCTGGTCCAAAATCCCGATCGACTCCTACATCCGGATCAACGATCTGCCCAAGATTGCGGCCCTGAAACAGGTCTGGCCGGATTTTTACCGGGCCCGGCCGGTGCTTCTGGCCGCCAAATAGGCCATTACGCCCCCGTCACGTTCACCAAAAGCGAAGGGCACCCCTCACGGGGCGTTTCCTTTGGCGTTCTGATCTGGTAGGTCACGCCCCGGCTTGGGCCGCCAGATTCCGCCAAGAGGCGGTTTTTGCGGGCAAATCCGAAGAAAATTAAAGCGAAACCGAACCATGAAAATTGAACGTTTTATTGTGGGCGGTGTTGCGCTCCTGGTCGGCCTTCTGTTGGGCTGGATGGTGCGTGGCGTGGCGACCTACAATGTCCATGCGGCCCAGGTCGCGAGCTATGACGACTGGCGCGTGGCCTGCCCCGCGGCTGAGACCAAGGACGCGGCCTGCGAACTTTCCACCGATCTGATCGACCGCAGCCAGCCCAATGGCTCCGTGCTCGCGCGTGCCACCATCACCACCGACAAGGATGGCAAGCAGATCATGGGCTTCACCCTGCCGTATGGCGTGGCGCTGGAAGCGGGCATGGGCATGCGCATCGGCAAGGACCCGGTGAAAGTCTATCAGTACCGCACCTGCAACCAGGTGGGCTGCATAGCGACCACGCCGTTCGACGATGCGCTGGCCAGTTCGCTCAAGAACGCCGATGACGCGGTCGTGCTGTTCGCCGGCCTCGACGGCAAGCCGGTCCAGGTGCCGTTCTCCTTTAAGGGCTACAAGGCCTCGCTGTCGGCCTGGAGAAGCTCGGACGCCAAGCGTCACTCCTGGTTCTGGAGACTGTGGTCATGAAGCTGGCCCTTGCGGGCATCGCGGCCGGCCTTGTGCTGGCTGCCGGCGCCGCATTGGCGCAGGCTCCGGCCGATGTGCCGGCGGCGCCCAAGGCGGAAGTCGTCAAGACCGTGGGGGACTGGCAGGTCCGTTGCTTTGGCGTGCAGAACTCCAATCCCTGCGACATGTTCTGGCAGATGAAAAACCCGCAAACGGGCCAGCGCCTGGTTGACGTTTCGATCGCCTATTCGCCGGCCGCCGACCGTCATCTGGCGGTGCTGATCCTGCCGCTCGGGGTTTCCATCCCCAAGGGTGTGGTGATCCAGACCGACAGCTACACCTCGCCGGCGCTGAAGTACCGCATGTGCTCGCGCGATGGCTGCTTCGTGCAGACGATCATCGAGAACCCCGTGATCGAATCCATCGCCAAGTCCGGCCCCCAGGCCAAGATCAATATCGGTGGCGACGACGGCAAGAGCTACAGCCTGCCGCTGTCGCTCAACGGCTTTGCCGGAGCCCATGACGAAATGGTGAGCCAGTCCAGATCCCGGGCCGCCAAGCCGGCCGCGGCAGCGGCCCCCGCCAAGCCTTGAAGACAAGGCCCGCGGGCATCGAAATTTTGTGGAGACACAGGTGATGAAAGTGTTTGAAGGAAAATCGGCTGTCGCAATGGCGGGCGTCGTGCTGGGCGCCGTGCTGGCTTGCGGTCCCGCGCAGGCGCAAGCCCAGGCCCAGGCCCCGCAGGCTCCCGGCAAGCTGGATTTGACCCAGGTCGAGGACTGGCAGGTGCGTTGCTCGCCGGTCGCCAGCCCCAGCCCCTGCGACATGTTCCAGGAGATGGCGAACAAGGATCGCAACCAGCGCATCCTGGCGATCTCCGTTGCCTATGTCCCGAGTGTGGACCGTTATGCGCTGACGGTCGCCGTGCCGCTGGGCATTTCCATTCCCAAGGGCATCACGCTGCAGAGCGACAGTTACACCACGCCGGTCTTCCGCTATCGCCGCTGCGACCGCGACGGCTGCTATGTCGAGGCCCCCGTGGACAAGTCCGTGATCGAGGGGCTCGCCAAGTCCAGCCCCGATGGCAAGGCCGGAGCCAATATCGTGGTGGACAATGGCAAGGCGTACCGCCTGACGTTCTCGCTCAAGGGGTTCGCCGCCGCCCATGACGACATGGTGGGCAAGGCCAGGGCCAAGGCGAAGGCGGTGTCTCCGCCGGGCGCTGCGCCGGCCGCGCCGCAGCAGTAACCCGTTCGCAGCTTCATGAAAAAGGCCGGTCTTTTGACCGGCCTTTTTCTTTTCTATGCCGTGGTTGGTTTGAACGTCATGGCCACGCCGTTCATGCAGTATCGCAATCCCGTCGGCCTCGGGCCGTCGTCGAAGACGTGACCCAGATGGCCGCCGCAGCGGCGGCAATGGACTTCGGTGCGGCTCATGAACAGGCTGTTGTCGGTCTTGGTCAGGACCGCATTGTCCAGGGGCTTCCAGAAACTGGGCCAGCCGGTGCCGCTGTCGAATTTGGTGCTGGAGGAATAAAGATCCAGCGCGCAGCCGGCGCAGGCGAAGGTGCCCTTGCGGTGCTCATTATTCAGCGGCGAGGTGAAGGGCGCTTCGGTGCCTTCGTGGCGCAGCACGTCATAGGCTTCGGGCGACAGGGCCTTCTTCCATTCCGCATCGCTTTTGGTCACTTCGTAAGCTTGGGCGTTGCTCACGCCGAGCATGGCGCTGCCCATCAGGGCGGTCAGAAAATGGCGTCGCTGCATATTCGCCTCCGTTGCGGTCAGTTATACGCGAAAACCAGTTCGCCGGATTGTGCGAAAAGTTACAAAACGCCTTTGCTTGGAACCCATTGAAACACAGCCCGTTATCCCAACGAGCGTTCCGTGGGCAACACACCCTTTCTCAGGAGTATAGCGTAATGGACAAGGACAGGATTGAAGGCTCCGCCAACCAGGCCAAGGGCGCCATCAAACAGGCCGCCGGCAAGGTCACCGGCGACGCCAAGCTGCAGGCCGAAGGCGCGGCCGACAAGGCCGTGGGCAAGGTGCAGAATGCCGTTGGCGGCGCCAAGGATGCGGCTCGCGCGATCGCCAATAAGCACTAGGGCTTGCATTAAAATTTCTCGAAAAGGCCCGGTCTCCAATTTGGGGGCCGGGCCTTTTCATGCGATTGTATTGGCAGGCGGGATATAACCGCTACCCCAAGGAAATTTTCATGATCCGGTTTCTCACCTGGCTCCGCGTCCCTTCTGTTTTCCGTTCTCAATGCCATCGCCAGGACGGCGGTGTTCCTGGTCCTGGTGACCGTGGTGCTTTTGGTGTTCGGCCTGGCCTGTGGCGACGGGCTACCCGGCAACATGGTGCTGTCGCTGGACCTGCGCGAACCGATCGCTGATTCCGCGCGGCGGCCAGCGCATCTTCCCCTCCGGCGCGCCTGACGGTGATGGATGTGGTGTTGGCGCTGGATGCCGCCGCGCGCGACGCCCGCGTCAAGGGCGTGGTGATGCGGCTGGGCAATGGCGGCCTTGTCCAGCGCCCAGGCCGAAGAAGTCGACGCGGCCTTCCAGCGCTTTCGCAGCCGGGCAAGTTCGTCATCGCGCAGGCCACGCGCCTTCTTTGGCGCCGGGCTTGGGCGACTATCTGGCCGCGACGTGCCGCCAACGAAATCTGGATGCAGCCCAAAAGCGCTTTCTCGCCGGCGGGCGCCGGCGGCGGGGAAATTTTCCTGCGCGGCACGCTCGACAAGATCAATGCCGTGCCGCAGATGGCCAAGCGCGCCGAATATAAGAGCGCCGCCGACACGTACATGGAAAAGCGGATGACCGCCCGCCGACCGCGAGCAGCTGACCGCGCTGATGAAATCGGTTATGATTCCGGCGTCACCGCAGATGGCGGCAGACCGCCATGTCGCGCGCGCGGACGTGATCGCGGCGCTGGAGGCCAGCCCGCAATTCGCCGAGGACGCGCTAGGCGCGCGACCTGGTGGACCGCATCGGCTATGACGACGAGGCGCGTGCGGCGGCGCAGGCCAGGGCCGGGCGCAGGCGCCAAGCCGCTCAAGATTCACCGACTATGTCAAGAGCCAGCGACCCATCCGTCGCCAGCCCCAATATCGCGGTGGTCGAGGCGGCCGGCGAAATCAGCGACGGCACGGCGAAGAATTGCCTGCTCAATACCTCGTCCGGCATCGCCAGCGACGATCTGTCGGCGGCGATCCGCCAGGCTGCGCGCGACAAGAACATCAAGGCCATTGTGCTGCGGGTGGATTCGCCCGGCGGCTCGGTGACGGCGTCCGACCAGATCCTGCATGCGGTGAAGAAGGCGCAGAAGGCCGGCAAGCCGGTGGTCGTGAGCATGGGGTCGGTGGCGGCGTCGGGCGGCTATTACATCTCGCTCAGCGCCAACCGCATCGTGGCCGAGCCCGGCACCATCACCGGCTCGATCGGGGTACTGACCGGCAAGGTTTCGTTCGGCAAATCGCTGGAGCTGGTGGGCGCCGATGCCGATGAAGTCGCGGTCGGCAAGAACACGCTGATGGATTCCGGCGATCGAGCCGTTCACCGCCGCGACAATGGGCGGCGCTCAATCATCAGGCCGATGTGATCTATGACGACTTCACGTCCAAGGTGGCTGCAGGGCCGCAAGCTGCCGCTGGCCAAGGTGCGCGATGAGGCCCGGGGGCGGGTCTGGTCCGGCGCCGACGCCAAGCCGCGCGGACTGGTCGATACCCTTGGCGGGTTCTGGACCGCGGCAGGGGTGGCGGCCCAGCTGGCCGGTGTGCCGGTCAGCGACATGACCTTCCGCATCTATCCCCGCCGCAACGGGCCTTCTGGGCCGGCTGGAGGAGATGTCCGGCGGCCTGGACGCCAGCATGGGTGTCCTGGGCGGGTCGAATCGCTGATGAACCTGCCGCCCGTCAGGGCGATCCTCAGCCAGGCCTCCAGCCTGCCTGCCGGCGGCCCTGGCGAGGCGATCGAGCTGCGGGCCGCGAATCTGCCGCGCCCGTAACTGTGCGTGACAGATCATTGCAAGGAAACTGCTTGTCCCTCCGGACCCGTGAACTATAATTTCAAGAGTGCGGGGGCACGAAGCTGGCTTGGGACACCCATAACTGCGATTATGGGCTCTTGCCGTTTCTGGGGGCGTCCGGAACGCAGAATTAGAACTGGAGTCCCATCATTCCTGCGCAATCTAAAGGCGGCCGCCAAGGCCGTCGAGCGAACTGAGCTTTGAAGGCGCGCTCGGGGAGCTGGAAGCCATTGTTTCCCGCCTGGAACAGGGCGAAGTGGACCTTGAGGATTCCATCGCCTTGTATGAACGCGGCCAGGCTCTGAAGACCCACTGCGAGAAAAAACTGAAGTCCGCGGAAGGGCGGCTGGAAAAAATCGTGCTGGGCGCGGGCGGCCCTGAAATCGGTCGAAAGCGTTGCAGAGACAGCTTGAACTTGCCTTGCTGTCGCAAGACAATGAGATTTTCCGCCCATGAACATCCCCAATACCAAGACCCCGCTGCTGGATCAGGTCGATCTGCCCGCCGACCTGCGCAAGCTGGCAAGCACCAGCTGCGCCAGTTCGCCGACGAATTGCGCACCGACCTGATCGATATCGTCTCGGTCACCGGCGGCCATTTCGGCGCCGGCCTGGGCGTGGTCGAACTGACCACCGCGCTGCATTATGTTTTCAACACGCCGGACGACCGGGTGATCTGGGACGTCGGCCATCAGGCCTATCCCCACAAGATCCTCACCGGCCGCCGCTGCCGCATGCGCACCCTGCGCCAGGGCGGCGGGCTTGTCCGGTTTCACCAAGCGCAGCGAAAGCGAATATGATCCGTTCGGCGCGGCGCATTCCTCGACCTCGATCTCGGCCGGCGCTGGGCATGGCGGTGGCGCGCGACCTCAAGGGCGGCAAGAACAATGTGATCGCCGTGATCGGCGACGGCTCGATGAGCGCCGGCATGGCCTATGAGGCGATGAACAATGCCGGCGCCAACAAGAACCGGCTGATCGTCATCCTCAACGACAACGACATGTCCATCGCCCCGCCGGTCGGCGCGATGAGCGCCTATCTGGCGCGGCTGGTGTCGTCGCGGCCCTATACGGGCCTGCGCAATTTCGCCAAGCGGCTGGCGCGCAAGCTGTTGCCGCGCGGCCTGTTCAAGGTGGCCGCGCCGCACCGAGGAATATGCCCGCGGCATGGCCATGGGCGGCACCTTGTTCGAGGAAATGGGCTTCTATTATGTCGGCCCGATCGACGGCCACAATCTCGACCATCTGATCCCGGTGCTGGAGAATGTGCGCGA
This sequence comes from uncultured Alphaproteobacteria bacterium, assembly GCA_963830095.1. Lineage (GTDB taxonomy): Bacteria > Pseudomonadota > Alphaproteobacteria > Micropepsales > Micropepsaceae > Rhizomicrobium. The sequence goes on from CAWHLV010000058.1 coordinate 37,966, forward strand.
CACCATGAACCGGCCCGGTGCTGGTGCATGTCGTGACCAAGAAGGGCCATGGCTATGCCCCGGCCGAAGCCGCGCCCGACAAATATCACGCCGTCAACAAGTTCACCGTGCTGACCGGCGAGCAGAAGAAATCCACGCCCAAGGCGCCCGACCTATCAGAAAGTGTTCGGCGAAAGCCTGATCGCCGAAGCCAAGAAGGATCCGCGCATCGTCGCCATCACCGCCGCCATGCCGTCGGGCACCGGCGTCGATCTGTTCGAAAAGGCTTTCCCGGAGCGCACCTTCGATGTCGGCATCGCCGAGCAGCATGCGCGTGACCTTCGCCGCCGGCCTGGCCGCCGAAGGCATGAAGCCCTTCTGCGCCATCTATTCCACCTTCCTGCAGCGCGCCTATGACCAGGTGGTGCATGACGTGGCGATCCAGTCGCTGCCGGTGCGCTTCGCCATGGACCGCGCCGGTCTGGTGGGCGCCGACGGCGCCACCCATGCCGGCATCTTCGACATCGCCTATCTCGCCACCCTGCCCAATTTCGTGGTGATGGCGGCGGCGGACGAGGCCGAACTGACCCACATGGTCGCCACCGCCGGCCCGATCAACGACCGGCCCAGCGCCATCCGCTATCCGCGCGGCGAAGGCACCGGCGTGGCCCGTCCCGCCGAGGGCGTGCCGCTGAAATCGGCAAGGGCCGCATCGATCCGCGAAGGCTCCGGCATCGCCATCCTGACTTTCGGCACCCGCCTGACCGAAGTGATGCTGGCGGCGGAAAAGCTGTGCGGCTATGGCCTGTCGCCCACCATCGCCGATGCGCGTTTCGCCAAGCCGCTGGACACCGATCTGATCGCCAGGCTGGCGCGCGAACACGAAGTGCTGATCACCATCGAGGAAGGCGCGGCGGGCGGCTTCGGCGCCCATGTGATGCAGTTCCTGGCCTGGGAAGGGCTTGCTGGACAAGGGCCTCAAGATCCGGCCGATGACCTTGCCGGATATCTTCCAGGACCAGGACACGCCGGAGAGCATGTATGCCCAGGCGGGCCTGGATGCCGACGGCATCTTGCGCACGGTGCTGAATGCGCTGGGGCGCGGCAATGAAGCCATTCATCTGGCTGCTGGGAAATTGGCCTGAACTCACTATGCCGTCATTTCGGCGACTGCGGCGGCTGTTCGCTGCAAGACCTGTCGCCGGCTGACCTATGCCGCGAGCAAGCGTGCGCTGGTGCAGGACGCGCTGATGAAAGCCGGCGTCACCGCCGAGGTGCTGGCGCCGATCATTGTGCCGCCGTGTTCGCGCCGCCGCGCCGTGCTCAAATGGAAGCGGGGTGCAATCGGTTTTCATGCCGCCAAAAGCCACGCCATTGTCGACATGCGCGAATGCCTGGTGCTGACACCGGGCATCTTCGCTCTGGCGCAGCGGCTGCGCGATGGCCTGTCCTTCCTGAAGGAGCCCTGTGAAATCCACGTCACCGAAAGCCTGACTGGATTCGATCTGGCGCTGCGCTCGCCGCAGAAGGCCTCGCTCGTGCTGGCGATGGACATGGCAAAGCGGTCGATAGCCTGAATGTCGCCCGTGTCACCTTCAACGACCAGTTGCTGCTAGAAACCGCCACGCCTCAGGTCGAGGAAGGGGGTGTGCCGGTCCGGCTGCCACCGCAGGCCTTTCTGCAGTCCACCCGCGAAGGCGAAATGGCCTTGCAGGACCATGTGCTCAAGATCGTCGGCAAGGCCAAGGCGGTGGCCGATCTGTTCTGTGGCGTCGGTACTTTCGCCCTGCCGCTGGCGAAAAAGGCGAAAGTCCATGCGGTCGAGCAGGACAAGGCGGCGCTCGCCGGCTCGGCCCAGGCCGCCAGGTCCAAAGGCCTCAAGCCCGTCACCACCGAGGCCCGCGACCTGTTCAAGCGGCCGCTGACCGCCCCGGAGCTGGCGCCTTCGACGCCGTGGTGCTGGACCCGCCGCGGGCCGGCGCGGAAGCGCAAGGCCGCGTCCTGGCCAAATCCAGGGTCCCGGTCATCGCCTATGTCTCCTGTGATGCCGCCAGCTTCGCCCGTGACGCCGCCATCTTGCGTGCGGGCGGCTACAAAATCGGTCCCGTCATCCTGATAGACCAATTCCTTTGGTCATCGCATATTGAGCTGGTGGCGGGGTTCGTCCGTGGCGCGCGAAGCGCGTGAGCAGGTGTTCGGCCCCCAAAATCGTCCGGTGGACGATTATGGGGGCAGTCGAACAGACCTGCGAAAGCGGACGAACGCCCTGAGCACAAGCGAAGGGCCGGGGGATGTGGGCTTGAGCAAAAAGCTGATCGAACTGTTGTGGTGGCGTGCGCCGCGCTGACCGGCGCCATGGTGTGGCTTTTCGGCAGCAGCGACGCGCCCGCGCCGTCCGGCAGCCAGTCCAACCTGACCGATTTCAGCCATTGGGCGGTGGTGCTGGTGGCGGGCGACTACCGGGCCCGATTCCGGCGCGCCGTCGAAAGTGTTCGACAATGGCCGCCATGATCTGGCTAACGCCTTCGCCAATTCGGGTTCAGCAAGGCCAATATGGTGCAGTTCTCGGTCGATTATGCGACGGCACCCAGCATACCGGCGTGCCGGAAATCGCCACCGCCATGCAACAGGTGGCGGCGCGCGCCAAGGACGGTTGCCTGATCTATTTCACCTCCCATGGTACGCCCACCGGCATCATCATGGTGACGCCATCCTCACACCGGCCCAGATGCACGACATGGTGAACAGCGCCTGCGGCAGCCGGCCAGCGTGATCGTGATGTCATCCTGCTATCGGGCCAGTTTGTGCCCGCGCTGGCCGGCGACAGTCGCGTGATCATGACCGCGGCCCGGCCCGACCGCACCAGCTTCGGCTGCGGCGAGATGGATCACTACACTTTCTTCGACGATTGTTTCCTGCGCGCTATGCCCGTGTCCGGTGATTTTCCCGGCCTGGGCAGTCAGGTGCAGCAATGCGTGGCCGTCCGCGAACAGCAGATGAAGGCGACGCCGCCGTCCGAGCCGCAGGTCAGTGTCGGCCCCGGCGTGCTTTATACGCTCAGATGGAAACCCTAAGATGGCGCCGCGAAAGCGCGATATTCGTCTCCCGGCTCCGTACCTCAAAAGGATATGGCTCGACACCGCGAAGGTCGACGATCCGGCCAAATATCCTTTTTGCCTACCGCTATTCAGAAAGGGTTTCGAGCTTCAGTTCGAAAAGAAAATCACCATCATTGTCGGCGAAAACGGCACCGGGAAATCAACCCTGCTGGAGGGTATTGGCGCTTTTGCCGGATATGACGAGGCCGGCGGCGGGAAAGGCTACCGTCCGGTCGATCACTCCCGCGCCATGGACGCCAGCGGAACAGCCCTCGCCGATGCCCTTCGCGGCGCGTGGTTGCCGAAGGTCAGCAACGGCTGGTTCTTTCGCGCCGAAAGCTTCTTCTCGGTGGCTCGCTATCTTGATCTAGCGGCTCTCGAGGCGAATGCAATCGGCCCCGATTTTCTGTCACACTCGCATGGCGAGGGGTTTCTGCGCTTTTTCAATGAGCGTCTGGATCGTCAAGGGTTCTACATTTTTGACGAGCCGGAATCCGCCTCTCTCCATCGCGGCAGATCGAGTTCCTGAAGATACTGCAACGTATCGATCAATCGGGAATAGGGCAGGTTGTCATGGCGACGCATTCCCCCATCCTGATGGCATGTCCCGGTGCCGAATTGCTGAGGCTGGACAAATCCGGGTTATATCCTGTTGGAAGCTTCGCGACACCGACCATTTTCAGTCTGATGCGGGAATTTTGCGCCGATCCCAAAGGCTTTCTGGAAACAATGATGGAAGATTAGCCGATCTGTCCGCGGTGCCGCAGCGCCTGATCGGCCAGCACAATGGCCATCATGGCTTCGCCCACGGGTACGGCGCGAATGCCCACGCAAGGGTCATGGCGGCCCTTGGTGACGATCTCGGACTCGGCGCCGGATGTGTCGATGGTGCGGCGGGGCGCAAGAATTGATGAAGTCGGCTTGACCGCAAAGCGCGCCACGATGGGCTGGCCGGTGGAGATGCCGCCCAGGATGCCGCCGGCATGGTTGGACAGAAACACCGGCTTGCCGTCATTACCATGGCGCATCTCGTCGGCATTTTCTTCGCCGGTCATGGATGCGGTGGCAAAGCCATCGCCGATCTCCACGCCCTTGACGGCATTGATGCTCATCAGGGCGCTGGCCAGTTCATTGTCGAGCTTGGCATAGACCGGCGCACCCAACCCTGCCGGCACGCCTTCCGCCACCACTTCGATGATGGCGCCGACCGATGAGCCATTCCTGCGGATACCTTCCAGATAGGTCTCCCAGGCCACAGCCGCGGTCGCGTCCGGGCAGAAGAAGGGATTGTTGTCCACTTCCTTCCACGACCAGTTGGCGCGATTGATCTTCTCGTTGCCCATCTGCACCAGCGCACCGCGGATGGTCACCTTGCCGTAAAGCTGGTCCAGAACCTTGCGCGCGATGGCGCCCGCCGCCACTCGCATTGCGGTCTCGCGCGCGCTCTGGCGGCCGCCGCCGCGATAGTCGCGCACGCCGTATTTGGCGTCATAGGTATAGTCGGCATGGCCAGGCCGGTACTTGTCGCGGATATCGCCATAGTCCTTTGAGCGCTGATCGACATTCTCGATCATCAGCCCGATGGGCGTGCCGGTGGTGAGCTGCGCCGGCATCCGCTCGTCCTGGAACACGCCGGACAGGATCTTCACTGCATCCGGCTCCTGGCGCTGGGTGACGAATTTGGACTGACCCGGCCGACGCTTGTCCAGATAGGGCTGGATGTCGGTTTCGCTCAGCGCGATGCCCGGCGGGCAGCCATCGACCACGCAGCCGATCGCCGGCCCATGGCTTTCGCCAAAGGTGGTGACGCGAAACAGGTGGCCGAACGTGTTGTGCGACATGGGCTTCTTTAGTTGGTCGCGCCGGGCGGCACGTGGCTCTCGCTCGCGTTCCCGGTCGCTCCCGGTTCTTACCCCATGGAGGCGGGGTTGGAAACCGCGCCGCCGGCGGGCGGCAGTTGCGTGACCTGCGCACCCCGAACCCGGAAAATCACGCCCTGCGGCTCGTCCAGCGCCGACATGCGGGCGGCGTCCAGACCCAGAAACAGGCCCCGCAGGATTCGGGTCGCCGCGCCATGGCTGACGGCGAAGGTGTCGGTCTTCAGACCTGCGATCCAGTCCGTCAGGCGGGTGGCGACATCCTCATAGTCCTCGCCGCCCAGCGCCGGTACATGCCATTTGTCGGCAGCGCGGCGCTCGAAATAGGCGGGGTCCAGGGCGCGGGCCTCTTCGTCGGTCAGCTGATCCCAGCGGCCCAGATCGATCTCCTGGATACGCGCATCGGTGGTGTAGCCCTGAGGCGAAAGCTCCAGCACGCCGCGCGCGATCTCCATGGTGGTGCAGGCGCGCTTGAGCGGCGAGGCGACGCAGGCGATGGCCGGCTTCACGCCCAGCTCGCGTTTCAGCACCTGGCCGACTTCATGCGCCTGCTCGCGGCCGAGCGCGGTCAGCGGCGTGCCCTTCTTGCCCGAGAAGCGTTTTTCCAGATTGGCCTGGGTCTGGCCATGACGCGAAAAATACAGCGTCAGGCCGCTCGCAAGCTCAAGAGGCATCCGGCTTCTGCGGGACGACGATGTCGGGCGCGTCTTCCGCCTTCATGCCGATGATGTGATAGCCGGCGTCGACATGCAGGTTCTCACCCGTGACGGCGCTGCCCAGGTCCGACAGCAGGAACAGGGCGGAATTGCCGACTTCACCTTGCGTTACGGTTCGGCGCAGGGGCGAATTGTATTCGTTCCACTTCAGGATATAGCGGCTGTCGGCGATGCCGGCGAAAGCGAGCGTCTTGATCGGTCCCGCCGATATCGAGTTCACCCGGATGTTCTTCTTGCCCAGATCCTCCGCCATGTAGCGCACGCTGGCTTCCAGCGCCGCCTTGGCCACGCCCATCACATTGTAGTGCGGCATGGTGCGTTCCGCGCCTAGATAGGTCAGGGTCACCATGCTGCCGCCACCCGTCATCATCTTTTCGGCGCGCTGTGCGACTGCGGTGAAGGAATAGCAGCTGATGTCCATGGTCATGCGGAAGTTTTCCGGCGTGGTGTCGACATAGCGGCCCTTAAGCTGGTCCTTGTCGGAAAAGGCGATGGCATGGACCAGGAAATCCATGTTGTCCCAAACCTTGCCCAACTCGGCGAAGGCGGTGTCGATCGATTCCGGTTTTGAGACATCGCAATCGATCAGCGCCGCGGGCTTCAGCGGCTCGACCAGCGGGACCACGCGCTTGCGGAACAGATCGCCCTGATAGGAAAAGGCCAGCTCGGCGCCGGCGTCATGCAAGGCCTGGGCGATGCCCCAGGCGATGGAATGATGATTGGCCACCCCCATGACCAGGCCACGTTTGCCCTTCATGAGGTTTGAAACTGACATGCCTTACGTCCCCGCTTTGTTGGCGTTAGCCCAGTCATTTACCCTGAATAGGCCAGCTGCCAAACGGGATTCTCTGGCAATGAAATCACCATATATTTCATATATTTAACGTGTCTTGGCCCGGGGGTCGTAATTGGACGGCCAGCCGCTGACAAAGCTCTTCAGCGCCTCGTCGGGCTGATCGGGCAGGGTGACCACAAGGCGCACATACAGGTCGCCCGCCGCCGTGCCGCCATGGGCGGCGATGCCCTTGCCCTTCAGCCGCAAGGTCGTGCCGGTGTTCGAGCTGGGGGGCACGCTCAGCGACACCGTGCCGGTCAGGGTGGGCACAGGCACCTTGGCGCCCAGCACCGCCTCTTTCAGGGTCACCGGCAAATCCATGCGGATGTCGTTGCCGTCGCGCGTCATGGTGGGATGGGACGCCACCGACACGGTCAGCAGGATGTCGCCATTGACGCCGCCGCTCAGGCCGGCGCCGCCGCGCCCCTTTACCCGGATGGTCTGGCCATCCTTCACGCCAACGGGAATCTTGACGTCGATCTGCTCGCCATTTTGCAGCACCACCCGGCGCGTGCCGCCGGTGGCGGCTTCGTCGAAACTGACCGTGACCGCGGCGGCGAAGTCTTCGCCCTTGCTCTGGCGGGGCTGGCGGCCTGCGCGTGCCCGCCCACCCATCAGGTCGGCGAAGATGTCCTCGAAACCGGCCGCGCCTCCTGGCTGATCGTCGAAGCTGAAATGGAATTCGCGCGCTCCTGGTCCACCACCACCGCCGCCAGCGCCTTGACCAAAACCTTGGCCAAAAGGATTGCCCTGGCGGAAGCCGCCGCCGGCCCGCGGATCGAAACCGCGCGGATTGCCGTCGGGACCGATGGCGCCCGCATCAAATTGGGCACGCTTTTCCTTGTCACCCAGAATGTCGTAGGCGCCGGAAATCTCCTGAAAGCGCTTTTGCGCGGCCGCGTCGCCCGCATGTTTGTCGGGGTGATGCTTCTTGGCGAGAGTGCGGAACGCCTTCTTGATATCGGCCTCGCTCGCCGTCTTGGCGACTCCGAGGACTTCATAGGGGTCTTTCATACCGGTCTTTCGCGGGCGGGACTCGCCTCTAGCTGGTGTCTTTATAACATTGCTTCAAGGCTTTGGCCTGACGCTAAGCAGCCTTGCCCCAGCTTCATCGCCGCCGGGAAACGTGCCGGGTCCGCCTTTCCATGCCGCGAGAATCAGGGACTGGCGGCGGGCGCAGGCGCGAGACCTGCTTGTGTGCTGGGCTGAGACTGCTGCTGTTGAGGCTGCTGCTGAACCGTGGGCGGGCCTACCACACGCAGCCGGTCGGCGGCTTCCTTCATGCCATGGCCGGCGGCGTCGCTATAAAGCCGGCGGGCCACTTCCAGATCCTTGGGCAAAAGCGGCGGTGCGCCGGTCTCATACAATTCTCCCAGCTCGAACTGGGCGACGGGATGATTGGCGGCGGCGGCGGCGGCCAGCAAAGGCAGCGCGCTGGCCAGGTCCGGCGGTCCGGCCTCGCCCTTAAGCAGCATGTCGGCCAGATCGGCCTGGGCGGTGGGAAGACCGGCTTCGGCGGCGCGCTGATAAAGCTCTTCCGCCTTCTTGGGGTCCTTGGCCACACCCTGTCCCTTGCGCAGCATCATCGCCAGGTTGCGCATGGCGGCGAGGTCTTCGTAGCGCAGGTCCCACCAGACTTGAAGGCTTTCGGGTAATCGCCGGCGTCATAGGCGACGACGCCGGAATTGAAAATTTTTGCAATCTCTGCGCCATCACGGGCAAAAGCGGGTCCAGCAGCCGTCAGCGCCAGGCAGAAAGCCGTAAGAAGCGGAAAAATCTTGTTGGTTTGGGGCATGCGGACCGCAAGGCTACCCTGCCCGGCATCAAACTGCTAGGACGCGCACCATGACCATGGAGATGGGAGGGCCTCTGGACGATGGCGGCATTGCGCCGCGCCAGGATCCTATCGCCCTGTTTCAGAGCTGGATGAAAGAAGCCGAAGCCTCGGAGCCCAACGACCCCAACGCCATGGCGCTGGCCACGGCGGGCAGCAGCGGCATCCCCAATGTGCGCATGGTGCTGCTCAAGGGCGTGGATGCGCAGGGTTTCGTCTTCTATTCCAATGCCGCAGAGCATCAAAGGCGGCGAGCTGGCGCGAAATCCCCATGCCGCGATCAATTTCCACTGGAAGAGCCTGCGCAAGGCGGTGCGCGCGCAAGGGCTGGTGGCGCAAGTCAGTGATGCCGAGGCCGATGCCTATTTCGCCACGCGCGCCAAAGACAGCCAGATCGGCGCCTGGGCCTCGCCCCAGTCGCGCGTCATGGAAGGCCGCTGGGTCTTTGAAAAAGCCATCGCGGAATATGCCGTCAAATATGCGCTGACCAAGGTGCCGCGCCCGCCGCTACTGGACCGGCTGGCGCATCACGCCCCTGCGCATCGAGTTCTGGCGCGACCGGCCGTTTCGCCTGCATGACCGGCTGGTCTATATCCGCGATGCCGCGGATCGTCCCTGGCAGACCGAAAGGCTGTTTCCATAATCATGGAAGAGGGGCGGCTGGAACAGGCGGGACGGCTGATGCGGCGGGCGGCGATCGCGTCGGTGGTGGTGTCGCTTTTCCTGGTGACGATCAAGACCTTCGCCTATTTCACCTCCCATTCGGTGGCGATGCTGGCGAGCCTGGCCGATTCCGCGCTCGATCTGTTCACCGCCTCGATCAACATGCTGGGCCATTCGCCAAGTCGCTGACGCCGGCCGATGACGAGCACCGTTTCGGCCATGGCAAGGCCGAACCACTGGCGGGGCTGGCGCAGGGCGCCTTCATCACCGCTTCGGCCCTGTTTCTGGTGATCCAGGCGGTCAACCGCATCCTTTCGCCCGAACCGATCGACCATAGTGTCGAGGCGCTGATCGTGATGTGCATCGCCATCGCCTGCGCCATCGCGCTGATCCTGTATGAGCGCCGGGTGGTGGCCCATACCGGCTCTGTCGCGATCGATGCTGACCAGACCCATTATCTGGGCGATCTCGCCACCAATATCGGCGTGGTGCTGGCGCTGGTGCTGAGCGCCTATCTGGGCTGGATCCTGGCCGATCCCCTGATCGCCATCGCGGTTGCCGCCGTCATGGTGTGGAGTGCGGTGGGTGTGGGCCAGAGCAGCTTCAACCAGCTGATGGACCGCGAACTGCCTGACGAAGAGCGCGCCCGCATCCGCCGCATCGCCGAAAGCCATGGCGCGGTGAAGAATGTCCATGACCTCAAGACCCGCGCCGCCGGGCTTTCCACATTTATCCAATTGCATCTGGCCTTGGATCCCGAGATGCCGCTTTCGGAGGCGCACAGGGTCAGCGATGCGGTCGAGCAGGCGATCCTGAACGCCTATCCCGGCGCCGAGGTGATCATTCATCAGGACCCGGCCGGGCTGGAACCCGTGCCGCCGCAATTCTCCGACTGACGAATTTCAGCGAACAAACATGCGTATCACTCGCAGCAATGCACGATAAAGCGGTCTATCGTCGCCCGAGTTACGCTTGGGGAAAACGCCATGGCCAGGATTTCCGCTTCTTACGGACCGACCGCAAAGATATTTCACTGGCTGATCTTTCTGCTGCTGGCGGCGCAATATGCCATCGGCTCGATCATGCCGCATATCGGCAAGAAGACGCTGGATGAGAGCTGGGTGCACTGGCACCTGCTAGTCGGGCGCGGTGATCCTGCTGGTGATTGTGCTGCGTTTCGCCTGGCGGCTGTTTCATCCCGTGGCGATGGCTGATGGTTTGACCGGTTGGGAGCTGGTGCTGTCGCGCATCACGCATCTGTCGCTCTATCTGCTGGTGTTCGTGATGACGGTGCTGGGCTGGGCGGCGGCCAATTTCCGCGGCTGGGACGTCAAGCTGTTCGGCGTGATCACCTTGCCGCCGCTGGCGGCCAAGGGCACGCGCTGGGCGCATGAGGCCGGCGACATCCACGATATCCTGGTCTATGTGCTGCTCGGCTTCATTGCTCTGCATGTGCTGGGCGCGCTGTATCACTATTTCATCAAGCGCGACCGGGTGGTGCAGCGCATGCTGATGGCGAACGACTTACCCTAGGCATAGGCCCCGAATATCTGGCCTAGATATCGGCGCCGGCCGATTGAAATGGTGCGGGCTGTGGGCCTCGTAATCCCAGATGCCTGACCGCCAGCTTGTGGGCGAAGCGCGCCAGCAGGAAGAAGATCGGGCTCGCCAGCAGCGACATGGCGATCACCGCGATGGCGAGCTTGTGGCCGGCCGGTGACAGTGTGCCGGCGGCCAGGCCCGCGCCCGCGATCACAAAGGAGAATTCTCCCACCGGCGACAGGAACAGCGAGGCCGCGAAGGCGGTGTCGAAATTCTTGCCGCCCAATGTGAGCAGAATAAAGTTCAGCACGGTCTTGCCGCCGGTCACCACCACCAGGGCTGCGCCGATGATCCAGGCCTGCTGGATCAGATAGTTCAGGTCGATCAGCAGTCCGACCGACAGGAAGAAAACGAACAGCAGGATGCTCTGTACCGGCTGCGCCATCACCAGCGCGCCACGCCGCAAGGTCGAATGCCCCACCGCCAGCCCGCCCAGGAACGCGCCCAGCGCGGGCGACAGCCCAAGCAGACCCGAAGCCGTGGCGCTGGCGAAACAGATGCCCAGCACGCCCAGCGTTCCGACATCGGAATTCTTGAGCAGATATTCGCTGGCGGGAAAGCGGAAGCTCTTGATCCTGTTCAGCACATAGATGAACGCGCCCAAAAGCGCGAAGGCCAGCGCCAGCCGGGCGCCCACGCCGATCAGCGCTTTCGTGGTCAGCGCTCCGCCCAAGGTGTTGGTGATCAAGAGCAGCGGCACCACCGCCAGATCCTGCGCCACCAGGATAGCCAGCGCCAGCCGTCCGGCGGAGGTGTCTTTTTCCTCGCTGTCCTCGATCATCTTCATCGCCACGGCGGTGGAAGAGATCGACAGCATGAAACCGATGACGATGCCGCCCATAATTTCGCCATGCACGGCATAGGTGAACAGCGCCACCGAGACGGGGATCACCAGACAGGTGATGGCGGTGACGCCCAGCGCCAGCGGCAGGGATTTGGAGAAGGAGGCCAGCCGCATCTCCATCCCGATGATGAACAGCAGCATCAGCACGCCGAGCTCGGCCAGGGTCTCGATACTGCTGGAATTGTGGATCAGGCCCGCCCCGGTCGGCCCCAGCGCCACCCCCACCAGGATAAAGCCGGCGGCCGCGGGCACGCGCAGCCGGTTCATCACCAGGCCCAGGCCGACCGCAGCGGCCAGCACCAAAGCCAAGGCTAGAAGGGACTGATGCGCATGCATGATCCTGTTCTGTCAGGCTTTTGCCGGGAAGGATAGTGCAGGCCGGTGCAAGTCGCAAAAGCGATAAAGAGCTTTGCCAAGATTGCTCCCTGTACGTCACGGAACCACGGTCCGGCAGATGTGCGAACCGAAAAAGGGAGCCGGCATGACAGTCGAAGCCCAGCTATCGCCCAAGGAGACCCATCGCTTGAAAGCGCAACAGCATTTCTATCGCTTCCACCTGCCGCATCTGCACCTGACCTCGGTGTTCGGCGACGACTGGTTCGCGCTCAAGGCGGAAGCCTTTGCCCGCTTCTTCGGCACCCCCACCTTCCTGATCGCACAGACGTTGATCGTGGCGGTGTGGATCGTGGCCAATGTGATGGGCTTCACCCATTTCGACATCTATCCCTTCATCCTGCTGAACCTGGCGTTCAGTCTGCAGGCCGCCTATGCCGCGCCGCTGATCCTTCTGGCGCAGACCCGCCAGGCCGACCGCGACAAGGCCCATGCGCTGGCGGACGCCGAGCATCGCGACGAGCTGCACCGCATCAGCGACGAGCGCGCCACGACCGCGGTGGAGCAGACCAAAATCCTGCTGGACCTGATGCAGCAGAACACCGACCTGACGATGACGGTGAAATCACTGACCGAGCGCGTCGAAGCACTCACCTGGGATGTTCACGCCTCGCTGGTGAGGAACTGACGGCGGGAAACAAAAACGGCGCGGGGACAACCCGCGCCGTTTTTCAGTTCAGACGGCGAATGCCGGATCAGCGGCAGCCGCGATAGGCGTTCTGCTTGCAGGCCACGGCCAGACGGCGCGCTTCCTGCTGGGCTGCCGGGGTCATGCGGCGCCACAGGGCGTCACGATGGGCGGCGGCGTTGGGCATATTGCCCTGATCGGCGGCCAGCGCGTACCACATGTAAGCGTGGAAGGGCTCAGCCTTCATGCCCTGGCCCATTTCATACATCAGGCCGAGGTTGTACATGCCGGCGGAATTGCCCTGACTGGCGGACGCGGAGAACCACTGCGCCGCCTTGCCATAGTCGCGCGGCACACCTTTGCCGTCGCGATAGAGGCCGCCGAGATTGTTCTGGCCGAGCGAAGAACCGGCCGCCGCGGACAGCGACAGATAGCGCACCGCTTCGGAAGTGTTCTGCGGCACGCCCTTGCCGTCGAGATACATGATGCCGAGATTGTTCTGGGCCACGGGATTGCCCTGGACCGCCAGCGGGCGCCAGGACGTAAGGGCGCGCTGGTAATCAGCGTGCTGGAAGTAACGGGCGCCATCCTGCAGGTTGTCGGCAAAAGCCGCACCGGCTGTCAGTGCCACCGCCGCCAGGGCGAGCTTGAGGGAGTTACGCATTCCTGATCTCCTGCGTGGTTCGGAATGCAAATTAGCAGCCTAAAAGTGAATATCCGCTTACCAACGCAGCAGATTGCGCCCCAGAAAACCCCCGATTGCCGCGGTTAACGCGATGCCAAGGCTGTACCAGATGCCGATAAAGGGGGCGGAACCCTCGGTACAATGGAAAGAGTAAACAAAGGCCCCGGCCGCGCCCGCGAACAGGCCCGCGCCCACGCCGGCCAAGGTCAGACGGGTGGGGGCCATGCGTCTGAGGGCCCAGAAGGTCGCCGCCAGGGTGGGTAGCGCGGTCAAGGTCACCAGGAAGGCACAGACCCGGCTGGAATGGCCCAGGACCAGGCCGCGCATGTCGGCGCCCGGGGTGGTGAGCTGGGCCAGGGCCAGAAGCGCGATGGCCAGAACTGGCAGAAGCAGGATGCGGGCGATGGCGCCCATGTCCGCGCCCGGATGACCCGCGCGCTGGACCAGCCAGAAGCCCAGGGCCGCGATGGCGAAGGTGTAGACCAGTTTGGTCCACATGCCGAAGCTGACGATGGCGCGGGCAAAGTCATGGCGCAGACCCAGAGCCGACAGCATCAGGACGGTCGAGCCGATCACGCCCACGACAACCGCCAGCACCAGCATGCGGGTGAGCGCGCCAGGCGCGACCTTCTCCAGCCGGTCTGACAGGTCGGCGATCAGGTCATCGGTCCGCATTGCGGTCCTCTCCGTCTCGCAGATCTTCGGCTAGGGATTTCAGGGCGCGATGCACCGTCACCTTCACCGAGGATTGCGACATGCCGGTGCGTTTGGCGGCTTCGGCCACCGAGACGCCGTCGAGCTTGATGTCCTTCACCAGCTGGCGCTTGGCCGGCGGCAATTTTTCCAGCAGCTTGGTGACATCGCGCCGGGCGATTGTCTCCTCCGCTTCGTCACGGCCGAACAGCTCGGCAGCCTCATCCAGCGGCACGGTGGCGCGGCGCTTGTGGCGGCGGTACTCGTCGATCAGCTTGTAGCGCGCGATGCCGTAAACCCAGGCGGTGAAGGGAAGCGCCGGGTCATAGCTTGCGCGCCGCGTGTGAATGGCAATCAAGGTCTCTTGCACGGCATCCTCGGCCGCGGCCGGGTCCAGCCGGCGCGCGTAATAACTTCTCAGGTGCCGGGTCAGGCCCGAAAGCAGCATCCGGTAGGCGGCAGAATCGCCCATCAGGGCGTCCAGCATCCAGTCCCGGTATTGCGCCTCCTGGGCGATCAAACACGGCTCCGTAAGAAAGAGATTCGGGCGCGGGCGCCAAAAGTTACAGTAAACAGGGTTCCTGCGGTACCTGGGCCCTGGCGGGGGTCAGTTTTTCCTCGCCTCTTCCAGGATATCGGCGATCATGTCCTTGCCTTCAGGGCTGTGTATCCAGTTCTGGGCGGCCGAGAGGGTAGGAAATTGCAGCGGCACCCTTTGTGGCTTGTTGCGTTCCGGCACCGGCACCAGCACCTCGAAAGTGCCGGCAAAGCGGACATCCTTGGTCTCGGCGGCGAAGGGCGGCTGGACCTGATTCTTGCGCTTTTCCTTCATGCTGCCCATGGCCGTCTCCCGTTTGAGAGGGGCTTCTAGCAGGATTCACTCCTGCTGGTCAGTCCGTTTTTTGCGGCCGATTCCAAGCTTTTCGCGCCACAGGCGCGCCGGAATTTCCTCGATTTGGCCCTCGACCAACTGGCCCAGCTGGAAAGGGCCGTAAGCCGTGCGGATCAGCCGGGCGACCTTGAGCCCCAGCCGTTCCATCACCCGCTTGACCTCGCGGTTCTTGCCCTCCTTCAGCTTGACCGTGGCCCAGCTGTACATGCCCTTGCTGCGCTCAATGTCGGCGACGATGGGGCCGTATTTGACCCCATCGATAGTGATGCCGGTGGCCAGCTTGTCGAGATCGGCCTGGGTGACCTTGCCGAACAGCCGGGCGCGGTAAGTGCGCGTCCAGCCCGAGGCCGGCATCTCCATGCGCCGGGCGATATCGCCGTCATTGGTCAGCAGCAACAGGCCTTCGGAATTGAAGTCCAGCCGGCCCACCGAGACCACGCGGCCCAGATGTTTGGGCAGGCTGCCAAAGACGGTGGAGCGGCCCTTTTCGTCCTTGTGGGTGGTGACCAGGCCGGACGGCTTGTGATAGCGCCACATGCGCGCGGCGTCGGGCTGGGCCAGCGGTTTCTCGTCCACCTGGACGACATTGTTCTCGGTGACATTGATGGCGGGCGAGGTGACAAGAGCACCGTCCAGCTTCACCCGGCCTTCCAGAATCAGCTTTTCGGCGTCGCGCCGTGAGCAAATCCCGGCCCGGGCGATGACTTTTGCGATGCGCTCGCCGTCTGGCAATGCTAACTCCTGAACCTATGAATGATGGGCAAGCCATAGCACTGGCGCTGGAAGAAGCGAAATCGGCCGCCTTGCGGGGCGAAGTGCCGGTGGGCGCGGTGCTGCTGTCGGCCGATGGCGCGCTTTTGGCGCGTGATGGCAACCGCATCCTGGAACTGAAAGACCCCACCGCCCATGCCGAGATGCTGGTGATGCGGGCGGGCGCAAAGGCGCTTGGCAATGAGCGGCTGTTGGGCGCCACGCTCTATGTGAGCCTGGAGCCCTGCGCCATGTGCGCGGGCGCCATCGCCATGGCGCGGGTGGGACGGGTGGTGTTTGCGGCCTGCGATCCCAAAGGCGGGGCGGTGTTGCATGGGCCGCGCTTTTTCGAACAGCCCACCTGTCATCATCGCCCGGCGGTGGAACAGCATGACAGTCACGCGGTCGAAGCGGGCGAAATTCTGAAAAGTTTTTTCCGCGCGCGGCGGCTCTAAAACCGTCTTGGTTCGCCCTAGAACCGTCCTGGTTCGTCCTAGAACCAGGACGGCGAGAAACCCGGAAAGCCCAGCTGCAGCACTTCGCGGGCCGCGATAAGCCCGATGCCCGCGCCGATCAGCACATCGCTAATGAAATGCGCGGTGAGCAGCGCGCGCGTCACCGCCAGCAACGCCGCGATGGCAAACCAGACCGGCCACCACATCGGCCACACACAGGTGAAGATCACCGCCACGCAACAGATGGTGAGCGCATGGCCGGACGGGAAAGGAATTGTAGGCGGGATTGAAGGCCAGCGGGATGAAGCCATACAGCCCCATCTCCATGTCGTCGCGCGGACGCCGGCGGCCGAGCACCAGCTTGATCACATGCAGCACCGCGCTGCCCATCGTCAGGCTGGCAATGAAGGCCAGCGAATAGTTGATCAGCTGGGTGGCGTCATCGGCCAGGGCATTGAAATGGCGCATGCCGGCCGCCAGGATCAGGGCCAGGATTGCCGCCGCCAGCCAGTGGCCGGCCTTGGCGTAATGGGTGATCCCGTCGAGCGCCTTGTGAGCCCTGGCGTCGATATGGTCATAGATGAAATGGGTCAGCGGGCGGTCAATCAGAAGCGCCGCAAGACCCGCAAGGATGGAAAGAAAGCCTGCCAACAGAAGCATGCGGAACTGGTTGCCAACTGGCGCCAGCGCTGTCAACTGTTCAGCGCCTGAGCGGCGCCAGCCCGCGCGCGTGGATGCGCATCGGCGGCACGAAAGCGCTTTAGCGCTTGACTCGCGCCACCCAATGTCTTTGCGGCAGAAAACGCCTTGCCAGTGGATTTTTGCCACAGCTGCATAGGCGCGCGCCTGGGCCTCGGCCACGTCCTTGCCCAAGGCGGTGACATTCAGCACCCGGCCGCCCACGGCCACGATTGTCTCGCCCCGTTTTTCCGTACCGGCATGAAACAGGGTAATGCCGGGCATCCGTGCGGCTTCGTCCAGGCCGGTGATGACATGGCCTTTCTCGTAAGCGCCGGGATAGCCCTTGGACGCCATCACCACGGTCAACGCCACCTCGTCGCGCCATTGCAGGGGTTGCAGCTTGCCCTCGCGCGCCGCCAGCAGGGCGATGAGCAGATCGCTTTTCAGGCGCGGCATCAGCACCTGGCATTCCGGATCGCCGAAGCGGCAATTGTATTCGACCAGCTTGGGGCCGGTTTTTGTGATCATCAGCCCCAGATAGAGAACGCCCATATAGGGCATGCCACGCGCAGCCATGGCTGCGACGGTGGGCTTGATGAACTTGTCCATCGCCACCTGCTCCAGCGCGGGCGGCAGAACCGGCGCCGGCGAAAGGCGCCCATGCCGCCGGTATTGGGCCCGGTATCGCCATCGCCCACGCGTTTGTGATCCTGGGCGCCGGCCAGCGGCACGACGTTCGTTCCGTCGCTAAGAGCAAAGAAACTTGCCTCTTCGCCCTCCATGAATTCTTCCACCACGATTGCCGCGCCGCTTTCGCCAAAGCCGCCCTCGAACATGAAATCGATCGCGTGATCGCTGTCGGTCTTGTTGTCGGCGATGATCACGCCCTTGCCGGCGGCAAGCCCGTCCGCCTTGATCACCACGGGATAACCCAGAGTATCGGCATAGGCCTTGGCGGGCGCGGGCGCGGTAAAGCGCTGATAGGCCGCCGTCGGGATGCCCGCCTCCAGGCACAGGTCCTTGACGAAGCCCTTGGAGCCTTCCAGCACCGCGGCGGCTTTGGACGGCCCCGACGCGCGGATGCCCGCGGCCTCGAACACATCCCACAAGCCGCCCACCAGCTGGGGATCAGCCGCAATCACCGCGAAATCGATTCGGGTCTCTTTGGCGAATTTGACCAGGCCGTCGAAATCGGCCGCCGGAATCGGCACGCATTCGGCGACCTCAGCGATCCCCGCATTGCCAGGGGCGCAATAGAGCTTTGTCAGCAGGGGGCTTTTCGACAGCGCCCAGGCCAGCGCATGCTCACGCCCGCCCGAACCCACCAGCAGAACCTTCACGGCAGATCTCTTTTCATTGGCCTCGCCACTTTTCGCCGCCACCCTGTATCATGACGCCATGAGCGATACATCCCTTTCAAACCTGCCCGAATTTTCGGTCACAGAATTGTCCGCCGCCCTGAAGCGGACGGTCGAGGACCAGTTCGCCTTTGTGCGGGTGCGGGGCGAGATTTCGGGCCTGAAATTCCATTCCAGCGGCCATGTCTATTTCGACCTGAAAGACGACAAGGCGGTGCTGAATGCGGTGATCTGGCGCGGCAATGTCGGCCGGCTGAAGGTCAAGCCCCAGGCGGGGATGGAAGTGATCGCGACCGGCAAGCTGTCCACCTATGCCGGCACCTCGCGCTACCAGATCATTGTCGAGCAGGTCGAACTGGCGGGCCTTGGCGCCTTGATGATGCTGCTGGAAGAGCGGCGCAAGAAGCTGGCGGCCGAGGGCCTGTTCGATGCCGCGCGCAAGAAGAAACTGCCCTTCTTGCCCGAGGTGATCGGGGTGGTGACCTCGCCCACCGGTGCGGTGATCCGCGACATCATGCACCGGCTGGACGCGCGTTTCCCGCGCCGGGTGTTGTTATGGCCGGTGGCGGTGCAGGGCGAGAAAGCGGCCGCCGAAATCGCCGCCGCGATTGCGGGTTTCAACGCCTTTGACGGCAAGCGCCTGCCGCGGCCCGACCTGATCATCGTGGCGCGGGGCGGCGGTTCGGTCGAAGACCTGATGGCGTTCAATGAGGAAGTGGTGGTGCGGGCGGCGGCGGCAAGCGTCATCCCGCTGATCTCGGCGGTGGGGCATGAGACCGACACCACCCTGATCGATTTCGCCGCCGATGTGCGTGCGCCCACGCCGACCGCCGCGGCCGAGCTGGCCGTGCCGGTGCGCGCCGAGCTTGTTGCCCATACCCTGGATTTCGAGCGGCGCTTTGTGCGCAGTTTTGCAAAGGCGATGGAAGACCGCCGCCGTCACCTGGCGCAGCTGGTGCGGGTGTTGCCGCGCGCCGAAAGCCTGTTCGCCACTCCGCGCCAGAGGCTGGATACCGCGTCCGACAAGCTGCAGCACGCGCTTCGCCGCAATCTGCAGATCCACGAGGTGCGCTTCAATCGCGCCGGCGCCCAGTTGCGCGATCGCATCCTGAGGGATCGCCTGAGTGTGGCGGCCGAGCGCGTCGGCGCGCTGGCCAAACGCGCCGAACGGGCGGAACGGTCGCGGCTGGGCGAAGCACGGCGGCATCTGGACGGGCTGGCGCGGGTGCTGGACGGCATCTCCTATCGCGCCGTGCTGGAGCGCGGTTTTGCCCTGGTGCGGGGCGAGGATGGGACCGTGCGCCGCCGCGCGGGCGCGGTGAAAAACGGGGAGGCGCTGACACTTACCTTCGCCGATGGCGAAACACGGGCCTTCGCCGATGGCGAGGCGAAAGTGGTGGCCGGCGAGGGCGGTACCAAACCGGGCAAAAAGAAACCGGGCACCGATCAGGGCTCGCTTTTCTGACGCCAAAACAGGTAAACTGGCTTTTCTTATATCCTCCCGCTTCGCTACTTGAGGACGTGTATGAATGTAATGGAACGCGCCAAGGGCGAAGCCCGGCTTCACTATCTCGACGGCGAGTATGAAATCGTCGCGACGGGTGCCTATGTCGTGTGTGCCGTGACCGGCACCCAGATTCCGCTGGATGCGCTGCGCTACTGGAGCGTGGACCTGCAGGAGGCCTATGCCAGCCCGGCCATCGCCACGGCGCGGGCGCAGGAAAAGGGCCTTGCTCCCAAATAACATGATGCGCCGCCGCGTGTTTGTCACAGCGGCGCTGTCGCTGGCGGCAACGTCCTCATTTGCCGACGACAAGCCCGTGCGTTTTTCCGTCACCGGTGCCTTGACCCAGGGAAGCCTCGCCATGGGCAGCGCCCCGCCGGGTTCGCTGGTGGCGCTGGATGGCCGGCCGCTGCGCGTCACCTCCGACGGACGCTTTGCCTTTGGCTTTGGGCCCGACCAGACCAAAGCCGCGCTGGTGACGGTGCGCTATCCCGAGGGCGGCGGCGACAGCAGAAGCTTCACGCCCAGCCTGCGCCAGTATGAAGTCCAGAGGATCAACGGCCTGCCGCAGAAGACGGTGACGCCGCCGCCGGAAGTGGAGGCGCGCATCGCCCATGAGGCCGAGACCATCTATCTGGCGCGGCTCACCGACACGGCGGGCAGCGATTTCCTGGCCGGGTTCGACTGGCCGGCGCCCGGCATGGAAAGCGGCGTGTTCGGCAGCCAGCGCATCGACAATGGCACGCCCATGGCGGCCCACTATGGCGTGGACATGGCCGCGCCGACCGGCACGCCCGTCCATGCCCCCGCCGACGGGGTGGTGAGCATTTGCGACGACTATTACCTGGATGGCGGCTTCACCCTGATCGATCACGGCCAGGGTGTTTCCACCTCATACCTGCATCAGAGCAGGCGGCTGGTGAAGGTGGGTGATGTGATCAAACGCGGCCAGCGCATCGGGCTGATCGGGGCGACGGGACGGGCCACGGGTCCGCATCTGCACTGGGCGATGAACTGGTTCGAGGTGCGGCTGGATCCGTCGCTGTCGACGAAAAAGCCCAAGCCCGATCCCCTTTTAAATCGCCGCCTTATTGGCGCGGGCCACCTCGCTTTGTCAATTAAGTATGGTGTCCCCAGAATTCGCAATTAAGTATAGTGTCCTTAGAATTCCCGGAATTGTAAGAAACCTACTCTGACCCCAATTCTTTAATGGGTAAAATCAAAATTCATTTCGAAGGAAATGCTCTTCACAAATTGAGACTTTTCCAACGCCCGGCGATAGTCAGGAGTGGAAAAAATTCCCTCGGAAAACTTGTTGAAGAACGCAGCGACCTCTGATTTCGGCAAGTTATAGCAGTCGAGTTGAATCAAGATTTTCTTGCCGTTTGACTCAGGAAATTTCTCAGCCAATTGCCCATCCAAGGCGGCATCAACGCACCCATAAAGGCGTTCTTGAACTCGTCTGAGTTGAGTTTCGACGGCCCCTATCCACGGCCCTTCTTCCACCAACACCATCTTCCATTCGTCCGATGTTGCGCCTTTGGCAACAAAATCGACAACGGTTGTGCGCTCTTTACCCATATCGCATGAGCCTAACCAGGGCGGTCAATTTTGCAAAATTTCATTATTATGGGCTCACCCGGTGCCGGCCCCGCCTTTGCAGCATTCTGCCCAACCGGCGTCACTGGAATTCCGGGGACACTATACTCTGAACTGTCGTCTAGTTGGCGCCGGGCGCGGATGCGGGAGAGATATACATCTTTCGCTCGGCGAAGGCGAAATAGATGTGCAGTTTGCGCAACACATTCATGCCGATGGTCAGTTCGGGTAGTCAGTATTGACTTCTGTCCTTTGCAGGCCTGGCTCGGTCAAGGGCCTGCTGGCCGCTCTCATCTCGCTTCCAGACATCCTCCAATATTCCGAAATGGGGATTGTTCACCTCGATGGCGCCAAAGGCCATGGTCTTGAAGATGTGGGTGTAGAATTTGGGAGCCTTCGGATCGGCATCGGGCTTTTTCTCCGCCAGTGGCGTGGCCTCGTCTCCCATGGTCAGGTTGTAACGTTGCTGCGCAATGTCCATGCGCATGATCGTGCCGGTCGCGCCGGTGTCAAGGATCGCGCTAACGGGTTGACCATCGACGGTGACCCGAAGGTAGATATGGCCGTCGTCCACGGTGAAAGGCACCGCAGCCACGGCGTCGGCTTTCCAGTACTGCACGCCGCCCGGACAATGGTCCTGAGAGAAAAAGTTCAGCTTGTCGGTGCCGAAATCGACATCAATGTCGTAGGGAAGCATGAAATTGAGCGACAGCACGCCGTCCATGGATTTGAACGGCGAGACGAGGAAATAGATGTCCTTGCCATGAAGCCGGCCGATATCGAACTGATCTATGTGGGCGCGGTCTTTGGCGTTGCCACCAGCGACATTCACCATCTCCATATAGGTCGCCTGGATCGGTAGATGGAGCTTTTCGGCAGTTTCGCGGTTGATCATGGTGGTCACACCACCGGTGTCGAAAATGAATTGCAGATCGTTGCCATTGACTTTCAGAGGGACAATGTCCACGTCGGTTGGAGCCCGCGTCATCTGCACGCTGTTGAGCAGCTTGAGCTGGCCGCAATCGGCAGCCCGGCTCTCTGTCGTGAAAGAAGAAAGTGCCACCAACGCAAAACACGCCGTGATTTGACCGCGCATGTTGAGCTCCCGTCCCCCGGGAAAGGCTAACATGGCAAAACGGGGCCGCCAATCGGCTCAAGCCCTGGCCGGCTTGCCCACATAACACTTGCCGTCGCCGCTTTCGAATTTGGTATGCGGCGTCGCGGCAAAGAATTCGTCAAAAGCCTGGCGCACTTCCGGCCATTTGCCCTGGCCCACAATCGGCTTCTTGAAATAATCGTCGCCGATCAGCACGCCGCCATCCTTCAATTGCGGCCACCAGGCTTTCAGATCGGCCATCACCGACAAATAGTCGTGGCCCGCATCGATGTGCAGCACATCGGGACGGATGCCTTTCTCTTTCAGAAGCTGAAAGGCATTGATGGAATCCAGCGGCAGCGGGACCACGATGTCCGCCAGGCCCTCGTTGCAGATATTGGCGGCGAACTTGTGATAGAGGCGGGGATAGCCGAACTCGAAATCCAGGTCGGGAACAAACTTCTCCCACAGATAATGTTCGGACGAGCCCAGCCAGGTGTCGATGGCGATCACCACCGCGTCCAGGCCAAGGCGCCGGATCTCTTTCGCCATGGTGACGACGGAGGCGCCTTTCCACACACCCACTTCGACAACAATCGCGGGGCGCGCTTCGGCGATCGCGCGGGTCAGGTAAGGATGATCGGAATGCCAGCCCTGCAGGTCGGTGACGAAACGGCCGCGTGGGAAATCCTTCAGCGGATCGCGGCCGAAGAACAGCTTGCCCAGAATCTGTTCACGCACGCTCATGCCTTGCCCCGCATCAGTTCGGCGTCGCGTGCGGTGGGCCAGCGATTGTGAATCCAAAGCCATTGGCCGGGATCGTCGCGGATGATCTGTTCCAGATGCGCGGTGATTGCGGCCGTCAGCCTCAGCATGTCTTCCGCTTCCTCGCCGCTGGGCGTGAAATCCAACGGCTGGGCGGTGACATGAAAGCGTGCGCCCGCCAGCCGGCGGTTGGCCGCCAGCCAGATGCGCGCGCCCGTCTTGAGCGCCAGAGCCGCGGGCGCCGGGGTGGTCATGGCATCATGACCGAAGAAGGGTACGGCGACCCCCTCGCGCAGCTTCTGGTCTACCAGCATGCACAACATCTTGTCTGTACGCAGCTGCGCCAGCATGGGGCGCGCCGCATTGTGCTTGGCGATCAGGGTATCGGGGCCGTTGATGCGGCGCTGGCGTGCAACCCAGTCGGCGACATAAGGATTGTTGGGTGGCCGCACCACTGCGGCGACATCCAGACCCAGCTGGTGTCCCAGGATCGGCATCATCTCCCAGTTGCCCAGATGGGCCGACAAGAAGAGCAGCGGCCCACCCTTCAGGTTGTCGGGCGTCACCCCGGGCGGCAGGGAGTAGGTAATGCGCGGGTCATCACCTTTGGGCGTGAACTTGTCGAGATGCGGATATTCGCCCACCACCCGGCCCAGATTGTCCCACATGGTGCGGCGGATCGCGTCGCGTTCGGCCAGCGACTTTTGCGGAAAGGCGCGCAGCAGGTTGGCGCGGGCGATCCGGTCGGGCGGAAGCCAGCAGAAGATATTGCGGCCGATGAAGCCGCCCAGCCGCGATGCGGCCGAAAGCCCGATGACCCGGAACAGCGCCATGAAGGCGAAGAAGATCGCGGCTTCCGCGCCATAGCACAGCCTCTCCCCCAGGGACAGACCGGCGCCGGGATGGGGCTGGGTTTCGCTCATTGTCTGGCGCTAAACCGGCGCCAGTGCAGTGTCAAGCAAACCGTCCATTGCCGCGGTGTCATCGAAGACGGCGTTGATCTTCAGCACCCTTATGTTTTCGCGCTGCTGGATGGTGAGGCGGACGAAGTCTTTTTCCGTCGTCACCAGCATGGCGTCGCCGGCAAGCATCTTGAGCTGGGTGATTTCGTCATCCGCATAGGGGTGATGGTCGGCGAAGAAACAGCTGCCGGTGATGTGGGCGCCGCTTTGCTCCAGCGAGGCCGTGAATTTTTCGGGCCGCCCGATGCCGGCAAAGGCGAAGACACTCTTTCCGGCGAAGGCCGCGCCGTCGGCCGCAAGATGGGCGCGCAGCACGGGGCCGGTATAGCCTTTCAGGTCCGGCATGCTTCCCTGGGCGCGCTTGGCTGCGCGCCCGTCCTCGCTGGGCTCGGACCCCACAACGATCACGGCATCGGCACGGGAGAGCCCCTGGGCGACGGGTTCACGCAGGGGGCCCGCCGGAATCTGGCGGCCATTGCCGAAGCCGGTCTCGGCATCGACCACCACCAGCGACAGCGTTTTGCGAAGCGTGAAATTCTGATGGCCGTCATCCATCACCAACACGCTGGCGCCTTTGTCTTTCGCCAGCCTGGCGCCGCTCGCGCGGTCGCGCGCCACGATGGTGGGCGCTGTGCGCGCCAGCAGCAGGGCTTCATCGCCCATCACTTGTGCGCTGTGGCCGCGGGTGGCGAGTGCGGGCCCGCGATCGCTGCCACCATAGCCGCGGGTGAGGAAATACGGTCTGTGGCCGCGTGCCCGCAGCATTTCGGCGATGGCGATGGCGACCGGGGTCTTGCCGCTGCCGCCCGCGGTCAGGTTGCCGATACAGATCACGGGCAGGCCCGGATCGAAGGGCCTGGCGTGGCGCGCCCTGAAGGCGACGCTGGCGCCATACAGTGCGCCCAAAGGCGAAAGAAGCGCGGCCGCCACGCCGCCCGTGCGCCAGAAATCAGGCGCGCGCATGGAGCAGAACCTTGAGCGCATTCGCCGTGCGGCCGACCGCGCCCGACAATGTGGCGGCGCCACGCGCCGCCGCTTCGCCCGCGGTTTTCGCCAATGCGATATCGGAAAGAAGCTTTGCCGCTTCGCGCGCGATATCACTGCTGTTGGCGACGCGGCCAAAGCCTTGCGCGTTGAAGATCGCGTCATAGGCGCCGGGCGCGCTCTGCGTATGGGGGCCGGCCAGCACCGCGCAGTTGAGCCGCGCCGGCTCCAGAATATTGTGCCCGCCCAGCGGCACCAGAGTGCCACCCAGAAAACAGAAGTGCGACAGGCGATAGAACAGGCCCATCTCGCCCATGGTGTCGGCGATATAGATGGCGGTCTGGCTGGAAATCTGCCCGCCGGTGGAGCGGCGGCGGGAGGCGCGTGCGCCACACAGCATCTCAAGGTCGGGCCCGCGTTCGGTGTGGCGCGGCACCAGAATGGTCAAAAGATCGGGAAACTGGCCGCGCAGACTGTCATGTGCCGGCAACAGGGTCTCGTCTTCGCCGGGATGGGTCTGGGCCGCGAGCAGCACGGGCCGCGCACCGATCGCCTGGCGCATGGCGGCGAGCGCGTCATCGTCGACCGCAAGCGGCGGTGCATCGGCCTTCAGACTGCCCACAACCTCGACGGCGCGCGCACCAAGCGCGCGAAAGCGCGCTGCCACTTCCTCGTCCTGCGCCAGCACCATGTCGAAGGCTGCCAGCAACGCGGCCACGCTTTTCTTTGCCCAGCGCCAGCGCTCGGCCGATGCGGCCGAGATGCGGGCGTTGACCAGCGCCAGTTTCACCCCGCGCGCATGCGCGCCCAAAATCAGGTTGGGCCACAGATCGGATTCGATGAACAGGCCGGCATCGGGCCGCCAGTGATCCAGAAAGCGCTCCACCGCGCCGGGCGTGTCCAGCGGCACAAACTGATGGATCACCCCTAGCGGAAGGCGCTGGCCCAAAAGGGCGGCGCTGGTGACCGTGCCGCTGGTGACCAGAACGCTCGCGTCTTCCTTCAGTTTTTCGATCAGCGGCAGAGCGGACAGGCTCTCACCCACGCTCGCCCCATGCACCCAGATCAGCCGGCCTTGCGGGCGCGCCACACCGGCCATGCCCAGCCGTTCGTTCATGCGCGTCCAGTCTTCCTTGCCGCGGGCGGCGCGCTGTCTCAGCACCAGCCGCGCGAAGGGCGAAGCCACGCGCGTAGCGAGGCGCCAGCCCTGGAGGCCCCAGCTCATCGTTGGGCGCGCGCTCATCGCGTTTCGTCCAGACTGTGCCGGTAGAGGCTGGCATACAGGCCGTTCGCCGCCATCAGTTCGGCATGGGTACCCGACTGGGCGACGCGGCCCTTGTCGAGCACATAGATACGGTCGGCATCCACCACCGTGGACAGGCGATGGGCGATCACGATGGTGGTCCGCCCCGCCATCAACCGCGAGAGCGCCTCCTGCACCTGGCGTTCGGATTCGGAGTCCAGCGCACTGGTGGCCTCGTCCAGCAGCAGGATCGGCGCGTTGCGCAGCATGGCACGCGCGATGGCGATGCGCTGGCGCTGCCCGCCTGACAGTTTCAGTCCGCCTTCGCCTACCACGGTGTCGTAACCGTCGAATGTGGCGGTGATGAAATCATGTGCCGCGGCATTGCGCGCCGCCGCCTTGATCTCGCCCAGCGAGGCGCCGGGTTTTCCCAGCGCGATATTGGAGGCGATGCTTTCGTCGAACAGCACCGCTTCCTGGGTGACGACGGCGATGGTCGCGCGCAGGGATTGCAAGGTGACGGCGTGGATGTCCTGTCCGTCAATGGCGATAGCGCCGCCCTGGGCGTCATAGAAGCGCAGTAGAAGATTGAAGATGGTGCTCTTGCCCGCCCCCGAAGGACCCACCAGCGCGATTCTCTTGCCAGCGGGAACATCCAGGGTGATATGCGAAAGGGTTTCACCGCCATCGGTCTGATAGGCGAAGCTGACATCACGGAAGCTGACCGCGCCGCCATTGGCCGTCAGCGGTTTGGCGCCGGGGCGGTTGACGATGGCGGGGCGCGCGTCGATGGCGTCGAAGATGCGCTGGGCGGCGGCAACGCCGGCGGACGCTGTGGGCCAAAGCTGGGACAAGTTGCGCACCGGTTGCAGAAGCAGCAGCAATGCCGCGGTGAAGGCGATGAAGGTGTTGAATGTGATGCCGCCATGCAGGTTCTGCCAGCCGGCGACAAACAGCACCAGCGCAACCGTTGCGCCCAGCAAGATGTCGCTGACGGGAGCTGCGGCCGCGCGCAGCCTGACCGCCTTGAGCAGGGTGCGCAGGCGAAGCTTGAGGCGCGAATCGACGCGCGCAATGCTGTGATCTTCCAGGCCATAGGCCTTGACGATGCGCCGCCCGTCCATGGCTTCCGACAAAGCGATGGCAAGGTCGCCGGTTTCCTGCATGCCGCGGGTCGCGGCACGCCGCATCGATCCGCCCAGCCGTTCCATCGCCCAGGCCACCGACGGCAGCATCACCAGGATCAGCAGGCCAAGCTGCCAGTCGCTGATCAAGGCATAGCCCAGCAGCGCCACCAGTGACACCGATTCCAGGAAAATGGCGGCGACGCCCTGGGTAATGGCATCGCGCATCAATGTGGCGTCATAAAGAAAGTTGGCGACGAACTGGCCGGAGTGCACGGCATTGAGATCGGCCAAGTCGCGGTTGATCAGCCGGGCGAACATGTCGCGCTGAGCCGCGACCGCGCTTTTCTCGCCCACCGAGTCGATCCACATCCGCCCCAGAAACATGGAGACGGCGCGCAAGACCGCCAGGACGAAGCCGGCCAACGACAGCGGCACCAGCCATGAGGCGTCATGGCGCTGGAAGATGTATTTTGCTTCCCAGTTCAACAGTTGCGGGAGCAGCGAGATCGCGGCTGAGGCGATCAGCATGCAGAAGATGGCCAGGACCAGCAGGCCCCATTCGCCGCTGACATAATCGCGCAGCAGACGCTTGATCACCGCGCCGGTCTTCAGCTCGGTGGTGGGTGGCGTGGCGGCGGGCAGGGTTGGGGAACTCATGGCCAGCGCCCGTGTAGCATGGGGGCCCCAAAAAAGGCAAAGCGGTGAGGCAAAAAGCCTTTTCAGGCCAGATGGTTAGTGCTGGTGATCGTCATCCGGCTCCAGCAGCCGGTGCATGTGGACCACGAAATAGCGCATCTGGGCATTGTCCACCGTGGCCTGGGCCTTGGCGCGCCAGGCCTTCCTGGCCTCGGCAAAGTTGGGATACATGCCGACAAAGTCCAGCTTGCCCAGATCCTTGAACTCGACCTCGGCGGTGTTCTTCAGCTCGCCGCCGAACACGAAATGCAGAAGCTGTTTGCCGTCTTCGTCAGACATGACCATCCCGTTGCTTGGATAGCGCACATTGAAGCGCAATCAGCGCGCGCGACTAAGCTCTCTTATTGTCGCAGCCGTTCAAAAGCGAAACTATTTCTGTATGCAGTTGCGGATTGGTGGCGACCAGGCTGGATTGGCGCGTCACAGGCCTGTTGTAGATCAGCAGCGCGCCGCAGGTGTCGGTCAGGCGGCCGCCGGCTTCGGTCAGGATGATGTCGGCGGCTGCCAGGTCCCAGTCCCGCTTGGGGGTGAGGCTGACACTGGCGTCGGCGCTGCCGTCCGCCACCAGCACCACGCGATAGGCGACCGAGTTGCGATTCTGCACATGCATGGGCGG
Source organism: uncultured Alphaproteobacteria bacterium (assembly GCA_963830095.1). Taxonomy (GTDB): domain Bacteria; phylum Pseudomonadota; class Alphaproteobacteria; order Micropepsales; family Micropepsaceae; genus Rhizomicrobium. Next base: position 66,541 of record CAWHLV010000058.1, read on the forward strand.
CCAGGGGGCATTGGCAAACTGGGTGCGGTCGCCCAGCATGGCGCAGTCTTCAAGCGCGCCGCGTGCGCCCACATGGATGGCCAAGCCATTGCGATGGGCGCCGGCGCCCAGGCGGGCGGAATACAGCTCCTCGCTGATGGGGTTGTAGACCACGCCGCAGCAGGGCCGGCCCTCCATCACGATGGCGGCGCAGATGGTGAAGTGCGGCCGGTTCTTGAGAAAGGCGACGGTGCCATCGATGGGATCGATCACGAAGACTTCGCGGCGTGACAGCCGGGCCGGATCGTCGGGGTTTTCCTCCGACAGCCAGCCAAAATCGGGACGCGCCGCGGTCAGATGGTCGAGCAGATATTTGTTCACCGCCAGGTCGGCTTCGGTGACGGGGCTGCCGCCCTCCTTGCTCCACTGCTTGTAGTCGCCGCCGTAATATTTGCGCGCGATATGGCCGGCCTCGCGCACCGTGTCTTCCAGAAGTTTCAGATCCTCAAGATCCGGCAAGGGTCATGCCTTCGATGCGCACCGTCGGAGCATTGGTGCCGTGACGGAATTCCAGGTCATTGGCGGGGGTAAGACGGGCGAACATGTCCTTGAGATTTCCGGCGATGGTGACTTCCGAAACCGGAAAGGCGATTTCGCCATTCTCGATCCAGAAGCCGGCGGCACCGCGGCTGTAGTCGCCGGTGACGCTGTTGACGCCCATGCCCATCAGTTCGGTGACATAGAAGCCCTGCTTGATGTCGGCGATCAGTCTTTGACTGCGACAGCGCCCGCCTCCAGATACAGATTGGTGGCCGAGGGCGCGGGCGGGCCGCCGGTGCCGCGCGCCGCATGGCCGGTTGTCGCAAGATGAGCTGGCGGGCGCTGGCGCAGTCCAGCAGCCAGGTGGTGAGCATGCCGTTTTCGATCAGGCGCGGCGCTGGTTGGCGACGCCTTCGCCATCGAACGGCTTGGAGCGTAGGCCGCGTATGCGATGGGGATCGTCGATAATGGCGATGCCGGGCGCGAAGACGCTGGGCCCATGCGGTCTTTCAGGAACGAGACGCCGCGTGCGATCGCCGGCGCCCGAAATGGCGCTGGCGAAATGGCCGATCAGGCCGGCGGCCTCGCGCGGATCGAACACCACCGGCACCGCCTGTGGGAATGCACTGCGCGGGTTCAGGCGGCGCACCGGGCGTTTCGCCGGCGCGTGCGGCCGATTTCTGGGCGTCGCCAGGTCGCCGGCATGACGGGCGGTGGCATGATCATCGTCGCGCTCCATGCCGGTGCCTTCGCCGGCCAGCACCGCGACGCCGATCTGTGGCTGGTGCGGCATAGCGGCCATAGAAACCGTCGATGGTGGCGAGCGCCACGGCGCTGCGCGAAAAAGACGCGCCGCCGCCTCGGAATTGGTCACGCCTTTCACCGCAAGGGCCGCACCTTCCACGCTACGGGCGCGTTCGATCAGGCTTTCGGCGCTGGGTTCGTGCGGCGTCTTCCAGATCCAGCTGGGGCACAGCCCGCGCCAGCCGATCCGCGGCGCGAGCCCGGCAAACCTGTCTTCGGGCGCGAGCCTGGCCATGGTCACGGCGCGGCCGGCAGCGCCGCCAGGGCATCGGCGGCGAAATCGCTGGATGAGACAAAAGCGACCTTCTGGCCGACAAAGACGCGCAGGCCTAGATCATAGCTTTCCGCCCGCTCGACATCTTCCAGCTTGCCCAGCCGGTAGGAGACGCTGGAGGACACGCCTTCGACATAGAGTGCATCGGCGGCATCGGCGCCGGCTTTTTTGGCGGCGTCCAGCAGATTGGTCAGCAGGCTCTGGGTGTCGCGTTTGGCGGGGGTGGTCATCACCTTTCCGATGCCGCGTCTTGGGGATCGCGTCAAGGCTTTGCTGCGGAAACCTGCGGCACGGCGTCAGCGGGGGCGAGATAAAGTGCCTGTTCGCCAAAGGCGATATAGAGATGCAAGTGCTTGAGCACATCCATGCCCAATGAAAGTTCCGGCAGCACCAGATCGTCATTGTGGTGATAGACCGGGTTCAGCGCCATGGGGCTTCTGTCGGCATTGTGGTTCATCACATCGGGCACGATCATCACTTCGGGATTGCTGATGGTCATGCCGCCGAACGACAGTTTGGCAAAATTGTGCAGATAGCCATCCAGGAAACTGTCGCCATTGATGGCCGGATAGGGCGTCATGCCCGGCGAGCCGGTGCTAAGGCCGAAGTCGCGCCTGGCGGCGGGCAGGCGCATGATGGTGTGGCGCGACCCGGTATCGAAGATGGCGTCATAGAGATGGCCGTCCAGCATCACCGGGATATGCAGGTGCCAGCCCTTGTTGCGCATCTCCACCTTGACCAGCGGCGTCCAGCCCAACGGCCCGGCGCAATGGCCCTTGGCGTACATCTTGAGCGCGCCGCTCGCGAAATCCACGTCCACGTCATAGGGCTGCAGCATGTCCTGGGCGAGTTCGCCCGCGAACGGACGGGTGAACTCCGGCCACTCCAGCAGCGCGGCATCGGCGCGGTGCAGGTCGCCAAAGGTGAAATCCTTGACGGTGGCGAAGTGGCGCGACACCCGGCCATTGATGTCATAGGCGGTGGCCGAGCTGCGGCGCACCGGCAGCTTCAGCTCCTCGATCGTGTCACGGGAAAGCTGGGTGACGGCGCCGCCGGTATCCAGCACCATGAAACGGGTGGCGCCGTTCAAACTCACCGGCACCGTGCGGATATTGCTCTCGGGCTCCGCCGATTGCATCTGGATGCTCGCCAGAAGGCGTGCTGGCGCGCAGTCCTGGGCCTGCGCAACACCGGCCAGAAGCGGCAATAGACAGAAAGACGCAATGCATCGTCCAGGCATGTGCGAAATAATACGCATGCCGGACCGAAGCTGCCAGAGGCGTTTATTGCGCCGGTGCCGGCGCCGTGGCCGGAGTGACGTAAAGCTTGCGCTCGCCATAGGCGACATAAAGGCGGAGCTTGCGCAGTACATCCATGCCGATGGCGATATTGTCCCGCCCGACATTGTCGTCGACGTGGCGCGCGCGATTTTCGGTATCTGTGCTGTTGTTCGGGTCGCGGGCGCCTATCCGGTCAGGATAGACCAGGAAGCGCGGGTTGGTCACCGTCACGGTATCGAAGGTCAGCGTGGGGAAGGTGTGGATGAAGGTTGGATGGTCGGGATCGCCGCCGTTCTTCTGCACCACCGAGCCGGGCAAATCCACGGTGACGCCGAGGAGGAATTTCGCGGTGTCTGCGCTCATGGTCGAGATCACGTTGGCGGTGTTGACATCGGCCTTGAAATCCTTGCCGTCAATCGTCACCGGCACAATGATGTGACTGCCGCGATAGGAATAGGGGATGAAGCCGCTGCGGGTATTCTGGAAACTGGGAGTTTGAAAGGTGATCGGCAGCACCGCCACCGCCGTGGGATTCCAGTAGAGCACATGGCCAGGGCAATGGTCCTTGGAGAAGACGTTCAACTTGCGGCCGGCGAAATCCATTTCCACATCGTTGAGGCTCAGGAAGTCGCCCGCCAGGTTGCCGACAAAGGGCGGCGCATTGCCGCCGTCCGGCGGCATCACGATCAGCTGGAGCTTGGGATCCTGCAGGCGGCCCAGGGCGAAATCGACCTGCACATAGTTCTGGGAAACGTTGCCGTTGGAGGAGAGCAGCTTGATGTGGCTGGCGTCGATCGGCTGCAGGCCCATGGTGGCGGCCGCGTCCTGTCTGAGCGCTGTGATGCCGCCGGCGGTGGCCAGCAGCATCTGCTGCTGCGTGCCGTTGATGGTGACCGGCACGGTATAGCGGCCGCCCGGAAGCGCCGTCATGTCCAGGGACGAGATTTGCTTGAGCGGGCCGCAGTCCTCGGCGCGCGCCATGGTGGTCAGACAGCTCAGTGCGAACGCAACCGTGCAAGCCGTGCGGATCATTCTTGGCCTCCCCAGCCAGTTATATGCTACCGAGTGTAACACATGGGCTGAGGCACGCAAAGCCCTTGCGCGCCAGATTGGCCGGCCGCTCCCGGCAATCCTAGCCGGGACCGTTTGTCTGTCACGCTTTTAATGGTTCTGGAGCACCGCCCGCGCCCGGGAAAGGGACAGCCTTTATTGTGCGGGCGCGGTCTGCGGCGGCTGGGCCGGGGCGGACGCCGGCGTGATGTAAATCTTGTGCTCGCTGAACGCGATATAGAGATGCAGTTTGCTCAGAATATTCATGCCGATCAGCATGGAAGGTGGGGCAAAAAGCGGATCGTCTTGCATGTGCACGCGTGTGCCGGTGGCATAGCCATTGTTGGGATCCTTGCTCCCGGTCTTGTCGGGGATAATCGTGATGTGCGGATTGCCCACCTCCAATCCCTCAAACGACAATTTCTGGAAGGTATGTTCGAAGCGCTTGTCGGCATCCTCGGCACTAAGGTCAAAGACCCGCTTTGCTTCCTCCGTGGTGAGGGTTGTGCCCGTCGCGCCGGTATCAATCATGGCGCGGAAGGGGTGGCCATCCAGTATCACATCCAGATGCAGATGGCGGTCCACCAGCCGCATCGGCACGACGGCAATGGCGGCGGCGGGCCAATAGACGACGTTGCCCGGACAATGATCCTGCGAAAAATAGTTCATCTTGCCGCCGACAAAATCCAGCTCGGTATCGTATTCGCCCATGTAGTCGGCGGCGAGCAAGCCGGCCGCGGGGCCCCCGTTTTGGAAAAATGTTGAGATCGGCAGTGTGGTATTGTGGTCTCCCAGCCGGCCCAGGACAAATGTGTCGACCTTTACAGCTTTGGTCGACGCGTTGCCGTAGAGATCCAGCATCTTGATGTTGGTTTCGACGCTGGGGAGTTTCAGTTCTTCCGCCACGGCTGCGGAAATCTGGGTCAGGTCACCGCCCGTATCCAGCACAAACCGTTCTGGTGTGCCGTTGATGACGACGGGCACGAAAACGCGAGCGCCGTTATGCGCCAGCTCCATGGGGACCGTGTTGACCATCTTGAGCGAGCAGCCGGCGGCCCTGGCCATGCCCGGACACAGGCAGGCAACCATCAACAGTGTTGAAATCGTGAAATTACGCATCCCCATCCCCCGTCAGGTGTGCGGATGTTAATGGGGAGAGATCAGCTTCGCCAGATGGGTTTTCCGCTGCCGGGCAGGCCGAGCTTCGACCATTTCTCGGTGACCTTGCGGATCACCTCTTCGTCCATGGCGATCTTCCTGCCCCATTCGCGGTGGGTTTCCGGCGGCAACTTGTTGGTGGCGTCCAGCCCGATCTTGGACCCCAGCCCGCTCTCGGGCGAGGCGAAGTCCAGATAATCGATCGGCGTGTGTTCGATGATGGTGACGTCGCGCGCCGGGTCCATGCGGGTGGAGACCGCCCACATCACGTCCTTCCAGTCGCGTGCGTTGATGTCGTCATCCACCACGATCACCCATTTGGTGTACATGAACTGGCGCAGATACGACCACACCGCCATCATCACCCGCTTGGCGTGGCCGGGATAGGCCTTCTTCATGCTCACCACGGCGATGCGATAGGAGCAGCCTTCCGGCGGCAGCCAGAAATCCACGATCTCGGGAAATTGCTGCCTGATCAGCGGCACAAAGACTTCGTTCAGCGCCTCGCCCAGCACCGAAGGCTCGTCCGGCGGCCGCGCGGTATAGGTGGACAGATAAATCGGATCGCGCCGCATGGTGATGGCGGTCACGGTGAAGACCGGGAACTGCTCCACCGAATTGTAATAGCCGGTGTGGTCGCCATAGGGCCCTTCGTCGCGATAGTCCGACAGTGACACCTCGCCCTCGAACACGATCTCGGCTTCGGCGGGCACTTTCAGCGGCTGGCTGACACAATCGGCCAATTCTACGCGTTGGCCGCGCAGCAGCCCGGCGAACTGATATTCCGAAAGCGTCTCGGGCACCGGCGTCACTGCCGCCAGGATGATGCCAGGATCGGCGCCGATCACGGCCGCGGCGGGCAGGGGCGCGGTCTTCTCCTTGCCCCAGCGCGCGTGATGCTGCGCTCCACCGCGATGCTTGAGCCAGCGCATGATGGTCTGGCTCTTGTTCAGCACCTGCATGCGATAGATGCCGAGATTGTAATTGTCCTCGCGCGCATCGGTGGGGCCCTTGGTGACCACCAGCGGCCAGGTGATCAGCGGCGCCGGTTCGCCGGGCCAGCAGGTCTTCACCGGCAGCTTGGACAGATCGATATCATCGCCCTTGAGCACGATTTCCTGACAGGCGGGCGGCTCACCGTCTTGGGCTTCATCGCTAGCACGGTCTTGACCAGCGGCAACAGTTCGGCCGCTTCGCCGAAGCTGCGCGGCGGCTGGGGCTGGCGCAGCTGGGCCAGAAGTTCGCCCACTTCGCGCAAGTCGTGCCCGTCGTGCGTTCAACACCGCCCATGGTCACGCCCATGGCGACGCGTTTGACCGTGCCGAACAGGTTGACCAGCACCGGCATGTCGCTGATAGCACCGTCGGCGCGGACGGGCTTTTCAAAGATCACCGCCGGTCCGCCTTCGGCGATCAGCCGGGTCTGGATCTCGGTCATCTCCAGCACCGTGGAGACAGGCTCTTTCACCCGCACCAGTTCGCCGTCCTTTTCCAGACGGGTCAGAAAATCACGTAAGGACCGGTAACTCATTCGGCCGGCTGGGTCGCGATCACATAGCGGGGCGGATGCGCGTGCTTGGAGCTATAGAAGAAATAGATGGCGAGGCCGATGACTGTCCAGGCCGCCAGCCTGAGCCAGGTGTCCATCGGCAGGAACACCATCATGAACAGGCACATGAAGACGCCGGCGGGCGCGGTGAACCAGACAAAGGGGGTGCGGAATGGGCGCTTGGCGTTGGGCACGCGTACCCGAAGGACCATCACGCCGATGCAAACGATAGTGAAGGCGGCCAGGGTACCGATGCTAACCAGCTCGCCCAATATATCCAGCGGCAACAGACCTGCCAGCAGCGCGGCGAACAGCCCGGTGACGATGTTGCCTTTATAGGGCGTGCGGAACTTCGCGTGGATGGCGCTGAAGACATGCGGGATCAGCCCATCCTTGGACATGGCGTAGAACACCCGGCTCTGGGCCAGCAGCAGCACCAGCACCACCGAGGCCAGGCCGACAATGGCGCCAAGATTGACGAAGGGCGCCAGCCATTTGGTGCCGGGCAGCGCCTCGACCGCCGCGCTCACCGGATGGGCGACATTTAACGTGCTGTAATGGGCGATGCCGGTCAGCACATAACTCATCAGCATGTACAGGACGGTGCAGATCAGCAGCGAGCCCAGCATGCCCAGGGGAATGTCGCGCTGCGGGTTCTTGGCCTCCTGCGCCGCCACGCTCACAGCATCGAAGCCGATATAGGAAAAGAAGATCACGCCGGTGGCGCGAAACACGCCGGTCCAGCCGAAATGCCCCACTTCGCCGGTATTGGGCGGAATGAAAGGTGTGTGATTGGCCGGCACGATGTAGGAAAAGCAGCCGAAGATCACGACCAGCACGATGGTGAGCTTGATGACCACCATGGCGTTGTTGAAGTTGGCGGAGGTTTTCACGCCCACGATCAGCACATAGGTGATCAATCCGATCAGGGCCACCGCTGGCAGGTTAAACCAGGTGCCGGTGGCGCTGATGGTGTGAAAGCCGGTCAGGGCAATGGGCGCGCTGGCGAAGTCGTGCGGCACGGAGACGCCGAGGGTGTTGGTGAGGAAATTGCTGAAATAGCCGGACCAGCCCACCGCCACGGTGGAGGCGGCGGCGAGATATTCCAGCACCAGGTTCCAGCCGATGATCCAGGCCAGCAACCGCCCCATGGTGGCATAGGTGTAGGTATAGGCGCTGCCCGCCACCGGGATCATGCTGGCATATTCCGAATAGCAAAGCCCGGCGAAGAGACAGCCCAGCCCGGCAATGGCGAAGGAGATCACCACGCCAGGTCCGGCATAGCCGGCGGCGGCATGGCCGGTCAGAACGAAGATGCCGGCGCCGATGATGCAGCCGATGCCCAGCGAGATCAGGTGCCATGGTCCCAGCGCCCGTTTCAGGTCGCCTTCGTCGGTGGGATTTTCCGGAATGTCTGCCGCCATGCTCGCGCGCGCCCCATGCAATGCCAAAGCCACTGTGACAGAGGCTTTGCCGCCCGCCTAGCCCTTAAGCAGTGAGGCGATAAACACCGGTTTCGCGAATCTCCCGGTCTTCCAGATCGCGCGTGGTCTGGACGCTGTAGGTGGCGAGCTTTTCGACGCGGTCTTTCGGGAAATAGTTGCGGCCCGGATCGCCCAGCAGCGCGGGAACATCGAGCGGCGTAAGCCATGCCAGCAGCCGCTCCGCCAGCGGGCGTTCATAGAAAAGATCGCCCACCAGGATCACGTCCCACGCATTGGCTGCGCCGATCAGGTCGTCCTGCGTCGCCGTGATCGTACAGGCATTGGCCGAAGCATTGAGCCGGATGGCGGCACAGGAGAAAGCGTCGATATCGGCTGCCAGCACACTGGCCGCGCCGGCCTTGGCGGCGGCAAGCGCGACCAGGCCCGAACCCGCGCCAATATCCAGCACGCGTTGACCTGCGACGATTGCCGGATTGTCCAGCACATAACGCGCCAGCGCCTGGCCGCCGGCCCAGGCGAAAGCCCAATAGGGCGGCGGCACGCCGATCTCGGCCAGTTCTTCCTCGGTGGCGCGCCATAGCGGCACCACTTCAGTGGCGAGATAGAGCCTGATCTCGGGCACCAGCGGCGGGGCGATTAGCGCCGCATTGGCGGTGATGAAATCTTCTGGCGTCATGCGATGGCGGCCACGACGCCCAGCGCCAGCAGCACCATGCCGCTGATCCGCTCTTGCCATACCGCATGCTTGAGACCGGATAGGCGCGCGCCATGCGATGCCAGCCAGCCGTAACCGGTCAAGATGATGCTCTCACCGATGAAGGTGACCACGAACATGATCAGATATTGGGGGATCAGTGGGCCATGGATGTCGAGGAATTGCGGCACGATAGCGCCGAAGAACAGGATCGCCTTGGGATTGCCCATCTGGGTCAGGGTCGCCTGGATGTAAGGCTTGCCCATCAATTTGGGACCGTGTTCGTCTGGGGCTGCGCGAAAGCTTTTCCAGATGGCGCTGGCGCCCAGCCACACCAGATAGGCGGCGCCCAGAAGCCGGATGGCCTGAAAAAGATGGGGCGAGGCTGTCATCAGCGCCCCAAGCCGGTGACACAGATCACATACCACAGCGTGTTGCCGGTCTGGGTGCCGGCGATTGCGGCCAGCGCGTCACGAAAGCCGCTCTTCAATCCATAGGCGCTGATCATCATGACGGTGGGGCCCGGCGTCAGCGAGAAGATCAGCTCCGCGCCGATGAAGAGCAAAAGGCCATGGGCCGTCAGAATGGACAGCGGCATCAGCCGAACCAGCTTGCCATCAGGAAGGCGAGTGCGATCAGGCCGCCGGTCTCGCGGTTGGACCGGAAAATGGCGAGGCAGTTTTCGGGACTGGCGATGTCGAGCTTTTTGACCTGCCACAACAGGTGCACGCCCGCGGCGAGCAGCACAAAGGCGAAAGGCCAGCCGGCATGTTCGGTGAAGCCGGCGGCCAGGACCAGGGTGAAGGCGACGGCATAGAAACGCAGGATCCATGTGGCGGAAGCCGCGCCGAACAGCCGGGCCGTGGATTTGACGCCGATCAGTTCGTCGTCTTCCTTGTCCTGATGGGCATAGATGGTGTCATAGCCCAGGGTCCAGAAGATCAGCCCGGCATAGAGCATGATGTCGGCAACATCGATGCTGCCCATCTGGGCAGCGAAGCCCAAGAGCGCGCCCCAGTTGAAGGTCAGCCCCAGCCAGGCCTGTGGCCACCAGGTGATGCGTTTCATGAAGGGATAGGCCGCGACCAGCAGCAGCGAGGCCGCGCCCAGAATGATGGCGAACAGGTTGAGCTGGATCAGGATCGAGAAGACCGATCAGGCATAGCGCGATCAAAAGCAGCACCGCCTGGCGCAGGCTGATGGCGCCGGACGGAATGGGCCGCCCGGGTACGGGCCACCTCGCGTCGATATTGCGGTCGACAATGTCGTTGAAGGTGCAGCCGGCGCCGCGCATCACCAGGGAGCCGATGCCGAACAGGGCGACCAGATAAAGGTCATGCCATTCCAGGAAGCGGCGCTCGTCGGCGGCCGCGCCCAGAAGCAGACCGAAAACGCAGGGCCAGAACAGCAGCCAGGTGCCGATCGGCCGGTCCAGCCGCATCAGTTGCAGCCATGGGCCGAAGCGCGCGCGGAGTGTATTCCACCCAGCTTGCGGGCACGGCGTCCAGGGGTGTGGGTTGCGTTTGCGGTCATCGAGGTGAATTGTGGCATGGCGGACGAACTAACAGAAGCCGGTGGCAAAACCCGTCTCTATGTGACCGGCGATCTGGGCGCGGCCACGGCGATCGCCCTGGACGAGGGCCAGGCACATTACCTGCTGCATGTGTTGCGCGCAAAGACCGGAAACCGGGTGCGGCTGTTCAACGGCCGCGACGGGGAATGGCTGGCTGAGATCGCGCAGGCCGGCAAGCGTGGCGTGACGGCGCGCGTGTTTGAAGCAGACGCAGGTACAGGCGGGCGTACCCGACATCTGGCTGGCCTTCGCGCCGGTAAAGAAGACCCCGTCCGACTATCTGGTGCAGAAGGCGACCGAGCTGGGTGTGTCGTGCCTGCTGCCGGTTTTTACCCGCCGCACCATCGTGACCCGCATCAATGAAGAACGCATGGCCGCCAATGCCATCGAGGCGGCGGAGCAGTCGGCGCGGCTAAGTGTGCCGGAGATCCGCGAAGGCGCCCAGCTGGAAAAATTGCTCGCGTCATGGTCGAAAGAACGGCGGCTTTTCTTCTGTGACGAGTTCGGAGCAACAGCGACAAACGGCGATGCGAAACCGCTGGCGGACGCGGCGCGCGACGCAACTGGCCCGGCCGCGATCCTGACGGGTCCGGAAGGCGGCTTTGATCCCGCCGAGCGCGAGATGCTGCGCAGTCTTGCTTTCGTGACGCCGGTGACGCTTGGACCGCGCATCCTGCGCGCCGACACCGCGGCGCTGGCCGCGCTGGCGGTGTGGCAGTCAGTCAAGGGCGACTGGGTCTGAACTCTTGCTTTCGCTAAGTGCGCGATAGGCAAAGGCCTGCGCGGAACAGCCTAGGCCGTAGAACACCGCGGTGAACAAGGCGGCTACGGGATAAAACAGATACCAATATTGCTGGGCCTTCACCGCATAGCCGAGCTGCCAAGCCTGCTGCGCCTGCCGGAACGCCAAAAGCTCTTCGGGGGAAGCGCCATGGGGCAGAAGCGGCGGGAACCCCGCGATTGCCAGCATGCCGCCAAGCTCAATCGCGACGACCGGCAGCAGGATGACCAGCATGATTAGGAATATCCGCCAGAAATTGCCCTGAGTGAGCGACCATTGGCGGGCGATGCTGATGCGCTCTTCCATCACTACGATGGGCCCAAGCAGGAAAAAGAAGCGCACCGCCAGGAAGATGAAGCCACAATAGGCGATCAGCAGCGCACACACGGTCAGAAGGGTGGCGATGGCTTTGCCGGCGCCGGAGGGATGGGCGTTCAGCCCTAGCCGCACCAGGATACCCAGAAGGAAGATGGCTAGCGCATAGACCACAACAAGGGCGATGATGGCCAGAAAAGTAAGCATGACGGCCCCGATCATCCGCCACACCGGCCTGCCCAGTGAGAAATAGAAATAGCGTGACGGCATGGGCAGATCGAGCGCCAGACGCGTCAGCCCCGTCATTTGCACGAATACAAGAATGAAGGCGACAATATAGAAGAGCAGCAGCGGTCCCCACTGGCCCTGCATCAGGCTGAAGTCGCGGGTGGCCGAAGCTTGCGAAAACGCGGCCATGGAACCGCGTGACAGGAACATCGCCATCATCAGCAGCACCCATGACGCCCACATCACCGCGGCGATGGCGGGAAGTCTGCGGAACGCGAATCCGTAAGCATGCGCGATCGTCTTGCCGACAGGAATTTTTGTCATTCTTCGCCCCAGGTCCCAAGAGACCTTCAGGCTAGCAGCTTTTTGTGACGCCGCTAAGCGTAGCGTTTGTCGTAAACGCCTTCGTAACGCCGCCACACATCCCAGAAAGCCGGGGGCACGCGGCCATTGGCGCGCTCCACCAGAACATCGAGATGGGCATGCCAGCCGCCGGAGACGTCCATGGCGAACTGACGGTCTGGAATCTTGCTGTGGGTCAGAGTGAAGCGGACCTTGTTGTCTTTGGGATCGCCTTCCGGATCCAGGCGGAATTCCACTTCCGAAGTGAAGCGCTTTTCCGGTCCGAAGGTGAAGACCAGCCGGTGCGGCGGTTCATAGACCAGCAGCGTGTTGCGCGAAGTGTGACCGGTCCTGTCCATCTCCACCATCTTCTCCGGTGGCGTGGCCTGGTGCGGCGACAGTTCGGAATGCTTGAAGCGCATCTCGAAACTTTCGTCCACCTTGCTGGGCATGGCGCCGGAGGCAAACCATTCCCCGCGTTTCTTTCCGTCCCACAGGTATTCCCACACCCGCTCGATGGGACCGGGCAGGATGCGGACAAAGCGGACGGTGTGGGCGTCCAGACGCTCGGCGAAATCATCCATCACATCATCTCTTCAGCGCATTGAGATCGACGCCATACAGCGCGGCACTGTCCTGCATCACTTCCAGGCGGGGCGGGAATTCGCCTTTCAGACCGCGGGTGATCATGTCGAGCATGGTGTGCCAGCCGATCATGGTTAGTTTGTGCATCGGTTCTGGAATCGGGCGGTGGGTGAGGGTGAGTTTCGTTCCCGTCCCGGCCTGTTCCAGCGCCAGTTCCAGATAGCTGATCGGCCAGGCGGACTTTTTGTTTGGCCTACCGCTTCGCTATTTGAGGCCGTGTCCTCGCCCGGCTGAAATATGCTCCAGGTATAGCCAAGGAATTTTTCCGGCCGCCACCCGGTGACAACGCCGCGGATATGGCCGGCCATCAGGCTGATCTTGCCGCCTTCGCGTGGTTCGATCTGGCCATCGCCATACCACTGCGGCAACAGGGCGCTGTCTGTCAGGAAGGCCCAGACCTTCGCTGGTGATGCATCGAAGCTGCGCACAAAGCGCACCGCGCTTTCGGCAATGATCTCGCCTTTGCTCATGGTGCATCCCGTTTCAGCGCGGCTTCCAGCGCATCCAGCCTGGGATTCCAGAAGGCGCGGATGCGGTCCACCCAATCGGAGATTTCCGCCACGCCGTCAGGGTCCAGTGTGTAGATGCGCTTCTGTTTGTCGGCGCGCACGCTGACCAGGCGTGCTTGCTTCAGCGTCTTGAGATGTTGGGAGATGGCGGGCGGCGACAGCTTGAAGTGGCCGGCAATCTCGCCGGACGACAGCGCGCCAGCAGCCAGCATCTCGACAATGCGCTGACGGGTGGGGTCGGCCAAAGCAGCCAAAGAAGAAGATGCTTGCAGAGCGGTCATAACCTATTATTTTCGTATTTACTTAATTAAGTCAACACAAAAATAATCACGCCTTGCGCCAATCATGCCCGCTACTTAAGTACCGGCCCCGAGGGTATTTCCATGTCCATTCCGCAGTCCGCCAGCGGCCCGATCCAAAGCCGCGACGATCTTGTTCGCCAACTGTCGAATGGCAGCCGGCCAAAAGACCAATGGCGCATCGGCACCGAGCACGAGAAGTTCGTCTACGACCTGAAAACTCATAAGCCGGTGGCCTATGACGCCAAGCCCGGCATCCGCCAATTGCTGGAAGGCATGCAGCGCTTCGGCTGGCAGCCGTTGCGCGAAGGCGAACACATCATCGGCCTTTCAGGAACAGGGGCCCAGAACGGCGCCTCCATCAGCCTGGAGCCGGGCGGGCAGTATGAGCTTTCGGGCGCGGCGCTGAAGACGGTGCATGAGACCTGCGCCGAGGTGAACACCCATCTGGAACAGACCCGCGAAGTGGCCAATGAGATCGGCGTGGGCGTGCTGGGTTTCGGCTTTGCGCCCAGCTGGACGCTGGCCGAGACCCCGGTGATGCCCAAGGGCCGCTACAAGATCATGCGCGAATATATGCCACGCGTCGGCGGCTATGGGTTGGACATGATGTTTCGTACCTGCACGGTGCAGGTGAACCTGGATTTCGAATCCGAAGCCGACATGGTGAAGAAATTCCGCGTCGGCCTGGCGCTGCAGCCCATCACCACCGCGCTGTTTGCGAATTCCCCCTTCCGCGAAGGCCGGCCCAGCGGCTTTCTGTCCTACCGCGCCCAGGTGTGGACCGATGTCGACAATGCCCGTGCCGGGATGCTGCCCTTCGTGTTCGAGGACGGTATGTCGTTTGAGCGCTATGTCGATTACGCGCTGGATGTGCCGATGTATTTTCTCTACCGCGACGGCAAATATATCGATATGGCGGGCCAGAGCTTCCGCAAATTCCTGGCGCGCGAGATCCCCGAAGTCGCCCACATCACGCCGATGATGAGCGACTGGGCGGATCATCTCACCACCATCTTCCCCGAAGTGCGGCTGAAGAGCTTTCTGGAAATGCGCGGCACCGACGGCGGCCTGTGGCGGCGCATCTGCGGCATGCCGGCGCTGTGGGTCGGCATTCTCTATGACAGCGTGGCGCTGGATGCGGCCTGGGACCTGGTCAAGGATTGGACCGCGCAAGAACGCCAGGCCCTGCGTGATGGCGTCGGCAAGCAGGCCTTCAAGATGCCGTTCCGCAAGACCAGTGTGCATGAGCTGGCGCACCGGATGCTGGAGATTTCCGCGGCCGGCTTGAAGCGCCGCGCCGCCCTGGATGCCGGCGGCATGAGCGAGGAAGGCTTTGTGATGCCGCTGCGCGAGCTGGTGTCGCGCGGCTATACCCGCGCCGAAGAGATGCTGAAGAATTATTATGGCCCGTGGAACCGCAGCCTGACACCGCTCTTCACCGAATATAATTTCCTCTGACAGGGACCGCCGCGCCATGCCCAGCAGACGGACTTTTGTTCTGGGTGGGGCTTCGGCGATGGTGGCCGGCGGTGTGGCGCATGCACAGCCGCGCGACGGTCTGGAGACCTGGCTTAAATCCCATGTCTCACCGATACGCACGATAGACGCCACCGACGAGGACTTCAGCGATCTGGAGCCGCTGGCTGACGCAATCGGTGCGGCGCGTGTGGTGCAGCTGGGCGAGCCCAGCCATGGCGCCGGCTCCTGTTTCGCCGCCAAGGCGCGGATCGTGAAGTTCCTGCATCAGCGCCACGGCTTCGATGTGCTGATCTGGGAATCCGGCCTGTATGACGTAGCACTTGCCCAGGCCGGTATGCGCGGCACCGACGATGCCATGACGGCCGCGCGTCGCGGTGTCTTCACGCTGTGGTCGATGGCGGCGGAAGTCAAACCGCTGTTCGACACTGTCAAGGCGAGCCAGGCGACAGTGCGTCCGCTGGAAATGGCGGGCTTTGACATGCAGGTCACTGCCGATGGCTCGACCAAAGTCTTTGCCCAGGATTTGCGGGCCTTCGTGGCGGGCCTGCGGGATCGGGCCCTGCGCGACCGCGCAACCGCACTGGCAGAGCAGGGGCTGGCCGCGCGCGAACGCCTGTTCGCCGGAAAGTTCATGGCCCAGGATGATCTCGACGCTTTGACCGCCGCAACCCAAGGGCTTGGTGCGCTGATTGCCGAGCGACGCGCGGATTTCGAGCAGTGCGCGGGCCGCTGGGCACTGCCTTCATGGCGCTGGCAATCGATAACATGCGGGCGGATGCTGCCTTCCGTGCCGAATTTGCCCATGCCCCCGCCACCACGGCGGCGCGCGAAAGCATGCGCGATGCGGCCAATGCCGCCAACCTGCGCTGGCTGCTGGAAGAACGCTACGCCGGGCGCAAGGCGATTGTCTGGGCCCACGACGTGCATGTGATGAATGCGTATTACGATCCCAATTTCCGCGGCGTGCATCTGAAACAGCAAGCAGGCGACATGAAGCCGACCGGCGCCTTCATCGCCGAATGGCTGGGCAAACAGGTCTATACCATCGGCATGACCACCTTTCAGGGCGAGGACGGTTTCGCCATGGGCGGTCCAGCAACGCCGGTTGCGCCCGCGCCCGACGGCAGCCTGGAGGCGCGGCTGCACGCGCTAGGCCATCCTTACACCTTTGTGGATCTGCGCACGTTCGACAGCCGCCAGTCCGTTTCCGCGCGGTTGCCGAAGTACGACGTCAACACGGTCACGGATGTGGGCCGCATTTACAGTGGCCTCTTCTACATAGACCAGATGGCGCGGGCGACCCGCGCCGCCTGAGCACGGGCCGCTGGCTCTTTGATCATTCGGCCTTGGTTAAAGGCACGGCGTATTTTCGCATCGCGGCCAGGAATTGCTCTGTGTCCGTGAAACAGGCGTAATGGCCGCCGTCAATCGCGGCAAACACCTTGCCACTGGAGCGCACCATCTCCCAATAGGCCTTTGCCGGCTCGAAGGGCGTTACATGATCCTCGCGGCCCTGGATCAGGATGTACGGCACCGGCAGATCCGCCGCGTCCTTCATCGCGTCAAAAGCAATGCTTTCCTTGCTGACCTTGCCGGACTCGAATCCATAACCCTTGACCCAGCTTTGCGCCTGCGGCCTGGGATGGTCTGGCTGTCCCATGAATTCGGTTTGCAATTTCAGATATTCCTGATCCGGCGCCGACATCATCCATTTTCGCGAGGCCCCGATGCGCTTCCAGTCATCGATCGGAAGCTTTTGCGCTGTATCCAGCGCCTCGAGCCCTGCCCGGTCATGGGTGGCCTCGGCCTGCTCGCGCGCCCATTGCTCGCGATATTCCATCGTCAGCGGGTTGTTGACGAACTGGCCGGTGCCGACAAAAGCGTAATAAAGCTCGGGCGCGCGCCTGACCACCATCAGCCCCAGCATGGCGCCGAAAGACTGGCCCACCAGGATCAGCTTGCGCTTTCCCAATCGCATAAGCGCATAGCGCGATACCTCCACGGCATCACTCACCAGCCGGTCGAGTGTTACATCCGGCGTCGTCTCGCCATTCTTCTCGAAGGTCTTGCCCGCGCCGCGCTGATCCCAATTGACCACAATGAAGTCGCGCTCCCAGGGCGCGAACGTGTTCAAAAATGGCGACTGCGCCTCGCCTGGCCCGCCATGCAGGTAAAGCAATGCAGGATTGGAGTGATTCTGTCCTGTAATGGCAATCCACTGGTCGATGCCGCCGATCGACATATAGCCCTGCTCATCAATTCCCACCTCGGCGTGTAGAGGGCCAGACCCGGTTATCGCGGCACCAAATCCCAAAAGCAGCTTGCGGCGATCCATCGTTGGCTTTTCAATTGATCACGGAATATCGCGCTTAAGTGAGCGCTGAATAGGTTCCCGGGGATCCACTTTTTATATGCCAAAAATTTGGCATAAGACAGCAGAGCTGTCAACGGCATTGCATTTGCGCGGGCCGTCTAGCTTTTGGGGGGCGCCCCGCCCACCTTGACCGGCTCGCCGGTGGGCACGCGGAAGGTGTTGTTGCGCTTGATCATCCAGTGCGGGTAGTGCTGACGGTCGGCGCTGACTTCGTCGAGCTTCGTGATTTCTTCCGGCGTCAAGGTCAGGGTGACCGCGTCCAGATTGTCGTTGAGCTGTTCCAGTGTCTTGGCGCCGATGATGGTGGAGGTGACGAACGGCTTCTGGCGCACCCAGGCCAGCGCCACACGCGCCACCGACACGCCATGGGCTTTGGCCACCTCGCGCATCGCCACCACGATCCGGTCGGCCTCTTCCTTGTCGATGGGCGGGAAATCGAACTGGGCGCGGCGGCCGGGCTCGACCTTCGCATCACCGCCAGGCGTATATTTGCCGGCGAGATAGCCACCCGCCAGCGGACTCCACACCAAGCAGCCGATGGTCTGGTCCTGCATCATCGGCACAATGTCCTGCTCCAGGTCGCGGCCGGCGATGGAATAATAGACCTGCGTGGTCTCGATCCGCGTCCAGCCGCGTTTGTCGGCGACGCCGTTCGCCTTGACGATCTTCCAGGCTTCCCAGTTCGACACGCCCACGTAACGCACCATGCCCTGGCTGACGAGATCGTCCAGCGCCCGCATGGTTTCTTCCACGCCGGTGATCGTGTCGGAATGATGGATCTGGTAAAGGTCGATGTGATCGGTCTGCAGCCGTTCCAGACTGTGGCTGACGCTGTCCATGATATGGCCGCGCGATCCGCCCATGTCATTGGGACCGGGACCCATGCGGCCATAGACCTTGGTCGCCAGCACCACATCGCTGCGCTTGACGCCCAGATCTTTCAGCGCCTGGCCGGTCATCTTTTCGGATTCGCCGAAGGAATAGACATTGGCGGTGTCGATGAAATTGACCCGCGCCTCCAGCGAACGCGCGATCAGGGCGGTGGCTTCCTTCTGGCCGAGCGTGCCGATCACGCCCCCGAAATAATTCTCGCCCGAGAAGGTCATGGTGCCCAGGCAGATTTCGGAGACATACAGGCCGGTCTGGCCGAGACGATTGAATTTCATGATGGTTCCTATTTGGACTCAGGTAGGGGAATGAATTCATGGTCGTCGCCGGGGATCAGGCCGAACTTGCCGTCCTTCCATTCCTGCTTGGCGCGTTCGATGCGGTCCTTCGACGAGGACACGAAATTCCACCAGATATGGCGCGGGCCATCCAGCGGTGCCCCGCCCAACAGCATCACCCGCGCCGGCGCATCGGCGTACAGCGTGAGTTCTTCGCCCGCGTCCAGCATCAGCGTGGCGCCCGGACCATGGACTTGGGTCTCGCTGGTATGGACTTCACCGTCCACGACAAAGAAAGCGCGTTCTTCGTGTTCGGCCGTGTAGTGCAGGGCCCCACCGGCCGCGAAGCGCGCATCGGCATAGAAGATGGGCGAGAAGGTCTGGACAGGAGACTTCAGCCGGAACGCCTCGCCTGCGATCAGCCGCAGGGTGACGCCCTTGTCCTCGCGTTCCGGCAGCTGGGCGCAGCCGAAATGCTGAAAGGCCGGCGGGGCTTCCTCATCGGCCTGCGGCAGCCCGACCCAGCTCTGGATGCCATGCAACCGGTGACCGCGTGCGCGCATGTCCGCCCCCGTGCGCTCGCTATGGGCGATGCCGCGTCCGGCCGTCATCCAGTTGACGTCGCCCGGCGTGATCTCCTGCACCGAGCCCAGCGTGTCGCGATGCATCTGGGCGCCGTCGAACAGATAGGTGACGGTGGCCAGGCCGATATGGGGGTGCGGGCGCACATCCACGCCCTTGCCGGGGGGAAAGTCCACCGGCCCGAAGTAATCGAAGAAGACGAAGGGCCCGATGCTGCGGCACGCGATCTGCGGCAACAGGCGGGTAACGAAGAATCCGTCGCCAAGGTCGTGGGCTTTTCCGCTGATGGGGATCATGGGCGTAAGCCTAGCGGCTCACCCGCAAAACCTCTAGTGTCCCGCTTCCGAAATTCGCCCGGTGCTCGATATCGGGATCATGCGAATTTCGGAAGCGAAGGACACTAGAAAATAATTGATTCTAGCGTCGTTTTGGTTTCGAAGTTCGCTCAGAGCAGGATATCGATGCTGTAGCGAACTTCGAAACCGCGACGCTAGCGTCGCCGAAAATTTTTGGGAGGCATACGTGCTGCATAAGGTTGTGAAATCCATTCCGTTCGCTTTGTTGCTGGCGTCTGCGCCGGTCATGGCCAAAGACACCGCTTTGCAGATGGTCGCCATCGATGTGGAAGGCGGCGGCGGCACCTTGTTCGTCACCCCCGACGGCAAGTCGCTCTTGATCGATACCGGCAATCCGGAACAGAGCCGCATCACCGGCGACCATCCCAGTTCCGAACGCATCGTCAATGCGGCGCATGCACTCGGCGTCAAGAAGATCGATACCCTGCTGATCACCCATTATCATGGCGATCATATCGGCGGCATCGAGGGCCTGCTGGCGCGCATCCCCATCGGCACGGTGATCGATCACGGTCCCAACCGTGAGACCACGGCCTCGCCGAATCCCACGGCGGCGCAGATCGACCTCAAGAACCCGCCGCCTGGCTCAACGGCTTACGGCTATGAACATTACATGCAGGCGATTGCCGGCCATCATCACATCATTGCCAAGCCGGGTGACGTGTTCCACATCGGTGGCATGACGGTGAATATTGTGGCGGCCGACGCGAAAATGATCGCCAAGCCGCTGCCGGGTGCGGGCGAGGACAATCCCGCTTGTGCCGGCATGGAAGGCATGGCCGGCAATGGTGGCGAGGAAAATGCCCGCTCCACTGCTTCGGTGATCTCTTACGGCAAAGTGCGCATCGCCGCCTTTGGCGATTTGACCTGGGACCGTGAAAAGGACCTGTTCTGTCCGACCGACAAGGTCGGCAAGGTCGATGTGTATCTGGCCACCCATCACGGCACCGCGCTGTCGGGCAGCCCCGCAGCGCTCAATTCGCTGCAACCCATCGTCGCCATTGTCGGCAATTCCGCGCGCAAGGGCGCGGATGCGACGCGCATGAAGACGATCAAGGACAGCCCGCGCATCCAGGGTGTGTGGCAGCTTCACACCACCACCGTGGCGCCTGACGTCAACGTTCCGATGGACATGATCGCCAATCCCGGCACCGACCAGAAAAGCGACTTGGCCTATAACCTGCGTCTGCGCATCGAGAAGGACGGCAAGATCACTGTCATCAATGAGCGCAACGGCTTCAACAAGACCTATGGGGGGAACTGATCGTGCTGCGCAAGATACTCGCGGCCGCGCTGTTGAGCTCGGCCCTGACGGCGCCCGCGCTGGCTGCTAGCGGCACGCTGAAGGTTGTCACCATCGACGTGGAAGGCGGCGGCGGCACCCTGTTCGTCACCCCCGAAGGCACGTCGCTGCTGGTCGATACCGGCTGGCCGGCCAATTACGGCCTGTTGCCATCACCCGATGGCGCGAAAGTCAGCGCCGACCGCATCGTGGCCGCCGCCAAGAAGCTGGGCGTCAGCAAGATCGACTATCTGATCATCACCCACTACCACATGGATCATGTCGGCGGGGTGGTGGATCTGGCCAGGCGCATGCCGATCGACACCTTCATCGACCATGGCGCCAATGCCGAACATCTGCCGCCGGGGGTGAAGGACGATCCGCAGCTGCCGGGCGGCGCGCCGGATATTCTCTATCCGAAATATTTGGAGGTCATCAAAGGCCATCACCACATCGTCGCCAAGCCGGGCATGGTGATCCCGATGGGTTCGATGACCGACACTATCGTGTCCAGCGATGGCGTCACCTTGTCCAAGCCACTGGCTGGCGCCGGCCAGCCGATTGCGGCCTGCGATACGCCCTTAAGCAAAAGCACCAAGGCGGATGGCGGCGAAGAGAATACCCGTTCGGTCGCTTCGCTGCTCAGCTTCGGAAAAGTGCGGATTGCGGCCTTTGGCGATCTGTCCTGGAAGAAGGAGCGCGAACTGTCCTGTCCTGTCGGCAAACTCGGGCATGTGAACCTGCTGGTCGTCACCCAGCATGGCTCCAATATCTCCAGCAATCCGGCGTCCATCGCCGACATGCATCCTGATGTCGCCGTGATGGGTTCGGGTGGCAAGAAGGGCGGCGATGCGGAGGCGATCAAGACCGTCAAGGCGTCGCCCGGGCTGATGGGTTTCTGGCAGCTTCATGAGAATTTCGCCCATCCGGAATGGGACGGCGACAAGAACATGATCGCCAATCTCAATCCGCCGGCCGGTGCGGTGGCAGCCCAGGCCAAATCGCTGTTCAGCGCGCCGCCGGATCAAGGCTATGACATCCAGGCCGAGGTCAGCAAGGGCGGTCAGATTACCGTGACCAACGACCGCAACGGATATAGCAAGACGTACCAGACGAAATGAAGAGCAGCTTCGGGATTATCGCCGCGCTGATGCTCGCCGCTGCACCGGCTTCGGCGGCGGGTCTGAAGGTCGTTTCAATTGATGTCGAGGGCGGGGCAGCGACACTGTTTCTCACGCCCGAAGGCAAGTCGCTGTTGATCGACACCGGCTGGCCGGCCGGCTTCGGCGAGATGCCGTCGCCGGACGGCACGCAGGAAGCGGCCGACCGTGTCGTGGCGGCCGCCAGGAAGCTGGGCATCGCCAGGCTCGATTACGTGATCCTCACCCACTATCACGACGATCATGCGGGCGGGGTGACGGCGCTTCTGGCCCGCATGCCGGTGGGCACCTTCATCGACCATGGCGACAATACCGACCCGCTCAAGCCCGGCACACGTGCGGAAAAACTGATCAACACCGCGGCCGGCGAATATGTGCGCTATCTTGACGCGATCAAGGACCATCCGCGCATCATCGCCAAACCGGGCGATGTGATCCGCATCGGTTCGCTGACCGATACCATCGTCGCCAGCGCCACCCAGGTCATCGCCGATCCGCTGCCGGGTGCGGGCGCGCAAAACCCGGATTGCAATGTGCCCGGTCACGGTATGGGCAAGGGTGAGAATGCGGCGTCGGTGGCCTCGCTGCTGCGTTTCGGCAAGGTCACCATCGCCCAGTTCGGCGACCTGAGCTGGGACATCGAATATCAACTGGCCTGTCCGGTGGACAAGATCGGCAAGGTGAACCTGCTGCTGGTGACCCAGCATGGCTCCGCGCGTGTCTCCAGCAATCCGGCACAGGTCGCCGCCATGCGGCCCGATGTGGCGATCATGCCCAATGGCGGCAAGAAGGGCGGCGATCCCGAAGTGATCCAGACTGTGATGGCGCAGAAAAGCCTGCAGGGATTCTGGCGGCTGCATGAATCCTATGCCCATCCCGAACTCAGCGGCGACCAAAGATTGATCGCCAATCTCAATCCGCCGCAGGCTGCGATCGATCAAGTGGCGGCCAAGCCTTACGAGGCGCCGCCGGACATGGGCTACAATATCGAGGCCGATGTCACCGCCGATGGCGGGATCACGGTGACGAATTTGCGCAGCGGCTTCAGCCGGACGTATCAGGTCAAATAGTCCGCCATTGTCATTCCCGCGTAAGCGGGAGATCTATTGTCAGGTTCAGCGGAGAGATGGATGCCCGCTTGCGCGGGCATGACAAGCATTTTGTTTAAGCAATATCCGGCAGTATGAAATTCCCGTGCGCGTCCTTGGCAATTGGCCGCGCCCACTTCACGACATCGCGCGACAGCGGCGCATAGAGGTGCGGGAAGTCTTCGCCGCGGGAGGACGAATGTTCCCACTTCAGCGCCGCACCCAGTGCTTGGGCGTCCGCCGCCACCAGGATCAGATCGTCTTGGCCGGCATAATAGCGCCGCAGGGTTTCGGGTAGTTGCGGGAGGGTGCGAGAAATGCAGAAATCCGTCCGCCCGGTCATGCGCCGAGCCGTGATAGTCGCCGCTGCAGGATGCCCATTCCGCGCGCGGCACGATTTTGAAGATCAGTTCAGTCATCGCCGCCGTTGCGCCAGCGCCAACCGCCTTCGGTCTTGAGATAGGCGATCCAGCAGATCGGCACCAGCACCACGGCGCTGCCCAACACCATCCACACCACGCGCAGACCATTGTCGCGGATGGCGGGCCCGAGCAGTACCACGCCGAAAATTCCGGTGCACCCGGCGATGGTCAGCAGCCAGCCCTGCCAGGTGTTGGGCGAGGCGCCATAGCCGAAACTTTTTTGCCGAAACCAGTATTTGGGCATCAGGCGGGCTTTCTATGCCGCTTGGGCGGTGCCGCCAACCGTCAAGCCGTCCAGCCGCAAGGTCGGCTGGCCCACGCCCACCGGCACGCTTTGGCCGTTCTTGCCGCAGGTGCCGATGCCGGTGTCGAGCTTCATGTCATTGCCGATCATGCTCACCCGCGTCAGCGATTCCGGGCCGAGCCGATCAGGGTCGCGCCCTTGATCGCCGCGCCCAGCTTGCCGTCTTCGATGATGTAGGCTTCGGTGCAGCTGAACACGAACTTGCCATTGGTGATATCAACCTGGCCGCCGCCGAAGTTGCTGGCATAGATGCCCTTCTTCACGCTGGAAAGGATTTCGCCGGGGTCCCTGTCGCCGCCCAGCATGTAGGTGTTGGTCATCCGCGGCATCACCGGCGACGCATAAGACTGGCGCCGGCCGTTGCCGGTCGCGGCCACGCCCATCAGCCGGGCATTCTGCCGGTCCTGCATATAGCCTTTCAGAATGCCATCCTCGATCAGCACGGTGCGATGGGTGGGTGTGCCTTCATCGTCGATCGACAGCGAGCCGCGGCGGCCATCGATGGTGCCGTCATCCACCACGGTCACGCCCGGTGCCGCAACGCGTTCGCCCAGCAGGCCGGCGAAAGCCGAGGTCTTCTTGCGGTTGAAGTCGCCTTCCAACCCGTGACCGATAGCCTCATGCAGCAGGATGCCGGGCCAGCCCGGGCCCAGCACCACCGTCATCTCGCCGGCCGGCGCGGGTACCGAGGTCAGGTTGACCAGCGCCTGACGCAGCGCCTCGTCGATGGCGCCCTGCCAGTAATCCGCATCGAGATAGGTTTCATAGCCGCTGCGTCCGCCGCCGCCGAAGCTGCCCGATTCCTGGCGGCCGTTTTCCTCCACCACGACCGAGACATTCAGCCGGACCAGCGGGCGGATATCGGAATACTGCTCGCCGCCGGCGCGGATGATCTCGATGCGCTGCCATTCTCCCGACAGGCTGGCCGAGACCTGGCGCACGCGGCTGTCACGCCCGCGGGCATAGGCGTTCATGTCCTCCAGCAGCTTGACCTTCTTTTCGAAGCCCGCCGTCTCAAGCGGATCGATGTCGGTATAGAGCTTGATGTTGCTGCGGGCAGGGGGCACCGCCGCCGTGCCGGAATAGCCTTGGGCGACCGCACGCACGGTGGCGCCGGCTCTGGCGATGGCCTCTTCCGAGATTTCGCTGGCATGGGCGTAGCCGGTGGCTTCGCCGGCCACGGCCCGCAGGCCAAAGCCCTGGCTTGTGTCGAAAGTGGCCGCTTTCAGCCGGTTGTCGTCGAAGCTGAACGATTCGGACTGGCTGTATTCCAGGTACAATTCCCCGTCGTCGGAGCCCTTCAGGGCCTCATCCACAGTCTGTTGCACCCGCGCACGGTCCATGCCGGTGCGGGAAAAGAAAAGATCGTGGTCGGACATGGCTTGCTCCGGATGGCTTGGGGCGCGCGGCAAAAAGCCCCGCGAAAACGCCTGAACGGCCCTAGATATCGGGGGTCGCGGCGGTTCCGGCAAGCGCACGGCAAAAACGCTGCCCGGCACCGAGCCCTCGTCGGTCCCTCTGGGCGGGAGACGCCCAAAACATGGGCCGTGCCATAAGGTCGCAATGACTTTAAGGGCTTAACCCCTCTAAATCGCCGCCAAGAATCTGAAAAGGGCGGGGATTCCACCGCCCCGATTTTATGCGAGGTCGCGAACGATGTTTCTGCGGAAATCCGGCATCGGTGCGGCGGCGATGGCTCTTCTGGCCTTTTCGGGCCTTCCGCGCCCTTGCCGTGCCCCTGCCTTAGAGACGGGCTTCCAGCCCGCCGCCTCGCCGGTGATGGAGCAGATCGAGACGTTCCACACCGAACTGGTCTGGATCATCGTCGCGGTCTGCCTGTTCGTGCTGGCGCTGCTGGTGTGGATCGTGATCCGCTATCGCGCCGGCGCCAATCCGGTTCCCTCCAAGGTCCATCACAACACCCTGCTGGAAGTCGCCTGGACCCTGATCCCGGTGCATGATCCTGGTGTTCATCGCGGTGCCGTCCTTCCGCCTGCTGTATTTCGAAGCGACCATCCCCAAGCCCGACGTGACCATGAAGGCCATCGGCAAGCAGTGGTTCTGGAGCTATGAGTATCCCGGGCTCCGCCGCCGGCTTCACCTATGACAGCGCTGGGCATGTCCGACGCGGACGCCGCCAAGGCCGGCAAGCCGCGCCTGCTGGGTGTCGACAATCCGGTCTATGTGCCGGTCAACAAGGTGATCGAAGTCGATACCGTGGGCGCCGACGTGATCCACAGCTGGGCCATGCCCCAGATGGGCGTGAAGATGGACGCCGTGCCCGGCCGCATCAACAAGACCTGGTTCAAGGCCACCGAGACCGGCGTGTTCTATGGCCAGTGCTCGGAACTGTGCGGTGCGCGCCATGCCTACATGCCGATCGAGCTTCATGTGGTGAGCGATGCGGACTATGCCGCCTGGCTTGCCGCCTCCAAGAAGAAGTTCGCCGCGATTGAAAACGACGCCACCCGCGTCGCAGTCGAAATAGGAAATAGCGCCATGACCACTACCTTCGACGCCCATCACGAAGACGCCCACCATGGCGGCGACCACGCCCATCATCCCACCGGCTGGCGGCGCTATGTCTATTCCACCAATCACAAAGACATCGGGCACCATGTACCTGATCTTCGCGATCGTGGCGGGCTGCATCGGCGGCTTCTTCTCCATGATGATGCGCGCCGAGCTGATGTATCCCGGCCTGCAGGTGTTCAAGGAACCGCACACCTTCAACGTCTTCGTCACCGGCCACGGCCTGATCATGGTGTTCTTCATGATCATGCCCGCCATGATCGGCGGCTTCGGCAACTGGCTGGTGCCGCTGATGATCGGGGCGCCGGACATGGCGTTCCCGCGCATGAACAACATTTCCTTCTGGCTCCTGCCCTTCAGCTTCGCCTTCCTGGTGCTTTCCATGTTCGTGGAAGGCGATTCCGGCGGCATCGGCGTGGGCGGCGGCTGGACGCTTTATGCGCCGCTTTCGACCACTGGCTCGCCCGGCCCGGCGATGGACTTCGCCATCTTCTCGCTGCACATCGCGGGCGCGTCCTCGATCCTGGGCGCCATCAACTTCATCACCACCATCTTCAACATGCGCGCGCCGGGCATGACCCTGCACAAGATGCCGCTGTTCGTGTGGTCGATCCTGGTGACGGTGTTCCTGCTCCTGCTGTCGCTGCCGGTTCTGGCGGGCGCCATCACCATGCTGCTCACCGACCGCCATTTCGGCACCGTCGTTCTTCAACGCGGCGGGCGGCGGCGATCCGATCCTGTACCAGCATCTGTTCTGGTTCTTCGGCCATCCCGAAGTGTACATTCTGATCCTGCCGGGCTTCGGCATGATCAGCCATGTCATCGCCACCTTCTCCAAGCGGCCGGTGTTCGGCTATCTCGGCATGGCCTATGCCATGGTCGCGATCGGCTTCATCGGCTTTCTGGTCTGGGCGCACCACATGTACACGGTGGGGCTGTCGGTCGACACCAAGGCCTATTTCGTCTTCGCCACCATGGTCATCGCGGTGCCTACCGGCATCAAGGTGTTCAGCTGGATCGCGACGATGTGGGGCGGCTCCATCGAGTTCAAGACTCCGATGCTGTGGGCGATCGGCTTTGTCTTCCTGTTCACCGTGGGCGGCGTCACCGGCGTGGTGCTGGCCAATGCCGGCGTCGATGTCGTGCTGCAGGACACCTATTACGTGGTGGCGCACTTCCATTACGTGCTGTCGCTGGGCGCGGTGTTCGCGATCTTCTCGGGCTTCTATTTCTGGTTCCCGAAATTCACCGGCTACATGTACAACGAGACGCTGGGCAAGCTGCATTTCTGGATCACCTTCATCGGCGTCAACCTCGCCTTCTTCCCGATGCACTTCCTGGGCCTGGCCGGCATGCCGCGCCGCTATGCGGACTATCCCGATGCCTTTGCGGGCTGGAACTTTGTCTCCTCGATCGGCGCCTTCATCGCCGGCTTCGGCGTGCTGGTCTTCCTGGCCATGCTGGCGGAAGCCTTCGCCAAGAAGCGCAAGGCGGGCGACAATCCCTGGGGCGTGGGCGCCACGACCCTGGAATGGACCTTGCCGTCGCCGCCGCCCTTCCATCAGTTCAACGAACTGCCGCACATCCAGTAGAGGCCGATGTCGATGGCCATCGCCGATACCTTTGCCTATGCCCGTGTCACCACGGTCGGCGATTTTTTCGCGCTGCTGAAGCCGCGCGTGATGTCGCTGGTGATCTTCACGGGACTGGCGGGCATCGTGGCGGCGCCGGGGCATGTCAATCCGCTGACCGCCTTCACCGCGCTGCTCTGCATCGCGGTCGCGGCGGGCGCATCGGGCTGCGCTCAACATGGCCTATGACAGCGACATCGACCGGCTGATGACCCGCACCGCGACCCGGCCCATTCCCGATGGGCCATATCGCGCGCGAAGATGCGTTGGCCTTCGGCTGGACGCTGTCGGTGGCGTCGGTCGCCACCATGTGGCTGTTCGTCGAATCTCCTGGCGGCGGCGCTGCTGGCTTTCACCGTCTTCTTCTATGTCGGGGTCTATACGCTCTGGCTGAAGCGCCGCACGCCGCAGAACATCGTGATCGGCGGCTTGGCGGGCGCGCTGCCGCCGGCCATCGGCTGGGCCTCGGTGACCGGCTCGCTGTCGCTGGCGCCGCTGCTGCTGGTGGCGATCATCTTCATGTGGACGCCGCCGCATTTCTGGGCGCTGTCGCTTGTGGCGCGCGGAGGATTATGCCCGCGCCGGCGTGCCGATGCTGCCGGTGGTGAAGGGCAAGCCCATCACCCGCTTCCAGATCCTGCTCTATACGCTGGTGCTGGTGCCGCTGGGCGTGCTGCCGGCCTTCATCGGCCTCGGCGGGCTGGCTCTATCTGGTCGGCGTCGGCCGGCATCGGGCTTGTGGTTGCTGCGGGAAGCCATCGCCACCTGGCGCGAGAAGGATGAGGTCAAGGAGCCCGCCGGCCCATCGCCTGTTCGGCGTGTCGCTGCTCTATATGACGGCGCTGTTCGCCGCCCTGATCGTTGAGAACTCCGGCTTGCGTCATCTGCCGCCGCTTTGGCGATCAGTGAGGGATGATCGATGAGCGCGACCGCAGCGCGAACGCCGCAAACGCAACATCGCACTGGCGCTGGTGCTGGGCGGTTCGCAATATTGTTTTATCTGATGTCGATCGTGCAGTGGCACGAGCATTTCGGCCACTAGAGGGGCAATGATCATGAGCAGCGACGCAAAGCACGATTATCATCTGGTCGACCCCAGCCCCTGGCCGATCGTGGGCTCCATCGGCGCCTTCACCATGCTGGGCGGCGCCGTGTTCTGGATGAACAAGGATTACACCGGATTCTTCGGCCTGCCGGTAAACGGCCAGCCCTGGATCTTCCTGATCGGCCTGGCGCTGGTGCTCTACACCATGGCCGGCTGGTGGCGCGATGTGATCAGGGAATCGGTCGTGCTGGGCAACCACACCCCGGTGGTGAAGCTGCATCTGCGCTACGGCATGCTGCTGTTCATCGCCTCGGAAGTGATGTTCTTCGTCGCCTGGTTCTGGGCCTACTTCAATTCCGCCATCTTCCACGGCGATGTCGGCGTCCGCACCTGGCCGCCTGCCGGCATCGTCACGCTGGATCCCTGGCACTTCCCGCTGCTCAACACCCTGATCCTGCTCACCTCGGGCACCACGGTGACCTGGGCGCATCACGCGCATGCAGACCGGCGACCGCAAGGGCGCGATCCAGGGCCTGATCCTCACTGTGCTGTTGGGCCTCAGCTTCACCTGCGTCCAGGCCTGGGAATATGCCCATGCGCCCTTCACCTTCGGCTTCAACAATCTGGCGCTGGCGCCCTTCACCGATCCGGCCCATGCCGTGCTGGCGGCCGGCGCGGGCAATTTCGACGCCATCTATGGCTCGACCTTCTTCATGGCGACCGGCTTCCACGGCTCCCATGTCATCATCGGCACCATCTTCCTGACCGTCTGCCTGGGCCGCGCCATCGCCGGCCAGTTCACCCCCACCCGCCATTTCGGCTTCGAGGCGGCGGCCTGGTACTGGCACTTCGTCGACGTGGTGTGGCTGTTCCTCTTCGTCTGCATTTATGTCTGGGGCGTAGGTGCCCGTTGTGCAGGGCTGAGCCACGCAAGCGCCGCAACACATCGCATTGCCATCCTCAAGGGCCTCTGTCCGCGCTGCGGGCAGGGGCCTTGTTTGACGGCTATATCGCGCTCAGAAACAGTGCCCGGCCTGCGGCGCTGGACTACGCCATGTTCGATGCCGGTGACGGGCCCGCGGTGTTCGGCATCCTGATCGTGGGCGCCATTGTCTGCGGCCTGGCGCTGTGGGTGGAGTTCACCTTTCGCCGCCGCTGTGGGTGCATGCCGTGCTGTGGGTGCCCCTGATCTGCATCCTCACGTCGATATTCCTGCGCCTGTCCAAATCGGCGCTGCTGGTGCTGCAATACAAGCACAAGGCGGGCGAGGGGCGGTTAAATGTAATTCTGTGACCTTCCGCCCCTATCCCGGCATGACCGTTCGCCTGCGCTCATCCTGTTCGCCATCCTGTGCTGGCTGGGCGTGTGGCAGCTCGAGCGCCTGCAATGGAAGCTGGCGCTGATCGCCACCGTGAACGGCCATATGACCGCCGCGCCCATCACCCTGGACCAGATCACGCTCATGCCCGCGGATGAGGCGCAGTATCGCCGCGTCACCCTGCATGGCCGTTTCGATCACGCCAAGGAAGCTTATGTCTTCACCACCGACGCGACGGGCGCGCCTGTCTATCATGTGCTGACGCCATTCCTGACCGATGGCGGCAAGATGCTGATGGTGGATCGTGGCGCGGTGCCGAAGGAGAAGCTCGATCCCGCAAGCCGCGCCGCCGGCAATGCGCCGACGAGAGTCGGTCACCGGGGTGTGGCGCGCGCCCGACGCGCCGGGCCTGTTCACGCCCGCGCCCGATATCGCGCATCGCATCTGGTATGCCCGCGACCTGGCCGGCATCGCGGCGGCCGACCACGTCGCCCTGGCCGCACCCGGTTCTGATCGAGGCCGACGCCACCCCCAATCCCGGCGGCTGGCCCAGTGGGCGGCCAGACCGTGGTCGAGTTTCCGCAACCAGCATCTGTCCTACGCCATCACCTGGTTCGGGCTGGCGGCTGGGCTGCTAGGTGTCTGGATTTCCTATCATATTTCCAAAGGCCGGATCGCCTTCAAATAGGTGGTCCCCCTTCAAATCCCGCCCTATAACCCCTCGCCATGATGTTCATTTCCACCCGGGGCCAGGCGCGCGCCCGCCTCCTTTTCCGATGTGCTGCTGGCGGGCTTGCGCCCGATGGCGGTCTTTATCTGCCCGAGAGCTGGCCGCAATTCTCGGCTGCCGAAATCGCCGCCTTCAAGGGCATGCGCTATCAGGACGTCGCCT
The DNA here is from genome assembly GCA_963830095.1 of uncultured Alphaproteobacteria bacterium. Taxonomy (GTDB): domain Bacteria; phylum Pseudomonadota; class Alphaproteobacteria; order Micropepsales; family Micropepsaceae; genus Rhizomicrobium. The sequence continues at coordinate 97,639 of CAWHLV010000058.1, forward strand.
TCACCGTCCTGTCCAAATTCACCGCCGGCTCCTTCAGCTGATGCGGAACTGCGTGAGGCGATCGAAGCCGCTTATGCAGATTTCGACGCGCCCGCAGATCGCGCCGCTGGTCGAGATCGGCGAGGGCCGCTATCTGCTGGAGCTGTTCCACGGCCCCACCTTGGCCTTCAAGGACATCGCGCTGCAGATTCTGGGGCAGCTGTTCAGCCGCGCGCTGGCCAAGCGCGGCGGACGCGCCACCATGGTCGCGGCCACCTCGGGCGATACCGGCTCGGCGGCCATCGCGGCCTTGGGCGGGCTGCCCAATATCATGACCGTGGTGCTGCATCCCAAGGGCCGGGTGAGCGATGTGCAGCGGCGCCAGATGACGACGAGCCGCCATGCCAATGTCGTCAATGTCGCCATCACAGGCAGTTTCGATGATGCCCAGTCGCTGGTGAAGGCGTTGTTCGCCGACAAGGCCTATGCCAACCAGATTTCGCTGACCGCGGTCAATTCCATCAATTTCGCCCGTATCGCGGCGCAGTGCGTCTATTACTTCACCGCCACGGCGCAGCTCGGCAAGCCTGCGATCTTCGTGGTGCCCACCGGCAATTTCGGCGACATCTTCGCCGGCGAGGCGGCCGAGCGCATGGGGCTTGCGGCCCAGCGCCTGGTCATCGCCACCAACGCCAATGACATCATGGCGCGCGCCCTGAACGAGGGCGTCTATGCGTCCGGCACGGCCCACGCCACCTTGAGCCCGTCGATGGACATTCAGGTGGCATCGAATTTCGAGCGGGCCCTGTTCGAGGCCGCGGACCGCGACGCCGACTGGACTTCTGCCGCCATGAGCGACTTCGCCCGCGACCGCAAGCTGGTGCTGCCGCATCCGATTCTGGAGAAACTGCGCGCCCGCTACAGCGCCTTCGCCAGCGACGATGCTGAGACCCGCGCGGCCATCGCCGCCGTGTACAAACAGACTGGCCGCATCATCGATCCGCACACCGCGGTCGGCGTTGCCGCCGCGATGAAGATGGGCAAAGTGCCGTCGCCGGTCGTGGTGCTCTCCACCGCCCACCCAGCCAAATTCCCCGACGCGGTATCTGCCGCCATCGGCATGCCGCCGGCCGTGCCGCCCCGGCTGGCCGGTTTGGACCAAAGGGTTGAAAACTATGAGGTTTGCGCCCCCGACGCGTCTTTGATAAAGCAGATCATCTCTTCTAAACTGGCCCCATGACCTTGGAAATATCCAAACTTTCCAATGGCTTGACGGTCGCCAGCGATCCGATGCCGGGGCTCGAAAGCGCCGCTGTCGGCATCTGGGTGAACACCGGAAGCCGCAACGAGACGCCGGCCCAGATGGGTGTTTCCCATATGCTGGAGCATATGGCGTTCAAGGGCACGGCCACGCGCAGTGCGCGCGCCATCGCCGAAGAGATCGAAGCGGTGGGCGGCATCCTCAACGCCTATACCGGCCGCGAGCAGACCGCCTTTCATGCCCGCGTCCTGAAAGATGATGTGCCGCTGGCGCTGGACATCATCGGCGACATTCTCACCAACCCCAGCTTCGAACAGGGGGAGCTGGAGCGCGAACGCCAGGTGGTGCTGCAGGAGCTGGGCCAGGCGCGCGACACACCCGACGACATCGTCTTCGACCATCTGCAATCGGCCATCTTCCAGGACCAGCCGCTGGGCTGGCCGATCCTGGGCGAGGAAAAGACAGTCAATGGCTTCAGCCGCCCGATGCTGAAGGACTACATGGCCTCGGGGTACCGCCTGGAAAGCATGACCCTGGTCGCCTCGGGCGCGGTGGAGCATGACGCGATCCTCAAGCTGGCCGAGGAGAAATGCGGCGGCCTCAATCGGGGCGCGGTGCCATCAACCGTGCCGGCGCATTATGTCGGCGGCGATTTTCGCAGTGTTGAGGATCTCGAGCAGGCCCATGTCGCCTATGCCTTTCCGGGTCTGTCCAATGCCGATGCTGATTATTTCGTGGCCCAGATCTATGCCACGGCGCTGGGCGGGGGCACCTCGTCACGCCTGTTCCAGGAAGTGCGCGAGAAGCGCGGTCTCTGCTATTCGGTTTATGCCTTCTCCAACGGCTTTCAGGATTCCGGTTTTCTGGGCATCTATGCCGGCACCGGCGAAAATGAGGCTGCCGAACTCTCTGCCGTCATCGCCGGCGAGATGGAAGCGATGAGCGGCAATCTCACCGATAACGAAGTGGCGCGCGCCCGCGCCCAGCTCAAGGTGTCGTTGTTGATGGGCATGGAACGCCCCGGCACCCGCGCCGAGCAGATCGCCGGCCAGCTGTTCGCGCTGGGCAAGGTGCAGTCCGCGGCCGAGATCGTGGCGCAGCTCGACGCCATCGATGTGGCGGCGGTAAAGACCTATGCCGCCCGCGTGGTCGCCGCCGGCCGTCCCACCATTGCCGCCGTTGGCCCCGTCACCCGGCTCGAACCGCATCATGTTTTTGCGCGCCGTTTCGGCGGTTCCAAATCCTTGCCGGACGCGGCGGAATAATGGTCAAGGCTGCGCTCGCCAAGACCGGCCCGATCGCGTTCATGCGCGGGCTTACTTTTCCGGGCGGCCAGCAGCCGGTGATCCGGGGCGAAGGCATTTATCTGCGCTATCCGCGCATTGCCGATTATCCGGTCTGGACGAAGCTGCGCAGCGAAAGCCGCGAATTCCTCACGCCATGGGAGCCGGTCTGGGCCGATGACGAGCTCACCCGCGGCGCCTTCCGCCGCCGTATCAAGCGCTACCAGAAAGAGACGCGGCTGGATTCAGCCTATGTCTTTTTCGTGCTGCGCGAACGCGACGATGCGCTGCTGGGCGGCTGCACCTTGTCGAATGTGCGGCGCGGGGTCACCCAGTGCTGCACCATGGGCTACTGGATCGGCGCCAAATTCGCGCGCCAGGGCTATATGACCAGCGCGGTGAAGGCGCTGGTGCCCTTTGTGTTCAAGACGCTGGGGCTGCACCGCATCGAGGCGGCGTGCCTGACCGGCAATGAGGCCTCCAAAAATCTTCTGGCCCGCGCCGGGTTCCGCCAGGAAGGCCTGGCCCGGCGCTATTTGCTGATCAACGGCGAATGGGCCGATCACCTGCTATTTGCTTTGCTCAAGGACGAAGCGCAGCTAGGTTGAGGCGCTCTTCGGCGACCTAAGGATTCATGAAACTATTGCGCCGTCTTGCCCTTTTTGTGTTCGTGCTGTTTGTGGCGGCGCCGCTTTGCGCCCGCGCGGCAGACAGCCATGGAAATCCTGTCAATTTCGGCGCCAACGATAATGTGCTGGAACTGAAAGGCTCGCTGGCGCCCTATCGCGCGCCCGGCGGCACCGAGACGGACGGTTCGTCCTGGTACATCGTGCAGGTCAGCAACAATTCGGTCAGGCCCGCCACCCGCGTGCTGTTGGCGGGGCAGCCGCCGCGCGCCACACTTTCGCTGCTGCCGCGCCGCTCGCGGCCCGCAATCTTGGCGGTGGCGAGTTCGGATTCCGGCACGGTGGTGGAAACGGCCTCCGCCTATGGCCGGCGCGCCTGGCGGGTGATCGTGCCGCCAGTCTCCACCGTGGGCCTGGCCATCCAGGTCGCTTCGGCGGATAGCCCGCCCGCGCTGTCGGCCTGGACCGAACCGGCGCTGTCGTCTCACAACCGCCAGCTTGCCATCTTCATTACTGCGGTCGGCGCGCTGATTGGGGCGGCGGCGCTGATCACCGGCGGGCTTGCCGTGCTGATCGGTCATGCCGCGCCGCGCTGGGTTGCGATCACGCTTTTGATGCTGCTGGCCAGCTGGCTGTCGGGCACCGGCATGTTCGACGCCAATATCGCCACCCGTATCGGCGGGCCATACGGGCTGTCGGCCTTTCTCACCATTCTGGCGCTGGCGGCTGGCGCGCGGCTGGCGGACGCAATCATTCCTTTGCGCGACACCTGGCCCAAATATGAAAAGCTGTTTCACCGTGGCATCTACGGCCTGGTCGGGCTGGGCGCGCTCGCCTATCTGGGTATTCCCGCCGCCACTCTTCTGACCGACATTGCCCTTGTCCTGGGTTCGGTGGTGGTGGCGTCGTACCTGATCTATTGCGGCCGCATCGGCCACAAGGCGGCACAGGTGATCGCGCCCAGTGCGGCGGCTTTCGCGCTGGTGGCCGTAGCCGCCGCCGTGATGGCGCTTGGCGGATTGGGCGAAAATCTCACCGGGCCGGCGGCGACCGGCGGCTTTGCGGCGGCGGGCGCGATCCTGCTGGCGCTGGCGGTGATTGCTTCGGAAGAAATTGCGGTCTTGCCCTTCCTGCATGGTTCCTATGCCGCCAGATTGCTGGAAGCCCAGGTGCCGGCCGATGAGACGGCTGCGATCGACCCCAATGCACCGTTCAACAGCCTGGCGCGCGCGGCCATCGGGGCCGCGCATCAGGGTGTGTTCGATCTGGATTTCCGCGCCGGTCTTCTGAGCCTGTCGGCGGAAGCCGCCCAGATGGTCGGCCTCTCAATGCATGAGGCGACCTTGTCGCACAGCGACTGGGTCGATTACATCCATCCCGAGGACCGCGAGGTCTATAGCCATGCGCTGGAAGACTATCGCCATCGCCCGGGCCTGGCGTTCCGGCTGGAATTCCGTGCGCGCGGGCAGGGGCCTTTTCGCTGGCTGGAGCTGCGCGCCACCATTGTCAGCGAACAGGATGTGCCGTCCGATTGTCTGGGCCTGATCTCCGACATCACCCAGCGCAAGGAAGCGGAATTCGCCGCAGCGCAAGCCGAAGCCGAGCGCAAGCGTGACGCCGCATTACCGCGCGATGCCCTGACGGGGCTGGGCAACCGCGTGGCGCTGATGGAAGCGCTGGACGCGCTGGGCGACGGCTTTGGCCGGGCGCTGTTTGCGCTGCTGGACGTGGACCGCTTCAAGGCCATTCACGCCAGTCTGGGCGACCGCGGCGCGGATTCGATTCTGAAGATGCTGGCCGATCGGCTGTCGGGTCTGGGCGAACCGGCGCAGATTTTCCGCACCGGCGGCGACAGCTTCGCCTTCCTGTTTGCCAATCCGCGCCGCGCCCCCCAGCCCATCGGCAATGCGCTGGCGGAAGCCTGCAGCAAGCCCTATCGCCTGGAAGGGCGCGACGTGTTTGCCCCTGTCAGCCTCGGGCTGGCGACGGGCACGCAGAGCGAGGACCCTTTTGCCCTGATCAAGAATGCCGAGCTGGCGCTGATTGCCGCCAAGCGGCAGGGCGGGGCCTGCGCCCGGGTCTACTCCAGTGATCTGGAAACCCTGGCGCCGGGTGACAGTGTGGCGCTGGAAAGCGAGCTGCGCCATGCGCTGGTCGCCGATCAGCTGGATGTCTTTTATCAGCCGATCATTCGCCTCTCTGACCGCAGCGTGGCGGGGTTCGAGGCGCTGCTTCGCTGGCAGCATCCGGTCAAGGGCTTGATCTCGCCGGCCGATTTTATCGCCCATTCGGAAGAAAGCGGGCTGATCGTGGAGCTGGGCCGGCTGGCGCTGGAACGCGCCGCCAATGATCTGGCGCATTGGCAGAAATATTTCCCGCTCAAGCCGCCCCTGTTTGTCAGCGTCAATTTCTCCCGCCGCCAGCTGAAAGACGCGAGCTTCGAAGCCCTGCTCAAGACGGTTTTGTCGGGAAGCGGCATCGCGCCGGGCACGCTCAACCTGGAAATAACCGAAACCGCCATCGCCGAGGATGCCAAGGTGCCGGCGATCATGGCGCGCATCCGTGACGCCGGCGCCGGGCTTTCGATTGACGATTTCGGCACCGGCGCCAGCAGCTTGAGCGAATTCCGCAACCTGCCCATCGACACGGTCAAGATCGACAAGAGCTTCCTGGCGCGGCACGGCGGCACCGATATCGACACCGATGGCGAAGTGGTGCTGTCGGGCATTGTCGCCATGGCCCATGACCTCAAGCGGGCGGTGGTGGCCGAAGGGGTCGAAAGCGAGGGCGACGCCCAGTTTTTGGCCAAGATCGGCTGCGAATTCGGCCAGGGCTATTATTTCTCGCCCGCGCTCGACGCGAGCGCGGCACTGGATTACATCGCAAGGCATTATAACACCGCATCCATCCCCGAAATCAGCTGATCCAACCCCAACGGAGCCTCCCATGACGATCAAAGCCGGTGATAAAATCCCTTCCGCCACCCTGATGGAAATGAAGGACGGCAAGCCCACCCCGGTGAAGACCGACGATTTCTTCGCCGGCAAGAAAGTGGCGCTGTTCGCGCTGCCCGGCGCCTTCACCCCCACCTGCTCGGCCAAGCATGTGCCGGGCTTCGTCAACAATTACGACGCGCTGAAAGCCAAGGGCGTGGACGCGATCGCCTGCGTCTCGGTCAATGACGCCTTTGTGATGGGTGCCTGGGGCAAGGACCAGCAGGCCGGCGACAAGGTCCACATGCTGGCCGACGGCAATGGCGATTTCACCCGCGCCGTGGGGCTTGAGATGGATGGCACCAAGTTCGGCATGGGCAAGCGCAGCCAGCGCTATTCCATGATCGTGGACAATGGCGTGGTGAAGTCGGTCAATGTCGAAGAGCCGGGCGCATTCGATGTGTCCAGCGCGGAATATATGATGGGCCAGCTTCCCTAGGGGCGCGGTCTTTGGCCTAGCTTTTCTTGGCGAGCGAAGCGAGCCTAGAAAAGCTGGCCCCGCTTCGAGCCGCGTAGCGGCGAGGGCGGTGGCGGGCTAGGTTCGCCCCGTCGCTTAGGCCGTCGCTAGGCGACCCTGCTCATCGCCCAGAATTCTCGCGTCGAGCTTCTGGCCGACTCGGGAATTGAAGGGGTTGTTATTCTGACGCCAGATTTTTCTAGAAAGATCGCCTCTGTGAACCAGCCGGAAAGATTTGCGTTATTGGTATGCTTATCTTTCTATTGTGCGCTATCGCTTACCGGGTGCGATAAACCTCCACCCGCTTCAAAGGATCAAGGCAGCAACGATTCCGTTGAAGCGATCAGGATAACAAAAGACGCTGCTGATGAGCGGACAAGCCTTGCCGCGATCACGGATAGTGCTGTGCGCAGCGGTGCGCAAAGTCAAATAGCTGCGGCAGGGTATCAGTGCCCAGCGATTGACGATCTGTGGTCTGTCAACATCACCCTCTCCACGCCAATCAAGATAATGAAGGTACAATGCGAGGGGGCTGGCCCATTTCAATTGACCCTGTTTGATAACAAGGGTTTCGTGAAACCTTGGACAGGGATTTTAATGGGTAACTAGGAGTGGTCACCCTGATATCAGCTAGATTTCAAGGCTTGATATTGCGGGCCCGATCCACGAGCGCATCCATCATCTGAAGATCGCTATAGTGCAGTAGCCATACTTTGTTGGTATTCGCTAGCTGCCTTGCAGGTTCGGTGTAATCAGCATTTGTGACTACCGCTGCGAAATGGGCCTGTTCATGGTTCTTGGCGGCGACGACCTCTTGTACTGCTTTATTTCCCACAGGCTGATTGTACAGTTTGCATTGCAGAACCAGCCTCACCCCGTTCTTCTGCGCAACAACGTCCACGCCCTGATCACGGCTGGCCATCGTCACACGAGCGTCCCAGCCGATTTTTTTCAATTCTTCAGCGCAGTGGTGCTCAAATTCGGCGGGCTTCATATCCGTCGAAAATGTGGAAAAAGCTGGATTGGTAATTTGAGCTTGGGCGACCCGAGCCTCAATTGATTGCGAAATTGCAGGGCGACGCCGAACAAATAGAACCCGCTCCCTAGCATTCAATTTTCCAGCTATCTGACTGGTAAGAAAGTGATGGATTTCCTTATTCCATCGGTCAGTGTTTTGTGTTCCGTATGCATCATGTTGGATTAGCTGTGCTCGTCTTTTGATAAGCACGTTGAGATTTTCTGCAATTGCTCTTTCGGTCTTTTCTAACAGCCCCTTCCCCGGGAGGTGCCTTGCCCATAGCCACCATAGACCACCAATCACCAGTACGCCGATGAGCGCAGCATCAACGTCGCCAGATGAAATGTTGGAGAGCAGATTGGCGGCCAGCCCCAGCACAATCAAAACTACCGCCAACCGGACTAGCAGGCTTAGGGGAATTGTAGTCTTAGATTTTTTGCGCCTAGGCATTCTTATCTAACGGGAGACCCTTTCGGCCCCATCACCCTGCAAATCAAGACCCTAGAAATCTGGTTTGGAATTTTATCTACAATTACAAATTGGGAACTGAACGACCGAAGTGAGTTCAGATGCCGAAGGCATCCACTAGGGTCATTATGGATATCCAAGCACAAAGAGCCTAGAGGTTTTTGGACTGTTGTTTCTACCTATAGGGTCGAAGTTAAATCCTGCTGCTGCTATACGCCCGGAATAGCGCCGCGCGCCAGCGCGTCGGCTCGTTCATTTTCCGGATGACCGGAATGGCCCGCGACCCAGATCCAGCGGATGGTGTGGCGGGCCATTTCCGTATCCAGCATCCGCCACAGGTCTTCATTCTTGACCGGCTTTTTGTCGGCGGTCTTCCAGCCCTTGACCTTCCAGCCGGAAAGCCATTTCGACGCCCCGTCCATCACATAGCGGGAGTCGGTGTGGATGGTGACGGGCGAGCCTTTCTTCAGCGCCTTCAGCCCCTCGATCACCGCCATCAGTTCCATGCGGTTGTTGGTGGTGGCCTTTTCGCCGCCCGACAATTCCTTTTCATGTGCGCCGGAACGCAGGATCGCCGCCCAGCCGCCGGGGCCGGGATTGCCGGAACAGGCGCCATCCGTAAACAGATCGACGCTCAAAGCCCGTATTCCCGGGCGTGGCGCACCTTGTTGTGGAAGCGCAGCTTCTTGGAATATTCCCGCGGGTCCTTGGGCCTGACCAGTGCATTGGGATCGGGATTGAGCCAGTCATAGGTGCGGGTCAGCAGGAAGCGCAGGGCCGCGCCGCGCATCAAGACGGGCAGGGCGTCGATCTCCGCCTCGCTCAATTCGCGTTGCTGGCGATAGGCGTTGATCACCGACTGGCCCTTGGTGATGTTGTAGCTGCCATCCAGTTCGAAGCACCAACTGTTCAGCATGATGGCCAGGTCATAGACATAGAAATCGTTGCAGGCGAAATAGAAGTCGATCACCCCGCCGACTTCATTGCCCACAAACAGCACATTGTCGGGGAAATAGTCGGCATGGATCACGCCCGCCGGCAGATCGCTGGGCCAGGACGGCACCAGCTCGTCCAGCGAATTGTTGATCAGGGCATCGAGCCCATCCTCGATGGTGTCGGCGCCATGAATGGCTTCGGCCAGCGGGCGCCAGCCCTGGGGTCCCAGCGCATTGGCGCGGGCAAGCGCAAAACCTTCGCCGCACCTGTGCAGGCCGGCCATTACCCGCGCGGCGCTCGCACAATGCGCGGCATCGGGGCGACGCAGCGCGATGCCGGTGAGGAAGGTGACGATGGTGGCGTTGCGGCGGTTCAGATGCACCAGCGCCTGGCCGTCGCGAGTCTTGACCGGCAAGGGGCAATGCACCCCGCCCTCGGCCAGATGCTCCATCAGCCCCAGGAAGAAGGGCAGGTCATCGGCCGCCACCCGCTTTTCATAGAGGGTCAGGATGAAGGCGCCGCGGTCGGTCTGCAGGTAATAATTGGAATTCTCGATGCCCTCGGCGATGCCCTTGAAGGACAGGGGCTGGCCGATATCGTACTGCTCCAGGAGCTTTTCCAGCTCCTCGAAGCTGACCTCGGTATAGACGGCCATGGGCGCTCAGTCCCTCACCTTACGGCCTAGGAAAGCTTGGCTTTTTTGCTGTTCTATGCTTTCCATCGGGGGTCTGCTTGGCTATGGTCGCCCCTGCCCAACGAGGCGGGTTCGGAGAAGTCGGGCCCGGGCGGGCAAAAGTCAAGCGCGCCCAAGGAAAGTCAGTATTGATGCGTTTTCGCCTGTCCCGACTGGCTGTGGCCGGAGCCCTGCTGCTGCCGCTTTTGGGTTGCAGCACCAAGATCGCCATCTGCCCGGTGCCGGCGATCCTGGCCGACACCCAGAGCGTGACCTTCTTTCGTCCCGGCACCACGCCCGACATGGCCAATGAGCTTTACACCGTCTCGCTGATCAATGCGCAGGGCGACTGCACCTACTCGACCGCCAAGAATCTGGTGAAGGCGTCGCTGGACCTGACCTTCCGCGCCACCCGTGCGCCGCAGGCCGAGGCTGCGACCTACAATATACCCTATTTCGTGGCGGTGACCGAGAACGCCAAGATCTACAACAAGCGCCTGCTGCATCTGAAGTTCACCTTCGCGCCGGGCGCGGCCACCGCCGTCATCAACCAGTCGCCGGATGATTTGGATCTGCATGTCTCCAACGGCAAGCTGCCCTGGAATTACGAGGAGCTGGCGGGCTTCCAGATGACGCCGGAGCAGATCGCCTACGCCAGGAACCGGAGCCGTTACGCCCCATGACCTCGCTCGCGGCTGAACTTTCGCGCATCGCCGGTCAGGCGTTTGCCGCGGAAGGTCTGGCGGAAAGCTTTGGCCAGGTGCAGGCGTCCGATCGTCCCGATCTCGCGCCATTCCAGTGCAATGGCGCGCTCGCCGCAGCGAAGTTTTTGAATGGCCGTCCTGCCGATGGCAGTCCGGCGGGGGCGGCCAAAGCCAATCCCCGCGCCATCGCCGAGAAAGTTGCCGCCCGGCTTCGCGCCGATGGTCTTTTCAGCAAGGTGGAGATCGCGGGCCCCGGTTTTCTTAATCTCGATCTGGCCGACGGCGCGCTGAACGCGCGCGTCGCGGCCGGGCCGAAGCCTGAAAGCGCCAACGGCAAAACCGTGGTGATCGATTTCGGCGGACCTAACATTGCCAAGCCCATGCATGTGGGCCATCTGCGCTCGTCGATCATCGGCGATTGCCTGCAGCGGCTTTACCGCGCCAATGGCTGGCGGGTGATCAGCGACGTGCATCTGGGCGACTGGGGCCTGCAAATGGGCCAGCTGATTTCCGAGATCGAAATCGAAGGCACCGCGCCGGTCTATTTCGACCCCAATTTCACCGGCCCATATCCGGCGGAATCGCCGGTCAGCATGGATGATCTGGAGACGCTTTATCCGCGCGCGTCGGCCGCCTGCAAGGCCGATCCGGCGCGGCTGGAAGCCGCGCGCCGCGCCACCGTGGATCTGCAGGCCGGCCGTCCTGGCTACCGGGCCCTGTGGCGGCATTTCGTGAAAGTGTCCGAGCGCGGGCTGGAACGGGAATTCGGTGCCCTGGGTGTGCGCTTTGATCTGTGGAACGGGGAATCCAGCGTCGATGCGCTGATTGGGCCCATGATCGAAGACCTGAAAGCCCGCGGGCTGGCGTCCATCAGCGAAGGCGCGCTGGTGGTGGAGGTTGCGCAGGACGACGACAAGAAGCCGATGCCGCCACTGATATTGGTCAAGTCGGAAGGCGGCGTGCTGTATGGCACCACCGATCTGGCCACGGTGATCGAGCGGGTGCGCGACTACGATCCCGCCCTGATCCTTTATGTGGTGGATCACCGCCAGCATGGTCATTTCGAGCAGGTGTTCCGCGCCGCAGAAAAAGCCCGCCTGTCCGGCAACGCCCATCTGGAGCATGTGGGCTATGGCACCATGAACGGGGCCGACGGCAAGCCGTTCAAGACCCGCGCCGGCGGGGTGATGAAGCTGCATGACCTGATCGGTATGGCCAAGGCGGAAGCCGAAAAGCGCCTGGCCGAAGCCGGCATCGGCGCCGACTATCCGGCCGAGGAGCGCGCCGAGATCGCGCGCAAGGTGGGCATCGCCACCATCAAGTTCGCCGATCTCTCCAACCATCGCACCACGGACTATATTTTCGACCTGGAACGGTTTTCCAAGTTCGAAGGCAAGACCGGGCCCTATCTTCAATATGCGGCGGTGCGTATCCAGTCGATGCTGCGAAAGGCGGCGGAGCAGGGCGCGAAAGTCGGCGTCCCTGCCATCCATTCCCCGGAGGAGCGCAAGCTGGTGCTCAAGCTTTTGACCCTCGGCGACGCGCTGGCCGCGGCAGAGGAAAAACGCGCGCCCAACATGCTGTGCGAATATGCCTTCGAGCTGGCGCAGGATTTCAGCCGATTTTATGGCGCCCACCATGTCCTGTCGGAAACCGATGAGGCTTTGCGGGCGGCCCGGCTGGGGCTTTGTGCCGGGGTTTTGGCGGTTCTGACCCAGGTTCTGGACCTGCTGGGGATCGAAGTTCCCGAAAGAATGTGAGTAACTTCGGGCCCTTCCGGGCTTTCGTTAACTCAAGGGCCACCCCCCTTATGATGCTTTGCAACATCCCCGTCCGCCGGAGGCGCCGCAGGGATGGCGAACACACGATCCCTCGCGGGAGAGAGCCTCTTGAATGAGGCCGCCGAAGGAGCAACCGCCCCGGAAACTCTCAGGCAAAAGGACCGCGATCGGGTGATGAACTTCTGGAAAGTGAGGCAGTGAAGACTGTCTCCACCGAAGGGGTAACTCGGCTCTCTGGCTTTTAAGCAGAGGGTGCGGGGAAATCTCTCAGGTCCCATGACAGAGGGGTTGCGCTTTCGAAGGCGCGGACTCTTGCATTGGGACCATGAATGACCATCGCGTCTGAAATTCTGCGCCGCACGCCACTTTATGCTCTGCACCTTGAGCTTGGGGGCAAGATGGTGCCGTTCGCCGGCTATGAGATGCCGGTCCACTATCCCGCCGGCATCCTGAAAGAACATCTGCACACCCGCCAGAAAGCGGGACTGTTCGATGTCTCGCATATGGGCCAGGCATTCCTGGCAGGCGACGCCACCGCGCTTGAGCGCGTGACGCCGGCCGATGTCGCGGGCCTCAAGGAAGGCATGCAGCGTTATGGCCTGCTGCTCACCGAAGCCGGCACCATCAAGGACGATTTCATGTTCTCCCGCCTTCAGGGCGAGGCCGATCTCTATGTGGTCGTCAATGCCGACACCAAGGAAGGCGACTTCACCTATATCGGTGAAAAGCTCAAAGGCGCGGCGGCGCTGACCTTGCGGCCCGATCGCGCGCTGCTGGCGCTGCAGGGGCCGCTGGCGGCCAGCGTGCTGGAACGCCATTCGCCGGGCATCTCTGGTCTCACCTTCATGAAGGTGGCGCGCGCCACGATTGCGGGCCGCCCCGCCATCATCAGCCGCACCGGCTATACCGGCGAGGATGGCTTTGAGATTTCCCTCGAAGGTGCCGATGCCGATCGCGTCGCCCGTGCGCTGCTGGGCGAAAGCGAAGTGCTGCCCATCGGGCTTGGCGCGCGCGACAGCCTGCGGCTGGAAGCGGGTCTGTGCCTCTACGGCCACGACATTGACGAGACCCGCAATCCGGCGCAAGCCGCGCTGCTGTGGTCCATCGGCAAACGCCGCAAGGAAGCAAGAGATTTTCCTGGCGCCGCCCAGACCTTGAATGGCGCACCTGCCATCAAGCGCGTCGGCATTCGTCCCGACGGCCGCGCGCCCGCGCGTGAAGGCACGCAGATCGCGGCAAAAGACGGCCGCATCGTCGGCAAGGTCACCTCCGGCGGTTTTGGTCCCAGCCTCAATGCCCCCATCGCCATGGGCTATGTCGAAAGCGCCTTTGCCGCCAATGGCACGCAAGTGGACCTGCTGGTGCGCGGCAAGGCCATGCCCGCTGTCATTTCGCCGACACCGTTTGTTCCTCACACCTATCGCCGCTAGGAGATTTGTATGTCCGAAGTTCGCTATACCGATCAGCATGAATGGATCCGTCTCGAGGGCGACGAGGCCACGGTCGGCATCACCAAATTTGCGGCCGAAAGCCTGGGCGATGTGGTGTTTGTGGAGCTGCCCGCCAGCGGCAAGCAGGTCACGGCCGGTGGTGAAGCCGCCGTGGTGGAAAGCGTCAAGGCGGCCAGCGACATTTATGCGCCTGCCGGCGGCACCGTCACCGCGTCCAACAGCGCGCTGGAGAAAGAGCCGTCCAAGGTCAACGAAGATCCGGAAGGTGCGGGCTGGTTCTTCAAGATCAAGCTCGCTGACAAGGGCGAGTTCACCAAGCTGATGGACAGCGCCGCTTACGCGAAGTTCGTGGAGTCACTTAGAACTTGTCATGGCCGGCCAGCGAGCGGAGCGAAGCGCGAGCCGGCCATCCACCTAAGAGGTTTTGATGCGCTATTTACCTTTAACTTCTGAAGACCGGCGCGCCATGCTCACCAGGATCGGCGCGTCCGATGTGGATGCGCTGTTCCGCGATGTGCCCGAGGCTGCGCTTGTGCCCCTGTCGGTCTTCAACCTGCCCGACACCCAGGGCGAGCTGGAAGTCGAGCGCGCCCTGTCCCGGCTGGCGGCAAAGAATGTGGCGGCGGGGGCCGCGCCCTTTTTCTGCGGCGCAGGCGCCTACAAGCATCATGTGCCCAGTTCGGTGGATCACCTGATCCAGCGTTCGGAATTCCTCACCAGCTACACGCCCTATCAGCCGGAGATCGCGCAAGGCACGCTGCAATATCTGTTCGAATTCCAGACCCAGGTTGCCTTGCTCACCGGCATGGACGTGGCCAATGCCTCGCTTTACGACGGCTCGACCGCGACCGCGGAAGCGGTGCTGATGGCCCAGCGCATCACCAAGCGCGGCAAGGCGATCCTGTCGGGCGGCCTGCACCCCCATTATGCCGAGACGGTGGAGACGGTGGCCGGTCTGTTTGGGCCCGTGACCCGCGGCCCGGTGACGCCGGGGCTGCCTGAAGACATCATCGCATTGATCGATGATGAGACCGCCTGTGTGGTGGTGCAGTCGCCCGACGTGTTCGGGCTGATCCGCAATCTGCGGCCGATCGCCGACGCCGCCCATGCCAAGGGCGCGCTCCTGATCGCGGTGGTGACGGAAGTGGTCTCGCTGGGCCTGCTGGAGCCACCCGGCGCGCAAGGCGCCGATATCGTGGCGGCGGAAGGACAATCAATCGGCAATGGGCTGAATTTCGGCGGGCCCTATGTCGGGCTGTTCGCGACCCGCGAAAAATTCCTGCGCCAGATGCCGGGCCGGCTGTGTGGCGAGACTGTGGATGTCGAAGGGCGCCGCGGTTATGTGCTGACCCTTTCCACCCGCGAGCAGCATATCCGCCGCGAAAAGGCGACCAGCAACATCTGCACCAATTCAGGCTTGTGCACCCTGGCCTTCACCATCCATCTCTCGCTCCTGGGTGAGGAAGGACTGACACGGCTGGCGCGCATCAATCACGCCAAGGCTAGCGCGCTGGCCGACAGACTTGCGGGCCTGCCGGGCGTCGAGGTGCTGACACAGGCCTTCTTCAACGAGTTTACCGTGCGCCTGCCCAAACCGGCGGCCCAGGTGGTGGACCAGCTGGCGGCAAAGGGCGTGATCGCGGGCGTGCCGGTATCGCGCCTGCTGCCGCATGATGCTTCGGCCGTCAATCTGCTGATCCTGGCCGCAACCGAAACCAACACCGATGACGACTTTGCCGCGCTCGCTAAGGCGCTGCAGGAGGTTCTTTGATGAGCATGAACAATCAGGGCCGTCCCACAGCGCCGGGCGAGGATAGTCGCCGCCGCATCGTCGCGCCCGGCACCGTGGCGCCGGAAGAGCTGGGCACCATCTCCGGCGACCGCGGACTGGACCATGAAGAAGCGCTGATCTTCGAGCTTGGTCATGGCGCCATCGGTGTCGATCTGCCCGATGTGGAAGTTTCCGAAGACCGGCTGGGTGGCATGCGCCGCAAAGCCGCCATCGGCCTGCCGGGGCTGAGCGAGCCCGAAGTGGTGCGCCATTATGTGCGGCTGTCGCGGATGAACTATGCCATCGACAGCGGGCTTTATCCGCTGGGCTCCTGCACCATGAAGCACAATCCGCGCCTGAACGAGAAGATGGCGCGCCTGCCCGGCTTTGGCGATCTGCATCCGCTGGCGCCTGGGTCCACGACCCAAGGTGCGCTGGAGTTGATCTCCCAGCTGATGACCTGGCTTACCACCCTGACCGGCATGCCGGCGGTTGCGATGTCGCCCAAGGCGGGCGCGCATGGCGAGTTGTGCGGATTGCTGGCGATCCGTGCCGCCATTGCGGCGCGCGGCGAAAAGCGCACGCGCGTGCTGGTGCCGGAGTCCGCTCATGGCACCAATCCCGCCACCGCTGCTTTTGCCGGTTTCACCGTCGATGAAGTGCCCGCCAAGCCCAACGGCCATGTCGATGCCGATGCTCTGAAGGCCAAGCTTGGTCCCGGTGTGGCGGCGATCATGCTGACCAATCCCAACACTTGCGGCTTGTTCGAAGGCGAGGTGAAGGAAATCGCCGACGCCGTGCATGCGGCGGGTGCGTATTTCTATTGCGACGGCGCCAACTTCAATGCCATCGCGGGGAAAGTACGCCCCGGCGACCTGGGTGTGGACGCCATGCACATCAACCTGCACAAGACCTTCTCGACCCCGCATGGCGGCGGCGGTCCGGGCGCCGGCCCGGTGGTGCTGTCGCAGCGTCTTGCGCCTTATGCACCGATCCCGCTTCTGGTTGCCGACGGCCAGTCTTTCCGCCTGATCGAGGATCTGGCGGCGGTGCCGGAAGGCGCCAAGCCGTTCGGCCGCATGTGCGCCTTCCATGGCCAGATGGGCATGTTCGTGCGCGCGCTGACCTACATGCTGTCTCATGGCCGCGACGGCGTGCGCCAGGCATCCGAAGACGCGGTGCTCTCCGCCAATTACATTCTGGCGTCGCTCAAGGATGTGATGAGCGCCCCCTTCGGCGATGGCCCCTGCATGCATGAGGCGCTGTTCGACGACAGCTTCCTCGACGGCACCGGCGTCGCCACCCTGGACTTCGCCAAGGCGATGATCGACGAAGGCTATCATCCCATGACTATGTATTTCCCCTTAGTCGTGCATGGCGCGATGCTGATCGAGCCGACGGAATCGGAGTCCAAAGAGTCCCTGGACCGCTTCATTCATGTGCTGCGCGGCCTGGCGACCGAGGCACGGGCCGGAAAGACCGAACGCTTCACCGGCGCGCCCCGTCTGGCGCCGCGCCGCCGTCTGGACGAGACCGCGGCGGCCAGAAAGCCGGTGCTGCGATTTCGCCCCGATCCCCTGAAGGAAGCAGCGGAGTAGACGGGCGCAACATTGCAGCGGCATTTCCGACGTATCATGCATAACGCGTGGTTTCTGTACGCCGCGTCATTAGCCAATTTTCAAGCATGACGGACGAAACTGCACGGGTCCTATGGGGTCCGGCATGAACGCGCATTTCACGCCCTGCATACCAGACGAAGGCGCTTCGCGCGCCATTGCACGCGTGTCGCACAAGGGCGGCGGCGTCGCCATCTCGCCGGCGCTGCCCGGCGATATCGGCAAGCTGTTTCTGTGGCTCAATGACGCCCAGGCGGCGCTGGAGGACATGCCTTACCGCCCGGTGGATTGCCTGGTGTTCAAGGACTGGATGGACCAGCAGGCCAAACAGAACGGACAAGTGCTCTTCATCATCCGCACCCTGCAGCCGGCGAACGCCATCGGCTTTGTGCTGTTCAAGGGCGTCAATCCGGTTTTCCGCGCCGCCGAGCTTGGCATCCGCATCGGCGATGAAGCCGACCGTGGCAAGGGCCATGGCAGCGCCGCGCTGAAACTGGCGCTGCACTATGCCTGGGACACAATGAACCTGAAGCGGGTCTGGCTCACCGTCTTTGCCAGCAACACCCGTGCCATCGCCGCCTATGCCCGCGCCGGGTTCGTGCAGGAAGGTGTGATGCGCCACGCCGCCTTCATCGGCGGAAAATGGGTGGATGTGGTGATGATGGCGGCGCTCAATCCGCGTGAGGCCGGCTGATGGCGCAGGAACAATTCGCGGTCGATTGCCATGTCCACTCTGTTTGATCTGGAAGACCAGGCGGACGAGTTCCTCCAGGCCGGGGCCTATGCAGATGCCATCGCGGCGGCCGAGGCGGCCCTGGCGATCGATCCAAAGTCCCTGACGGCGTTGCTCGTTTGCGCGCAGGCGCAAAAAGCCCTGGGGCGGGTCGTGGACACGGTCAGGGACGAAGGGCGCCCCCGGCAGATCTTCCTGGTGGAAACGGCGCATAAGCCTTCAGCCCCGGTGGTGCTTATCCTGTCAAGCACCGGCAAGGGCAATGTGCCTGACCAGCATTTGCTGCCCATAACCAAGTATTCCCGGATTTTCTGGTTTCCCGAAAACCTTCCCGAACACGATGATGAACTTCCCGCCTATGACATCGTGTTCAATGCCGTTGGCGACCTTGACGCCGCGCCCCAGGCGCATGCCCTGGCGGCCCAGTTTGCCAAACTCAGCAAGCGGCCCATGCTCAATCTGCCGGATCGTGTCGGCAGAACGTCACGCACCGGAGTGGCGGATCTCCTGCAGACCTGCAAAACCGCGGTCGTTCCAAAGGTGCGTAAAATCGAGCGCCCTGCCGGAGGCTGGACGCAAGACGCGTGTGCCGGCCTGCGCTATCCCCTGATCGCGCGGCCTGCCGGCGGGCATGGCGGCGAAGGCGTTGTGCTGATTGAGCGCCCCGAACAGTTCATGTCCCTGGTCCCGGATGCGCCGGTCCTCTATACGACGGAATTTTTCGACTATCGTTCGCCGGATAACTGGTACCGCAAGTACCGCGCGATCTTCATTGACCGCAAACCCTATCCCTATCACCTGGCGATCGGGGCGAACTGGCTGGTGCATCACTGGACCACCGGGATGGAGCATGATGCAGGCCGGCGTGAGGAAGAACTGCGGTATCTCACGAACCCGAAAGCTGTGCTCGGAGACAAGGTGTGGGCGACGCTCGAGGCCATTGGCGCCATGCTCGACCTGGATTTTGCGGGAATTGATTTTTCGGTGCTGCAGGATGGCCGGCTGCTCCTGTTTGAAGCGAACCCGACCATGCTTGTCCATCCGGAAGAAGACCCGCTCTTTTCCTACAAGAACGTCGCGGTTCAGAACATCCTGGATGCGTTCGACCAGATGATAGCGGAGAAGATCGGCCAGGACTGACCGGCCGGCCACATTACCGGCAGGTGTGGACCTTGAAACCCGCCGGCAGCAGCGTCTTGCTGTCGCCACAGGCCACGTTCAGCTGCGCCTGGGTCAGGCCTTTGACATGGCGCAGGTCGGTGCCCAGGAAAGACGTGATCGAGGTCTTGGCCCCGGTCAGGTCGGCGCCGTCCAGTTTTGCCCCCGCCAGATTGGCGCCCGACAATTCGGTGCCGCGGAAGCTGGCATCGGTGAAATTGGCGAAGGACATACACATCAAGGTCGCGTCGGCGCCGTCGAAATCGGCGTCGTGCAGGTCATGCTCCTTGACGCAGGTGTTCATAAGATCGGCGCCGCGCAGGTCACAAGCCACGCAATCCACGATGCCGCCATGGATCTTGGCCACCGCCGCCATATCGGCGGCAACAGCAGGACCCGCCCGGAACAGGGCGATGGCCGTATAGGCGGTAAGGAGAGCGAAGTTGCGCATCGCCGCAAGGCTGAACCCCAACGGTTACCAAAAGGTTGCCGCGCAGGTCCCGGGAACCCCTGGATTTCGCGGCCCCTAAGTCGCGACCCCTAAATTTCACGATAAGCGAAGTGGTCGCGGATATGGCTGTTGAAATAGGCGGCTAGCGAGTTCCGCGAACAGCAGGCCGTCATAAACCTCCTGGGGCACCTCTTCGTAAATATAGGTGCGGCCGGTTTGGCGGAAGGTGGCGCACAGGGTATGCGCCGCCTCGTCATAACTCAGCTGTTCCAGGGCGCTGGACTGGACGTATGGCATCCCTGTGAAAACGGCCGGCACGGCATTTTGCTCCCTTTGCCGCGCAGCGCCGCAGGTCAGCTGCAGCCGCTGGTCGACCCGCAAGTGTTGCACTTCATGCAGGTGCCGTTGCGCACCAGGGTGAAGTTTCCGCAGGCGCCGCAGCTGTCGCCCTCAAAGCCTTTCAGCCGGGCTTCCGCCGAACGCGCCGCGCGGCTGTCACGCGCCACGGGCTTGTTCAGCGCGGCTTCCAGGGATGCGACCTGGGCGCTCACGGTGCTGAGCGTGGCTTCCACGCCGGCGCGGATATCCGACAGGTCCACCGCGTCGATGTCATTGTCGGGCTTCGAAGTGGCCGAAATGGTCCTCTTCGTCTTGCGCCAGCATTTTGGGGGCCGCGCCGCCCTTGACCAGGCTGATCTGGGTGCGGCCGCGCAAATATCCGCTGGATGCCACCTTGGCGATCGCCACTTCCGTGGCCGGACCACCGCCGGCACCACTGCCCAGATCCTCGTCGGCGGAGGGCACGACGTGGGCCAGATCGGTGCGGCCCAGATAGGAGACGCCCAGCTCGCGGAAGATGTAGTCCAGCACGCTGGTGGCATTCTTGATGGAGTCGTTGCCGATGACGAGCCCCGCTGGTTCGAAGCGGGTGAAGGTGAAGGCCTCGACGAACTCCTCCAGCGGCACCCCGTACTGCAGGCCGACCGAAATGGCGATGGCGAAATTGTTCATCAGGCTGCGAAAGGCGGCACCCTCTTTGTGCATGTCGATGAAGATCTCGCCCAGCCGGCCGTCCTCATATTCGCCGGTGTGCAGATAGACCTTGTGGCCGCCGACAATGGCCTTCTGGGTATAGCTCTTGCGGCGGTGGGGCAGCTTCTCGCGCTCGTGGGTCCTGATCTTCTCGATCACCCGTTCGACGATGCGCTCGGTGACCACGGTCTGGGCCGCGGGCGCGCGAGGCGCCTCGGGCAGGGCGTCGTCTTCGTCCTGATCGACGAAGGCGAAGACCTGGCTGGAGGAGCGGCTGGCTGAGCTTGGAGCCGTCACGGTAGAGCGCATTGGCCTTCAGCCCCAGCTTCCAGGACAGCATATAGGCCTCGCCGCAATCCTTCACCGCGGCGCTGTTGGCCATGTTGATGGTCTTGGAAATGGCGCCCGAGATGAAGGGCTGCACCGCCGCCATCATGCGGATATGGGCTTCCACGGACAGCGCGCGTTTGCCGATGCGGCCGCAGGGGTTGGCGCAGTCGAACACCGGCAGATGCTGGCTCTTTCAGGTAGGGCGCGCCTTCCAAAGTCATGGCGCCGCAGACATGCAGATTGGCGGCGTCGATATCGGCGCTGGGCTGAAACCCAGGTGCTTCAGCATGTCGAAGTCGGACGCATCCATGGCGGCTGTGTCCAGCTTCAGCACCTCGGCGCAGAATTTGCTGCCCAGGGTGTATTTGTTGAAGACAAAGCGGATGTCGAAGGCCGATTCCAGCGCCGCCTCGATCTGGCCGATCTGTTCATCGCCAAAGCCCTTGCCGCGCAGGGCGTCGTAGTTGATGCGGCCCTGATAGTCTTCCAAGGTGCCATGGCCCACGGCATAGGCGACGATGGCGTCGATCTCCTGCTGGCCGTAACCCATATTGGCCAGTGCCTCGGGCACACAGCGGTTGATGATCTTGAAATAGCCGCCGCCGGCCAGGGTCTTGAATTTCACCAGGGCGAAGTCGGGCTCCACGCCGGTGGTGTCGCAATCCATCACCAACCCGATGGTGCCGGTCGGCGCAATCACGGTGGCCTGGGCATTGCGGAAGCCATGTTCCTTGCCCTTGTTCAGGGCATCGTCCCAGGCGCGCTTGGCGGCCTGGGCCAGTTCGGCATCGCCGACCGCCTTCAGGTCGAGCGGCACGGGCGCAGTGGCAAGCTTTTCATAGCCGGAAGCCTCGCCATACGCGGCGCGGCGATGATTGCGGATCACCCGCAGCATCGCGTCCTTGTTGGCGGCGTATTCGGGGAAGCTGCCCAGCTCAGCGGCCATTTCGGCGGAGGTTGCATACGAGACGGCGGTCATCAACGCGGCTATGGCGCCGGCCATGGCGCGGCCCTCGCGGCTGTCATAGGACACGCCCGCGCTCATCAGCACGCCGCCGATATTGGCGAAGCCCAGACCGAGTGTGCGGTAGTCGTAGGAAAGCTGGGCGATTTCCTTGGAGGGGAATTGCGCCATCAGGACCGAGATTTCCAGCACAATGGTCCACAGCCGGGTGGCATGTTCGAAGGCTTCGACATCGAAGCTCTTGACGCCGGCTTCGCCGCCGGGGCCTTTGCGGAACTGCATCAGGTTCAGCGACGCCAGATTGCAAGCGGTATCGTCCAGGAACATGTATTCGCTGCAGGGATTGGAGGCGCGGATTTCGCCACCGGCCGGGCAGGTGTGCCAGTCATTGATGCTGGTGTGAAACTGAATGCCCGGATCGGCGCAGGCCCATGCGGCATAGGAGACCTTGTCCCACAGGTCGCGGGCGCGGATGGTTTTGGTCACCTTGCCATCGCCGCGGCTGGTCAGCTGCCAGTCATCGTCTTCCAGCACGGCGGTCAGGAAATCATCTGTCACCCGCACGGTGTTGTTGGAATTCTGGCCGGCCACCGAGGTGTAAGCCTCGCTGTCCCAGTCGGTGTCATAGGTGCGGAAATCGATGTCCTTGAAACCCTGGCGCGCGAAGCTGATCACCCGCTCGACCAGATTGTCGGGGATCAGGCTCTTGCGCGCGGCCTTGATCTCGCGGCGCAGCGCCGGGTTCTTCTGCGGATCGTAGCAGTCGCCGCCCGAGCCTTCGCAATTCACGCAGGCCTTGAGCACCGCTTTCAGGTGGCGCTCCGCCAGCTTGGAGCCCGTCACCAGGGCCGCCACCTTCTGCTCTTCAATGACTTTCCAGTCGATGAAGTCCTCGATGTCGGGATGATCGATGTCCACGATCACCATCTTGGCGGCGCGCCGGGTGGTGCCGCCGGACTTGATGGCGCCGGCGGCGCGGTCGCCGATCTTGAGGAAGCTCATCAACCCGCTGGAACGCCCGCCGCCCGACAGCTTTTCGTCGGCGCCGCGCAGGGGCGAGAAGTTGGTGCCGGTGCCCGAGCCGTATTTGAACAGCCGCGCCTCGCGGGTCCACAGGTCCATGATGCCGCCTTCATTGACCAGGTCGTCCTTGACGCTCTGGATGAAGCAGGCATGCGGCTGCGGATGCTCGTAAGCCGATCCGGATTTGGTCAGCCGTCCGCTCTTGTGGTCGACATAATAGTGGCCCTGGCCCGGGCCATCGATGCCATAGGCCCAATGAAGTCCGGTGTTGAACCATTGCGGCGAATCGGGCGCGCATTTCTGCGCCGCCAGCATGTGGCAAAGCTCGTCATAAAAGGCCTGGGCGTCGGTCTCGCCATCGAAATAGCCACCCTTCCACCCCCAATAGGTCCAGGTGCCGGCCAGCCGATCGAACACCTGCTTGGCGGACTTCTCGCCGGTGGTCTCTTTGCCGCTCCCCTGCTTCTTCCAGAGGAACTCGGGCACACCTTCTTCGGGAACGGCTTTCAGGTTCTTGGGGACGCCTGCCTTGCGGAAATACTTCTGGGCCAGCACGTCGCTGGCGACCTGGCTCCAGCTTTCCGGTACCTCGATATCGCCCTGGGCAAAGACGATGGAGCCGTCCGGATTGCGGATCTCGCTGGCGGCCGCCTTGAAGGCGATGCTTTCGTAGGGCGAATGACCCTCGACCGTGAAATGACGGCGAATGCGCATGGCGATGTCCCCAAAATAACTGGCCCTGCCGACCGGCCCGAGAGCCGCCATTTCGGGGACAGTTTCCCGCCTGCGAGGGCTTGGGCCTCCGCAGCCGGGGTATTTGGGTCCGCCAGATTTGGTGGTCGCGGGCAGCGACTGGCCCTAAGTATGGACACGGCCCGGGGAGGGGCGCAAGCAGATAGTGGTTGCGAAAGTCTTAATCCACTAGATGTGGTAGCGGCCGCCGGCCAAAAAGCCGCGAGTCAAGCGGGGTAAAGATTAAGGCGCCGAAATATTTTTCCCAAGATTTCATCACAGCGTCATGCACGGCTTTGGACGGTTTGTGGACAAGTACGAAAGCCTAAGTCCGCGATGGCTTTGCCGCTTTGCGGCATTGGCGAAAAACAACCGTCCGCCTATAGTCGCGCCCTCGATTCCTCGGACCTTTTTCATGTCCTTTCTGAAGACAACCTTTTCCTGGTGGAACTCCGCGACCTGGGGGACGCTGCTGACCACCTGGCTGTCGGGCACCCCGGTGGGAACCGACGATTTCGGCAACCGCTACTACCAGAACAAGGATGGATCGCGCCGCTGGGTGGTCTACAACGGCACCGTCGAGGCCAGCCGCGTGCCGCCGGACTGGCATGGCTGGCTGCACCACACCTATGCCGAGCCGCCGACCAAGGCGCCGTTCAAGGTCCGCAGCTTCGAGAAACCGCACCAGCCCAACCTGACCGGCACCGAGGGCGCTTACAAGCCCGGCGGCAGCCTGTCGAAAGGCGGGGCGCGTCCGCCCGCTACCGGCGATTACCAGGCCTGGAAGCCGGATTAATTCAAGAGCACGGTTTTCATGAGCACGCGTGTCATGCAGCAGAACAATGTCGCCGAAACCCTGATCGGCGCGGTCGTCGTCGCCGTCGCCGTGGCGTTTCTGGCGTTCGCCTATTTGCGCACCGGCTCGGGCAGCCTGTCGGGCTATGAGATCAATGCCAAGCTGGCCAAGGTGGACGGGCTGGCGGTGGGCACCGATGTGCGGCTGGCGGGGATCAAGATCGGCACCGTCAGTGATCTGACGCTGGATCCCAAGACCTATCTGGTCACGGTGCATATGAACATCCGTGACGACATCAAGCTGCCGGTGGATTCCTCGATCCTGGTGACCCAGGCGGGTTTCCTGGGCGGCCAGTATCTGTCGATCACGCCCGGCGGCGATGACAAGATGATGGTGGCGGGCGCCTTTTTCGATAACGCACAGGGCTCGATCGACGTGATGGGCCTGGTGGGCCGTGCGGTCGGTGGCGAGAGCCTGACCAACCAGCCGCCCAAGCCCAAAGCGCCACAAGGCGCGGCACCTCAGGCGCCCGCAACACAGGCGCCTGCGCCCATGAAGGCGCCGATTCCGCCGGGGCCTGGCCCGTGAAGCTGAAGCGTCCCCTGAAGGGGGCTGTCCTGGCGTTGCTGCCGCTGGGCATTGCTGCTGCCGCCATCGCCCAAGGTCAGGGCCAGGGCCGGGCCAGCCGCCAGCCGCCAATGTCGCTGTCACGCCTGCGCTCAAGCCGGCCGTCATTCCCAATCCGCCGCCGCCTGTGACCGGGCCTGCCGCGCCTGCGCCCGCTGCCGCGGCCAATCCGGCTGCTCCCGCCGTCCAGGATGCCGCGGCCGCGCCGTCGCCGGTCGCGCCGCAGGGCGGCACCCAGCTTGTGCTGCGGGGCCTGGAAAAGATCACCGGACGGCCCACCAGCATCACCGCGCCCATCGGCAAGCCGGTGAAGTTCGCCACCCTGACGATCACGGCACGCTATTGCTATTCCACGCCACCCAGCGAGACGCCGGAAACCACCGCCTTTGTGCAGATCGACGATAACCGTCCCGACCAGCCGGCCCGGCGCGTCTTTTCCGGCTGGATGTACGGCTCAACCCCCGGCCTGAACGGGGTGGAGCATCCGCTCTATGACGTGTGGGTGATCAGCTGCAACAACGCGCCGGCCCAGGCCGTGGCGGCGAACAATTCCACCGCGGCGGTAAAAGTGGCCGCGCCGGACTCCTCGGATAAAGAGGGCATCCAGGCATTGCCCGAAGGTGCTGGTCAGTAGTCCTGGTTTACGGCGCCGGATCCAGGAACAAGACCTTCAGGCTGCCAGGCAGAGGCTTGGGACGGCCCGGGCGGCCATTGCGGCCCAGCGGCACCGGGGCCTTGGGATCGATGTCCGCAATCGTCACAAACAGCCGGCCCGTCTCCGGGTCGATGGTCATGTTCTTGCCGGTGATCGCGGTCGGGATGCTGCCCAGGACTTCGAACTTCTGCGGACTGGTTTCGCGCACCACCGTGAGCGTGCCGTCATAGTTGGAGCTGAAGGCCAGCTTGCGCTTGGGATCGAAGGCCGCGCCATCGCTGCCCTTGCCGATCGGCAGGGTCGCCAGCACCGCGCCGCTGTCGGCATTGACCACCGTCATCACTTCATTGACGCAGGTGACGAACAGCCGGTGTGAAGCCGTATCGATCGCCAGGCCATGCGGGCTGGTGCAGTCGGGGATCGGCCAGTGCGCGTCCACCTGGTTGGTTGCGGTGTTGACGCGCACGATCTCCTTGTTCTCGGCGCCGTTGACATAAAGCTTCCCGTTCTCGCCGGAGACCGCATATTCCAGCCCGCCGCCGGCCTGCACGGTGGCGATGGCCGCGTCGGTCTTGGGATCGATCACGGTCAGCACCTTGGAATCGCCATCCACTACGAAGATGTGGCCGCTGACGGAATCAAAGGCGATGCCATCGGCATCGTCCTGCGCCTTGATATGCTTGCCGGTCTTGAGTGTCTTGAGATCGAAGGCAACGGCCTCGCCGGCCTCGCCATCGTCGGTATAGCCCTTGCCGGCGGCGGCCACGATGCCGATTCCGTGGCTGCCGCCCGGCATGCTCTGCACGGTGCCGAGCACACTGCCGGTCTTGCCGTCCAGCACTGTCAGCCGGTCGCCGTGCGAGACAAAGAGGCGGTGCGAGGGGCCGTCATAAACCAGATAGTCCCACTTGTCGGGGGAGCCGAGCGGCACGGTCTTGGTCACATGATAGGCGGGCGCCTGGGCAAAAGATGCGACGGCAAAGCCGAGCAGGAGGGCGGCGGAAAGGATGGTCAGGCGCATATGGTTTGCCTCTTCTAAGGTCGATGGGGTCAGCCAATCGTGGCGGGACCTTATCCCAAGCCGCGCGCCTTGTTGCCGCCTTGGGGAAATTTATAGCTTGTGTCAGGGGATATTCAGAAGAACGGCCAGATGGCCTCGCGGTTCAGCGCATCTGCAAGCTTGAGCAGATAGTACTCGCGCGGAATTTCGATGGCGCCAAAACGCGCCAGATGCGCGGTGATGAACTGGGTGTCCAAGAGCACAAAGCCGCCGCGCCTGAGCCCCTGCACCAGATGCACCAGGGCGACCTTGCTGGCATCGCGTGCGCGGCTGAACATGCTCTCGCCGAAAAAAGCCGCGCCCAGGCGCACGCCATAAAGCCCGCCCACCAGCTCGCCCGCCTGCCAGCATTCGATGGAATGGGCATGGCCGCCAGTATGCAGCGCGCTGTAAAGGCGCAGGATCTCGCTGTTGATCCAGGTTTCCTCGCGGCCCGGCGCGGGCGCGGCGCAGGCCAGCATGACATCGGTGAAAGCCTGGTCGGCGGTGACGGTGAACTGGCCCGAACGCACGGTGCGCGCCAGACGGTGCGGCACATGGAAAGTGTTCAGGGGAATGATGCCGCGCTTTTCCGGCGACACCCAGTAGAGCGTGGGATCGCCGCGCCGCTCGGCCATGGGAAAGAGGCCTTCGGCATACGCGCGCAGCAGGATTTCCGGTGTGAGCCTTGGGGTGCCGTGCATCGCAAAAGAATAACGCGCGGCGGCGGTGCCGTCGCGCGTTAATTCGCAGCAAAAAAAGCTACTTGTCGTTGATGGCGAAGCTGCCGGGGCCGGCGGCTGCCAGATACAGGAAGATGAAGCAGAACAGGATGGCGTCTTCGCCGCCGTTCATCGCCGGATAGATGCCCTTGGGGAAATGGGCGAGGAAATAGGCGAAGGCCATCTCGCCCGAGCAGACAAAGGCCGCGATGCGGCTGAACAGGCCCAGGATAAGAAGCGCGCCGCCCAGCAGTTCGATGATGCCGGCCGCCATGATCATGGGCGGAAGCGGTCCATGGCCCATGGGCGCGGGGAAGCCCACGATCTTCATCAAGCCATGTTCGAGAAACAGAAGGCCGACAACGATGCGCACGACGCCCAGAATTTGGGGCGAATATTTTCTCAGGAAACCCATGACGCGTTCCTTCCAGTCTTGTTGCTGTGAAAGGAGCCTAGCCGGGATCGCAACCCTTCGCTACCCGCCTTGCAGGTCCCGCTTGAGGGCTTGCGCGCCATGCGGCGGCAGAAGTATCTCTGCGTCATAGCCGGGATTAAAGATTACGCCATAGCCAGGCGGCAGACGCAGGAAAAAATGCTTGCCGCCTGTCCGCATCATGGTGGGCGCCATGCCTTTTGGTTGCCGCGACATGGCGGTGAAGACAGCTACAAATGCGAGATCGTTCTGTTCGAGCAGGACCGGCATGAATCCGCTGCCGTCACGCTGCACGTCATGCGTGCTGGGAATAAAGAGTTCGGCTTCAGCAATCTGGCGCATCAGCGCGTCGCCGGACAAGCCATCGCTGCGGGCCTTTAAGAATCTGGTGTTCGATATCCGTCTCGGGCTCAAACGCCAGCAGCGTCATCACTGGTCCAGATCAATGACCAAGACTGGCCAGATACTTCTCCAGCCAATGGATCGAATAATCGCCATTGATGATGTCGGGCTCGCGCACCAGCTTCTGGAACAGCGGGATGGTGGTCTCGATGCCGTCCACCACCAATTCGTCCAGCGCCCGGCGCAGGCGCAGCAGGCATTCGTTGCGATTCTTGGCATGGACGATCAGCTTGCCCGCCAGGCTGTCGTAGAAGGGCGGGATGCGGTAGCCGGAATAGATGGCGGAATCGAACCGCACGCCCAATCCGCCAGGCGTATGGAACTGGGTGATGGTGCCGGGCGAGGGGCGGAAGGTGAAGGGATTTTCCGCATTGATCCGGCATTCGATGGCATGGCCTTCGAACACAATGTCCTTCTGTTTGAAGGCAAGCGGCGCGCCGGTGGCGATGCGGATCTGCTCGCGCACGATGTCGATGCCGGTGATGGCTTCGCTGACGGGATGTTCCACCTGCAGGCGGGTGTTCATCTCGATGAAATAAAACCGGCCGTCCTCGTACAGGAATTCGATGGTGCCCGCGCCCAGATAGCCCAGCTTGCTGAGCGCCTTGGTGCAGATGCCGCCGATCTGGTCGCGTTCCTGGGCGTTCAGTGCCGGTGAACCGGCTTCTTCCCACACCTTCTGGTGACGGCGCTGCAGCGAGCAGTCACGCTCGCCCAGATGCACCACGTGGCCGTGAGAATCGGCCAGGATCTGGATTTCGATATGGCGCGGCCTCTGGAGATATTTCTCCATATAGACGGTGTCATTGCCGAAGGCGGCCTTGGCCTCGGTGCGCGCCTGGGACAGGGCGAAAGAAAGCTCGCCCGCATTCTGCGCCACCTTCATGCCGCGGCCGCCGCCGCCGGCGGTGGCCTTGATCAGCACCGGATAGCCGATCTCTTCGGCGACTTTGGCCGCGTCCTTGTCGCTGACTTCGCCGTCCGAACCAGGAACGGTGGGAATGCCCAGCTCCTTCACCGTCTGCTTGGCGGTGATCTTGTCGCCCATCATGCGGATATGTTCCGCGCGCGGGCCAATGAACGTCAGGCCATGTTCCTCGATGATGTCGGCGAACTTGGCGTTCTCGGACAAAAAGCCGTAACCTGGATGGATGGCCTCGGCGCCGGTGATCTCGCAGGCGGCGATGATGGCGGGAATGTTGAGATAAGACTGGCTTGCTGCCGGCGGGCCGACGCAGACGCTTTCATCGGCCAGCTTGACGTGCATCGCCTCGCTGTCGGCGGTGGAATGGATCGCCACCGTGGAGATGCCCATCTCCTTGCAGGCGCGGATGACGCGAAGCGCGATTTCGCCGCGATTGGCGATGAGGATCTTTTCAAACATCAGGCAATGACGGCGAGTGTCTGGCCGAATTCGACGGGCGAGCCATCGGCGACGCAGATTTCTTTCACCGTCCCGCCCTTGGGCGCGATGATGGCGTTCATGGTCTTCATCGCTTCCACGATGAACAGCGTGTCGCCCGCCTTCACTGTCTTGCCGACGGCGATGAAGGCTGGCTTGCCGGGCTCGGGCGAAAGAAAGACGGTGCCGACCATGGGCGAAGGGACGGCGCCAGCGGGCGGACCCGAAGGTCCGGAGGACGGCTGGGCCGCGGCCGGGGCAGGGGCAACCGGCGCGGCGGCGGCTGCGGGCGCTGTGGCAACCGCAGCGCCGCCGCGGCTGACGCGGATGCGCGCACCGTTATGCTCGATCTCGATTTCGGTGAGGCCGGTCTCTTTCAGAAGCTTGGCCAGTTCGCGCACCGCGCCCGCGTCCACGCCGGGCTTGGCGCCGGCCTTGGCATCGGCGGCCGGTTTCTTCTTCTTGGAACTCATTTCTTCACCTTGAGGATTTCGGCGATGGCGTCCACGGCGCGCAGATAGCCTTGCGCGCCCAGCCCCATGATGATGCCGGTGGCGCCCTTCGAGACATAGGAATGGGCGCGGAAAGGATCGCGGCGATGGATGTTGGACAGATGCACTTCGATCACCGGAATTTTCAGCGCCAGGATGCTGTCAAGAATGGCGACCGAGGTATGGCCATAGCCGGCGGGATTGATGATCAGGCCTGAACCGCTGGTGCGCGCTTCCTGGATCTGGTCCACGATCTCGCCTTCGCGGTTGGACTGATGGAACACGGTTGCAAGGCCGTATTGGGCGGCTTGCGCGGCGCACATCTTCCCGATCTGGGCCAGGGTGGTGTAGCCATAGACTTCCGGCTCGCGCTCACCCAGCAGATTAAGGTTGGGGCCGTTGAGAATGTATATGGGTAAGATCTTGGATTGCTTTGTTTTTTTGGCCATAGACTTTCCGTAGGGCGAGAATGATTCACGCCTTATAATCGTATCCCGGCGGATACGGAAATGCTTAAGGTACAAGGCTCATGGCGTTTGAAATCATCCTGAATGGCGAAACGCGGCGGCTGGATCAGCCTTTGAGCGTGCGCGGCCTGCTGGAAAGCCTGGGGCTTGATCCCGCCAAGATCGCGGTGGAGCGCAATCTGGAGATCGTGCCGCGCTCGAGCTATGACCAGGTCGCGGTCGGCAATGGCGACAAGCTTGAGATCGTGCATTTCATCGGCGGCGGCAATGCCCCCGTGGAAGTGCCCCGCGTCGACAAGCCGTTTGTCATCGCGGGCAGGACTTTCAAGTCGCGGCTGATCATCGGCACGGGCAAGTACAAGACTTATGCCGACAATGCCGCGGCCTTGGAAGCATCCGGCGCGGAGATCGTCACGGTGGCGGTGCGGCGGGTGAACCTGACCGATCCCAGCCAGCCCAAGCTGGTGGATTTCATCGATCCCAAGAAGGTCACCTATCTGCCCAACACCGCCGGCTGTTTCACCGGCGAAGATGCGGTGCGCACTCTGAGGCTGGCGCGCGAGGCCGGCGGCTGGTCGCTGGTCAAGCTGGAAGTGCTGGGCGAGAGGAAGCTGCTCTATCCCGACATGATCGAGACCCTGCGCGCTACCGAAATGCTGTCGAAAGACGGCTTCCAGGTGATGGTCTATTGCAGCGACGATCCCTTGATGGCCAAGCGGCTGGAAGATGTCGGCGCGGTGGCGATCATGCCGCTGGCCGCGCCCATCGGCTCGGGCATGGGCATGCAGGCGACGGTGAACATCCGAATGATCATCGAGGACGCCAAGGTGCCGATCGTGGTGGACGCGGGCATCGGCACGGCGTCCGACGCGGCGGTGGCGATGGAGCTGGGCTGTGACGCGGTGCTGACCAACACAGCCATCGCCCATGCCAAGGATTCGGTTCAGATGGCCAAGGCGATGAAACTGGCGGTGGAGGCGGGGCGTCTCGCCTGGCTTGCCGGCCGCATGCCGAAGAAGGCGTATGCTGATCCTTCCAGTCCTTTGACGGGACTCATCTAAGGCGCTTGTCTTTTGCCCGCTGAGTGCGTCGCGCGTACTCACGTGCGTTAAGCACGCTCCGTGCGCGCTCCTGCTCATCGGCCAAAATACAGCGCGCCGGTTCGAGCTTGTGCCTAGCTTTTCATCTCGCTCGCCAGCGTGTCCTCATCCAGCGCGCCGGGATGGAACTTGCCGTTCAGCACAAAGGTCGGCGTGCCGTCCACGCCCACTTTGTGCGCGAGCGCGATGGAAGACTGCAGGGTCTTCTCGACCGCGGGATCGGCCATATCGGCCTTGAGCTTGTTTACATCCATGCCGGCCTTTTGGGCGTCGGCATAAATCATCTGTTCGGTGACCTGGCCTTCCTCGCCCAGAAGCGTGAAATGGAAGTCCATGTAATGCTCGGGCTGGCGCCGCGCGGCGAGTGAGGCGCGCGCCGCCAGAAGGGCGCTGGGGCCATGCAGGTCGGCGATGGGGAATTCGATAAACGAGAAGCGGGTATCATTCTTGTGGGCGTCGTAGAATTTCTTCACCGCGGGCAGGGAGGCGCGGCAGAAGGGGCAGTCGTAATCATAGAACTCCACCAGCGTCGCCTTGGCGTCGGCCGGACCGGTGACGAACGCCAGCGCCGGATCGAAGAAGGCCGCCTGACCCACCTTGCGCATGGCGGTGGCCTGGGCCTGGGCCTGCTTCTGGTCTTCAAGCTGCTGGGCGCGGCCCATCATCGCCGGTGCCAGGTCGGGATGCAGCATCAGATATCTCTGCATCTGGTAATCGTTGATCGGCATCAGCCCGTTCTGGGCCATGACCATGACAATGGCGACCGCAAGCGCCGCTCCGCCGAGCGCACCCGCCAGTGTGATCACAAAGGCCCGCATCTCTATCTACACCCCCGTGGCTGCTGGGCCGCGATCGGCGCTGACGCGCCGATGACGTCATTGGCGCGCTGCCAGTCGGCCGAACCTTGCGGCAGCTTACCCCGCGCGCGGGTGGCGAAGACCACCGCCCGGCACATGTCGCCAGCATTGTACCATGACTCGGCGGTGGAAAGATTGGCCATGGGCTCGTTCTTGAGCATGCTGTAGGCCTGCGCCATCTGGTACCAGGTGAAGACGTCGTCGTCCTCGACCAGCACCGCGGCCTTGAGGTTGGCCAGCGCGGGCGCGGCCATGGCGTCATTCTCGGTGGCGATCTGGGCGGTGGCGAGCGCCAGCCGCAGCTGCGGTGCGCGCGGCCGAAGATCGACCGACTTCTGATAGTCGGGAATAGCCTCGGCGGGCCTTGCCATACTCATATAGGTCTGGCCCCGCACCTCATAGAAATAGGGATTGTTGGGTTCTTCCGCGATCAGCCTGTTGATCGCGGCCAGCGCCTTGGCGAGGTTGGGCTGGCGCAGATAGGCCATGGAGCGGGCATAGAGCGCCGGCTCGCTGGTGTCGGATTCCGGATAACGGGTGAGCGCGTCCTTCACCGGCAGCACATAGCCGGCCAGCTTGGCCTGCACCATCTGGAAAGTGTGCAGGCTTTCGGGCGAGTCCTGCACCTCGCGATAGGGCGAGGCGTCCACCATGTCCTGCAGGTCGAAGACGCGATCCTGGCCGGTGGGATGATCGACGGCGAACTTGTCGATCTTGTAGGCGCTCATCGCTTCTTCGTTCGCGAAGCGCTGGAAGGTGTGAAACATGCCCATCGGCGACTGATGCGTGGCCAGCAAAAGCTTGGCGGCGATCTGGTCGGCGGTGGATTCCTGCACCCGGGTGAAGGCCGCGAACTGGCCCATCGCATAGGCTTGGCCGATGCCCATGATCGCCATGCCGGCTTCGCCCGCGCCCGCGATCATCGCAGCCACGCCCGCCACCAGCGACAGCAGCATCGGGATCATCGCCTTCTTCATGCCATAGCTGCCGCGCGACAGATGCCCGGCCGCGATATGGCCGGTCTCATGCGCCATCACCCCGATCAGCTCATTGGGCGTGTGCAGCCACAGAAGAATGCCGGAGAAAATGAAGATGTTTTCGCCGCCGTCGCCATAGGAGGCAAAGGCGTTGATCGGGCCGTTGATCAGCCAGACCTTGGGAACCGGATCCAGGCCTGCGGCGCGCGCCAGGGGCGTCTCATAGCTGCGCAGCATTTCCTCGGTTTCGGTGTCGCGCAGCAGGCTCATATCGTCGTCCTGCGCCCAGGCGGGCAGGGCGTAGGCCATGAAAGCGGCGACGAAACCGGCGGCAAACAGGGCTTTGCGCGCGGTGCAATTCGGTGTTTTCAGCGACAAGCCAGTACTCCCGTTGCCCCGCTCAAACCCCTTATTTGCGTGCCCAATCCGAGCTTCGCACGGTCTTGCGGCACACGCGGCGAACCTATGGGGTGACGTGGCTTTGGTCAAACTGTAGCGAAGCGGCCCCGGCTCAGGCATAAGGGGTTTCGGCTTTCGGCCCCTTCAAGGATTACGCAGCTTTCATGTCTCGACGCTTTATCGCCCTTTTTGCCATGCCAGCCGTTCTGCTGGGCGGCTGCCAGACTATCACCACCCTGGGCGATCACACCGCCGCGACCTTGGGGTTTGAGGACGAGCCTCACGCCTACACCTCCAGTGTGGTCAGCGAGCCCAAGCGCAGCGGCATTGCGGTGGCGGACGAGCCCTTGGCGGCGCGCGCGGGCGCAGCCGCCCTGGCCGATGACGGCAGCGCGGTCGATGCGGTCGCCACCATGTTCTTCACCCTGACCGCAACCTATCCGGTGGCGGCGGGGCTGGGCAGTGGCGGCATCTGTCTGGTGCGCGACATCAGTGGTCAGGTGACGGAGTTCGATTTTGTGACCAAGGCGCCAAAGGCCGGTGGCTATTACGCCTTGCCGGGTTCCGTGGCGGGTTTTACCGCCATGCATCAGCTTTATGGCGCGCTGCCCTGGCAGCGGATCGTGGCGCCGGGCGAGGCTTTTGCCTCCACGGGCTTTCCGGTTTCCGAAGCGCTGGCACAGCGCATCGCACCCGAACAGAATCTGCTGCGCCGGGATGCGGGGCTGGCGGCGGAATTTCTGGATGAAACCGGGCGCCCGCGCGCGGCGGGCAGTGAAACCAAAAACGTGCCGCTGGGCGTGACCCTGGGCGAGATCCGTCTCTACAAGGCGGCCGGCTTCTACATGGGCGCGGTGGCAGCCAACATCGTGGCCTATTCGGCCAGCGCGGGCGGTGGCATCAGCGCCGGTGAACTGGCGGCGACGGCGCCGCTGCAGGGCGCGGCGCGTTCGCGCGCCACGGGAAGCTTTGTGACCTGGATGCCGGGCGCGCGCACCGGCGCGGGCGCGTTCAATGCCGCGATGCTGGACAATCTTTCGCGCAGCCTCCGCGCCACGCGCGATCCCGCAGGCGCGGCCCAGACCGCGGTGGGCCAGACGCTGGCAAGCTTTGGCGTTACTGGGGTGCCGGGTGATCTGGGCTCGACCGGCTTTGCCGCGGTTGATGCCAATGGCGCGGCGGCATCCTGTGCGGTGACCTTGAATGGGCCGTTCGGGTCGGGACGCACGGCGGGCAATACCGGCGTGGTCCTGGGCGCCACGCCTTCCAGCCAGGCGGGCCTGGCCAGTGCGTTCCTTGCGCCGGTAATCACCACCAGCAACGGCGCGGTGGCGCTTGCGGGCGCCGGCGCCGGCGGTCCCAACGGTACGGCGGCGGCGATGAATGCGGTTATGGATATCATGGGCGGGCGCCAGCTTGGCAGGCGCGGTGACCTGCGCGGCACGGGTCGCGCGCCTTACGATACGGTCAACATGATCTCGTGCAGTCCTGAAGCCTGTGTGGCGCTGACCGATCCCGGCGCCCATGGCGCCGGCGTGACCGCCGAAGTGACAATAAGGTAGCGTTTCGCCGTAGGCGAACGAAATGGTCCAGTGGACCATTTCGAACTACCGAATGCCGCGAGCTAAAGCGAGCGGCTGCGGCAACCTCTGCTATCGTTATCGCAGGCGGTTACTCCCCACTAAACGTCCGCTGCCACCACCCCTTTTTCTTGGGCTTGTTGTCGTCGTCCTGCGGCGTGGTGTCGGGAATGTCGTCCTGCAGCGACCACACCGGCGCCGACGGCGCGCCGGGCGCAACCGGCGCATGCTTGACGTCGCTGGGCGTGGTGTCGATCTCATCAGGCACGGCGCCAAAGCGATCCGCTTCGTTCGCGAATCCCGTTTGGGGATGTTCCATACCTTCGGGCTGCGGCCGGTCCTCCCGGTCGCGTCCGCCCCGGCGGCCCCGGCGGCGGCGGCGGCGCCTGCGGGCCTCGCCAGTCTCGCCAAGGGGCTGGCCGCTCTGCTGGCCATCCTGCTGCTCCTGGGGAGCGGTGTTCTCGCCTTCTGCGGCTTGTACGGTCGCGCTCTCCGCACCTTCCACGGGTGCCTGCTGGCCTTCGGGACGTTCGCCTCGCTCGCGGCCACGGCCACGTCCGCCACGGCGGCGGCGGCGGCGGCTGCCTTCGCGGCTTTCGCGCTGACCTTGACCTTCGGGCCGGTCGAAAGATTGGGGCTCCCCCGCTTCTTCGCCATCGGCGACGTCATCCTCAGCGGCTTCGAGTTCTTCCTCCTCGACCTCTTCCTCATATTCGGGATCCGGTTCGTCGGAAGGCACAAAGCCCGCCTCGATGCTGACGGCCGACGGCCTGGGGCGCTCGCCCGGATCTCGGGTCTTGGTGCGCTCGATCTCGAAATTGCCGGCCGCCATGCCTTCGGTGGGCTCAAACACGATGGACATGCCGTGTTCGGTTTCGATCCGCGACAGCTCGGCGCGCTTCTGGTTCAGGATATAGAGCGCCACTTCACTGGCGATCTTCACCGTCACGGCGGCGGCGCGGTTCTTCTCGCCTTCCTCCTCCAGGCCGCGCAGCACGCGCAGCGCGGTGGATTCGGTGGACCGCATCAAGCCGGTGCCGGCGCAATGCGGGCAGGTGACGGTTGAGCCGGCGATGACGCCGGCGCGCAGGCGCTGACGCGACATTTCCAAAAGGCCGAACTGCGAGATCTTGCCGATCTGCACCCGGGCACGGTCGTTCTTGACCGCATCGCGCAGGCGTTTTTCGACCTCGCGGTCGTTGCGGCCTTCTTCCATGTCGATAAAGTCGATCACGATCAGGCCCGCTAGGTCGCGCAGGCGCAGCTGGCGGCCGATTTCGCTGGCCGCTTCCAGATTGGTCTTGCGCGCGGTCTCCTCGATCGAATGTTCGCGGGTGGCGCGGCCGGAATTCACGTCGATGGAAACCAGCGCTTCGGTCTGGTTGATGACGATATAGCCGCCCGATTTCAGGGTGACAGTGGGCGAGAACATGGAATCCAGCTGGGATTCGATGTGCATGCGCTGGAACAGCGGCACCGTGTCTTTGTATTGATGGACATACTTGGCATGGCTGGGCATCAGCATGCGCATGAAGTCCTTGGCGTTGCGGAAGCCCAGATCGCCTTCCACCACCACGTCCTGGACATCTTTGTTGTAGAGGTCGCGGATGACGCGCTTGACCAGATCGCCTTCCTCATAGACGCAGGCCGGCGCGTTGGATGACAAGGTCCGTTCGCGGATCGTGTCCCACAGGCGCAGCAGATAGTCATAGTCGCGCCGGATCTCGAGCTTGGTGCGGTTCTCGCCCGCGGTGCGGATGATCAGGCCCATGCCTTCGGGCAATTCCAGCCCTTGGGCTGCGGATTTCAGGCGCTTCCTGTCGGCGGCATTGGTGATCTTGCGCGAAATGCCGCCGCCGCGCGGGGTGTTGGGCATCAAGACGCAATAGCGGCCGGCCAGCGACAGATAGGTGGTCAGGGCTGCGCCTTTGTTGCCGCGTTCTTCCTTGACCACCTGCACCAGGATGATCTGGCGGCGCTTGATCACTTCCTGGATCTTGTAGTGCTTCTTGCGCACCCATTTCTGCGGCGGGCGCTGGGCCTGCAAGGCCTGGGCGTCGGCGGTCTGGTCTCCAGTGGCCTGATCTTCGCCGCTCTGGCCTTCGGCGATCTGGGCTTCGCCCTCGGCGCTCACAGGTTCGATGGCGCCTTCATTGTCTTCCGCGGCTTCCGCGGCCCGATCTTCGGATGTTTCGCCGTCCGCGCTGACCGGCTGGATTTCGCCTTCATTTTCTTCCGCCGCTTCCGCAGCGGTGACTTCGGCGTCGCCCTGATAGTCGGGCAGGGCTTCGCTGGCTGCTTCCGGCTTGGTTTGCGGCTCCTCGTCGTCATGGTCATGCTCGACCACCGCGCCGCCGTGATTGACGAACACATCTTCATGCTCGTCCTCGCCGTTTTCCGGGGCGCTGTCGTCTTCGTCTTCGCTCTCGGGGGCGGCGTCCAGTGGCACCAGCGGCGCCATCTCGACACTTTCCTCGCCGGTGTCGGCCTCTTCCTCGGCTTCCTCGTCCGTCTCGCTATCGTCGGATTTGGCGCCGGTGATCTCGAAGCTTTCGATATCGTCTTCCTGGCGGCGGCGGGCTTCGGCCTCCTGTTCGGCCAGGAGCGCCTGCCGGTCGGCCATGGGGATCTGGTAATAGTCGGGATGGATTTCGGCGAAGGCCAGAAAGCCCTGGCGGTTGCCGCCATATTCGACAAAGGCGGCCTGCAGCGACGGCTCAACGCGCGTCACCTTGGCGAGATAGATGTTTCCCTTGAGGGGCCGCTTGGATGCGGCCTCGAAATCAAATTCCTCGACTTTGGAACCGTCGAGAATCACCACGCGGGTTTCTTCCGGGTGGTTGGCGTCGATGAGCATGCGCTTGGTCATGGAATTCTCCGGGGCGCGCGCGCATTGGGTCGCCGTCATGGGCGGACGAAAGGAGGCGGCGCGCTGTGTGGGTGGAAAGAACGCGCGCAAACCCATCCGTCGAAACGGTCATAGGGACCGGGACAGCGTCGGAGGGCAGCGCAAATAGGACAGTCATGATACTCGGGCGGCCGGTCGTAGGGCCTTTGGGAATGAACCTGAAAACACCCTCTGTCCGCGTGAGTCGCGGAACGTGCGGCGCTGTCAGGGGCGGCACGGTGGCCCGCGGGAATTCGCGAACGCCTGCCGATGACACTTTTTGTAGGGTGCCAGCAGGGTTTCAACAAGCGATTAATGGCCAAAACCGGCGGCGCTGCGGCGGGGTTATAAGAATTATGTATTATAATCAATTACTTAGTTTAACGCGCCCATAGCCTGCGCAGATTGTGGCGCACCGCTTCCAGCCGCACCCGGTTCTCCCAGCTCATTTTCAGGCCCTCCAGCGCCGCCACTTCGGACAGCTCATAGAGCTGGGTGCGCTGGAATTCGTCGGGGATCATGCTTTCGATGAAGGTGATGG
Organism: uncultured Alphaproteobacteria bacterium; assembly: GCA_963830095.1. GTDB lineage: Bacteria > Pseudomonadota > Alphaproteobacteria > Micropepsales > Micropepsaceae > Rhizomicrobium. The sequence goes on from CAWHLV010000058.1 coordinate 136,454, forward strand.
AGACCAGCCGCTGGCCCCGGCGCACCGGGGTCACTTCATGCAATTGAGTGGAAGGATAGACCACGACACTGCCGGGCTCGCCCTTGATCACAACCGGCCTGGTGCCCAGATGCACCACCAGCTCGCCGCCATCATAGCTGGCTGGCGGATTGAGCCACACCGTCGCCGACAGGTCGGAGCGGCGGATCTCGTTGCCGAAGCGCATATGCGAGGTGTCGGCATGGGCGCCATAGGTCATCCCCACCTCGTAGCGGGCGAGCAGTGGCGGGGCGACATGCCGGGGGAAGGCGAAATTGCGGAACGGCTCGGAGCGCATGAAGGCTTCCCCCACGATGCGGGAGGAATTCCGCATAGAGCGGATCGCCTTCGCTGGCCTGCAGATTGTTCTTGGCCTGGTTGTGGGGATTGGAGATGCGCCCGTCGACAAAGCTGACGCGGGCGGCCAATTCCTGCAGCCGCGCAACCTCGTCTGCCTTCAGAAAGCCGTTTATTTCCAGAAACATCCGCCGCCCCTGTGAGGCGCGCACCCTAGCAAAAGCGCCGGAGCGAAACAAACACCCGTGCTAATCTTGCGCACCCGATTCGAAGGCTTTCGCCCGTGATGCGCCTCTTTGCGATCCTGTCGCTTGTCCTGGCCGTGAGCCTTGCGGGTCTCAAGACCGTTGGCGCGGATGACGCCATCAGCAAGCTGATGCGCGATCAAAGCGAGGGCCTCCCGGTGGCGCCGTCCAAGCCGATGCCCCAGCAGATTGCCGGTCCCAGCATCGGCTCGGCGCCGCAGGGACCGCTGCCCATCGTGATGAGCGCGCGCATCGGCGAGCATGAAGACCGCACGCGCCTGGTGATCGAGCTGTCCGATCCGGTGAACCTTCGCGCCTTCGCGCTCAACAATCCCGACCGTGTGGTGATCGACATGCCGCAAGTGTCGTGGCGGCTGGGCGCGCCGCCGCGCCCATCCGGCTTTGGCCCGGTAAAGTCCTATCGCTATGGCGAATTCCGCGCCGGCAATTCGCGCATGGTGATCGACCTGAATTCCCCGGTGTCGGTGTCCGATCCGCTGGTGCTGCCGCCCTCGGCCGGCTTCGGCTACCGCGTGGTGATCGACCTGTTTCCCACCAGCCGGCCCAAGTTCGATGCCCAGGCCGGCTGGCCGGCCGACCTGAAAAAGCGTGAAAGCGACGCCGAAAAGCTCGCCGCTCTGATAGCGGCCCAGCAATCCCCGCCCGCGCGCAGCGGCGGCAAGAGGGTGATAGTGCTCGACCCCGGCCATGGCGGCCTGGATTCCGGCACCATCGGCGTCAATGGGCTGATGGAGAAAGACCTGGCGCTGGCGGAAGGGCTGAAGCTGGCGCGCGAGCTGCGCCAGCGCGGCTATGTCGTCCACATGACCCGCGACAATGATACTTTCATTCCGCTGCGCCAGCGCGTCGCCATCGGCCGCGCCGACCATGCCGATCTGTTCATCGCGCTGCATGCCGATTCCAATCCCGATTCCGGCACCACGGGAACTTCGATTTACACGCTCAATGACGGTCGCTCGGATCGTGAGGCGTCGGCGCTGGCGCGGCGCGAAAACCAGTCCGACGTGATTGCCGGTGTGGACCTGTCTGGCGAGAACAATCCGGTGGCGCCGATCCTGATCAACCTGGCCCAGCGCGACACCCGCAACCTGTCGTCGGAATTCGCCACCAATGCGCTCAAGGAACTGGGTCAGGTGACCGACCTGCTGGCGAGGAGCCCCCACCGTTCCGCCAGCCTGGCCGTGCTGGTGGCGCCCGATGTTCCCGCCGTCCTGATCGAACTGGGCTACCTGTCCAATTCCCAGGACGCCGCCCAGATGAACACGGATTCATGGCGGACCCGGGTGGCGGACGCCATCGCCAATGCCGTGGATGCCCAATTTGCATCAACCCCTAACCAAGCTTCCCGCTAGTGCCCCAAATCCGAATTTCGCCAACCCTCGCGGCGCCACCGATGGCGAACTTCGGATTTAAAAGGGGCACTAGAATTTAATGAATTTAGTGCGGTTTTGGTTCAGAAGTCCCCTTTAAGCGCCAGCCGCAACCCTGGAGGGGACCTCTGAACCACCGCACTAGACCCTTTCAAGCCAACCCCGCCAGCCGTATAAACCACCAATTCCCATGCAGAATTTCCTCCCCCGTCTTCTCAAATGGCTCGGTCTGGCGGCCGCCGCCCTGCTCGTGGTCGTGATCGGCTTTTGCACCTTCTGGGTCGTCACCCTGATGCGCGATCTGCCCAGCGTGCAGACCTTGCAGGATTACGCCCCGCCCATCACCACCCGCGTCTATGCGGGTAACGGAACTGTGCTGGGCGAATATGCTCATGAGCGGCGCATCTTTGTGCCCGCCGAATTCATTCCCAAGCTGGTGAAGGAGGCCTTCACCAGCGCCGAGGACCGCAATTTCTATAGCCATCCGGGCATCGATCCGTCGGGCATCCTGCGCGCCGCGATCAAGGACGTGGGCCTGGTGCTGCAGGGCCGCCGGCCGCAAGGGGCGTCCACTATCACCCAGCAGGTGGCGCGCGGCTTCCTGCTCAATTCCGACCTCAAGATGGCGCGCAAGGTGCGCGAGGCGATCCTGGCGATCCGCATCGACGCCACCTACCCCAAGGAAAAGGTGCTGGAGCTGTATCTGAATGAGATCAACCTCGGCCAGAACAGCTATGGCGTGGCGGCGGCGGCGCTGAACTATTTCGGCAAGTCGCTGGACGAGCTCGACATCTCCGAAGTGGCGTTCCTGGCCTCGCTGCCCAAGTCGCCCAGCCATTACGATCCGCGCTTCCACCATGATGCGGCGCTGGACCGCCGCAACTGGGTGATCGGGCAGATGGCCGAGAATGGCTATATCACCGACGAGCAGGCCCAGGCCGCGCGTGCCGAGCCGCTGATTACCCAGACCCGCGCGCTGGGCAGCCAGGCCGCAGACGTCGACTATTATGTCGAGGAGGTGCGCCGGCTGCTCTACAAGCAGTATGGCGACAAGGCGCTGTATGACGGCGGCCTTCAGGTGCGTGCGTCCCTCGATACACGGCTGCAGAATTATGCGGTGAGCGCGCTGCGTTCGGGCCTGGTGCGTTATGACCGCCGTCACGGCTGGCGCGGCGCCAAGATGCATGTCGATGTCGCCAACTGGAAAGAAGACCTGGTCAAGCTCGCGGCCGATCCCAGTCACCAGTCGGGCATCGACAGCTGGCGGGTGGCCGCGGCGCTGGACTATGACGGCAAGAATATCCGCATCGGTTTCGCCGACGGCTCGAGCGGGCTGATGCCCTATGATGGCTACAAATGGGCGCGCCATCAGTTGCCGGGCGCGGTGTGGGGGCACCCACGCCTGCGGGCCCGCAGGATGTGGTCAAGCCCGGCGATGCCTTCTTTGTCGAGCAATTGCCCGTGCCGGCCAAGAAGGGCGAGTTCGGCCTGCGCCAGGTGCCCGAAGTCAACGGCGCGATCGTGGTGATGGATCCGCACACCGGGCGGGTGCTGGCGATGTCGGGCGGCTTCTCCTATGCCTCCTCGCAATTCGACCGCGCCATGCAGGCGCTGCGCCAGCCCGGTTCATCCTTCAAGCCCTTCGTCTATGCCACCGCGCTGGACATGGGCTACACGCCGGTCAGCAAGGTGCTGGATGCGCCGTTCGAGATGGACATGGGGCCGGGGCAGGGCATCTGGCGGCCGGAGAATTTCGAGAAGGGCGAATTTTTGGGCGACACCACGCTCCGGCGTGGCATCGAGTTGTCGCGCAATGTGATGACGGTGCGCCTGGCCTACACCATCGGCATGAACAATGTGGTCAAGCTGCCCGTCCGGTTCGGCGTCTATGACAAGTTGCCGCCGCTGCTGGCCAATTCGCTGGGCTCCTATGACACCACCTTGATGCGCCTGGTTACCGGCTATTCGGAGTTCGTCAATGGCGGCAAGAAGATCACGCCTTCGCTGATCGACCGCATCCAGGACCGCAATGGCAAGACCATCTGGCGCCATGACGAGCGCAAGTGCGACGGCTGCAACGATCCCAACTGGCATGGCCAGGAGGAACCGCTTCTGCCCGATACCCGCGAACAGATCATCGATCCGCGCACCGCCTACCAGATCGTCTCCATGCTGCAGGGCGTGGTCCAGCGTGGCACCGCCGCCTATTCGGTGGGCGCGCAGATCAACAAGCCGCTGGCCGGCAAGACCGGCACCTCGCAGGACGCCCAGATCCACCTGGTTCATTGGCTTCTCGCCCGACCTGGCCGCGGGCGTGTTACGTCGGCTTCGACAATCCGCGTACGCTCGGTCCCAAAAGAGCAGGGCGCCACCGTGGCAGCACCCATCTTCCGCGATTTCATGAAGGATGCGCTGGCCGATGCGCCGCCCACGCCCTTCCGCGTCGCGCCCGGCATCGAGGAAGTTCCGGTGGACTGGAAGAGCGGCGCTCCGGTGCCGCCCGGCACGCCCGGCGCCATCATGGAAGCGTTCAAGGCCGGCACCGCGCCCGGCGAGGCCAACGCACCGGGCATGGCGGCGGACGATGTCGGCGCCGCGCCGGTGGCCGGCACCGCCAGCGCCACGCCGTCCAGCACGCCGCCGTCGTCAGTGGGTGAAGGCACAGGGGGCCTTTACTAGTTTTATTGAGTGAGCCGCGGCACGCGGAACGCGTGTGAGCCGGTCCAGTGGACCGGCGAGAGCGGCGAACGCCGCGAGCTTCAGCGAGCGGCTTGGCAACAGACTTTACCTTTGTAATCGTTCTCCTTATATCCCCGCCCATGCGTCCAGAAATCTCCCGTGCCGCCGATGACATTGAGCAGGCCATCGCCCTGCTGAGGAGGCATCTTTGACTGGGATCGCGCCAACCGCCGCCTGGACGAACTGAACGCCAAGGCCGAAGACCCCGCCATCTGGAACGAGCCTCAGGCGGCACAGAAGCTGATGCGCGAGCGCCAGAAGCTGGATTCTTCGCTCAGCGCCGTCACCCGGCTCACCAACGAACTGCGCGACGCCAAAGAGCTGATCGAGATGGCGGAAGCCGAGAACGACGCCGCCATGGTGGCGGACGCGGAAAGCGCGCTTCTGGCGTTGAACAGCCGCGCCGAGCAAATGCGGCTGGAATCCATGCTGTCGGGCGAGGCTGATGGCAACGACAGCTATATCGAAATTCATGCCGGGGCCGGCGGCACTGAAAGCCAGGACTGGGCTTCGATGTTGCTGCGCATGTACACGCGCTGGGCCGAACGCCACGACTACAAGCTGCAGCTGATCGAGGAAAGCGAAGGCGAAGGGGCGGGCATCAAGTCCACCACGCTTCTGGTGAAGGGTCCCAATGCCTATGGCTGGCTCAAGACCGAAGCCGGCGTGCACCGACTGGTGCGCATCTCGCCCTTCGACTCCAATGCGCGGCGGCACACGTCATTCTCATCGGTCACCGTCTATCCGGTGATCGACCAGTCGATCGAGATCGACATTCTCGAGAAGGACGTGCGCATCGACGTCTATCGCGCGTCGGGCGCCGGTGGCCAGCACGTCAACAAGACCGAGAGCGCGGTGCGCATCACCCATCTGCCCACCGGTATCGCGGTGGCCAGCCAGTCCGAGCGCAGCCAGCACCAGAACCGCGCGATTTGCTGGGACATGCTGAAGTCGCGTCTTTACGAGATCGAGCTGGAGAGAAAAAAAGCCGAAACCGGCGCCTTTGTCGGCGAGAAAAAGGAAATCGGCTGGGGCCACCAGATCCGGTCTTACGTCCTGCAACCCTATCAGCTGGTGAAGGATCTGCGCACCGGTGTGGAAAGCCGCACGCCGTCAGATGTGCTGGACGGCGACCTTGATCCCTTCATGGCAGCCGCGCTCGCCCAGGAAGTCGGTGGCAAGCCGAAAGAGAAGATCGAAGACCTTGAGTGAGCGGCGCGCTTTGGCGCGCGAGCAGGTGTTCGTCGCTCGAAACCGTCCACTGGACGGTTTCGCTGGCCTGCAGCCAGACGCTTCTCACGGACCTGCGAAAGCGAACGAACTCCGCGAGCTTAGGCGAGCGGAAGAATAGCCGAACTTACGTCGTGGCCGGGCTGAGCGGCGCGAACAGGGCGGACGCGGTGGCGGCAGGCGCGGCTGCTGTTGCGGCGGGGCGTTGCGGCGCCAGCTTGACCTCGGTCTGCTGGCTGTCGCCCAGAGGATTGTCGCTGTGGCGGCAATTGCCTTCGAAGAAGGCGCCGGATTCCACCGCAAAGGCTTCGTGCAGGATATCGCCTTCGACATGGCTGGTGGCGGCCAGAAGAACCTTGCGGGCGCGAATGCGGCCCGTAACCTTGCCGCGCACGGTCACATCCTCGGCCAGCACTTCGCCATTGATCTCGGCCTTGTCGCCGATCACCAGGCCGACGCTGCGCACATCGCCTTCGATGCGGCCGTCGATCTGGATGTCACCGCTCGAGTTGATGGTGCCATTGATCACCATGTCGGCGCTGATGATGGAAGGCGCCGACATGCTGCGGGTGCGCTTGGGGGCGGGGAGCGGTGCGGCGAGCGGGGCCTGCGGCAAGGGAGCGGCGTCTTTGCTTTTGTTAGAGAACATGGCGGCCAGCCTCGATGAAGTTATTGGGGTTCTTCACGACGTCATCATACCAGACTTCGTAGTGGACGTGCGGGCCGGTGCTGCGGCCCGTGGAACCCACCCGGCCCAGGGCGGCGCCCTTGGCAATGCGGGTTCCCACCCGCACACTGATCATGGAAAGGTGACCATAACGTGTATGAATTCCATAGCCATGGTCGATTTCCACCATGTTGCCATAGCCGCCGCGGGTCCCTGCGAACACCACCACACCTGGTGCTGTGGCGTGGACCACGCTGCCCCAGGGGCCGGCGAAATCGATGCCGGGATGGAAGGCGTAGCGGCCGGTGAAGGGATCGACCCGGGCGCCGAAGCCGCTGGATTTGTCGAAGATGGCGGTCGAGACCGGGGTGGTCAGCGGCACATGGGCCATGGCGGCGGACAGGCCGTTGAGCTGGTCCAGCACCGCGGCGGCGCCCAGATAGGCTCTCGTGAATTTGGGATCGGAGATGCCCTCGATCCTGACCTGATCGAGCGGGATTTCCGGACCGCCCATGCCTTCATTGGCGGCGATCTTGCGGGCGAAGCTGTCGGGGTTGATGCCAGTCTTGCGCATCACGCCGCGCAGGTCGCCAACGCCCTGTTCCAGCGTGCCTTCGGTTTTCGCCATCAGCAGGGTTTCCGATTGCCCGATCTGGGCGACGCGGTTGGTCTGATCGGCCAGGGCGCGCAAGCCCGGATGCTGGGCGTAAGCCGCGGGCGTGTCATGCACCGGATGGGTGTCGAGTTGAACGCTTTCGGTGACGGATTTGAACAGGTCGGCGAAGCGATGCATCGCGGAATCGAGCGCGCTGGACTTCACCGGATGGGCGGTGCGTGGCTGCGGCTGGGCCGGGCCCGGCATTATCACCAGGGCGGATGATCCGGTTTCATCGGCGCTGACGTCGGCTGGCGCTTCCACATCCATGGAGCCCGCCTGTGCTGTGCCCTGGAGTACGGGCTGGGTCTGTTCCATCGGCGCGGCCGCTGCCAGATTGTGTCCGCCTACGCCTGCTTCCACCTGGTTGGCGCGGTTGAGGAACCCGGAGATGGCATTCTGCTTGGCCTGGAGCGTATCGGCGGTGGATTTGAAGCGGTCTTCCGCGGACACCAGCGCGCCATTCAATTCGTCGTACGACATCTGCAGATCGGCGACACGGTTCTCATAGGCCGCCTGCATCTGCTGATAGCGATGATCCTTGGCGGCGATGATGCGGTCCTTGAAGATCACATTGACGGTGGCGAACGCGACCCAGCCCAAAAAGATCAGCGTCAGGCCGGCCAAGGTCGCCTGCAGCGAAGGGCCGAAGGTGAAGAACTGCACCCGTCCGTCGCTGCGGATATAGATCTGGCGTTCCGGGAAGGTGGCGTGCAGCCACGTCCAGGCGCGCTCCAGGAACGAAGCCTTGTTTTTGGAACCGTTCTGATGTGTCTCGCCGGCGCCCATACCGTTACCGCTGCGCATTTCAGCCGCGCGCGAACCGCCGAGCAAGCTTTTGTGCCAGAAAAACGAGCGTGAGGTTAATCGCGGAGTTAACGCGCGGCGCAAAAGGCGTTTCATAAGGATTTCGCCGCCTCCAGAACCGCTTCGACATGGCCGGGCACCTTAACCTTGTGCCAAGCCATGGCGATCACGCCCTTGGCATTGACCAGGAAGGTGGCGCGCTCCATGCCCATGTATTTGCGGCCATAAAGTGTTTTTTCGCCCCATACGCCCCAAGCCTGCGCCATGTCCGTTTCGGTGTCGGAACCCAGCGCGATCTTCAGCTTGTGCTTTTTGCGGAACTTGGCGTGGGATTCCAGGCTGTCCTTGGAGACGCCGATCACGGCAATGCCCAGCTTCTCGAAGGATTTGAGCTTTTCCGAGAATCCGATTGCTTCCTTGGTGCAGCCAGACGTGTCGTCCTTGGGGTAGAAATAGAGCACGTAAGGGGCACCCTTGAGACTGGCCGGGGAAACCGTGCCGCCATCATCGGTCTTGATCTTGAAAGAGGGTGCCTTATCCCCAGCCGTCAAAGTCATAAGGTTTCCAAGCCCCTCCAACGAGGCAGATTTAACCCCAACAGCCGGGGTTTGCGCAATGCAACATCGCTTTCCAAAGGGCTGAAAAATTTGCCCTTTTCAGGCACAACCGTCGTAATAGAACAGCTGGTCCCGAGAAGAAATCCTACGTGAAGCCGCCTTTCACCCGCTTTATCAAGGCTCATCATGTGAGCCATGCCTGCCTTGTGGCCGGCGCGCTGGTGGCGGCCATCGTGTTTTTTGTGGTGGGGGCGGGATTGCGCCTCTTGTGGGGGCCGGTGTCGCTGGGCCCGCTCAAGGGCACCTTGGCGGGCGCCATTCATGATGCTCTGCCCGGCATCGCGCTGGACTATGACCAGGCCGCGATCGAATGGAGCCGCGACCAGGGCCGGGTCAATCTGGTTGTGCTGGGCACGCGCCTCTACGACAGCCATGGAAGGGTGGTGGCAAGCGCGCCGGAGGCCGCGATCGGTCTGGCGGCGGCGCCATTCCTCAAGGGCCAGATTGTGGTCAAGCGCATCACTTTGGTGGGCGTGAAGTTCACCCTGGTGCACATGAAGAACGGCCGGGTGCGGCTGGGCAACGAACAGGATGCGGGCGACAATGAACTCATCAGCCGTCTGAGCGATGCGATCAACGCCCATGGCAATGCATCGTCGTCGCTGGAGAGCTTCGCGGTGCGCGACGCGAACCTGGCTCTCTATGACGAGATCACCGGTGTTTATCTGACCGCGCCGCACGCGGGCCTGGTGCTGCGTTCGCAAGGCGCAACCATGGCGACGAGCTTTGACGCCGACGTGCTGATCTCAGGCCGCAAGAGCCATGTCAGCGCCACCATGACCATGCCGCCCGGCAAGGGGCCCATCGGCGCCAGTGTTTCGGTTACGGGCCTGGACCTGCGCGCGCTTGCCGCCAATTCGCATTTCTTCGACGGCATCAAGGATATTCCTATGGTGATCAGCGCCTCGGCCGACTTCCGCATCGATGCCGGTGCCAGGCTCGGCTATGCCGCCTTCGACATCACTGGCCATGGCGAAGTGCCCTGGGCGGCGATGCGGGACAAGGCGTTGCACATCTCAAATCTCAGGCTGGTGGGCCGCTATGAGGGCGAGACCGGCCATCTGGCGCTGACCACCATCGATCTCGATGCCCGGGAAGTGCGCGGCGCCCTGAAGGGTGCTGGCGAATTCTTCTATGGCGCCGATGGCAAGCTGGCGCGCGTCCATGCCGATCTCGCGGCTAAAAACATCGCCGTGGACATGCCGGGCGTCCTGCCCAAACCCACCGGTTATCAGACACTGCTCTTCCAGGCCGACTATCTGACCGGGCCGCGCCAATTCAATGTCAGCAAATTCGGCGTCACTGCGCCGGGTTTTGCGCTGGATGCCAGCGGCACCCTGACCTTGAACGATCACGGCGCGCCGGGCCTGGTCGCCAAGGCGCATATTCCTGCCATGCCGGTGCGCCAGTTGCTGCTTTATTGGCCGCTCACTGTGGCCGGCGGCGCGCGCGACTGGATTGACAACAATATCTTCGCCGGCGACATGGGGCCGCTGGACGCCGAGGTCAATTTCGCCCCCGGCATGATGGATCAGGACATCCTGCCCGAAGATGCGGTGAAGCTGACTTTCGGCATGAACAATGTCGAAGGCAACTATGTGAAGGGCCTGACCCACGCCACCCAGGTGATGGGTGACGCCATCCTGACTGGCGACACGTTCAAGGCCAATTTCACCAGCGGCAAGATCGGGCCGCTGACGTTGAGCCGCGGCACCGCCCTGATCCCCACCCTGCATGTGAAGGGCACGGTCGGCCAGTTCGGCGTGCATGTCGAAGGCGGCATGCCCGACATCATGACCCTGATCGACATGAAACCTTTGGGCTATGCCACCCGCTTCGGCATTGATCCGAAACAGACCGGCGGCGCGGCCAGCGCCGATCTCGCCTTCCAGGTGCCGATGCTGGCCGATCTGCCGGTGGATGCGGTGGGTATTTCGGTGAAGGCCCAGGTCAATCAATTCGCCGTCACCTTGGGCGGCAAGACGCGGCTGACCGATGGCGCGGTCAATTTCGAGATCGACAACAATCACCTGCACCAGGTGGGCGTGGTCAATCTGGCCGATTCACGGTTGAACGTGGACTGGACTGAGGATTTCAAAACCCAGGACAACATCACCACCAGGCTGCTGGTGAAAGGCAATATGACCGAGGCCGGGCGCGCCGCGCTCAACATCAATCTGCAGCGTATCCTGCGCGGCACCGTGCCGGTGACCGCCGACATGACCGGCCATCGCGGCAGCCTGGTGCATGCGGAGGTGACGGCGGATTTCACGCCCGCCAGCCTGTCGGTGCCCATCGTCAATCTGGAGAAGACGCCGGGCCAGAGTGCAACCGGCCATATCGGCGTCGATTTCGGGCCCGCCAACGCTGTGCAGGACGAGACCATCCGCATCTCGGGCCCGGTGCTGAACGTCAACGGCACCGCGACCTTCGGCAAGGGTGGCGAGCTGACGGTGCTGAATCTGCCCCTCGGTCCGCATGGGCCCGCTCAACGATCTGTCGTTCCAGCTTTCACGAGGACCTGGCGGTGACGACTATGTCCTGCGCGGCCACTCGCTGGATGGCTCCAGGATCGGCCGCACCGGCTCCAGCGAGCAACTTGGCGGCACACAGGCCGCGACCCAGCCGGATCAGGACATACCGGAAGGACGTCTGCATATCGATGCCAGGCTGGACCGGCTGTCGATGCGCAGCGGCGTGGCGATCGCGCCCTTCAATCTGGATATGGGGCTGAATGGCATCCGGCCGTCGGCGCTGACACTCAGCGGCAGTGTCACCATGGGATCCAAGAGCGCACCGCTTGCCGCGAGCCTGGAAACCAGTGCATCGGGCCGCAAGGTGACATTCACCAGTGGCGACGCCGGGCTTCTGGCGCGTGGCGTCTTTGGCTTTGAGAGTATGCGGGGTGGCGCGCTTTCGGCCACCGTCAATCTGCCGGGCCAGGCGGCCGACGCCGGCAACAGTGCGGGGCCTGATTTCACCGGGGTGTTGACCATCAAGAACTTCCAGCTCCTGAACCAGCCGCTGATCAGTCGGCTGTTCGCGGCCGGTTCGCTCACCGGTATCGGCGATCTGATGGGCGGCGACGGCATCACGCTGGAGGAGTGGAATTTCCCCTTCACCTCCAAGAACAATGTGCTGAGCGTGAATGGCGCGCGCGCGGTGGGCCGCGCCATTGGCGCCAGCGCCGACGGCTATATCGACCGCCCGCATGGCACCGTGGCGCTGAAGGGTTCGCTGATCCCGGCCTATGAGCTGAATTCCATCATCAGCAATATTCCGCTGCTGGGCGACCTTCTGGCCTCCAAGCAGGGCGAGGGGATCTTCGGCGTCACCTATTCCGCCACCGGCAACATGGAACATCCCGACATCAGCACCAATCCGCTGTCGATGCTGACGCCGGGAATTTTGCGCCGCATCTTCCAGGGGCACATCCCGACAGCGGCCAATGCGCCGTCGAATGCGCCGCCGCAGGCGCAGGCTACAACGCCCAAGCCGCCGGCGAATTAGACCGGTTTTACTAGAACGATCTTTGTCTTGCCGAATTGGACTTTGAAAGCACCAGTTTGGGGGTCGACATCTGTTCTTTCAAACCATTGGTCATGACGTTCGACAAGCTTGTTATTTATTCGCAGACCTTTGTCTTTTTCAATTTTCCGTCGCGCGTCGGAGAGAGATGTCGCCAAACCAGAAGCCTTCAGTATTGCCGCCGCAGTTCTTTGCTTCCAATTCTGTTCCCCGGATACTTCGCCTGCAGACCAATCCCATTCGATTGTTGGCAATCCTTCGCCTACCACGCCTTCTTTGAAAGCCATGCGTGCTGTTTCTCTGGCTTTCACTGCTGCTTCTCGCCCGTGCAAAATCGCAGTGGCTTCCGTGGCCAGTGTCTCCTTGGCCGCATTGATCTCTGCGCCCTGCAATTTCTCCAATCGCACGATCTCGGCTTCCGGCAGATCGGTGAACAGGCGCAGGAAGCGGCCGACATCGTCATCCTCAGTGTTGCGCCAGAACTGCCCGTATTCGTAGGCGCTCAGCATCTCCTTGTTGAGCCATACCGCGCCCGAGGCGGTCTTGCCCATCTTGGCGCCTGAAGCGGTGGTGATCAGTGGTGTGGTCAGGCCGAACAGCTGCGCGGTGCCCATACGCCGGCCCAGTTCCAGGCCCGACACCACATTGCCCCATTGGTCGGAGCCGGAGGATTGCAGGCGGCAGCCGAAGCGCTTGTTGAGTTCGACGAAGTCATAGGCCTGCATGATGGAGTAGTTGAACTCCAGGAAGGACAGCGGCTGGTCGCGGTCCAGACGCAGCTTGACGCTGTCCATGGTCAGCATGCGGTTGACCGAGAAGTGGCGGCCGACCTCGCGCAGGAAGGGTATGTATTCCAGCCTGTCCAGCCAGTCGGCATTATCGACCATGATCGCATCTGACGGGCCGTCGCCGAACTTCAGCAGATGGCGCACGCCGCTCAGCATGCTCTGCTTGTTTTCGTTGATTTGTTCGGGCGTCAGGATCAGCCGGGTTTCATCCTTGCCGGAAGGGTCGCCAGCCTTGGTGGTGCCGCCGCCCATCAGCAGGATCGGCTTGTGGCCGGCCTGTTGCAGCCGGCGCAGGGTCATCAGCTGGACCAGGTTGCCGATGTGCATGGACTTGGCGGTGCAGTCGAAGCCGATATAGGCGGTGACGCGCTCTTTGGCGAACAGCGCGTCCAGTTCCTGTGGCCCCGAACAATCGTAGTAGGCCCCGCGCGCCACAAAGGTGCGCAGGAATTCGGACTGGAAGCTGGGCGCGGCAGGCATGGTATAGACTCTGGTAGAAGCAGGCGGGCAATAGCACAATGACCGGCGTCCAGAAAGTCATAGGGCTGATGAGCGGCACCTCGCTGGATGGCGTGGATGCGGCCCTTTTGGAGAGTGATGGCGAAGACATGGTGCGGCCGGGCCCCGGCCTGACCGTTCCTTATGACGCACTGACCCGTGGCCTGCTGCGCGCCGCCTTGGACGAAGCCCGCGCAGTGGCACAAGGCGCACCGGTGCCGCAATCCATCCGCGAGGCTGAACGGCTGTTGACCGAGGCCCATGCCGAGGCCGTGAAGGCGCTGTTGCAAAAGGCCGGGTTATCGGCGCCGCAGGTGGCGCTGCTGGGCTTTCATGGCCAGACCATCCTGCACCGTCCCGAACGGCACTGGACCTGGCAGATCGGCGATGGCGCGCTTTTGGCGCGGTTGACCGGCATCGATGTGGTCAATGATTTTCGCAGCGCCGATGTGAAGGCGGGCGGGCAGGGCGCGCCCTTGATGCCGCTTTATCATGCGGTGCTGGCGCGGCGCCGGGCCGGCCTGAACCGCTGGTGGTGGTCAATATCGGCGGCGTGGCGCAGGTGACTTATATAAAGGGCGACCTGGTACTGGCCTTCGACACTGGACCCGGCAATGCGCCGATCGACGACTGGATGCATCGCCACAGCGGCCGCCCAGTTGACGAGGATGGCGCCTTTGCCGCCACCGGCAAGGTCAATGGTGCAGCCCTGGACACGATGCTGGGCAACCCGTTTTTCACACGCGTCCCCCCCAAATCGCTGGACCGGATGGATTTCGGGATGGAAGCGGTGGAAGCGCTTTCGCCCGCCGATGGCGCGGCCACCTTGACCGCTTTCACCGCCGCGTCACTGGCGCGCGCCCGCGAGCATTTTCCTGACGCGGCCGAAACCTGGATCGTCAGCGGTGGCGGCCGCCACAATAAGATACTGATGGCGATGCTGAAGGCCGGGGTGAACGCGCCGGTGATTTCGGCGGAAGAAGCGGGCTGGGACGGCGATGCGCTGGAAGCGCATGGCTTCGCCTATCTGGCGATGCGCTCGAAGAAGGGCTTGCCGCTGTCGCTGCCCACCACCACCGGCGTCAAGCAGCCGATGACGGGCGGCAGGTTCTGGAAGGCGTAGGCGAGTTAACGCCCCTCACGGGGTTTCGACATCATATTGGAGACGTATTCCTTCACCGTCTCCACCACATCGGCTTCATGCTTGTCGAAGAAGTGATTGGCGCCGTCGATCTTGTTGTAGGTGATCTTGATGCCCTTTTGGGCCGTCAAACGATCTACCAGCTTCTGCACATCGGGTTCGGGCACCACATTGTCCTTGGTGCCATGCACGATCAGGCCAGACGCGGGGCAGGGCGCCAGGAAGGCGAAGTCATACATGCTGGCCGGCGGGGCGATGGAGACAAAGCCGGTGATCTCGGGCCGGCGCATCAGAAGCTGCATGCCGATCCAGGCGCCAAAGCTGATGCCGCACACCCACACATTCGAGGGGTTGGGATAAAGTGTGTTCATCCAGTCCAGTATGGCGGCGGCGTCCGACAGTTCGCCCGCGCCATTGTCAAAGCTGCCCTGGCTGCGGCCCACGCCACGGAAATTGAAGCGCACGGTGGTGCAGCCCAGGCCGTGAAACATGTGGAAAAGGTCATAGACCAGCGGGTTGTTCATGGTGCCGCCGAACTGGGGATGGGGGTGGAGCACCAGCGCCATGGGGGCGCCTGGGGCCTTCTGGCGCTGATAGCGCGCTTCGATGCGGCCGGCCGATCCGGGCAGAATGATATCGGGCATGATTTCCTGTTTTTCCCCACGGGCGATCTGGAAGCGAAAAAGTCGGATTTCTGAAGGCCAGAGGCCGTTAAAAATCTCTGATATTTCAGATGCTTACAGGATAACCCACCAACAAGACGCGAATACTTGACCAAACTACTCAGGGAACTCTATATCCCGGGCACTTGGACGTCATTTCCCGGCTTGGCGCCCTCTCTACACCGGGATGGGGGTCGAAAAGCAAGGAAAAACGCCTCTTTACCGAAGGGAACCTGCTATGCGGCTGAGCACCAAGGGACGTTATGCGGTCATGGCGATGGCTGACCTGGCCGGAAACGCCGCGAGTCCCCAGTCGCCGGGTGAACCACGGCCGGTGGCCCTGGCCGATATCGCCGCCCGCCAGGATATTTCGCTGTCCTATCTGGAGCAGCTTTTCGCCAAGCTTCGGCGTGGCGGGCTGGTGACCAGCGTGCGCGGCCCGGGCGGCGGCTATCGGCTGTCGCGCCCCTCCGGCGAGTTGCGCATCGCCGACATCATTCTGGCGGTGGACGAGCCCATCGCCGCCACCCGCTGCAAGACCGGCAGCACCAAGGGCTGCACCAAGACCGGCGCGCGCTGCGTTACCCACGATCTGTGGGAAGAGCTTGGCCAGCAGATCCACATCTTCCTGTCGTCGGTGTCGCTGGCCGATGTGGTGGAACGGCGGGTGCTGGGCCGCTCCAAGCCCTGCAATGACATCAATGAGCGTGCTCAACGGCGAGACCGCGGCCGCCTGAGCAGAACACAGACATGCATTATCTCGATCACAACGCCACCTCGCCTCTTCGCCCCGAATGTCTGTCGGCGCGTGACGCGCGCGCTGGCGGTGGGTGGCAATCCGTCTTCCATCCACGCACGCGGCCGCGCCGCGCGCGCCATCATGGAAGAGGCGCGCGAACGGGTTGCGCGCGCTGGTGGGTGCTGCGGCCGATCAGGTGATCTTCACCAGCGGCGCCACCGAAGCCAATGACCTGGCGTTGTGCGGCGCGGTCGGAAGGGTCGCTGGCGGAAGAGGAAGTGCGCATTACCCGCGTGTTTGTCAGCGCGATCGAGCATTCTTCCGTGCTGGCCACGGCCGACCGGCTGGCCGAACGGTCCGCCGGCGTGCGGGTGTCGAAGCCTGGCGGTCGACCGGTGATGGCGTGATCGATCTGGAAGGCCTGCGCGTGGCATTGCGTGAAGGCAAGGGCCGCGCCCTGGTCGCGGTGATGGCCGCCAACAATGAGACCGGCGTGGTGCAGCCTATTGCCGATGTCGCCCGTCTGGTACAAGAGGCCGGTGCCCTGCTGCTGGTCGATGCGGTGCCGGCGGCCGGCAAGATCGACGCTGGATTTTTCGCTGTGCGATTATATGGTGCTTTCGGCGCACAAGATCGGCGGCCCGCAAGGTGCTGGCGCCTTGGTGGTGCGCGAAGGTGTGCCTTTGCAGCCGCAACTGGTCGGCGGCGGCCAGCAGAAGGGCCTGCGCGCGGGCATGCGAAAATCTTTCCGGCATCGCCGGCTTTGGCGCGGCCGCCCATGCGCTGGCCGATGGCGACGGGGAGCGCGCCCGCATCGCCCATTGCCGCGATCATTTCGAAGCCGCGCTGAAACAGGCCGCTCCCGAAGCCGTTATCTTTGGCGTGAAAAGGACCGGCTGTGCAGCACCTCCAATTTCGCGATTCCCGGCGTTTCCGCGAGAAACTGCGCTGATCGCGCTTGATCTGGATGGCGTGATGGTCGAGTCCGGTTCCACCTGCTCCTCCGGCAAGGTCAAGCCGTCGCATGTGCTGGCCGCGATGGGCGTGGACGAGAGATCTGGCGGGGCTGCGCGCTGCGCGTCAGTTTCGGCTGGTCTTCCACCATGGAAGACGTGGATGCGGCGGTTGCGCGTCGCTCGTCATCAAAGCTGCGCCAGAGCGTGCTGCCTAGACGGCAAGGATGCAGCATGAGCATCGCCGCTGAAACCCAGGACACAGGTCGCCGCCATGGGCGAGAAGTACAAATACGGCTTCGTCACCGACATCGAGATGGAGCGCGCGCCCAAGGGCCTCTGCGAAGATACCGTGCGCTATATCTCCGCCAAGAAGGGCGAGCCGGAGTGGATGCTGGAATGGCGGCTTGGCGCTTTCCGCCGCTGGCAGGCGAATGAAGGAGCCCAAATGGGCGCGGGTGCATTATCCGCAGATCGACTATCAGAATGCCTATTATTATGCCGCGCCCAAGAACACGCCCCTGAAGCAGTCGCTGGACGAAGTCGATCCCAAGCTGCTGGAGACCTACAAGAAGCTGGGCATTCCGCTGCACGAGCAGATGGCGCTGGCCGGCGTGGCGGTGGACGCGGTGTTCGATTCTGTTTCGGTCGCCACCACCTTCAAGGAAAAGCTGAACGAGGCGGGCGTGATCTTCTGCCCGATCAGCGAAGCGATTCGCGACTATCCCGATCTGGTGAAGAAGTATCTGGGCACAGTCGTGCCGGTGACCGACAATTTCTTCGCCACCCTGAATTCAGCGGTCTTTTCCGACGGCACCTTTGTCTATGTGCCCAAGGGCGTGCGCTGTCCGATGGAGCTGTCCACCTATTTCCGCATCAATGCCAGCGAGACCGGCCAGTTCGAGCGCACGCTGATCATTGCCGATGAAGGCAGCTATGTCAGCTATCTGGAAGGCTGCACCGCGCCCAAGCGCGACGAGAACCAGCTCCATGCCGCGGTGGTCGAGCTGGTGGCGCTGGACAATGCCGAGATCAAATATTCCACGGTGCAGAACTGGTATCCGGGCGACGAGAACGGGCTGGGCGGCATCTATAATTTCGTCACCAAGCGCGGCGATTGCCGGGGCGAAAAATCCAAGATTAGCTGGACCCAGGTGGAGACCGGCTCGGCGATTACCTGGAAATATCCCAGCTGCATCCTGCGCGGCGACGACAGCGTGGGCGAATTCTATTCCATCGCCATCGCCAACCATTTCCAGCAGGCCGACACCGGCACCAAGATGATCCATCTGGGCAAGAACACCCGCTCGCGCATCATCTCCAAGGGCATTCAGCGCCGGCAAGGCGCAGAACACCTATCGCGGCCTGGTGATCGGTCTATGGCAAGGCGGAGAATGCGCGCAATTTCACCCAGTGCGACTCGCTGCTGATCGGCAGGCAATGCGGCGCCCATACGGTGCCCTATATCGAAAGCCGCAACCCCACCGCGCGCATCGAGCATGAGGCGACCACGTCGAAGATCGCCGAGGATCAGCTTTTCTATTGCCTGGCCGCGCGGCATGCGGCAGGAAGAGGCGGTGGCGCTGATCGTCAACGGCTTCTGCAAGGAAGTGCTGCAGCAATTGCCGATGGAATTCGCGGTCGAGGCGCAGAAGCTGGTGGGAATTTCATTGGAAGGCAGCGTGGGTTAGTCATGCTTGAGATCAAGAATCTGCATGTCGCGGTGGACGGCAAGGAAATCCTGAAGGGCCTGAACCTGTCGATCGAGGCCGGCCAGGTGCATGCCATCATGGGCCCCAACGGTTCGGGCAAATCCACGCTGTCTTATGTGCTGGCGGGCCGCGCCGGTTACGACATCACCGAAGGCAGCATCACGCTATAACGGCGAAGATCTGGCGGCGCTGGCGCCGGAAGAACGCGCCGCCAAGGGCGTGTTCCTGGCCATGCAGTATCCGGTGGAGATTCCCGGCGTCACCACCATGATGTTCCTGAAAAGCGCGCTGAATGCCCAGCGCCGCGCGCGGGGCGAATAGGAACTGGACGCCGTCGGCGTGCTCAAGGCGGTGCGCGGCCAAGGCCGAAGACGCTCAATGTCTCGGAAGAGATGCTGAAGCGCGCCCTGAATGTGGGCTTTTCCGGCGGCGAGAAGAAGCGGCTGGAGATTCTGCAGATGGCGCTGTTCGAGCCCAAGCTGGCGATCCTGGACGAAACCGATTCCGGCCTGGACATCGACGCGCTGCAAGCTGGTGGCGGAAGGGGTCAACTGCCTGCGCGATCCCAGCGCGCCATGCTGGTGATCACCCATTACCAGCGCCTGCTCGGATTACATCGTGCCCGACCGCATCCATGTGCTGGCCGATGGCCGCATCGTCGCGGAAGGCGGCAAGGAACTGGCGCTGGAGCTGGAAGCCAAGGGCTATGAGCAGATCGTGAAGGACGCGGCATGACGCTGGCCTGACCTCGATCGCAAGGCCGCGGCCGCGGCCTGTTGCATGCGCAGGCGTCCCGACCGCCGGATCGAGGAATGGAAATATTCCGACCTCGACGCGCGCGCTGGGCGAGACCGGCTTTGGCGCGGATACCGCCCGATGGCTGCTGGGCGCGCTGCCGGCCGGCGTGGAAATGTTCGATCTGGCTGAAGCCCAATCCGCCCGGCACTGGGTGACGGCCCATCTACGGCACGCTGCAACCGCAATGTCGTCAGCGCCGCGTCGCTGGCGCTGGCCGCGGGCGGCGTTGCTTCCGCGTGCCGAAGGGCGCGGCTGTGAGCGCCGCTGACGCTGGATTTCACCGGCAAGGGCCATGTGCGCGCTTTGCTGGTGCTGGAAGAAGGCGCGTCGCTCACCCTGCTGGAAGATGTCGGCCGGCCATTGATAGTCCGCAATGTCGGTTTCGAGATCGTGCTCGAGGCCGAGGCCCAGCTGGAGCATGTGCGCCTTGCGCCCCGAGCGCCGGCGAAGCCGTGCATGGTGGAGGAAGTGGCGATGACGCTGGCCGCGCGATGCGCGCTATCGCGCCCATTCGCCAGTTTCGGCGCCAAGCTCTCGCGCATGGAACTGGACATCGCGCTGGAAGGCGCAGGCGCGCGAAGCCGCATCTGTCGGGCGTCTGGGTGCTGGACGGCGAGCGCACAGCCGATGTCACCACCCATGTCATCCATGCCGTGGGCCAGACCCAACCAGCACCCAGTTGTTCAAGCATGTCGCCGGCGGAAAGTCGCGCGCCATCTATCAGGGCAAGGTGACGGTGGCCAAGGGCGCTGATGGCAGCGACAGCCGGCAGACCGCCAAGGCGCTGCTGCTTGGGCGAGCGCGCCGAGGCCGATCTCAAGCCCGAGCTGGAAATCCTCGCCGATGACGTCAAATGCGCCCATGGCGCGGCGGTGGGCGATCTGGACGCGGATTCGCTGTTCTATCTGCGCGCCCGCGGCATTCCGGAAGCTGAAGCGCGCGGTCTGTTGCTCCACGCCTTTCTGGAAGATGCGGTGGCCGAGATCGCCAATGCCGACCAGCGCGAACTGGTGCGCGATGAACTGCTCGCGGCGCTGAGGGCGATCGCATGAACGCGATGGGACAAATCCCCTCCACGTCCCCGCAGCCGGCGCTTCCGACGTCGACGTCAAGGCTGCCGCGCCGATTTCGAAATTCTGTCGCGCAAGGTCTATGGCAAGCCGCTGGTCTATCTGGACAGCGGCGCCAGCGCCCAGAAGCCGCGCGTGGTGCTGGACGCCATGCAAAACTTCGCCGTCAGCGAATATGCCAATGTGCATCGCGGCGTGCATTTCCTGTCTGCCGCGGCCACCGACCGCTATGAGGCGGCGCGGCGCACCGTGCAAAAATTCCTCAATGTCGCGCGCGAGGACGAGATCGTCTTCACCAAGGGCGGCACTGAGGCGATCAATCTGGTTTCCTATTCCTATCTGGCGCCGCAGAATCCAGCCGGGCGACGAGATCGTGCTGACGGTGATGGAGCATCATTCCAACATCGTACCCTGGCATTTCCTGCGCGAGCGCCAGGGCGCGGTGCTGAAATGGGTGGATGTGCGCGACGACGGCTCGCTGGATATCGAGGCGCTGGACGCCGCCATCACGCCCAAGACCAAACTGGTCGCCGTCACCCATATGTCCAATGTGCTGGGCACGGTGACGCCCTTGAAGGAAATCGTGGCGCCGCGCCCATGCCAAGGGCGTTCCGGTGCTGGCCGATGGCTGCCAGGGCGCGGTGCATGAGATCGTGGATGTGCAGGCGCTGGACATCGATTTCTATGCCTAACCGGCCACAAGCTGTACGGCCCTACCGGCATCGGCGCGCTCTATGCCAAGCGGGCGCATCTGAAGGGCATGCGGCCGTTCAATGGCGGCGGCGAGATGATCCGCGAAGTCGCCCGCGACGCTATCACCTATGCCGATCCGCCGGCCCGTTTCGAAGCCGGTACTCCGGCGATCATCGAAAGCGTTGGGCTGGCGGCGGCGATGGATTACATCATGGGGCTGGACCGGGTGGCGGTTGCCGCCCACGAACATGACCTGCTCGCCTATGCCCGCGAACAGGTGCGCGCATTCAACTGGCTGAAGGTGATCGGCGACGCCCCCGGCAAGGGCGCAATCCTGTCATTCGAGGCCGAGGGGATGCATGCCCACGACCTCGCCACCATATTGGACAGGGAAGGCGTGGCGGTCCGCGCCGGACATCATTGCGCCCAGCCGCTGATGGAGCGGTTCTGCACGGCGTCCACCACCCGGGCCAGCTTTGCGCTGTACAACACGCGCGCCGATGTCGACGCGCTGATTGCGGGCCTGGCAAGGCCCGCGGAGATATTGGTTGGCAATGGATAACGCGCTTCGGGAACTGTATCAGGAGGTCATCCTCGACCATTCGCGCCACCCGCGCCATTACGGCGTCGCTGGGAGACGCCAGCCACAAGGCGGAAGGCTATAATCCGCTCTGCGGCGACAGGGTCACCGTCTATCTGAAGCTGGGCGAGGATGGCCGCGTCGCCGACATCAGGTTCGAAGGCAAGGGCTGCGCCATCAGCCAGGCTTCGGCCTCGATGATGACCGACATGCTCAAGGGCCGCACCCAGGCCGATGCCGAAAAGCTGATGGACGGTTTCCTGCATCTGGTGAAGGGCGAGGATGCCCACGGCCTGTCGGAGGATGACCGCGAGACGCTGGATGTGATGAGCGGGACAGTCGAGTTCCCCATGCGGGTGAAATGCGCGACCCTGGCCTGGCATACCTATAAGAACGCTTTGGAGGAGGGCGCGACATGAGCGAAGCCGCCCAGCCACAGCACCTCCGCGCTGAGCCAGCAGGAACTGGACGATTTCACCTCCAAGCTGGTGATTGCGCTCAAGACCGTCTATGACCCGGAGATCCCGGTTGATATCTATGAACTCGGGCTTATCTATAAGGTGGATGTTGCCGACAACAAGGATGTCGCGGTGGACATGACCTTGACCGCGCCCAACTGCCCGGTCGCCGGCGAGATGCCCGGCAATGTCAAGGCGGCGCTGGAAACGGTGGATGGCATCGGCGAGGTGACGGTGAACATGACCTTCGATCCGCCCTGGACGCCGGAACGCATGAGCGAAGAAGCCAAACTCGAATTGAACATGTTCTGATGGAAACCCAGGTCCAGCAAACCCCGCCGCGAACGTCCCAAGCCGGTCCGCCTGAGCGAGGCCGCCGCGGCGCGTATCCAGGAAATCATGGCCAATGCGCCGACGGCAAGTATCTGGGAGTGCGAGTGGGCGTGACCAATGGCGGCTGCGCCGGCATGAGCTACACCATGGATTATGCCGAGGACGCCAAGCCCTTCGAGGAAGTGATGGAAGACAAGGGCGTGAAGGTCTTCATCGATCCCAAGGCGATCCTGTTTTTGATCGGCACCGAGCTGGATTTCGTGACAAGAAAAGCTGGGCGCGCGATTTGTCTTCAACAATCCCGAACCAGACTGCGGCGTGCGGTTGCGGCGAAAGCGTCTCCATCACACCTGCCACAGTCTGTGAAGCGCGATTCGACATCGCTTCGATGATCTGTTCCATCATTTCGGCCGCATATCCGTGCGCCGCATGTTCGGCGGCGAGGGTATTTTTGTTGGCGACCTGATGATCGGTCTGGTGGCCGATGAACGCATCCATCTCAAAACTGGTGACAGCAATCGCGCCGATTTCGAGGCCGAGGGTTGCAAGGCCTTTTCCTATTCCGCGCGGCGACAAGATCATGGTGTTGCCCTATCACGCGGTGCCGGAACGTCTGCTGGACGATGCGGAAGAATTCGGCCAATGGGCGGCCAAGGCGCATGACGCGGCGCTCCTTGCCCGGGCGTCGAAGGGCAAGACGCGCAAGCGCTGATTATTTTCCCGTGAACGCGGCTCGCGCTTTTCCAGAAAGGCCGCCAGGCCTTCCGCGAAGTCATCGGTCCCGCCGGCCTGCTCTTGCGCCGCCGGCCTCGCGCGCCAGTTGCGCCTCGAAACCCTTTTCGTCCCAGAACAGCTTGCGGGTCAGTGGCAGGGCGGCCGGCCCATCCGCCAGCCGGTGCGCCAGCCCGATGGCTTCATCCATCAACTGGCTGTCGTCCACGACACAATTGATCAGGCCCCAGTCCAGCGCCCGCTCGGCGCTCAGCCGGTCGGCCAGCAGCGCCAGCTCGCGGGCCCGTGCCAGCCCGATCAGGCGCGGCAAAAGCAAAGGTCAGCGCCGCCATCCGGGCACCAGGCCGATGCGGGTAAAGGAGAGCAGAAAATAGGCCGTGCGCGACGCCACGATCAGATCGCCCATCAGGGCCAGGCTCATGCCGATCCCTACCGCCGCGCCATTCACGCGCCGTGACGACCGGCATGGGGAGATCGCGCAGGCGGCGGAAGAGGGGATGAAATACCTGCTCCAGCACCCGGCCTGCGCCCTCTTGGCGACGGGCTGGCAGCTCTTTCATGTCGGCGCCGGAACAGAAGCCGCGGCCCGCGCCGGTCAAGACCAGCGCGCGGAAATCGCCTTTTTCAACCACATCCAGCGCTGCGTTCAGGCTTTCGACCATCGTGGCCGACAGCGCATTGACGGTGGCGTCATGGTTCAGGGTGATGATGGCGACCTTGCCGTGCGTATCAAGAATAACGCGCTCGAAAGTTTGACGCATGCGGGCTCCCGGCCAGACCGGCCGCGAGCATAGCGCGATTGAGAGAAAAGGTCAGGCCGCCGAGGTTTCCAGCGCCGCCATGCGCGGATCATTCTGGTTGATCACCAGATTGCGGCCATTGTGCTTGGCGCCATAGAGGCAGGCGTCGGCGCGGCGGATGACCGTCTCGCCGGTCTCGCCGGGGCGCGAACTGGGCGACGCCGATGGAAATGGTGATGGCGCCCAGAATGTCGCCGGTGGACTTCTTCACCAGCTTCTTGGTTTCCACCATGCACGCGGATCTGGTTGGCGACACGGGTGGCGGCCTCCAGCCCGGTGCCGCGCAGCACCACGCCGAATTCCTCGCCGCCATAACGCGCCGCGGTGTCGCGGCCCTTGGGTTTTCGCACAGGCACACGCCACCAGGCGCAGCACCTGGTCGCCGGTCTGATGGCCCCAGGTGTCATTGAACAGCTTGAAATGGTCGATGTCGCACATCAGCAGCGTCACTTCTTCGCCGTCGCGCGCCACGGCCGCGATCGCGGCCAGCAGCGCTTCGTCGAAAGCCTTGCGGTTGGCGATGCCGGTCAGGGGATCGGTCATGCTTTCCTTGCGCACATCGGCCAGCTTGGTGCGAAGTTCGCTGACCTGCTGCGAGGAGGCCTGCAATTCGCCTTCCAGGCTCTTGGCGCGGATTTCCATGGCGCGGGTGGCCGAGATCAGCCCATCCACCAGCGTGCGCAGATCGGCGGGGCTGCGCTCGCCGCCCAGCTGTCCGGTCGCGGCCGACAGCGCGTCCTTGTAATTGGCGGTGTCGCGGGCCGAGCTTTCCAGCTTGCCCATGATGTCGTCGATCAAGGCGCCCATGTTGCCGCCCAGCGCTTCCATCGCCTGGGCCGCGCGCGCGCCCGACAGACAGCGCAGGCGCAGATCGGCCAGAAGCTCGGGCGTGAAGGCGCGCTTGGAATCGATGATCGCGCCCATCACCTGGGCGATGGCGGGATTTTCGCCCGACGCATAGGCATAGAACAGTTCGAAATTCTCCGGCGTGGCGACAACGCCGGCGCCGCCCATCAATGCGAGCGCCGTCTTGGCAAAAGCCTGTTCACGATCCTGCTTGAACACTGTACCAATCCCCGGTTGCCGGACAGTCTCACTCCGCCGCTGTGTAAAAAGCGTTAAATGGCGGGGCATTTCAAGACGGCAAAGGCAGAAAAATCGGGACTTTTTGCAGCTGCGTTGCGGGCCTAGTCGGTCTGGGGTTCGGGCTTTCTGACCGGCACCGGACGGAACAGGAAGGCGGGCAGCTCGCTTTTGTCCACGGCGGCCGGACGCTCCTGGCGGTCGCGCTGGCCCTGACTTTGGCCATGACTTTTGCCATGACCCTGACGATTTTCTTGGCGATTTTCCTGGCGCGGCCTGTGTTCCTGCTTGGGCCGTTCTTGCCGGGGCTGTTCCGGGCGCTGGGCTTCCGCGGCAGGGGCGGCAGCGCCCTCAGCAGCCGGTTCCATGCTGGCAACCTGGTCGTGGTACTTGCCGCCGGGCGGGCGACGGTCGTGGTGGCGGTCCTTGCCGCCGCGGTCCCGTCCGCCACCTTTGCCGCCGCGTCCGTGGCGATCATTGCCGCGGTGGGGGCGGCTCTCTTCACGCACTTCGATGTCCATCATCTGCGCGGCGCGCCAGTTTCTGTCCGGTGATCTTCTCGATGGCTTCGATGTATTTGCCGTCGCGATGTGACGCCAGCATAAAGGCGGCGCCGCTGCGCCCGGCGCGGCCGGTGCGGCCGATGCGATGGACATAATCATCGGCATGGATCGGCACATCGAAATTGAACACATGACTGACGGCGGGAACGTCCAGTCCGCGGGCCGCAACATCGCTGGCCACCAGGATCTTGAGTTCGCCGGCGCGGAAACGGTCCAGTGTCTTGGTACGCAACGACTGGTCGAGGTCACCATGGATGGGGGCGGCGTCGAAGCCGTGCTTGACCAGGGACTTGGCCACCACGTCCACGTCGCGCTTGCGGTTGCAGAAAACGATGGCGTTCTTCAGCGTCGGTTCCGCTTCGCGGATCAGGCGGCGCAACGCCTCGCGCTTGGCCCAGTCATTGGCGGGGATTTCGACAACTTCCTGGGTGATATTTTCGGCGGTGGTGGCGGGGCGCGAGACTTCGATGCGCACCGGATTGTGCAGGAACTGGTCGGTCAGCCGCTGGATCTCGGGCGGCATGGTCGCGGAATAGAACAGGGTCTGGCGGGTGAAGGGCAAAAGCTTGCAGATCTTCTCCACGTCGGGAATGAAGCCCATATCCAGCATGCGGTCGGCTTCGTCGATCACCAGGATATTGACCTGGGAGAGCAGGATGCGGCCGCGCTCGAAATGGTCCATCAGCCGGCCGGGGGTGGCGATCAGCACGTCCACGCCGCGATCGAGCTTCTTGACCTGCTCGTCCATCGAAACGCCGCCGATCAGCAGCGCTTGGGAGAGCTTGGAATATTTGCTGTACTTGTCGAAGCTTTCCGACACCTGGTCGGCCAGTTCGCGGGTGGGTTCCAGCACCAGCGCGCGGGGCATGCGCGCCTTGGCGCGGCCGCGGGACAGCATCTCGATCATCGGCAGGGTGAAACTGGCGGTCTTGCCGGTACCGGTCTGGGCGATGCCGATCACGTCGCGCCGCTGCAGCACTTCGGGAATGGCCTGCGCCTGGATGGGGGTCGGGGTGGTGTAGCCGCTGTCGGCTACCGCCTTGAGAATGTCGGTGCAAAGCCCCAGACCGTCAAAGCCGTCGATGGGCTGGCGGGGCATTACCGTTTCTGGCGTCGAAGTCTGAACGGCTTCAATAACTTCGTCTAATCCGGCTTCCGCGCCGGAGGTCGTCACGTTGGTCGTAGCACGCTCCTGAAGAAGGGGCGCGACGTGTGGCGCCCATGGCCGGCGGCCCGAATGGCGGCCAACTCTTTCGCACTGCAAAATAGGGGTATTCGCCAGAAAAATCAAGGTAATACTGCCGATTAGGGAACCGGGGCGAATACCTATGGGTCGGATTTGGGGTTTGGCGGCGTTGGTGGCCGGTATCTGGCTGCTGTCGGTCTATGGCCAGTCCATGCCCCAGGCGCTGGGTTCGGATGCCCCCGGCGACGGCGTTTTCCTGTTGCGCGGGCCGGTGCGGCGCTGGGCCGGGTGCTGGGGCCTGAGCAGCCTCATCCGGTGGGTAGCGCGGAAGCCGCGAGCGTGCGCGGCCGCATCCTGAAGGAACTGGCGGCGATGGGCGTGCCCGCCCGCGAAGAAAGCCAGATGAGCTGTGTCAGCGAGGCGCGCTGGCACCAGGTCAATTGCGCCACGGTCACCAATATCGTTGCAGACGTATGGCCGGGAAGCGGCAAGAACATCCTGCTGATGGCCCATAGCGACAGCGTCGCCGCCGGGCCGGGCGCGGGCGATGACGGGTCCGGCGTTGCGGTCTTGCTGGAGAGTATACGGGCGCTGAAGGCGCGTGGGCCCGTGGGGCGGCCGGTCACCGCTCTGTTCAGTGATGGCGAAGAGCCGGGCCTGCTGGGCGCCAGCGCCTATGTCCGCGCGCAAAAGTACACAATCGCCGCGGTGGTGAATGCGGATGTGCGCGGCGACAGCGGCGCAAGCTTCTTGTTTCAGACCAGTCCCGGCGATGCCGGGCTGATTGATCTCTATGCAAAAGGTGTGTCGCATTACGCGACCTCCTCGATCTCGGCCGAAATGTACAAATACCTGCCCAATGACACCGACCTGACGCCTGTGCTGGCGGCGGGATTGCCGGGCATGAATTTCGCCTTTGTCGGCGATGTCGCGGCCTATCACACCCCGTTGGACCGGCGGGCCAATCTAGATCCCCAGAGCGTGCAGGAGCAGGGCGACAATATGCTGGCGATGGCCGACGGCCTGCGTCAGGCGCCGTCCGCACAACTGCGCGGCGGCGAACTGGTCTATCTCGACATTCTGGGGCTGTGGCTGCCGCGTCTGCCCAGGCCATGGGCGTTGCCCTTGTCGGTGCTGGCCTTCGCCGTCATTGCCGTAGCGGGACTTTTGACGCCGCGCGAGCGCCGCAGCTTGCCCAGGCCGGTGCTGGCGATGCTGATGCCGCCTTTGCTGCTGGCGGGCGCGGTGGGTATGGGCTTTGTGCTGCACGGGCTGGCGGCCTGGATTTCCGGTCACGCAGATCCCTCCTTTGCGACACCGGTGTGGCTGCGCCTGTCGCTGGCCTTCGGGGTGTGGGCGATCGCACTTTTGGCCGCGCGATTGTCCAGCGTCATCGCCTGCTGGCTGTGGCTGGCCGCGCTCGCCATCGCCTGCGCCATCTGGCTGCCAGGTGCGGCGCCATACTTCCTGTTCCCATCCCTGGTGGCCGCGCCCTTGTTGTTGGCGACGGTGCGCGGCGGGCGTGAGGTGGCGCTGTTTGTGGCGGCGCTGGCGGCGCTGCTGATCTGGATCGGTTTTGTCGCCATCGGCGAGCAGCTGATGGGGCTGGGCCTGCATGAGATGTTCACGATCTCTGTCGCG
>CAWHLV010000059.1:0-11420 GCA_963830095.1 uncultured Alphaproteobacteria bacterium
CAGTCGATTTTCGGCCGAGCGGCGCAGGCTGTTTCTCGCGCGTCATCGCCTCGCGGATGCTGTCCTGCATCACCGTCATGGATTTGAGCAAGGTGCCGGTCTCGTCCGCCCCGCCCTGCGGAATGGTGGTCTGCATCTCGCCGCCGGCAATGCGGTCGGCGACGCTGGCCGCCGCGCGCAGCGGCCGCACGATGCGGCTGCGCAGGATCCAGGTGATGCCGGCCGCCAGCAGGAGGCCGAAAATCGTCATGGCGATGCTGGCATATTTGAAATCGCCGATATTGGTCACGGTCTGCCGGCGGGCGACAAAGCTGTGATCGGTGATCAGCTCGATCAGCAGATCGAACTTGCCGCCGATCGCCTCATCCAGCCTGGCCTGCCCGGCATGATCGCCGCCGGCCTGGGCCGCACGCCAGCGTTTGACCAGAGGCGCGATCTCCGCAATCGTCTTGCGTCATCGCCGGGCGCTGAGGCGCGGCTTGCCGCGACATCCAGGTCACCGCTGAAAGACGAGGCCATATCGCTGAGCTGGGAGGCAATGTCGGCCCGCGCCTTGGGCGGGGCCTGCTCGTAGCGCTGAGCCAGCCAGCTGCATCTGGATGAAATCGGCATGGGCAGCGCGGGAATAGGAAATCGCCATCGACGGGCCGTCGTAAGTGACGACAGCGATGTTGCCGGCCGCGGACAGCACCAGATAGCCGCCAAACCCCGTCGCCGCGATGATCAGGCTCATCGCCACGAAGGCTGCAAATATCTTTGCGCCGATGGAGTATTTCGCCATTACAACCGGGCTACCCGTAGTTTCTGCCGTATATTGGCAACGGGCGGGTTTATGGCCGCTTAAAGTCACCCCATAGCGGGGGCACGGGAACCGGAAACGCCTTCATTTCCGGTTATTTGACGTGCACCACCAGTTTCATTTTGGGATGAATGTGACAGTGGACCTCAAGGTTCCCGATGCCGTAAAGGTTTCGGTAATGTTTTCGCCCGGGTTCTTCTCGTCCGTGTCGAAATCGAAGCTGTCGCTTTTGGAATAGATCTGGTGGATGAATTCGTCGTCATTGGTGAAAGTCAGGCTTTCACCACGATTGATGGTGATCTCGCCCTGATGAAAGGCGCGGCCCTTCTGGACGACGGTATGGGCCTCGTCGGCGGCAAAGGCGGGCCAGGGCGCCAGCAGGAAAAGCAGAGCCAGTTTTTCATCGGGTCACCACCTGATGCTGCATCGGCGCCAGCCGTGCCAGAAAACGGTTCTGGGTCGCGAACGGGATATTACAGGAATCCATCGCCAACTGCAGGTCTTCGACCAGGGCGTTGAAATTGGCGTTGGTCAGATGCAAGCCCTTGTGCGTGGCCTCCATCGAATGGCCGGTATAGCGGCAGGGGCCGCCCGCGATCGTTAGAAATGATCCTTCAATTCGGCGCGGATGCGGTCGATGTTCGATTCCGAGAAGATGTCTTTGATGCGGGGATCGGCGAGATAGTTGTCCACCGAGACATCCGCGATCTTGTTGATCCCGGGCTGGCCGCCCATGTCGGAATACAGTGTGTCTTCAGCGCGCACCGGAACAGTGAAAGCCAGAAAAAGCGGTGGATAGGACGGCAAGGTGTTTCATGACGTCACTCCTTGGAATAGAAACCGGCCTGCAGCGACAGATAGGCGCCGTGCTGGTCGTCCTTGATCACGATGTTTCCGAGGTCGGCATAGGCCACCGTCAGAGACAGGTTCTTGTTGAAGAAATAGGCGGCAGACAGGTCCCAGGCGTCGCCTTCCTTGGCGATACCCAGATTGCTGGGCTTGGTGCGCAGTTCCACGCCGGCGGCGAACTGGCGGCTGAACAGATAGGCGGCCGAGCCTTCGAACTGGGTGGAATAGTCGTCATGCTTGTCGCCGCCGAAGCCCAGGATGCCGAACTGGTTGGCCTTGGTTTCGCGCATGGTGAGATTGACCAGAGGCTCTCGGCCAAAAACAGTTTGCTGGCGGCCAGAGTGGAAATCATTGCCGACGCTGCCCTTGCCGCCCATCGCCGCGATGATGGCGGGACGGTCATTTTCCTTGTGCTGCACGCCGACCGCGACCTGGGGCACCCAGCTGTCCTGGTCATAGATGGCGTCGCCGAACAGCTCAGCTTGGCGCCATAGATGTTCTGATGAAAGACAAAGCCGCGGCCCAGACCCAAGGTGCCGCCGACATCCTGGGTGTCGAAACCCTGCCAGGCGTAAGAGAGCTCGAGCCGGTCGTAGAGGCCGACCGCCACGCCGGCGGTGTGCAGGTTGTAATCGGGCAGCGCGACCGCTGTGTAGTGGCCATTGACGCCGATGCCATGTCGGTGCCATAGCCGGTGATCATCGCCCAGCGGCCAGACCGCCGCCGCCGGCACCTTCCACCTGGGAGACGCCGCCGGTGGCCAGGAGCTTGCCGTCGTCGAACATGCCGTCGGCGAAAGCGCATGGTGAAGTCAGTGCGGCCAGCCCAATCGCAAGGGCCAGGGCACGAATTCAGACACATGGGAGGGGCTCCAGCAAGCAACGCATACCCAAACTAGGGGACCCGGGTCAAATTCTCCCTGAACCCTCGAAAAGGCGGAAAACCGGGAAAAAACCGGGCTGGACAGGGGGTGGGCAAAAGCTTATTCCCCGCACCCTCTCACATGGCTGAGACATGACGCGGGGTGGAGCAGCCCGGTAGCTCGTCAGGCTCATAACTGAAGGTCACAGGTTCAAATCCTGTCCCCGCAACCAAATTATAGAAAAAATATCAATCACTTAGAAGAATGGCCGTCCCAACCGGGGCGGCCATTCTTCGTTCGTGGCACCACAGTGGCACCACTTGAATGAATTTGAGGGCGCGCTATCCTCGACATAGTCCCATTTAGGGACTGGATCTCGCCCAGCCGGCAGCCGGTGAGGATCAGAAGCTTGAATGCCGCCACGACGTAGGGGGATTCCGGAGCCTCCACATATTTGCCCTTTCCGTCCGGTTGGCGGCGCATAGCCCGGTCCAAGGCGGTTCCCAGCCGGGCGAGCTCTTTGGCGGACAGGTAGCGCTCGTGCTTGACCTCACGGTACTTGCGGACATGCCGGCAGGGATTGGAGCCGTCTGGCCTGAGGCCCCACACTTCGGCCAGGTTGAACATCTTGGAGAGCACGCCGAGCGTCCGGTTGGCCTGATAGGGAATATGGGCATAGGCTTGGTGCAACTCGGAGATATCCGGGCAAGTCACTTCGGCAACGCGGCGACGCCCCAATTTTTTATTGATGAACAACGTAGGGCGCGCCGGTACTCTTTCTGGGTGCTCGGCTGCAGCGCACTGCGACATGCTCGCGCATAAACCTTTCGCCCAGGCTTGGATGGATGCGGATGCCGATAGCTTGCGCCGCTCGGCGCCAGGGTCGGTGCGATCGGCCAGGGTGGCGCGTGCCTTGACCGCAATGCGGTATTCGGCGGTATTCGAGTGCACATAGGCCGGACAGGATCGAACGGTCTGAGTATGTCGGGAGGCGTTCCGGTAGTCCGACCCCAAATAATGATTCAGGTCTCCGGATATAGGCGTGGGAACAAAGCCTCGAGGGCTTCGTCCGGGAAGCGTAATGACACAGGGGTTTTGGGGGTCGCGGACGCCAGTAAGCCGGCGTCAATCGCGTCGTTGAGGACACGTCTAGCGGTCCGCTCAGGAAGGCCGGTGATTCTCTCGACGGCACCACGTTCGACCTCTCCCCGGATAAGCGCCTCTTCCAGTATGTTGGCGGTTTGCGGCTTTAGAGTTTCACTTTTCTCGACA
This sequence comes from uncultured Alphaproteobacteria bacterium, assembly GCA_963830095.1. Taxonomy (GTDB): domain Bacteria; phylum Pseudomonadota; class Alphaproteobacteria; order Micropepsales; family Micropepsaceae; genus Rhizomicrobium. The sequence goes on from CAWHLV010000059.1 coordinate 3,783, forward strand.
TAGGTTCTCAGACGCTTCGCCAGCGTGTCGATCTCAAACAAAGAAGACATGAACTTCACCTGATCGAGACAGACCGACAGAAACCAGTGGGAGAATTCTTTCAACGCCCTTTCAGAGAGGTTCCCGCGACCGTCCCTATCGCCCTGACGTGGCATGTCCGCGTGATCCATCATTCGCTTGTAGTCAGTTCGACTTTTTAATCCGCGAGCCAGGCCGCGGGATATCGACCACAGCCCGTGGGCATCGATACCCGCATAGTAGCCCATCGCATGGCTCATCAGCCGGCTGACACGCCCATTGCCGTCGGGAAATGGATGGATGTAGTTGAACCGATGATGCGCCGCAGGGATCGCGAGAATGCGTGAGCCTTTGCCCATTTTCCCAAGCTGATAGTGGTCCTCAAAGTACTTCATGAAGGCCGGCACGCGGTCACTTGAAGGCGGGAGGTGCTGTCCCACCGCAACGTCATGCTCTGGAAGAGATCGCCATTCTCCTGGGGCCATGACAAAGGATTTCCCGGCACCTTCAATACGCAGCATCGAATCAGGCGCATCGCGGTAGAATTCGCGATGAAGCCAGCGAATGAACCCAGAGTTCGCAGGTTCTTCGAGGTTGCCGGCTGCGCCCAAAGTATCGATATCGGTCTGAACTCGGACATGAGCGGCGGCTTCGATCTGCAAATCGCGTCGCTCCGGATTTTCATCGAAATCGCCTATCAAGGCGCGAGCGATATCGCGAGGACGCGTGTTATGGCCTTCAATCAGGTTGCTGTAGTAGGTGTTCATGATCCGTACGAGATCGGCCAGATTGGCCGCCGTCGCGGGGTGGAGCCCTTTGCCTAGGCTCGCGGCGGCCGATGCCAGTTCGGCGATCACATCGGTGATCTCCGGACTAACGTCTTCGAGTTTCGTCGGCTCAATCCGCGCAGGCGTTTCCGGCGACATTTGGCCGATCTTTCATTTGTCCAAGTGTTTGATATAAAACAATAAGTATTTTTATATGGTAAAATCTGGCCGGTCTATTGGCCGATCTTCTGGCGGAAAGCTCCCAAAGTCAAATAGCCGAAATTGGCCGATCCACACCAGCAACTTACCCCTGAAACCAATGGTATCTTGGTGCCTCTCGACTAATTTTGGCCGGTCTGTTGGCCGGTCTTCAATTAAGCCTTCGGCCATAGAGCCCTGGGAGTCACAACTTTTCGGAATTTCGGCTCGATTGTTGCGAACAGTCTCGTCCGAATAAACCCGCGTCGAACTCCAACGTCGGGTGGTACTACCGCTGCGGCCCTACACCGTGCTGCTCCGTCGAGACGGCCTGATCAGAACTTCTGCCGATATTCCCAGCTTTGTGTGCAATTGCCAAATCATCTCAATCGATAAACCACGCTTACGGTTTAACACCTCGGCGACGCGCGCCCGTGTCCCAATCATCGGCTCCAAATCCTTGCGGCCGATCCCTTGCTGCTCCATCCGAAAAAGGATCGCCTCTATGTACCCAACGACAACTGCGGCATCAGCGTTGCCCTGATCTGCAAGGGGCCGCAGAAGAGCAAGCGCTGTGGGAAAATCGCGACGATTGAAGGCGTCCCTTCCATCTTCAAGCGGACCAGCGACGGCAGCGGAAGTAGCTCCCATCATGATCGCACCAATAGCAAGAATGGTGACGCCCCAATGTACCAGCTTCATCTGAACCCCCATTGAGGTGGCTTAGACCCGTCCCGAGCCTGCGTTTGGACCTTCTGGCGGGACCAACACAATGCGAAAGTCTCGGTATTTCGCCCGAAATGCCATCCGCAAGATCACAGGAAAAAGTGGTAGCAACATCACCATTTCTCCAATTGTGAACCACGGCGAGGTAGTGAAATTCGGCATTCCTGTAATAGCCACGATCATTCCCGATAGAAAACCCATGACGATTGCCAATGGCATACTTATTACTAGCCCGCGCCAAAAAAGCGCCCACCAGAATCGCAGCGTCCGTGCCCAAGTCAGTTCTAATTCCTGCATGTGTCGCTCCCCAGAAAGGCTACTTGTTCTTTTCCAAAGTGGCTGACGCATCAATGTCGGCGGCGATTTGCTCCCCGACACCTGATAGCGATAGATGATCCATCGTGTCCTTCGTTAATGGGAAGGAATAATCCTTCTGGAATTCTCCGGCTATGAAAACTTCCCTCGGTGATTTTTGCTCAAGGTGGAACACTAAGGCGGTGAAAGTGAACTGCGATACAACGCCCGGGGTCGCTGGCAAATCTTTCAGTGCAGCAGATATCTGCACGACTTTCGTACAGCCAGTGGTTTTGAGCTGCTGCACGATATGACCGATACGCGAGTTCGCGTCCTTAATGTCCACGATGTCGTCTTCGACTTTATAGCCCTTGGCGGCCAGACCGTTTTCACTACCCTGTGATACCGCGCGGTCGATAACAAACCAGCGGCTGTGCAGGTCTGGGTTGCTGGCCATGGAAGGGACTTCTCCGCCTTCCAGCAGCGCACAAGCCGGTTTGTTTGCGTCTGTCTGGGCGAGGCAGGGCGTACCTGTCATGAGCGCGGCAGAAAGAAGGGGCAAAACCGTCATTTTCATTGCGATGGTCATGATTTCTCGCTTGTTGTGAGGCATCGGGAAAACAGCTTTGCTCGAAACTGTAGGCTCTGTGCGTCCGTCGGCATCGCATACATGATGTCGGCCAGTTCCTGCGTGCTCGCCGCCCCGGGGGAGAACCCGTCATAAATTCCGACGGTGCGCGTCACGGCATCACGCTGATTCAAGCCATTGGCGCGTGATTCTGCCAAGGCGGCGGCAGGTTCAGTAGCATGCAAGCAGGAACGCAGGTGTGGTGACTGCGCGATTGCGATGTTCGCAAACGCCAGGCAGCCGGCGAGATGAATTTGCGCAGCGCTAGAGGGATCGTGGCTGCGTGTCCGATTGGGGGCCGCACCGGCTGCCCCCGGGCGATGCCATCCCAGCCCGGATCGGGACGGGGACCGCGCAAGGCAAAGCGATCCAGCGCGCGCGCCATGGCGCGGAACGCAGCCTGGTCCTCGCCCAGGCTGGCGAAGAAATATTGAGCAATGCCAGAAGCGGCACGGGGGCGAATTGCGTCTCCGCCCGCTTGGGCCAACAAACAAAAGAACGCGCCCGCGCTGGTGTGCGCCAGGGGACGGCCGGCAGAAATCGTGGATCGCGATCTCCCAGCGCGAAAGCTCCGCCGCCACCCGCCGCGCCAGATCGCGGTCCGGGGTCACCAGCGCGGCGGTGCGGCCGTCATGCTCTAGGGTCTCGCGCAAGGCCAGCGCGATCACCAGCGCTTCTTCGGCTGGATCGGCGGCGGCGATAAGTTGAATGCCATTCAAGCCTTCGGCGATGTCGCTATCATGCATGTCCGCCAACGCGCGCCAATGATCGGTGGCGGTAAACGGCACAAACATTGCGCTCTAAGAGAGACATTTTTCGCGCGCGCGGTTGCTGGAGGCGCCGTGCCAATCTTTTACTGCCGCACGGATTTCACCCGCCGCATCCAGCAATTGCTTCAAGCCATATTGCGGGTGGCCGGGATCGAGCGCGCGCCAGCTTTCCTCGTCCAGTCCACGATCCAACCCCGGCAGCACCAGCGCGCCATTGGGCAGCCCTGCGATGGTGGTGAGCAGCTTAGCGCCGTGGCGGGGATGGAGCCGGTCGAACCTGCTGCGATCACCATGCCGCCGGGCGGGCGGGTCTTCAGCCGTTCGGCCAGCGATTCAGCGAACGGTTGCGCCGTGCGGCCGGATTGATCGCCTTTTCGGCGGTGAGCAGCGCGGGCCATTGATCGCGGATCAAAAATCTGAGAAAGCGCGCGACATTTTCCCAATGCGCGGCCAGCGACAGCGGCGCCAGCTCGTCCAAGCGGGTGAGGTCCGCGCCCTGGCGCTCGGCATCGTCCATCACTTCGGCGAATTTCTCCGCCAGCGCCGCGGCATGGGCAAAACTTACATCTTCGCCCCGCGCCTTCTCCCATTGCCGGATCAGCGTGGCGAGCAGCAATTGCCGGCGGATGGGATGGATGGCGGGCGGCAATTCCAGACCGTCATGCACCAGGTCGAACAGGATCGTCGTCATCGCTGTCGCCCAGGGCGCGGGATTCGGGCAACAGCGCGGCGCCGGCCAACGCCCGGGCGAAGGCCTCGCCGAAATTCCGCGCCGCGCGGCGGGTAGGCAGATAGATGGTGACGTCGGATAGCGCGAAGGCGCCGGTACCCGCCCGTTCGATCAGACCGCGCGCCAATGTCTCGCCGAACGGCGCCGAGGCGGGAATGGTGAAGATGCCGGCTGAAGACCTTTCCAGCTTGGCGAGGAATTCCTCCGCGTAGTTGCGTACCTGGGGGCTTCCCACATGCAGCCATGCGCCTTCGAGCCGGATGCCGTACAGGCGATCCTTGGCGATAGCACGATCCCCACATCACATTGGTGGAGAAGATTTCCCCTGGCGGATCGTCGAACAGGCGGGGATGGGCGATCTGCACGCCGGGATAGGCGAAACCGGAGACCATGCGCTCCGGCACCCGGCTCACATGCCCAGTGGGCGAAAGGCGGAAATCGCCCCGCCAGCCTTCGTAACCCAGCGCCGTCGTCATCGAGGCCAGCAGAAGCAATCCATCCATGCGCGCCGCGTCCCAGGTCCGGTTCATCGCGTCGAGCGCGGAATTATAGCCTTCCACCCAGATCGAAATCCGAATTGAGGATGAAGAAAGGCTCGTCTTCGAAATGGGGCAGCGCTTTGACCACCCCGCCGCCTGTATCGAGCAGTGTTGCTCTTCTTCCGAGGAATAACGGGACCTCGATGTCGCGGCGCTTAGCCAGATGGGCGCGCAGCATCTCGCTCTTGTAATGAAGATTGATCACCGCCAGCTCGACCTTGGCCGCCACCAGGCGATCGAGCGCGTGATCGATCAGCGTCTTGCCCGCCACCTCGACCAGCGGCTTGGGGCGGTGTTTCGTCGTCAAGGGCCACATGCGCAGGCGCTTGCCTAGGGGCCATCACCATGGCACGGCGGATCATGCGCCAGAACCTGTTGGGGCATGGCGCGCTTGGATGTGGGCAGCACGCGGTCGTACCAATGTCTAAGATTGGCGAGCAAAGGATCATTCAAATCCTGTTCCAGATAGCCCCACACCCGCGGCAGATAATCGAGATAACGGCGCTTGCCGTCGCGCAGGAACAGACGGGCGAAAATGCCCACGATCTTGGTGTTGCGCTCGGCCGCCATCACCGCCATCTCGGCGCGGAATTCATCGTCATCCAGCGCCACGCCGAACTGTTTCGCCGCGGACAGATAATGCGCGGTGGCGCTTTGGGCCAAGTCGCGGGGCACGTCGCGGCGCGCATCCTCGACCAGCGAGATCAGGTCATAGGCGCGGCTGCCCGCCACCGCGTCCTGGAAATCGATCAGGCCCACCCGGCCAAGGCCCTCGCGTTCCGGCAGCCACAGCAAATTCTGGGCGTGATAATCGCGATGCACAAAGACGCGCGGGCTACCGGCAATGGCATCCAGCGCCGCCTTCCAGAGCGCGCGATGCTCCTTATATTCGCTCTCGCTTGCCGGACGTCCTAACGCGAGTGGAAAGAACCATTCCAGCATCAGGTCGGTCTCGGCGATCAGCGCGATTTCGTCATAGACATAGAGCGGCAGCGCGTCCTGGTCGTGGGAAATTAAAAATTCCGGTGCTTGCTCGGTATGAAGCTTGGCGAGGATTTCCACTGCCGCGCCGTAAAGGGCTTCGCCGTTCGCGCCGTTCACCACCTCCGTGAAGAGATCGTCGCCCAGTACCTCAATCACCAGAAGGCCGTGGGCATAGTCGGCAGCCAGAATGTCCGGGGCCGACAAACCGCGCGCGCGCAGATAATGCGACACCGCTGAAAAGCGGCGGCAATCGGCACCCGCCAGCCGCGCCACCGCGTTGTAGCCCAGGGCGCGGCGCGTGGCTTCGTCCGCGTCCGGCGCGGCCAGGGCGCTTTCGGGCGCCTGCGGCTGGTCCATCAGCATGGCAAGGCGCGCGCCATGACGCAGCCGGGCGTAGCGGCGAGCGGCGACATCGCCTTTCAGCGGTGCGACCTCGGCTTCGCCCCAGCCCGCCTGTTGCAGGAATGCGCGGGGATCAGACATAGGCCTGTTCCAACACTTTCCAGCGCGCCGGCCCTTCCAGTACGACCCAGCGTTCCGTGTCCGCATCCAACGCCGCGATCAGCGCGTCGGCGGGGAGGCCCTTCTCCGCCCGTTCCGGCCATTCGATCAAGGCGGCGCCCTGGTCCAATGCTTCGTCCAGACCCAATTCCTCCAATTCGCTTTCGCGTTTCAGGCGATAGAGATCGTAATGGCTCACCCTTAAGCGTGGCGCCTCATAGGCCTGCACCAAAGTGAAGGTCGGGCTTAGCACATTGTCCGTCACACCCAATGCCGCCAGGATGGCGCGCGCCAAGGTGGTCTTGCCGCTGCCCAGGTCGCCTCTCAGCAGCACCGCATCGCCTGGCGCCAGCCGGGCCGCAATCGCCGTGCCCAGTTTTGCCGTCGCCGCCAGGTCCGGCAGCGCCACACGCATGCGAAATCTGTCCGCCATGGAGCTTTCTAGCCCGCGCCGCGCCGCTGGCGAAAGCCCTATGCTTGGAGCCTCGGTCATGCTAGCCCGCGCCCGGATTTCGCGGAAAAATCATGGCCGAACAATTTGTCATTATTGGCGCCGGTCAGGCCGCGGTGCAGGCGGTCCAGAGCCTGTGCGCCGAAGGGTTCCAGGGCCAACTCACCATGGTGGGGGACGAGGCCTATCCGCCCTATCAGCGCCCGCCACTATCCAAGGCCTATCTGCTGGGGGCTTTCGCGCGCGAAAGGCTTTTCCTGAAAGGCGACGAATTCTATCGCGAGATCGCGCGTCAAGCTTTGCGTCCTCAATACGCGCGCTATGGCGATCGACCGCGCCGCCAGGACAGTGGTGCCGAGCGATGGGCGCACGCTCGCTTACGACAAGCTGCTCATCGCCACCGGCACGCGGGTGCGCAAGCTCGCCTGCTCCCGGCGCGGACCTGCCGGGAATTCACTATCTCCGTGACATCGCCGATGTGGACGGGCTTCAGGCCGCGTTCCGGGAGGGCGCACGCATCGCCATCGTGGGCGGTGGCTATATCGGCCTGGAAGTGGCGGCGGTGGGAGCCAAGCGCGGGCTGCACGTGACGGTGTTCGAGACCGCCGACCGGTTGATGCCGCGCACCGTGTCCAAGCCGGTGCTAGGATTTCTTCGCCGCCGAGCACCACAAGGCGGGCATCATCCTCAAATTCAACACGCCCGTCAACGGCTTCGAGGGAACGGACAAAATTGAAGAGGTACGCGTCGGCGGCACACTTTATCCCGCCGACCTGGCTCTGGTGGGGATCGGCGTTGTGCCCGATGACGAAGTGGCGGCCAAAGCGGGTCTTGCCTGCCGTGACGGCATCGTGGTGGATCGCCATGCCAGGACCTTGGACCCCGCCATCTTTGCCGCCGGCGATTGCACCCGCCATTATGGCCGCGAAGGCGTCGAGATCCGGCTCGAATGCGTGCAAAACGCCATCGATCAGGCCAAGCATGCGGCGCTGGCGATGATGGGACGGCCCAAAGACTACAGCGAAGTGCCCT
>CAWHLV010000060.1:0-73555 GCA_963830095.1 uncultured Alphaproteobacteria bacterium
ACGGCAGCTTGTCCATGTCCACCAGGATTTCGCGCTCGGGATTGGTAACGATCTGGCCTGAGGCGTCGCGGTACGTCAGGCCCTTGATGGTCGACCAGTCCGCGCCTTCCGCCAGTTCCTTGATGGTGAAGTCGTATTCGTTGCGGGCGACAAAATCGAGCTCGGGACAGGCCGCCATGCTTTCATTCGGCTCGACCGCGACCTTGGCGCCGATGAAGCCGATCTTGGCGGTGGGATTGATGGCGCGGACAAGACGCGCGGTCTTGCAGTCGGACTTGAAGCTGGGCGTTGAAGTATGGATCACGATCAGTTCGTGCGCCTTCACATCTTCCTCAATGTCCTTGAAGGAAAGATTGTGCGGCGGCGCATCGATCAGCCGCGAGCCGGGCACCATCGCGGCGGCCTGGGCCAGCCAGGTAGGAAACCAGAAGCTCTTCACTTCCCGCTTCATCTGATAGCGCGCGCCGGCGCCGCCGTCATAGCCGTCAAAAGACGGCGCCTGCAGGAAAAGGGACTTCATCATCGTCATACCTCATGAGCCCGGCCAGGGCCGGGAACAGTCAGGAACTTTCAGGGCTATCAGACCTGGGACATCGCGCCCGAAGGCTCTACCGCAAAGTGCGTTCCGCGCCAATGCACGGTTTCGCCGAACAGCGAGACCACAAAGACGCCAAAGCTTAACAGGTCACGCAGTGGCAGCAGGCCGTAGGGACCGCCATCGGTGCCGAAAAGCCCATCGATCCGGTACTTTAGGAACAGCCGCGACGCCAGGGTCAGCGCCAGCAGGGCCAGACTGATAGTGTTAAAATCCAGCAATACCGACGCCATCAGGGCAAAGACAAAGCCATGGGTGACAAAGCTGCCCAGATAGCCCGCCGGATTGACCATGCGGATGGTGCGCGTCCAGCGCAGCTCATGGCGCAACAGATCCATCACCGAACTTTCTGCCGCGGTATGACCCACGCCCATGGCGGGAATGGCCAGGGCATAGCCGCGGGCGCGAACCGCGCGGCCCATCTCATAGTCATCGGCCAGGTGATCGGCGAAAGCGGTGAACCCGCCGACTTCATCCAGGGTCTCGCGGCGCATGGCGATGGTTGAACCAAAACAGGGCGCGGCCAAGCCGAGCGAGGTACCCAGAACCGCATTGGGCAGGAAGGTATAGGACGTGCCCATCGCGGCCAGTGCCGACCAAAGCCGGTGGCCGTCATTGGCGGGCTCGCCGGTATATAGGCAGGTGACAATGCCAACGCCTGGACGCGCCAGCGCGGCGGTAACCTGGGAAAGCCAGCTGGGCGAGACCGCGATGTCGCTGTCCGACAGCACCAGCGTATCGTGCTTGGCCTGGGGCAGCATATTGATCAGGTTGGACACTTTGGCATTGGCGCCATAGAGCGCGGTATCGGCCACGATCGCGGTGTCGAGATGCGGATACTTGGCCTGCAGCGCGCGCACCACAGGAACGGCGGGATCGGATTCGTCGTGCACACCGAAGACGATCTGCACCTTGGCGTCATAGCGCTGGGCGAAGAAGGTTTCGAGATTGCGCGACAGGTCAGGTTCGCCCTGGTGCAACGGCTTCAGGATGGTGACATCGGGACTATGGCCGGCGCCTGTTTGCGGCGCCTGCATGAAACGGCCGACCAGCAATGCTGCCAGCAACGTGTAACCTGCGCCGCCAACTGCGATGGCCGCCAGGATCCAGCCGATATCTATGGACAACAGATGCATGGTCACGTTCTGGAAGCCCCACCGCAGATACTTATTAAATCCCGATTTTCGAGGGGGGAAGAGCAAATCAGTGACATTTTGCGACAATTAGAAAGTTTGTCGCGTTCTTTGCCAAGTACGTGAAACTACGCAATTTTGTTATGACAAAAAGTCATTATTGTAATTTTCTATCGGGCCTGACAGTCGGCAACTGGCTCCTATAGGGTGCCGCCATGGTCTCCATCCAGGAAAAAAACGGTGTCCAGGAGGTCTTGGCCGCCGCGAGCGCCGCCTTGCAGAAGGGCGACGTGGCCGGCGCCGACCGAATCATGGCGCCCCATCTGGGCCCTTCGGCCGCCGATCCCGCCCTGCTCCACATGGCCGGGTTGGTCCGGATGCACCAGCAGCGCTTCGAGGATGCGGCCGCCTGTTTCGCCCGCGCCCGCGCCGCCGATCCGCGAGCCGCAGAGCTGGCCTTCAGCCATGCCACCGCGCTGCAGTGGCTGGGCCGGCCGCAAGAAGCGCTGGCGGCGCTGAAAGACGCGATCCGCCTCAAGCCCGATTACGCCGAAGCCTATTTCGAGGCCGGCAACACCTTGAAGCGTCTGAACCGGCTGGAAGACGCCGAAGCGATGTTGCGCGATTGGGCGGGTGTGATGCCCGCCAATGCGCAGGCGCGGCTGGAGCTGGGTGGCGTGATGCTGGACCAGGGCCGCCCTGAGGAAGCCGCAACGATTTTCGCCGGCGCGCTGCAACAGCCGGCCTCTGACCAGGTCAAAGGCGCGCTGCATTACAATTACGGCCTGGCGCTGGCGCGCCAGCGCCGGGCCGACCAGGCGCTTGAGCATCTCGCCAGGGCCAAGGCGCTGAACCCTGCCTTGCCGCACAGCGACGCCGTGCGTGCCGAGATCCTGCAGGAGATGAAGCGCTATGACGAAGCGCTGGCCATCTCGCGGCAGATGATTGCCCAAGATCCGGCCAATCCGGAATGGCACAAATTCCACAACGAAATTCTCTATCGCCTGGACCGGCGCGACGAGTATCTCAAATCCTATGACAGCGCGCCGAAGACCGCGCCGCTGCTTTTGTCCAAGGCGTTCTTCCTCAGTCATGAAAAACGCGGCGAAGAAGCGCTGGAAACCTACCAGGACGCGGCGAGGCTTGCGCCCACCGACAGGCTGGCGGCCGCGGGCGTGGCCAGCGCGCTGACCATGCTGGGGCGCTATGACGAAGCGCTGAGCGCGTTTGATGCCCTCCTGGCCCGGCATGACCAGGACGGCGAGCTTTATGGCTGTGCCGCGGAGGCGGCCCTTCTGGGTGGCGATCCCGCCAAAGCCGTGGCCCTGTGCGAACGCGCGGTCGCGATCAATCCGCACGACCAGATCGCGCTGTCGACCATGGGCACCGCCTGGCGGCTGATGGACGACGAACGCGACGAACAGCTCAACCGCTATGACATGTTGATCCAGAGCTTTGAATTGGAGGCGCCGGACGGCTTTTCCAGCATGGAAGATTTCAACGCCGAGCTGAATGCCTGGCTGGACAGCGTGCATCCCAAGACGCGCGAATATCTCAACCAGTCCCTGCGCGGCGGGACACAGACGCCGGACCAGATCTTTGGCCGCGGCCATGCGCTGGTGGAGAAAATCCGCACCCGCATCGACCAGGCCGTCGCGCGCTATATCGCGGGGCTGAAGGAAGACGACAGCCATCCTTTCCTGGCGCGGCGGGCGCACGATTTCCGCTATTCCGGGTCCTGGTCGTCACGCCTGCGCGACTGCGGCTTTCATGTGAACCACATCCATCCGCAGGGCTGGATCAGTTCCTGTTATTACGTGGCGGTGCCAAAGGCCGTGGAAGACGAAAAGGAACGCCAGGGCTGGATCAAGTTCGGCGAACCCGCTTTCAAACTGGCGCTGAAAGACCCCATCCGCCGCGCCATCCAGCCCCGGCCGGGCCGGCTGGTGCTGTTTCCGTCTTACATGTGGCACGGCACGGTGCCGTTCCGCGACGCGCAGGCAAGGACGACAATCGCTTTTGATGTGGTGCCTAAAGGCTAAGACGCCCGGCGGCGGGTGTGCACCGTGCGCGAGGCCAGCTTGCGCGCCTTGGTGGCAGCAACCAGCGTCAGCCAGTTGGCGAACAGTTTGACCGTGTTGCCACGCCAGAGCTTGAGCGGCACCGCGCCGGTCACGATCTCGCTATAGCGCGCCAGGTCCGGCTCGTTGCCCGCCAGCAGGTCGGCCAAACGGTCTTCGGTGGCGCGGTCGAAATAATTCTGCGGGATCTGCGGCATCTCACCCGCCTCGCCGCGCAGGAAGCGGCCCACATCGCGCAGATATTCCCGCCCCAAGGTGCCCGGATCATATTCGGGATGGCCCTGGAACAGAACAAAGCGGCTATGGCCCGGCGGCTCGCGGGTGAAGATGTCCACCTGGCCGTTCTGAAGCCGCGACAGCACGCGATAGCCCTTGGCGGTCAGTTCGCTCTCGGCAATGTCGTTCTTGCGCGAATGCGGCACCGGCCCGCTGGCGTCGGTGCTGAAGAACAGTGGATCGTCCTCGACCCGCACACTTTCATAGAGGCCTGAAAGTTTTGCGGGCAGCGCCCGGCGGGTGATGCCGTCCAGCTGCAGCACCGCGGCATGAGCGGCAAGACAGGAAAACAGTGTGGAGACAGTGCCGATCTCGGCCCAGTCGATCAGATGCGCCAGTTCCGCCCAATAGGGCTCGTCGCGCAGGTCCCCAGCCCCCGGCTGGGCGCCGGTGATGATCAGGGCGTCGACATTGGCCGCCTGCAGGAAGGCGGCATCGTCATAGAAGCCGGCCATGCGCGAACGCGTTTCTTCACTGCGCGGGATCGAGCGCATGGAGAAAAGGCGCAAGCGCACATCCAGCGAACCGGCGGCCTCCTTGAGCAGACGCGCGAACTGCAACTCGGTCGCGCGCATCGCCGCGTCCGGCATGTTGTTGACCAGCCCGACCTGCAGGCTGGCGCGGTTGTGGCCGCTGCCCAGCAGGAACTGCTCCACCCGGCTCATGGCGCAACCCGAAGCTGGCCGCGGCACGCGGCGGCCAGCGCCTGGTCCAGATCGGCGATGATGTCGTCCCTGTGCTCGATGCCGACCGACAGGCGAATGGTCTCGGCGGTGATGCCGGCCTTGCGCTGTTCGGCTGGCGGCATCTGGCGATGGGTGGTCGAGGCGGGATGACAGGCCAGCGATTTGGCGTCGCCGATATTGACCAGCCGCTTGATCAGGCCCAGCGCGTCGTAGAAATCCTTGCCGGCCTCAAAGCCGCCCCTGACGCCAAAGGTCAGCAGCGAGGGCACGCGGCCATCCAGATATTTCTGGGCCAGGGCGTGATAGGGGCTTTCGGGAAAGCCGGCATAGTTGACCCAGGCGACGCGGGAATCACCGGCCAGGAAATCGGCCACCACGCGGGCATTCTCAACATGGCGCTCGATGCGCAGGCCCACGGTCTCGATGCCCTGCAGCAGCAGAAAGGCGCTCATCGGCGACAGGATGGCGCCAGTGGTGCGCTGATGGACGCTGCGGGCCCGTGCCACAAAGGCGCATTTGCCGAAACGCTCGGCATAGACCAAACCATGATAGGAATGGTCGGGGTGGTGAACTGGGGGAAGCGCTCTTTGTGCGCCATCCAGTCGAAGCTGCCAGATCCACCACTATGCCACCCATGGCGCTGCCATGGCCGCCCATGAACTTGGTCAGCGAATGCACGATGATGTCGGCGCCATGACGCGCCGGCTTCAAGAGCACCGGCGTCGCCACCGTGTTGTCGACAATCAGCGGCACGCCGCGCGCATGCGCCATGCGCGCGATTGCCTCAAGGTCACAGATATTGCCGGCCGGATTGCCGACGGTCTCGCAGAACACCGCGGCGGTATTTTCATCCATGCAGGCGGCAAGCGCCTCAGCACTGTCGCCGGCGGCAAAGCGGCCTTCCACGCCCTGCCCCGGCAGAACCGAGTGCAGCAAGGTATGGGTGGTACCGTAAAGCTGAGGCACCGAAACGATATTCTGCCCGGCGCGCGCGACATTGGAGAAGGCGTAGTACAGCGCCGCCTGTCCCGACGCGGTCGCTAGCGCGCCGGCGGCACCCTCCAGCGCCGCCACGCGGTCTTCCAGAATCTTGACCGTCGGATTGGAGATGCGGCTATAGCGATAGCCTTCCTCTTCCAGGTTGAAGAGCGCGGCGCCCTGATCGGCGGGAATCGAACTGATACGCCGCCGTCTGATAGATCGGCACCGCCACCGCCTTGGTCGCGGGATCGGCGTCAAAGCCGGCGTGCAATGCTAGCGTTTCGTCGCGCATGACAGCCCTAGAGAAGCAGGACGTCATTCTAGGCGCGCGGGGATTAACAAAACCTCGGCGCAATACCGGAGTGGCAGGCCCCGTGCATTAACGGGAGCTGTACACAAAGCCGGGTAATCTGCTCTCAACTCCGGGCCGAAAGACCGTTTCAATTCGGGACACGCATGACGCAACCTGTCGCCAGGAAAGACAGCTCATCCTCCAAAGCGTGGCTGCGCGCGCTGGAGCTGACATCGCGCATCGAAAATGTGGCCACGCGCATCTTTCCTGTTGTCGTCGAAGAACTTGGCGCACGCTTTGGGCAAGCCCCCGCGCTGATCGGCCTGCAGGAGACGCTCAGCCATGCCGGGCTGGCGGCGCGCGCCAACAGGATCGCACGCTGGGCGCTGGCGCAGGGCATCGAGAAGGGCGACACGGTCTGCCTGTTGATGCCCAACTGCCCGGACTATCTGGCGCTGTGGCTGGGCATCACCCGCATCGGCGGCATTGTGGCCCTGCTGAACATTAACCTGAAGGGCGAGGCACTGGACCATTGCATCAAGGTCGCCCAGCCCAAGCACATCATTGCCTCCGAAATCCTGGCGGATGACGTCACCAGCGACGCCACGATCTGGCGTCACGGCCCGGCCTTCCGCCAGTTGCTGGAAAGCCTGTCCGGTGCGCCGCTGACCGAATCCGAGCAGCGCAATGTCATCCTGAACGATCGTGCCTTGCTGATCTACACCTCCGGCACCACCGGCCTGCCCAAGGCCGCGTATGTCAGCCATCGCCGGGTGATGAGCTGGACCCACTGGTTCGCCGGCATGACCGGCGCGGGTCCGGATGACCGGCTCTACAACTGCCTGCCCATGTATCACAGCGTCGGCGGCGTGGTGGCGTCAGGCGCGGTGCTGGTGGGCGGCGGCGCGGTGATCTTGCGCGAGAAATTCTCCGCCAGCAGTTTCTGGCGTGATGTGGCCGAGAGTGGCGCCACCATCTTCCAGTATATCGGCGAGCTGTGCCGCTATCTGCTGGTGGGCCCACATCTTCCAGAGAATCAGGGTGATGTGCCGGCGCACACTCTGCGGCTGGCAGTCGGCAATGGCCTGTCGGGCGATGTGTGGGAAGCGTTCCAGCAGCGCTTTGCCGTACCCCAGATCCTGGAATTCTATGCCGCCACCGAAGGCAATTTCTCGCTCTACAATGCCGACGGCAAGGTCGGCTCCATCGGCCGCATTCCGGGCTTTCTGGCGCACCGTTTTCCAACCGCCATTGTCAGGTTCGATGCCGCCAGCGGCTTGCCGGCGCGCGGGACCGACGGGCTGTGCATCGCGGTCGCGCGCGGCGAAACCGGCGAGGCCATTGGCAAGATCGCAGGCGGCGCGGCGCGGTTCGAGGGCTATACCGATGCCGCCGCGACCGAAAAGAAAATCCTGCGCAATGTGTTCAAGCCCGGTGATGCCTGGGTGCGCTCCGGCGATTTGATGCGCCAGGATGCGCAGGGCTATTTCTATTTCATGGACCGGATCGGCGATACCTTCCGCTGGAAAGGTGAAAATGTCGCCACCACCGAAGTCGCCGCCGCGGCCGCCAGCGCGCCGGGCGTTAAAGCCGCCAACATTTACGGCGTCGCGGTCGAGGGCCATGGCGGCAAATGCGGCATGGCGGCGCTGGAAGTCGATGGCAATTTCGATCTTGCTGCCTTCCGCGCGCATCTGGCCTTGCGGCTGCCGGCCTATGCCCGGCCCGTATTCCTACGCCTGGTTCCGTCGCTGGCCATCACCGAGACCTTCAAGCAGAAGAAGCATCTTCTGGCGCCACAGGGTTTTGATCCGGCGGCGATCAGCGACCCGCTCTATGCCGATTGCGGCCAGGGCTTTGTGCCGCTGGACGCTACGCTTTATGCGCGGATCAATTCCGGCCTGATCCGCCTGTGAATCCGGCGTTCGGCCTGCGGTAGCTTGACCGCATAGCGGATCTCGCTGCCGATAATGCGCATGGCCTCCTGCGCATAGGGGATCATCCGCGGCATGCAATAGAAATAATGGATCATGCCCGGATGGGCGCGGCCATGAACGGCGACGCCAAAGCCGCCCAGCCGCTGGGCATATTCCTCGCCCTCGTCGCCGAACGGATCAAACTGTCCGGTATGGATGAAGGCAGGCGGGAGGCCGGCGAATTCCTCGGCGCACAAGGGTGACAGCCGGACATCCGACAATTCGATTCCGGCCGGCACATACAGCTCCAGGTCGCGCTTCAGGGTCTCGCTGTCCAGGAAATAACCCTCCGCCAGTTCGCGGCGCGCGGCGGAATTCGCCATGCACATCCAGGATCGGACAGAGCAGAAGCTGGAAGGCGATCGCCGGTCCGCCCGCGTCACGCGCAATCCGGCACAGGACAGCCGCCACGGTGCCGCCGGCGCTGTCGCCGGCAACCCCCAGCCGTGCCGGATCGATGCCGAAATGCTTGGGATTGGCGCTGACACGGGCCAGCGCGGAAACCGCATCGGCCAGGCCGAGCGGGAAGGGATGTTCGGGCGCCAGCCGATAATCCACCGCGATCACCCGGCAGCCGGTCTCGTTGCACAGCCTGCGGCACAGCCCGTCATGGGTTTCCAGACTGCCGGCCACCCAGCCGCCGCCGTGGAAGAACAAAATGCCCGGCAGCACGCGCGCGGGCGCACCCAGCGGTGAATAGATGCGAAGCGTGATATGGCCGCTGCTGACCGGTAAAAGATGATCGCGCACACCGCCGATTTCCACCGTGCCCGGCGGATCGACCAGATCGGCCAGATTGATCAGCGCGCCGCGGCGCTCGGCCACATCGTCATAGCGGCCACGGGCCTCGCCCGCGGCGGCCAGCATCTCCAGGAAGCGGCGGGCGTGTCTATCGAGCGGCATCAGGCCGCTTTCTGTGTGACCGAAACCAGGGAGTCGATGGCGGCGACGGTGTCGAAATTGTCGGGCGTCATGGCGCTTTGGGGAATCTCGATGTCG
Organism: uncultured Alphaproteobacteria bacterium; assembly: GCA_963830095.1. Lineage (GTDB taxonomy): Bacteria > Pseudomonadota > Alphaproteobacteria > Micropepsales > Micropepsaceae > Rhizomicrobium. Next base: position 9,020 of record CAWHLV010000060.1, read on the forward strand.
AACTCCGCCTCGATCGCCAGCATCAGGTTGACCATGTCGAGCGAGGTGAGCCCCGCATCGCGCAGATTGTCGCCGCCGCCCGGAATCGCCGCGACGCCACGCTTGAGCAGCATGCGGCAGGCAATGGCGGTAATGCGGTCTTTGGGGGACGACATGGACGGGCTCCTCGAGGCGCCCAATCTAGCGGCCCCGGGTAAAGCATTGGTTTCGCGTCGCCGGCGTTAAGACTTCGCTTACCATGAGTTGCCGAGTTCATCCTTGCTTCAGTTTTAAATCTTATTCTGCCGCCATAATTTTCATCAGAGCGCGCCATGCTGAAGACCGCCCAGACTGCTCTCATCGCTGCCTGTTGCCGAACCTCTGGAGTGCGCGGGCCGCACGCGCCGCCGAAGTGGCCGCCGCCCATGCCAATGCCGTGGATGCCGACAGCCGCTTCCCGCAGGAGGCCCTCGACGCCCTGAAAGCCGAAAAACTGCTGGGCATCCTGGTGCCCGCGTCACCCGGGGTGGCGAGCAAGCCAGTGTCCGCCGAAGTGGTGGACGTCTGCTACACTCCTGGGCCGGGCCTGTTCCTCCACCGGCATGATCTACGCCATGCATCAGGTGAAGGCCGCCTGCGTCGCCTATCACGGCATGGAGAGCGCGTGGCAGCGTGACTTCATGGGGCCGCATGGTCGCCGACCAGTTGCTGCTCGCCTCCTCCACCACCGAGGGCAAGGGCGGCGGCAATGTGCGTTCTTCCGAAGCACTCGGTTGAGCACACCGATGGCCGCATCGTGCTGGTGCGTGATGCCAGTGTGATTTCCTATGGGCTCGAGGCCGACGCGGTGGTGACCACTGCGCGCCGGCACCGCCGATTAGACGCCAGCGATCAGGTGCTGGTGGTGTTCGAGAAAAAGAATTACGCCCTGGAAAAGACCGGTGGCTGGGACACGCTGGGCATGCGCGGCACCTGCAGCGCCGGTTTCAGCCTGAAAGCCGTGGGCAGTCCCGACCAGATCATGCCGGTGCCGTATGGCGAGATCCACAGCCAGACCATGGTGCCGACGGCGCATCTGATGTGGTCGGCGAACTGGGCCGGCATCGCCGCTGGCGCGGTGGACCGGGCCAAGAAATTCATGCGCAAGGCGCAACGCGCCGGCGCCCTGCCGCCGGGCGTGCCGCACTTCACCCAGGCTCTTGCCAATCTGCGCTCGCTGCGCGCGCTCATCGCCGCGACGCTGAATCGTTACGAAACCATCGCCAACGACCCGAAGGCGCTGTCGGCAATCGATTTCCAGATCGCGATCAACCTGCTGAAAGTCGATGCCTCGGAACTGGCGGTGCAGACGGTGATGAACGCCATGCGCGCCACCGGTCTGTCGGGCTATCGCAATGATACCGATGTCAGCGTCGGCCGCTCGCTGCGCGATATCCTGTCGTCGCCGATCATGATCAACAATGACCGCATTCTCTCCAGCCTGACCAATTCGACCATCCTGTCCGACATTCCCTCCTCCATCCGGGATTGACTGCATGAACATCGCTACCCCGATCAGTCACAGCTGCTGCGATCACCAGTTCGAACCGGAGCATCTGCATCCCATCGTGTCGCAGCTGTTCATGCCGTCGGGCGTGGATGGCGTTTATGGCAGGACCGGCGCCTATGAAAGCGTGATCGAGGCCTTGGCGGCGCTGATCTCGCGTCACCGCCCGCAACATGCGGAAGTGTTCCGCTTCGCGCCCGTCATGCCGCGGGCCTCGCTGGAGAAGCAGGGCTATCTGCAGAGCTTTCCCAATCTGATCGGCGCGGTTTCGACCCTCACCGGTACCGACCGCGACATCACCCGCTCCGCCAACAAGCATGAGCAAGGCGGCGACTGGACGGAAGACTTGAAGCCGTCGGACCTGGTGCTGGCGCCGGCCGCCTGTTACCCGATCTACCCCATCGCCGCCGAGCGCGGCATCGTGCCCGATGACGGCTATGTCTTCGACGTGGCCGCCGATTGTTTCCGCCATGAGCCATCGCGCCATGTCGACCGCTTCCAGAGCTTCCGCATGCGCGAATATGTCCGCATCGGCACGCCGCGGCAGATCCAGGAATTCCGCGATCCCTGGATCGAACGCGCGCAAGGAATCGCCGACGCCATCGGCCTGCCCTATACGGTCGATGTCGCCAACGATCCCTTCTTCGGCCGGGTCGGCACCATGATGGCGACCCAGCAGCGCGCCGATGCGCTGAAGTTCGAACTGCTGGTGCCGGTGCGTTCGGCGGAATTGCCCACCGCCTGCATGAGCTTCAATTATCACAGGGAGCATTTCGGCGAGGTCTGGGGTCTGCACAACCAGGCTGGCCAAGTGCTCCACACCGGCTGCGTCGCCTTCGGCATGGACCGTCTGGCGGTGGCGCTGTTCGTCACCCATGGCGCAAAGATCAGCGCCTGGCCGGCCAGTGTGCGTGAAGCGCTGAAGCTTTAGACCGTATTACCAGCGTCCACCGTCATCACCGTTCCGGTGATGTTCTTGGCCGCGTCGCTCATCAGGAACGACACGGCGTTCGCCACGTCTTCCACATCCACCAGTCTTTTCAGGGCAGCGCGGCTGGCGATCTTGTCGCGCTGGACCTGGGTCATGCTTTGCGTCATCTCGGTTTCCATGAAGCCCGGCGCAACCGCATTGACGGTGATGCCCAGCCGGCCCACTTCCCGCGCCAGAGACCGGGTAAAGCCCTGCATGGAGGCCTTGGTGGCGCCATAGACGGACAGCCCGCTGTAACCGGTAAAGCCGATGATGGAGCTGATATTGACGATGCGGCCACTGCCGGCCGTCATCATCGCCCGCATCACATATTTGGTCAGCACGATGGGCGAAACGGTGTTGAGTTTCACCAGCTTTTCGATATCGGAATTGTGCATGTTCGACAGTAGGCCGTCGGTGCCCAGCGCCGCATTGTTGACCAGGCCATAGAAGGCGCCGTGTTCGGCCTTCAGCTCGCGGATCAGGTCGGGTATCGCGTCCACATTGGAAAGATCGAAGGGGACAAAGTGGAGTTGGCCGGACGGCAGTTCCGCGATGGCCCCGTTCAGCGCGTCGCTTTCCTTGCGGCCCAGGGCGAAAACGGAAAAACCGTCCTTGACCAGCTTGGCCGCCACCGCAAGACCCACACCGCGCGTACCACCGCTGACAAGAACGTTACGCATGACGCGACAGCTTTCCGCCCGCGGTCAGCTCCAGCGCCGGCACGAAACGCAGCATCGCCGGCACCTTGAAGGCGGGCAATTTCTCGCGGCAGGCTTCCAGAATGGCCTGCTTGAAGGTGGCATTGTCATTGGCGACGTCGGCCAGCACAACCTCGGCTATCACAATGGCGCCGGTGATGGGGCTCTTGCGGCCCGATACCCGCGACATGCGCACACCGGGATGACGGTTGATCACCGCTTCTACCTCTTCCGGATTTATCTTCAGGCCACCGACATTGATGATGCCACCGTCGCGGCCAATGAAGAAATAGCGCTCGCCTCTACGTTCGATCATGTCACCGGTATCGACAAAGCCGCCGTTCTTGAGCTTGCCGCCGCCGATATACTGGCTGGCGGTGCGCGGTGAGCGGATATGCAGGGTGCCGTCGGCGAATTTCATTTCGACCGGCCAATTTTTATCGATCAAGTGACGGCCAATGAATGAGGCGGGAAAACCTTCCAGCCCATCGGTGACTTCAAAGCCCACGCCGGCTTCGGTGGAGGCATAGGCGTGGCCGATGCCGGCGTCGGGGAAGCGCGCTTTTAGACTGTCGAGCACGGTCTGGTCGGCGATCTCGCCCGACAGCCGCACATAACGCGGTGCGATTTGGCTGTTGGCCTGGCTCATCAGGGCGCGGCGCCAGTGCGACGGCGTGCCGGTCAGATGGGTGACGCCATGGCGGCCCAGGCGCGCCAGGAAGTCAGCCACATTTTCATCGGCATCCGACAGGACCAGTGACGCCTGGCCCAGCAACGCGCGTAGCAGGATCTGCAGGCCGCCATAGCGGCGAATGTCGTAGAATGTGCCCCAGATGATGTCGTGGCTGGCCGCGCTCTGGATCGCGCCGCTCAGCCCTTCAAGGCTGTGCGCCACCATCTTGGGCACGCCGGTGGTGCCGGAGGTGAAAAGCACCCATTCTGTCTTGCGGGAAGCCGGGATCGCCACGCTGTCGCGCGGCAGATGCAGCGTTTCAAAGCGCACGCCGGGCACGGCCAAAGACGGGTCTTCCCCCACCATCACGTCCACCGCGGCGCGTTCGATGACCGCCGGCAGATGTTCGGGCTTCACATCGGGCGGGGCGATGACAATACGCGCGGCAACGCCGTCCAGCGCGATCAGGGCCAAAGCCGCAAACAGCTGGTCGCGGGTACGCAGCAGGACGTTGGCGCCGGTCAGATCGGCATCCAGCGCGCAGGCCCCCGCCGCCAGCGCAACCGTGTGATAGCGGCCGAACAAGGTCGCAGCCTTGCCCGCAACGGCGGCGGAGAGGGTCTCAGGCCGGGTTTGCATCTTGGTAGAATTTGATGAAGTCGCCGAGCGTCACCGGGAAATAGACATCGTCCGACGCCGTGAACGGGTCCACGCCCAGCTGGTCTTCCAGCCGCGCCACGATGATGGCGAAGCACAGCGAATCGAGCCCGGATTCCAGCAGCACCGTGTCATCGCTCAGTCCACTCAGGACCTTGTCCTGCTCGCGCGCCACCTGCTCGAATTCGGCGCGGACGACGGTCTCGATGCTCATAGGCTGACCCCTTGGTATTCCTGCCAAAATCTAGCCTGTTGCACTTTAACGATCCGCTAATGGCAAATGCCGCATAAAGGGTTGAAAGAAGGGGCCTTTTACCTGTGACAGTCGAGCCGCAGCAGATCAGCCGCGTCCGCTGCCGCCCGATCGCCGACAGCGACCTGGACGGGCTGGCCGACCTGCTCACCCGTGGCTTCCCCGGCTCCCGCCGCAGCTATTGGACCCAAGGTTTCGCCCGCTGGCAGCAGATGCCCGTAATCGAAGGCGTGCCGCGTTATGGCTATCTGCTGGATGGCGGCATCGGGCCGGTGGGGGTGATCCTGCTGATCTCGTCGAAACGCGGCGAACAGATCATCGCCAACCTGTCGAGCTGGTATGTCGAGCCGCAATGGCGCAGCCATTCCACCTTGCTGATCGCGGTGGCGACCAAGCTCAAGCACGTAACCTATCTGAATGCCTCGCCCGCGCCCCACACTTGGCGCACCCTGCAGGCGCAGGGCTTTGAGCCCTACAATTTCGGCCGCAGCGCCATCTTCGCCCTGCCGGGCCGCGGCCGGGTCAGCGAAACCATTCCCGACGATCTGCCCGAAGCACAATTGCTGCGCGATCATCGCAAGCTGGGCTGGATCAGCCTGGTGGTGGAAAAAAATTGCGTCGTCTCGCCCTTTGTGTTCAAGCCGCGCAAGCTGGACAAGCCGCGCGTGCCGGTGATGGACGTGATGTTCACCCGTTCGCCCGAAGAATTCCGCCGCTCAGCGCGGGCGCTGGCGCGCTATTTCCTGCCCCGCGGTTCCCTGGGCTTTTTGATCGATGGTGACATGGAAGGCATGTTGTCCCACTATGTCGAGGGCAAGGAGCCGCGCTATTTCAAGGGGCCGCACCGCCCCGTCCTGGGCGATCTCGCCTATACCGAGAAAGTCATATTCGGATGACCGTTCACGCCGACATTGCCACGCGCACCGCAGCTTCGGTGCTGGTGGATCAGCTGCGCATCCAGGGCGTCACCCACGTTTTTTGCGTACCGGGTGAATCCTATCTGCCGGTGCTGGACGCGCTGCACGGCAGCGGCATCCAGATCATCGTCTGCCGCAATGAAGGCGGCGCCTCGATGATGGCGGAAGCCTATGGCAAGCAGACCGGGCGGCCCGGCATCTGCTTTGTCACCCGCGGTCCCGGCGCCACCAACGCGTCTGGCGGAATTCATATCGCCCAGCAGGATTCTACCCCCATGATCCTGTTCGTGGGCCAGGTGGAGCGGGAAAATCGCGGCCGCGACGCTTTCCAGGAAATGGACTACCGCGCCTTCTTTGGCGGCATGGCCAAGTGGGTGGCCGAAATCAACGAGCCCGAACGCATGGGCGAGATGGTGGGCCGCGCTTTTGCCACCGCGCTGGCCGGGCGCCAGGGGCCGGTGGTTCTGTCACTGCCCCATGACATGCTGCCGTTGCCATCAACCTCGGCGGATATGCCGTTTGTCGACACGATAGAAACCGCACCAGGCGCCAAGGAGATGGCGGCGCTGGAAGGTCTGCTGGCCAAGAGCGAACGCCCGATGCTGATTCTGGGCGGCGCGCGCTGGAGCGAGACTGCACTCAGCCAGGTCGCAAGCTTCGCAGAAAATTTCGGCGTGCCGGTCGCAACCTCTTTCCGCCGCGCCCATCATTTTCATCCGCTGCATCCGAACTATGCCGGCGATCTGGGGCTAGGCGCCAATCCCAGGCTGGTGGCGCGGGTGAAGACCAGCGACCTGGTGATCGCGGCCGGCGCGCGTCTCAATGAATTGACCTCGCAGGGGTACACCCTGTTTGATATTCCCAATCCGCAGATGAAGCTGGTGCATGCCTATCCGGGCGCGGAGGAACTGGGCCGGGTTTACCACCCGCATCTGGCCATCCATGCCGCGCCGCAGGCCTTTGCCGCTGCACTCGCAGGCCTGAAGCCTCCGCGCGCCGCACATAACGTGGCAGCCGCGCATCAGGACTATCTGGACTGGTCGGAAAAGCCCCTGCCCCAGCCCGGCGATGTGAACTTGTCAGAGATCATGGTTTGGCTGCGCGCGGTCCTGGCGGATGACGCCATCATCTGCAACGGCGCGGGCAACTATGCCGGCTGGATCCATCGCTTCTACCGCTTCCGCCGGCTGGGCACCCAGATGGGCACCGTTTGCGGCTTCATGGGCTATGGCATGCCGGCCGCGGTGGCGATGAAGGCGCTTTATCCCGCACGCACGGTGGTTGCCATCAATGGCGATGGCGATTTCCTGATGAACGGCCAGGAACTGGCCACTGCCGCGCAATACAAGCTGCCGATCATCGCCGTGGTGCTGGACAATTCCACCTTCGGCACCATCCGCATGCATCAGGAACGCGAGTATCCCGGCCGGGTCAGCGGCACCGATCTGGTCAATCCGGATTTCGCCGCCATGGCAAGAAGCTTCGGCGGTTTCGGCGCCACGGTGGAAAAGACCGTCGACTTCGCCCCGGCCTTCCTCGCAGCGCAGGCTAGCGGTCTGCCGTCGGTCATTCATGTGAAGTTCGAAGCCGAAGGCATCACGCCCACCGCCACGCTCTCGGGCATCCGGGCAAAAGCGTTAGGCGCCTAACGCCACCGGCAGCGCCTCGCGCACCGGCAGGACCGGGATGCGCGCTTGCGAGAGCCGCGACAGCGCCCAGTCGATCATCGCCGGCGTCGAGCCATATTCGGTCGGATCGTCCGACACGTCATGGGTGTAGAAAATCAGCCAGCCATGGTCATGCAGCGCGCGCTGGATGGCGGCTTCGATCTCGCCTTGGTTCCAGCAGCGCGTTTCCAGCGAGATGGTGTTGAGCTGCGCCAGGTCCACCCGGCCGGCATTGATGCCGGGATGCACGCCGCGCACGCTTGAGAAACGCGGCGCATAAAAGCGCTTGGTGCGCGGTGAGACCCGGCCGAACGGGAAAGCATAGCTGACCGGCCCATCGCCATTCAGAAAGGGCTTCAGGAATTCGCGGTTGCGTTCGGCATCGGCCGCCAGTTCATCTGTCGTCAGGCTTGGCGTCGGCTGATGGGCAAAGCCGTGACAGGCCAGCTCATGCCCGGCCGCCACCAGCGCCCTGAGGTCGCCCGCGTCATAGAATTCGGTTCCATCCACGGTGCGGCCGCAGAAGCCGCCCGCCGTATAATAAGTGCCGCGCACGCCATGGCGAGCCATGACGGGGCCGGCCACCGTCCAGGCATTCCTAGGGAAATCGTCAAAACTGATGCTGGCCACGGGTTTGTTCCCGTGCAGCCGCACGGTGCGCACCTTAAGGCTGCGCGCCGCCAGGCTGGTCAGCTTGGTTTTTACAAGGCTGGTCAGGCTCATGGCTCCGTTTTACCCCTTCAAGCCTTAAAAGCCGGGTAATGCGAAATGGTACCTTGCACGGCAAGGTACCATGTGATAGACAGTAGCTATGACGGAGTCCCTGCAGATCCAATTGAAGAAAGGCGTGCTGGAGATGTGCGTCCTGGCGCTGCTCTCCAAAGGCGATAATTACGCCTATGACATCGCCAGCCGCATGGCGGACGCGGTGGGCATGGGCGAAGGCACCATCTATCCCCTGATGCGCCGGATGCAGAATGACGGGCTGGTCACGACCTATCTGCAGGAGTCCGGCAGCGGGCCGCCGCGCAAATACTACAAGATCACAAAAAGCGGCGCGCTGGCGCTGAAAACACAAGTCGCCGAATGGGCCACGTTCGAACAGGCCGTGCGCAAAATTCTGGGAGAAGTCACATGAACCGCGCACATTTCATGGCGCAGTTGCGGGACGGATTGTCGGGCCTTCACCATTCCGACATCGACGACATCCTGCGCGACTATGACAGCCATTTCGCCGATGGCGCCGCCGACGGCCGCAGCGAGGACGAAGTCGCCGCCGCCCTGGGCGATCCGGCGCGGCTGGCGCGCGAGCTGCGCGCCGAGGTCGGTTTCCGCCGCTGGGAGCAGGATCGCAGCGCCGGCAATTTCCTCGGCGTGGTGCTGGCGCTTCTGGGCCTGGCCACCCTCGACTTCATTATCCTGCTGCCCTTCCTGTGCGGGCTGGCGGGAATTTTCTTCGGCCTGTCGGTGGCCTGTCTTGGTTGCGTCGTCGGCGGCACCTTCCTGTTGTTCAACCTCTTGTGGGGCGGGGTGATGGGCAATACCGCGATGCAGCTTCTGATCGGGCTGGGCCTGATCAGCGGGGCCATCGGCGGCGGCGCGCTTCTGCTGTGGATCATGGAAGCGCTCGCCAAGCTTTTGATCCGTTATGCCCGGCTGCACTTCCGCCTGTTCGATACCGCCAACGCATCCCTTTAGAGGAGAAACGCCATGCACAAGCTCGCTCTCGTCGCTCTCATCGGCCTGACCGGTTCGGCCGCCTGCATCGGCGCCGCCGCCGCCATCGGCGGACGCGACTTTGCCGACAATATGGATTTTTCGATGTTCGGCGATCGTCCGCGCTGTGAAGTGGTGCCAGGCGCCACCGCCACCAGCCGCGAGATGGACTGGGACGGCAGCGACCACGTCACCTTGTCGGTCGGGGGCCATGCCACCTACACGCCCGGCACCGACAACAAGGTGCATCTCAGCGGCGATCCGCAGACGCTCGCGCACATCAGGATACAGGACGGCCATATCGAGCTGGACTGCAACGGCTGGCATCACGACAGCGACGATCTGACCGTCATCCTGCCCGGCGAAGCGTTCCAGAAATTCAGCATCGCCGGCCATGGCAATCTGGCTTTGCAAAAACTCGATCAGCCGATGCTCAAGGTGAGCATCGCCGGATCGGGCTCGATCAAGGCGGACGGCAAGGTCGAGCATGCCGACCTCCATATCGCCGGTTCCGGCGATATCAACATGGCTGAGGTGGCGACACAGGTCTCCACCGTCCATATCGCCGGCAGCGGCAGCACCGATATCGCGCCCAGCGAGGAGGCCGACATTCACATCGCCGGCTCGGGCGACGTGAACCTGCATACCAACCCCAAACAGCTGGAAACCAGCATCCACGGCTCGGGCCGCATCCACCATATGGCGGCGGGCGGCTGAGACGGGAAAAACACCATGGTCCAGAAGCTCGCCCTGATCGCCATCACCGGCCTTGTTGCCTCCGCCGCCTGCATCGGCGCGGCCGCCGCCATCGGCGGAGGACGGTTTGAAAATGTTCTGGTTGACCCGTTCGGCGGCGAACACTGCGAAACCACCAGCGCCACAGCCACCAGCCGCGACATGAACTGGGACGGCAGCGATCAGGCCGGCATGGCGATTCCGGCGACCGCGAACTACATGCCAGGCAGCGGCGACAGGCTGCATGCCACCGGCGACGCTCAGGTGCTGGCGCATTTGCGCATCCGCGACGGCGTGGTCGAAATGGATTGCCGCGGCTGGCACATCCGCGTGAAGGACGTTGTTATTACCCTGCCTGGCCGCGAATTCCGCAAGTTCATGCTGGAAGGCACCGGCAAGATGAATCTGGATCATCTGAACCAGGCCAGCCTGAAGGTCCAGGTCGCCGGCGTCGCCACGATCAAGGCCAATGGCAAGGTGGATGATCTGGGCATCGACATGGCAGGCGTCAGCAAGGCGGACTTCAGCCAGGTCACCGGCGCGAAAGCGGAGGTGAAACTGGCCGGGGTGAGCACGGCCGACATCGCGCCAACCGATGCTGCAAAGATCGAGATCGCCGGCCCCAGCACCGTCAATCTCTACAGCAACCCCAAACAGCTCGACACCGAGATCGCCGGTCCCGGCCAGCTGCACAAGCGTGCCCCCAACGGCTGACCCCCAACAAGGAGACATCATCATGGTTCACAAACTCGCCCTCGTCGCTCTCGTCGGCCTGACCGGTTCGGCCGCCTGCATCGGCGCGGCCGCCGCCATCGGCGGCAAGGATTTCGGCAACTTCGGCGACAGCGATTTTTCGCTGTTCGACAGCCGGCTGCGCTGCGAAGCGGTTCCAAACGCCACCGCCTCCATTCGCGACCTGGACTGGGACGGCAGCGACCATGTCGGCCTGACCGTCTATGGCCCCGCGACCTACACGCCCGGCAGCGGCGACAAGCTGCATGTGAGCGGCGATCCGCAAGTATTGGCGCACATACGCGTCCGCGACGGCAATATCGAACTGGATTGCCATGGCTGGCAGGATCGTACCAGGGACGTCACCGTCACCCTTCCCGGCCGTGAATTTCAAAAATTCGGGCTGAACGGCGGCGGCAACCTGACACTCAACAATCTCAATCAGGGCGAACTCTCCATCGCCATCGGTGGCGCCGGCAAGGTTCACGGTAACGGCAAGGTCGATAACATGCAGCTTGCCATCGGCGGGTCGGGCACGATCGAGCTGGACCAGATCACCGCGCGCCAAACCAAGGCGAATATCGGCGGCTCGGGCACCATCCGCGCCAAGGGCGCCATCGATGACCTCAATATCGGCATCGGCGGCTCGGGGCGGGCCGATTTCGGCCAGGTCGCTTCCAAAACGGCCGACGTCCATATCGGCGGCCATGGCGATGTCGACATCGCCCCCACCGAGGTGGCGAAAATCTCCATCGGCGGATCGGGCGACGTCACCCTGCACAGCAATCCCAAGCAGATGGACAGCAAAATCGGCGGGTCCGGCCAGATTCACCACGTCGCCTCCTGAGGCAATCTCGACAAGACCTGCGGCCGGGGCTATGTCGCGCCCATGCCGTCCAGCCCGACAAACAGCCTGAAAATCGGTGACGTGACCATTCCGGGACGGGTGCTGACCGCACCCATGACCGGTGTCTCCGACCTGCCCTTCCGGCGCATTGCGTCGGCCTGTGGCGCGCCCTATGTGGCGACCGAGATGGTGGCGTGCGACAGCTTCGCCTGTGGCCGCCCCGATGTGGTGCGCCGTGCCGCGGTGGGCAGCGGACTGCCGTTGATGGTGATCCAGCTGGTGGGCCGGACCCCGGAATGGGTGGCGAAGGGTGCAAAGCTGGCGGAAGAGGCCGGCGCCGACATCATAGACTTCAACATGGGCTGCCCGGCGAAAGAAGTGACAGGCGCGCTGTCGGGCTCGGCCCTGATGCGCGAACCCGAACTGGCCGCGCGCCTGATCCAGGCCGCGGTCGATGCCACGTCGCGCCCCGTCACCCTGAAGATGCGGCTGGGCTGGGATGATCGAAATCGCAATGCCCCCGAGATCGCAGCCCTGGCCGAACAGCTGGGCGTGAAAGCCATCACGGTGCATGGCCGCACCCGCCAGCAATTCTATGGCGGGCGCGCCGACTGGCGCGCGGTGGCCGAGGTCAAGCAGGCGGTCCGCGTGCCGGTGATCGTGAACGGTGACATCATCGATGCGGCGAGCGCGCGCGCGGCGCTGGCGCAATCGGGCGCCGATGCGGTGATGATCGGGCGTGGCGCTTACGGCCGGCCCTGGATCGCCAGTGCGCTGGACAATGCCCTTAACGGAAATACGGACATCGCCGAGCCTGGCGTTGCCTCACGTTTGGGCATCGCGCTTCAACATTTCACAGACACGCTGCGCTTTTATGGCGATGCGCTGGGCCTGAAAATATTCCGCAAACATTTGGGCTGGTACGTCGAACAGGCTTTATATCCTGCCGACCCGGCGCTCAGGCGCGCGGCCAAGGCCCGCTTGTGTCAAATTGACAACGCGAACGGCGTAGAATCTGCTCTGGCCGCACTTTGGTCCAATTCCGCCCTTCCAATTCTCGCACCCGCACATATGTAAGGGGCCGTGGCGGATGTCGGTTCCGGTCCTTTGCGTTCGTCATCCTGTTCAGTGATATTTCGGGGGTTACGCATGTTGCGTCGTGCATTGCCGGCTCTGGCCTTCGGCCTTGCCTTGACGAGTTGCGGCCAGCCGCCACAACACCAGATGCCACCGCCGGCGGTTGGCACCATTACCATTATCGAACAGCCGGTGGCGCTGACCACGGAACTGCCGGGCCGCACCAGCCCTTTTGCGGTGTCGGAAATCCGTCCGCAAATCAACGGCATTGTGCTCAAGCGGCTGTTCGTCGAAGGCTCGACCGTGAAGGCGGGCCAGGCGCTCTACCAGATCGATCCGTCTCTTTATAAGGCAACCTATGAGAACTCGCTGGCGACCCTGGCTGACACCAAAGCCAAGGCCGATCGCTATGCGAACCTCCTGAGGCAGAATGCCATCGCGCCCCAAGACGCCGACGACGCCAAGGCCGCCTATCTCCAGGCCAAGGCCAACTCCGACACCGCGCGCATCAATCTGGGATATACCCGCATCACCTCGCCCATTACCGGGCGAATCGGCGCGTCCACGGTGACCGAAGGCGCACTGGTGGCGGCCCAGCAGGCGGCCGCACTTGATACCGTATCGACGCTCGATCCGATCTATGTCGACGTGGACCAGTCCAGCGCCGAACTCCTGGCGCTCAGGCACGCCGTGGCGGCCGGCAACGTCAATTCCGCCGGCCCGGTCACAGCCGAAGTCTCGCTGAAGCTGGATGACGGAAGCGTCTATCCGCTGAAGGGCAAGCTGCAATTCACCGATGTCACGGTGGACCCCGCCACCGGTGCCGTGCAGCTGCGCGCCATCTTCCCCAATCCCGACAATATCCTGCTGCCCGGCCTGTATGTGCGCGCCACCATCAACCAGGGCGTGGACCCGCACGGCATTCTGGCGCCGCAAAGCGCCATCAGCCATGACCAGAAAGGCCAGCCCACCGCGCTGGTGGTAGATGAGAAGAACTTCGCCCGCCTGCGCGTGCTCAAGACCGGGCGCGCGATTGGCGCCAACTGGCAGGTGCTGGATGGGCTGAAGCCCGGCGACCGACTGATCACCGAAGGCCTGGCCAAGGTGATGCCCGACATGCCGGTCAATCCCCAGCCTGTGGCCCAGCCCTCCGCCCCGCCGGTGCACTGATGTCAGTCTGTCACGCTTCTTCATCGACCGGCCGGTTTTCGCCTGGGTCATTGCCGTCGTCATTATGCTGGCGGGCGGCATCGCCGCCTTCAGCCTGCCGATCGAGCAATACCCCGCGATCGCGCCGCCGTCGGTGGTGATCAACGCCACCTATCCCGGCGCGGACTCCGAATCCCTGCAGAACTCGGTCACCCAGGTGATCGAGCAGCAGCTGACCGGCCTGGACAACCTGCTCTATTTCTCCTCGCAGTCGAACGCCGACGGCACGGTGCAGATCACCGCGACCTTCGCGGCGGGCACCAATCCCGACATCGCCCAGGTGCAGGTGCAGAACAAGGTGCAGGCCGCGGTGCCGCTCTTGCCCGCCGCCGTGCAGCAGCTGGGTGTGGTCGTGGCCAAGAACACGCCGAACTTTATCGTTGTGATCGGCGTCTATGACGATACCGGCCGCTACACGAATATCGACATTTCCGACTTCATTACCTCCAAGATGCAGGATCCGCTGAGCCGGGTGCCCGGCGTGGGCAATACGCGGGTGTTCGGCGCGCAATATGCCATGCGCATCTGGCTGGATCCCTTCAAGCTGCACAATTTCAGCCTGCAGCCGTCGGACGTGAACAACGCTGTGCAGGCGCAGAACGTGCAGGTGTCCGCCGGCCAGATCGGCGCCCAGCCATCCGCCAAGCCCACCGTCAATGCCACGGTCACCGCCCAGTCGCGGCTGCAGACGCCCGAGCAGTTCCGCAACATCATCCTGAAGACCTCGCCCAGCGGCGCAGTGGTGCGGCTGGGTGATGTCGCCCGCGTCGAGCTGGGCGCGGAAACCTATGGTATCGCCAGCCTGTTCAACGGTTATCCCGCTGCCGGCATTCCCGTCATGCTGGCGCCGGGCGCCAACGCGCTCAAGACCGTGGATGCGGTCAAGGCCAAGGCCGAGGAGCTGAAAGCCCAGCTGCCGCCCGGCATGAAGATGGTCTATCCGGTCGACAACACCACCTTCATCCGCCTCTCCATCCATGACGTGGTGATCACCCTGATGGAAGCCATCGCCCTGGTGGTGCTGGTGATGTACATCTTCCTGCAGAACTGGCGCGCCACGCTGATCCCGGCCATCGCCGTGCCGGTGGTGCTCTTGGGTACCTTCGGCGTGCTCGCCGTGTTCCACTATTCGATCAACACACTGACCCTGTTCGCGCTGGTTCTGGTGATCGGCCTTCTGGTCGATGACGCCATCGTGGTGGTGGAGAATGTCGAGCGCATCATGGCCGAAGAGCGGCTGTCGCCACGCGACGCCACCCTCAAAAGCATGGAGGAAATCACCGGCGCCCTGATCGGCATCGGCCTGGTGCTGACCGCGGTGTTCCTGCCCATGGCCTTCTTCGGCGGCTCAACCGGCGTGATCTACCGCCAGTTCTCGGTCACCATCGTGTCGGCCATGACGCTGTCGATCATGGTGGCGCTGGTGCTGTCGCCCTCACTTTGCGCCACCCTGCTCAAGCCGGTGGAAGGCGAGGCCACGAGAAGCAGCGGCTTCTTCTTCAGCTGGTTCAACCGCAACTTCGATCATTTCCGCGACTGGTACCAGCGCCACACCGCCTGGTTCCTGAAGCGCACCTGGATCACCATGATCGCCTATGCCGGCATCGTGGCGGTGCTGGCGTTTCTATTCGTGCGCCTGCCCACCGGCTTTCTGCCCGACGAGGACCAGGGCTTCATCTTCAGCCTGATCACGCTGCCTGCCGGCACCACCCAGCCCGCCACCCTGAAGGTGGCGCAGAATGTGGCCAAATATTATCTCGACACGGAAAAGTCAATGTGGATTTCGTCTTTGCCGTGGCCGGCTTTTCCTTTGCCGGCTCGGGCGAGAATACCGGCATGGCCTTCACCCACCTGAAGGACTGGAGCCAGCGCAAGGGCAGCCAGAACAGCTTCGGTCGCCATCGCCGGCCGCGCCATGATGCATTTCTTCCCCTATCGCGACGCGCAGGTCTATGCCATCATCCCGCCGTCGGTGCAGGAACTGGGCAATGCCACCGGCTTCGATCTGGAGCTGGAAGATCATGGCAATTCGGGCCATGCCAGGCCTTGATCGCCGCGCGCAACCAGCTTCTGGGCATGGCGCAACCGCGATCCGCTGCTGTGGGCGTGCGCCCCAACAGCCTGGATGACACCCCGCAACTGCATATCAGACATCGACCAGGACAAGGCAAGCGCCCTGGGCGTGTCGCTGGCCGACATCAACTCCACCCTCAGCGCCGCCTGGGGCTCCACCTTCATCAACGACTTCATCGACCGAGGCCGCGTCAAGCGCGTCTATATGCAGGGCGATGCGCCCTATCGCATGACGCCGCAGGATCTGGATCGCTGGTATGTGAGGGGCACGAACGGCGCGATGGCGCCCTTCTCCTCCTTCGCCTCATCGACCTGGACCATCGGCCCGGCGTCGCTGACCCGCTACAACGGCCTGCCCGCGATCGAGCTGCAGGGCCAGGGCCAGCCCGGCATTTCCACCGGCACGGCGATCGCGGAGATGTACAAGCTGGCGGCGAAGCTGCCCAAGGACTTCGGCATTGAGCCCACCGGCCTGTCCTATCAGGAAGAAGCCAGCGGATCGCAAGCCCCGGCGCTGTACGCGTTGTCCATCCTGGTGATCTATCTCTGCCTGGCCGCGCTGTACGAAAGCTGGGCGATCCCGCTGTCGGTGATGATGGTGATCCCGCTGGGCGTGGTGGGCGCACTGGCCCTGACCAGCCTGCGCGGACTGTTCAACGATATCTATTTCCAGGTCGGCCTGCTCACCACCATCGGACTTTCCGCCAAGAACGCCATTCTGATCGTGGAGTTCGCGGTCGAGGCGGAAAGCCGTGGCGCGTCCGCCTTTGACGCCGCCATGGAGGCCGCGCGGCTGAGGCTGCGCCCGATCCTGATGACGTCGATCGCTTTCATCGCCGGCGTCACGCCGCTGGCCTTGGCCCATGGCGCGGGCGCCGGCAGCCAGAACGCCATCGGCACCGGCGTGGTGGGCGGCATGATCACGGCGACGGTACTGGCGATCTTCTTCGTCCCGGTCTTCTTCCAGCTGATCAATACGCGCCTGCAGCATCACAAGTAGCCCCCTCCGGCCGGTTGCCTGCGGGAGGCGGCACGGATCATACTCCCGGAAAAATATGGGAGTGGATCATGATCCGTTTTTGCGCGGTGGCCGCCTTGGCGCTACTGGCTTCGCCGGCTTTTGCGGATGACATTCCGGCACGCGATCACACCGTTACAGTGATCTCCACAGTACCCGCCATCGCGGGCCAGAAATCCACGCTCTATGTCCGCGAGCGCGCCCTGCCCAAGGTTCTGCGTCATGGCGCCGGCGACAAGGTGGTGCTGTTCGTGCATGGCGCGGGTACGCCGGCTGAAGTCAGCTTCGACGTGCCCTATCAGGATTACAGCTGGATGGGGTATCTCGCCGCCGCCGGCTATGATGTCTTCTCGGTGGACATGACCGGCTATGGCCGCTCGGCCCGGCCCGCGCCCATGAGCGACAAATGCAACCTGTCGCCGGAGCAGCAGAAGGGCTTCGGCGTCAGCTGCCCGCAAAGCTATCCGGGCAACCTGACCAATATCGGATCCGACTGGAACGACATTTCCGCGGCGGTGGCTTTCATCAAGAAACTGCGCCGTGTGAAGAAGCTCAATCTGGTCGGCTGGTCGCAAGGGGGCCCGCGTGCCGGCGGCTGGACCGCCGATCATCCCGACCAGGTGGCCAAGTTGATCCTCTTGGCGCCCGCCTACAACCGCAACGTCAAGGCAGACCCGCCACCGTTGCCGGTGCCGGGGCCTGTGTTCAACACCCAGAGCCATGACGAATTCATCGCCAACTGGGACCGCCAGGCGCCCTGCCCCGGCCAGTATGATCCGGCCACCGCCGCGTCGGTGTGGTCGGAAATGCTGAAATCCGATCCCGTGGGCGCAGGCTGGACGCCAGCGGTACGCCGCGCGCCCATCGCGTCAGGCGGCTTCGGCTGGACTGAGGCCAAAGTGCAGGCCATGACCACGCCCACCCTGATGGTCAGCGGCGTCAACGACAAGCAGGTCAATCCCGACCGGGTGCGCGATTTCTATGCCGATATCGGCAGTCCGAAGAAAGTGTTCATTGACCTGGCCTGTTCGTCCCACAACGCCATGTGGGAGAAGAACCATCTGCTGCTGTTCAAAGCCTCGCTGGAATGGCTGGAGAAGGGCACCGTCAACGGCCAGACACAGGCGATGCTGAAGCTGGGCTACTGATCCACGCTTACGGCGTACGCTCGACCAGATGCGCCCGCGAGGGCGCGGGGTCAAACCGGTCCGCGAAATATTGCGTTTCCCGGACCACCAATCCTTCGTGGAATTCCATGATGCTCAAGGAAAATACCGGCGCCCCGTCATAGGCCAACACAAATTCACTGACCCACAGATCACCGCTGCCCACAATTCTCTGAACCGTGAAGCGCTTTCTGTTGGGCTGAAGGAAGCGGCTTTCGCGAATGTTGCGCCGGCCGTGAATTTTCTCGCCCGATTGCGGATAATAAAGCAGGGCGTCTTCGCGGTAGATTTCATGCTCAGCCTCGAAATCGCCGGCATCGGAGGCGGCCCAATGACGTTCCAGCATTGTCCGCACGGTTTGATCGTCCATCCCGGTCTCGCTCCAAATCTATTGAGGAAACTTCTTGCTGAGAAAAACCGAGCCCTTCAGGCCATAGCGGCGCTCGGCCTCGCGCCCCTTGGTAAGACCGATCCGCGTGCCAGACACCAGCTGGGGCCGCTTCGCAGCCGCCGTCAGCGAAAGCGGAGCGCGCAGCAAGGACGCGCCATCGAGGGATTTGGTGATGGCAAGTGCTTCGCACAGCCGTCCCGGCCCGGAACAAAGCAGTTCCAGCTTGTCGGTCCCGCGCCGCTTGCTCATGCGCTCGATGCCGTGTGTTGGTTCGATCGCGCGGATCAGCACTGCGGACGCCACGCGGCACACGAAATTCAGGCACCAATGGAGGCCATACACCTTATAAATGTGGGCGTGGCCCGGCGGCCCGAACATGCTTGCTGTCCATTCCGCTTGCCGCATGCCAAAACTGTGTGAGGCCGGATCGGTTGGGTCATAGCTTTCGGTTTCGACAATCACCCCGCCGACCCCATCAACGATGAAGGTGGTTCCGATCAATGCCCGCGCGACGACATCGACATCCCGGTCAAAGAAAGATTTGGCAATTCTTGCCATGTAGCCGGTCGCAAGTGTGTGATGGAAATCGCTCCCTGCGCTGATATTGTTGGAATAATGCAGAAGATACAATCACATACCCGCGGATTTTGAAAAGAACGCGGCCTGACAGCTCATCAATCTATGGGGCGGGCTTCGAAGTACTTCAAAACAAGACTCGGCGACCGTTCTGTGGCGATCAGCGCGGCAGGACTGCAGATCCCATCACATTCAACGCCGGTCTTGCTGGATGACACTGTCGCCAGCGGAGCGACGATGTTGACGGCATTGGAGATCATCCGCCGGCAAACATCGGCCCTGGCCTTTGCAGTGGCCATCTACGGTCTTGGGGAGGCGGTGCTTCGCAGCGCGTTTCGCAACTTTAATACCCAGCTGGCAACGACCAATACCATTCCCAATCCGGACGCCGGTATTGACATACTCCCCCTGCTGGGGACCGGGCTGGAGGGTTTCATTCTATAAAGCGCGCATGAACGTCGGCCACCGGATGCCGGTGGCAAGCAGGCTTTGCGGCACTAAGGCAGTTTTGCGCTTGTATTCCGCCCATCAGCCGTCATTGTGCCTTGGATGTGCTTTTCTGCGACGGCAAGCTTTGCTGCTGCGATGCTTACCGGTGCCGCCGGCGTCGCCACGCTGAAACACACAAGGCGGGTTCGCTACATTCCCCTCGCCAGCTTTCCGCTTCTGTTCGGTGCGCAACAGGCAATTGAGGGTGCGCTGTGGCTCGGCCTGCGGTCGGATCCGGCAAGCCCCGCCAATCGCATGCTGGCGGCGGCATTCACCGCCATAGCGCTTGTGTTGTGGCCGGTCTTCGGGCCATTGGCCGTTGGCCTCGCCGAACGCAAGACAACCACTCGGCGGCTCATCTATTTGCTGGTGCCTGTTGGCGCGATCCTGGCGGCCTATTCGGCGTTCCTGATGCTGCGTCACCCCTATATGCCGACGATCGTCAACGCCAGCATCTGTTACATAAGCGGCGTACCCTTCTCCAAGAGCGCGATGGCGGCCTATGTGGCCTGCACCTGCCTGCCGCCCCTGCTTTCGACCGACAGGTTTGTGCGGGTGGCCGGAATTGCCATCACCGCCGGTCTTATCGTCTCCGCGACCTTCTTTTATGAAGGCTTCTTCTCCGTTTGGTGCTTCTTCGCCGCCCTGGCGAGTGTCGCGATCTTCGGCAGTTTCCAAAGCCGACGCGTGTCAATCGCCCCGGTTTGAGGGCGTGTTAAGCGCAACCGACACCTCAAGCCGCCAAAAAACGCTGGATGAGACCAGCCGCGATTAATCCGCCGCGGCGATTGAGATGCACGCCGTCGGTATGCAATCGCCATCCGTTTTTTTGCCCAACCTCATCGAGCGGTTCGCGCAGAATGACGGTGCGAAACGCGTCGCGATAGAAAGGCAAGTATCGGAAGGCGGTGAACGGCTTGCTCGCTTGACCCAAAAGCCGAGCCTGTAGTTCTTCATAGATGGGAATATAGACACAGCCTTCAGACAGGGCGATTTCGTGAGCAATAGCCGAGTATTCGGCCACCCAGCGGGTTAGCGCGGCCTGGCATGGATCGGTGGAATTGGGATCCTCCCCGAATGGCGCTAAGGAGCACAGCCCAATCGAGGCCGAACTCTCGGTCTTCAGGCGCATGACAAGGTCAAGGAGACACTCGCGAAACCAAGTAGTGTTGGGAACTCGGGGCAATCGTTTCAATATACTGAAGTAGCGACGGACGTGGGGAAATACTTGGGCGAGTACGTCATTGCCGCCGACCCAGACCACTGCCTTATCGGGGTGACAATTTAGGAGCTCGGGAATGCGCTGCAAGGCGTTGTAAGCGAAATCGCCCCCGACGCCTAAATTACGAAACACAATCCGTGCGTTCTCTGGGCGGCGGGCGAGTTCGTCGATGCAGTCAAAAGCTTGGCCCTTACCAGCAGTGCTGCTTGACCCAAGGCACGCTACAATTTTTGCCTCGATATCTGCCCTTTGGTCTCGTTGCTCGCCTAACATACTCACGGCACTGGAAACCGCAACACAAGGTAGATGCATAGCGGACACGTTGCTCCGCCTGAAGCTGGCCGCCTCGCTGACCGCCGTTCGCAATTTTTGTATAAGGCCAGCACGCTCCGCCGCCGCCATAGGAGTTACAGGCATTTCAGCGATTGTCGTGGTCCAAATTGGCGCTTCCCAACGCGGGTCACGGCGGTAGCGCGGCACAATTATCCAGTGCAGGTGCCGGACGACATTCCCCAAGATCGCGACATTGATATGATCTGGTTGCAGCGTTCGCATTATGGCCTTTTCCGCCAAGTGAAGGTCAGCACATAATGCCGCCCATTCCTCGGACGAAAGTTGGTCCGGTCGCGTTGCGTGCCGAAGGTCCAGAATGAGCAGACTGTGGCCGCGATATGTCTGGTTGCTCGATAAATAGAGAGAGGAAACCGTCAGCGATGCAATAAAATCCCAATGCTCATTTGATTCCGCCCGTGGCGCGTCAAAAGGGCAGGCCGTACCTTTAGCCCAGCGATCCCACTGCGATTCTTCCACCGGCTCCCTCAAGTCACCAACGACGAGCTCAAGTAACTGCCGAACCCTTTTCTGGTTGGCGGCGCAACTCGCGTGCCCCGCGCCCGATAACTTTCGTGTCGTGGGCTATTCTAATAACCTCGTTTTGGATCGACTACAGCATAGAGCCGGTCACCTGCAACGTAGCGCCTGAGATTTTCGCGGGCGATAACCCACATATCTTCCCCTCCCGAAGCATCTGCTGTTTCCACTGCATGAGAAGCCGTCTCGGGCGTCATTATGAGATTAGGAGCGCTGAAGAGCGGATCATTTGGACTCAGACTGGACGGATTGGCGGGGTCGGCGAGATCCAATCCTGCGCCACCAACCTGACCTGACTTGAGGGCGTCGATAAGGTCTGCACTGACCACCTCCCCGCCACTGGCTACATTGATAAGCAGCGCTCCCTTTTTCATGCGCTTTAGCATACCGGCATCGAAGAGGCGTTTGGTTTCCGGCGTTAACGGCGCCGCCAGAACAACCACATCCGCCCTCCCGACCAGGTCTGGCAATTCATTGGGAAGCCCCACATAACTCACGTACTCTGGTCCCTGGTGACTGCTGTTTCGAGTGGCAATGACGGTCATCCCGAGCCCGTGCGCGATTTCGGCCACGTTCGTTCCAATGCTGCCCAATCCGACGACCAGCAAGGTTCGGCCCTGAAAAACCCACAGCCAATTCGGGGGAATTGCATCGCGCTGGAAGTGTCGTTGCTCCTGTTGCTTCACATAAAGGTCCAGGCCGCGTCCCAAAGTCATCATCATGGCTATCGCGTGCTCCGCCAACGGGCGAGCGAGAACACCGCTGAGGTTGGTTATCACAACAGTACCATTCATCAGCGCTTGGGGCACTTCTTGGACAGTTTCGGAGTGTTCCGCGACCTGGAAGCAACCGGCCACACTGA
Organism: uncultured Alphaproteobacteria bacterium; assembly: GCA_963830095.1. GTDB lineage: Bacteria > Pseudomonadota > Alphaproteobacteria > Micropepsales > Micropepsaceae > Rhizomicrobium. Next base: position 31,366 of record CAWHLV010000060.1, read on the forward strand.
CACTGCCTTGCTGGATCCAATGCAATTTTTTTCCATTCTCAAGGTATTCACGCTCACATGGCAAACGGATCAGTGCATCGGCGTCGGCGATCTGGGCCAGAACCTCGCCCTTATTATGTACGGCGATGAGCTGTACCCCGGGCGCGGCCGCCTGAAGCCAACCCAGCCGATTTATATTGTTGTCTACTGCGACCAGGATTTTTTGTGGTTTGTGCCATCCCTTTATCAACTCGCGAGCAGGCTTGGAGGATTTCGACCAATCCCAGCCTGTTGGCAACGGCCGCAAAATCGCTGTCGGGAATTGGCGCAGTCACTACAGCCTGCGGACCACCCAGATTGGCAGTCCCGGTGATCTGGGAATAAGCAGCGATGGGGTACAACATCGCCATGAGCAATACTGCCGCTCTCATCCGCCTCTCTCCGGTTGTCCGCAAGTAAGCCGTCACCTGTTCCGCTGCTCGCTACTGCACTGAGTTGAGCTTGGCCTTTAGTTCGGCCGCGCTGCCCTGGAAACCATAGGCGCCGGGAGAACGTTGCTGAAATTTCTTGGCGCTGGCCAAGCCGCCTGCCAGCACGGGATCGAAACCAGCGTCGCGCACCAGCCCTTCTGCCACTTGAACCGCCTGCGGATCGTCGCCGGCAATTGGGATTGCCAGCTTGGAGTCAGCACGGTTCGACTGGCTTTCGAAGATCTTGGCGCCCATGGTGTTGAAGGCCCGCACCAGCCGGGTGCCGGCAAGATATTTCTGCGAGGTGATGCCAGTGCCGTTGGTATCGGCCTCCTTGGTGATGGCGTCGCCGTCACGGGTGGGTACCGCATTGCAGGCATCAAGCATGACCTTGCCCTTCAACGCATCCTTGTAGTCGGCGCCGATTTGAGGCAGCGCCGCATAGGGCACCGCGATGAATAGAACGTCGCCATAAGCGATGGCCTGGGCCACGGTGCCAGCATGGGCAAGCGGCCCGAGCTGGGCCACCAGGTCTTTCAATTCGTCAGGATCGCGGGAGGAGAACATCACGGGATGGCCGGCCTTGATCCACAATCCACCGATAGAGGCGCCGATATTGCCGGCACCGATAATGCCGATGCGCGACTTGGCCTGGGCAATGGCGCGGCCGTTCAGCAATGCGGCGCCGGCCGCGGCGGCCAGAAGGACGCGGCGGCTCATATGGGGCTGCATGCTTGTCTCCCTGCTTTTTGCTGAGGTTACGCGCTTGGCGGGGTTTCGCAACAGCACCGCGATTTTCGATTCCATTGGGGAATTTCGCGGGGCGCCCGGGTGGCGCGGTTGGCGGGTGCACCGGCTTTGCGCTAACGTCCCACCAACAGGCACCGGGAGACGCGCCCATGAGAATGCCCGCGACAAAACGCACTCTGCTGGCGGCGGGATTTGCCCTGCTTGCCGCGTCGCAGCCGGTGCCGGCGCAGGTTGCCGGTTCCGATCATTTCTCCACCTCGGGCGGACCGGTTGACATCGTGCCCATCCACCATGCCAGCCTGATGCTCACTTATAAGGGCCAGCACATTCTGATTGACCCGGCACCACTTGACGGTGCCCAGGGCGACGCAGTTGCGGCCCCATACAGGGCAATGCCGCAACCAGATTTCATCCTCATTACCCATATTCACGGTGATCATTTCAGTGTCCCAATCCTAGAAGCAGTAGCTGGCCCCAAGACCGTCATCATCACGCCCCAGAATGTGCATGACGCGCTGCCGCCCGATCTTCAGGCCAAGACCAAAGTCATGAAGAATGGCGAGAAGGGCGCACTGGGAGCGGTGCCGGTGGAGGCGGTGGCGATGTACAACATCACGCCGGCGCGGCTGAACTTCCACCCCAAAGGCGCGGGTAATGGCTATGTGATGACATTCGGCGACAAGCGGATTTATGTCGCCGGTGATACCGAGGAGACTCCGGAGTTGGAAAATCTCGTAGGGATCGATGTCGCTTTTATTCCGGTCAATCTGCCGTTTACGGAGGACGTCGGGGCCGCGGCGAAATGGGTCAAGGATTTCAAGCCCAAGATGGTCTTTCCCTACCATTACCGCAATGGCGACGGCACCACCAGCGATATGGCCGCGTTTTCCACCGCGGTCGGTAATGCCAGCCTGGTACGATTGCGCAAGTGGTACTGAATCGCTGGAATTGTTTTGACCTTACCAGGGAGTGAAGGATGACAAACGCTTTTCCTTTCGCCAGCAGCCGCAGAAAATTTCTTCTTCTTGGCGGGCTGGGCGCGATTTCGGTCGTCACCCCTGCCTTCGCCCAACCGTCCAACCTCTCTTCGATAAAGATCGCCACCATAGGCGCGGGCCGTGAAGGCGGTGCGCTGGGCACGCTGTTCGCCAAGCTGGGCCATCCGGTGATGTTCTCGTCCCGACATCCCGAAGAACTTAAGGACCTGGTTGCTGCGGCGGGACCCAACGCGCGGGCCGGCACGACAGCTGAAGCCGTCGCATTCGGCGAAGTCATCTTCCTTGCTGTTCCCTATCCTGCGGTCGAGCAGATCGGACGGGATTTCGGTTCGGCGCTGGCCGCCAAGCCGCTTGTTATCGATGTGTCCAACCCGATCCCGGGACGCGATGGCCAGGATTTCGTCAATCAGGTGGCCAGCCAGGGCGGGCCGGGCCTGGTTACGGCAAAACTGATCCCGGGCGCCCACATTGTGCGGGGGTTCAATGCTCTCAACTACGCAACCTTGGACAAGATCGCACATCGATCGGGAGATCTGGTTGGCGTTCCCATCGCCGGCAACGATCCGAAAGCGATCGATCTTGCAAACCGCCTGATCCGGGAAGCGGGTTTTGAACCGGTACTTGTCGGAGATCTGGCGAAAGGCAAGTATCTGGTTCCTGGAACACCGCTTGGTGGCCAGCATACGGCGGCCGAGCTTCGTCAGGCGGCGGCGACCCAGAACTCGAGCGATCGCGAAAACACCGCTCGCCCGGCTCCTGCAGCCATGGAGATGGAAGATGGTGAAATGGCATTCCCGGCGAGACGTCGCAGCCCTGTCGGTTGGCTTGGGATCAACGGCCCTGTGGGGCGGCCTTGTGAAGGCCCAGCCGCAAAACGGGATCTTGCGACGCGTCATTCCGCACGGAAAGGGAGAGACACTTCCCGTCGTTGGTGTGGGAACTTCTGAGGTGTTTGACGTCGGTTCCGGTTCAACCGAGCGGGCGGGTCCCACGGCGGTCGTCCAGGCGCTTATTTCGGAAGGGGGCAGCCTCATCGACACCGCGCCATCCTATGGTGAAGCCGAGAGAGTGGTGGGCGACATTCTGGCGGCGACAGGACTGAGACCCCGAGCTTTCGTCGCCACCAAGCTGGAAGAATATCGGCCTGGGGCTGAGGAAAGCGAAGCGCGCCAATCCCTGAAAGCGCTCCGAACCGAGAAGGTGGACCTTATCCAGCTTCATAATGTGCGCAATCCCGGTCAGGACATGTCGGGGATCGATGCGCTCAAACCGCGCGGCATTTGCCGTTATACCGGAATAACGACGACCTTTGGCGAGAGTTATGGCGCCGCGGAAGCCATCATCAGGCGCGCCAACCCCGACTTTCTTGAGATCGACTACGCGATCGACAATCGGGACGCGGAAAATCGCGCATTGCCGGCGGCCGCCGACGCCGGCACCGCCGTGCTAGTGGCGCTGCCCTTTGGCCGCGGTCGCTTGTTCCGCATCGCTCTGGGCAAAAAGCTGCCGGACTGGACGACGGAATTCGATTGCACCAGCTGGGGCCAGTTCTTCCTGAAATTCATCCTCGCGCACCCGGCCGTAACCGCGGTCATTCCGGGAACCGACAAGGCACAGCATATGATCGACAATCTGGGCGCCGGACGTGGCCGCATGCCGGATGCAAAGGAAAGAGAACGCATGGCCAAGTACGTCGAATCGCTGGGCTGAACAGCTGAGCGGCACGGTCTTCGCCGATTGCCAACCCAAGGAAATCCAAGCAATATCTGACCAGGCTTCGTTGCGACGCAGCGAAGATGACAAGGCAGCCATGACTTCTGACTCTGGATTGTTGCGGATAATCGGAGCAGCCAGCCGGGCTCAACCGCACGAATTGAAAGCCGCCACCGCTGCTTTTTCCTGCAACTTCGTTCTGTTGGCCAGCTATTACATCTTGCGGCCGTTGCGAGACACTATGGCCACGGTCTTTGGTGTCGCGCAATTGCAGGATCTTTTCACCGGTACATTTGTCTTGACGTTGTTACTGGCGCCCATATTCGCATGGTGCGTGGCCAATGTGAGGCTTTCCCGGTTTTTGCCCGGCGTGTTCTGGCTGCTGATAGCAAATCTCCTGCTTTTCTATGGTCTTTTTCGCCAGATGCCCGACAATCGGTGGGTGGTGGCTGCCGATTACTGCTGGTTCAGTGTCATCAATCTGTTTCTGATCTCGGTATTCTGGACACTGATGGCTGACACTTTTTCGTCAGGACAGGCAACCAGACTGTTCGCCTTCATCGCCGCCGGTGGCAGCACCGGCGCAATTCTGGGACCGCTGATTACGGCCATGTTCGTCAAGGTCATCGGGGTGAGCGGTCTTTTGCTGGTGGCGTGCGGCGGCTTTCTCATTGTCATCATGCTTGTGCATCTTCTGATGCGTGAGAAAGAAAGCCTGCGCGCACTCGACTGCGACACCCAGCAGACCACGCTCGACCACAGCCTGCCGGGCAATCCGTTTCGCGGCTTTGCCCTGCTTTTCCGCTCCCGCTATCTGTTGGGCCAGGCTATCTTTTTCATCTTCATGACCTGGATCGCAACGATCCTTTACTTCCTGCAGGCGGATTTTATCGCCAGGACATTCTCAGCGGTCGCAAGCCGGACGATCGCGTTCGCGGATTTGGACCTGTTCGTGAATGTCTGTTCTGCCGCGGTGCTGATATTCGGCTTAGGCCGCTTTCTGCAGCGCTTTGGCGTGACAGCCAGCCTGGCTCTCAGCCCGATATTGATGTTCTTTGCATGTATCGCGCTGGCTTTTGCCCCGACATTTTTCGTCGTGCAGTCCGCCCGCGCCTTGCAGCGGGTCTCCCAATACGCCATTGCCCGCCCAAGCCGGGAGGTGCTGTTCACGGTTCTCGATCAACAGAGCAAGTACAAGGCAAAGAATGTTATCGATACATCGGTGTACCGCTTTGGCGATCTCACGGCAGCCTGGCTGCAGGCTGGGCTCCGCTCCCTGGGCATGGGCTTTTTTGCGATTATCGGATTGGGCGTGGCAGTTTCAACAGCCTGGGGCTTGACGGCATTACTTGTTGGACGACGCTATGAGACCATCGCCCGTTCCCAGGCAGGCCACCTGGCTGCCGCTCCTGCGGAATAGCGGATATATTTCGGTGAAGATATAACCAGCACAAGACAAAGCCATAATTTGCGGGGAGACGGGCATGCAGGATATCCAGCCAACCAGACCGGCCACGCTCCTGGAACGCGTCTTTGGAATCGAGCCGGGTGAAAGCAAGGTCGTCATAGCGGCCTTCGCCTATTTTTTCCTTTTGATGGCGAGCTATTTCATCCTTCGACCGCTGCGCGACACCATGGGAACGGTTTATGGCGTGGCGCATCTTCAGGAGCTTTTTACCGGTACTTTCCTGGTGAGCTTCATTGTCGCCCCCATCTTCGCCGGCTTTGCCTCGCGCATCAAACTCTCGACGTTCCTGCCCTGGGTCTATGGCTTCATCGCCATCACCATGGTGATTTTCTACATTCTGTTTCAGCAGGTGGCCAACGACCGCTGGGTGGCAGCGGCGTTTTATATCTGGCTGAGCACCTTCAACCTCCTGACCATCTCGGTGTTCTGGAGCCTGATGGCGGACATCTTTTCAAGCCCGCAGGCGAAGCGGCTGTTTGGCGTCATTGCCGCTGGCGGAACGCTCGGCACGGTGGCGTCGCCCGCCTTTATTACAATCTTCGTCAAAACGATCGGCACCAACAATCTGCTACTGATCTCGGCCGCGGGCTTTGTGGCTTGCGCGTTCCTTGTGCGTATTCTGGAGACGCAAAAGCGCCAACTGGTCGCCAGCGATGCAGAAGCGCAGAAAACAACGTTGGAACGAAGCCTGGGCGGCAGCCCGTTCGACGGTTTCGTCCTCCTGTTCCGGTCTCGATATCTTTTGATGATTGCACTCTTTCTGCTGCTGATGACTTGCATTTCCACGGTGATCTATTTTCAGCTTGGTGACCTCATCAGCAAAAATTTCGCCAGCCGGGCGGCACGAACCCAGGCCTACGCCACGATCGATCTGGCGACGAACAGCGTTGCACTCCTGATTTAACTGTTCGGAACCGGCCGCTTCATCCAACGATTTGGCGTCACAGTCGGTTTGCTTCTGAACCCGATCATAATGGTTTTGGCCTTTCTGGCGGTTGCCTTCTCGCCGGTATTGATCGTACTTGGGAGCATTCAAGTCGTGCGGCGGTTTTCCGAATATGCTGTTGCAAAGCCCAGCCGAGATATGCTGTTCACGATCGTGGACCAGCAGGCGAAATACAAGGCGAAGAACGTCATAGAAACCGTGGTGTACCGGTTTGGAGACCTGATTTCCGCCTGGCTCAGCGCCGCGGTTTTGCCGTTCGGTGTGGTCGGTCTGGCGATTTTTGGCGTCGTTGTTTCAATTTTTTGGTTTCCCATCGCCTTCCTGCTGGGACGGCAGTACGAGCACGACAGGCCAGTTGGCTAAAACGTTCAAACTGCGTCCATGTCCAAATGCTCTGTGGTCGACTTGGGCTAGTTCGGCTTGTACATCGTATGACTGCTTAGCGCCGTGACTGACTGCTGGGCTAGCTTCCCTCTGTCCTTCAATTACCCGCAGCAGAGCCGGCAGGCCAACGATAGTCATTGGCACCGACGAATTCACTGTCGCGGGTCCTTGAATCAAGATTGTTCAAAGCGCTTGCCTAGCGATCCAAACGAGACTGTTCCGTCATAGTCTGGGCAGGACGGTCGACTTACTAGAAAGCTCTATCTGGAGTACCCGGTAAATTTCCGCTAATGGGTCAGGACCGGCCATTCAGCCCCGGTCACGCCGATGTCTGCGCCAGCACCGGGCCGACGCCGGGTACTTCCATCAGCCGGCAGCCCAGTTCCGTGGACCTAGCGCTCGATCTGACCCTCCGGTCGTTCTCCAGCACCTGGTCATTCACCAGCCCGAACTGGCAGACCAGCGGCGCCAGTGAGGCGCGGGCTACTGCCGGTACACGCTCATCATCCGAGTTGCCCAGGATGGCGATTAATCGCTGAAGGCCATTGCGGCCCACCGGAGCAACCAGACCGTACTCGGCCATATGTCCGCGGATCGCGTTCGAGAGCTGGGTACGCTGCCGTGTCAGCATCAGCCGCACCCGGTGCAGGACCAGCGTTCCCCGCTGCTCGCAGGTCTTGATCTCGACAAAGCGCATGGTCGGCCGGGTCACCGCCTCCCAGATCGCCTCGGCATCAGCGGCATCGTTCTTCTGCCGCTTCACATAGGGCTTTACATAGTTCGGCGGCATTAGTCGCACCCTGTGCCCCAGCTTCTTGCGTTCTCTCCCCCAATGGTGGGCGGCTGCACAGGCCTCCATCCCCACCAGGCAAGGCGGTTGCTTCGCAAAGAACCCCAGCAGATTGCCCCGCGTCAGCCGACGCTGGATCAACAACCGCCCCGCCAGCATCAACGCCGTGCACCTGAAAAACCGACTTCCCCAAGTCCAATCCGATTGTTACCACAGACACCATGGCTCTCCTCCTTCTTGCCAACCCCTAAAGGCTGGCGGGTTGGTGAAGAGCCGTCCACAGCATCAAAAGCGGTCAAAGACGTTGGCCGCGATCAGGGCGGCAGTGACGATGGGAAAATGTTCGGCCCGCCGCGTGTCGTCGCTCAGGGGAATTCATAGTTTGGCGCCAAGCGGTTGAAGTAAATGAAAAACTGCCAAAAGTCATCTTAGTCCGCAGGTTAAACAATGCAGAAATCGCGTGCTCCCGGCGTGAGGGAGATCAAGGCGGCGCCCGGCCAAGGGTTGATGTTTTGAGGACCGTTCCAAGGGAGACAAAAATGTTCGGACATAGCGGTGTGCATTTTCAGTTAAATTGGGTGAAAGAACGGATTGACGAGATGGATGCGTCGCTGGCGTCTCTCGAACGGTCGGCCAAGAACGCGAAATCCCAGTCCAGTTCAGACGCGAAACGACTGATCGCCGCTCTCAAGAAACGCCGCGCCCGCTTCGAGGCCGTCGTGAAGAAACAGGCAAAGGACAACGACACCGCGTGGCGGCGCAGCAAGGCGCAGTTGGAAGCGGAGTGGAAGGAATTCGAAGCCCAGGCCGCCCATCACTTCAAGACGACCGCGCGGCAGATGGAGCAGAAGGCCGCGTTTCGGCGCGCATCGGGCGTGCAGGCCGTCGCCTGGCACGGAGCGGTCGAGAAACTTCAGGACGTGATGGGTACCATCGTCCCGGCGCAACGGACCGGCTTCAAGGCGGCCCTCCGGAAGATGAAAGCCGATGCCGCCAAGGCCGAGGCGCGCATGCGCAAGCTGGGACGGGCGGGCACCACGTCCTGGCCGGCGATGCACGCGGCCCTGGCAAAGTCGCGGGACGCTTTTGACCGCGCCAACCAGAAAGCCGGCGACGCCATCCGGCGCGCGCTTAAGGATTAGGGCCCCGGGGCGGACAATACGGTGGAACCGGGCTTATGATTGAGGGATTTCCAACCAAGGGAGGGATTTTATGCTGATGTCGGTTCTGGCCCACAACTGGTGGGCATTTGTCGCGCGCGGCGTGCTGGCGGTGTTGTTCGGCGTCGTGGCCTTCCTGGCGCCGGGCGTTACCATGCTGTCGCTGGTCCTGCTGTTCGCGGCTTACGCGTTCGCTGACGGGATCTTCGCTATTGCCGGCGCCGTCATGGCCGCAAAGGCGCATGAGCGCTGGGGCCTGCTGGTCCTGGAGGGTATTGTGGACATCGCCGCCGGCGTGACTGCGGTGGTGTGGCCCGGCCTTACGGTGATCGTATTTGTGACGCTGGTGGCGGTCTGGGCGCTGTTGTCGGGCGGGCTGCTTCTGGCCGCGTCGTTCAAGGTGGGTGCCGATCATGGACGCTGGTGGATGGCGCTGGGCGCGGTGGTGTCAATCCTTTACGGGGTGGCGCTGATCGTCGCGCCGCTGGTGGGCGCGGTGGTCCTGACCTGGTGGATCGGTGCCTATGCCCTGGTCTTCGGCATTGCCATGCTGGTCCTTGCCTTCCGGCTCCGGGCGAAGTTCAAAGAAAGCCCACTAGGTAAGCTCGCCTAGGGCCTAGACCGTTATTTCTTTTGGCTTTTATCAGCCTTTATATGTTCGATCGCTTTGTGGAGAATCTCGCTCCCAACTTCGGCGAGGCGGTTCACGTCCGCAATCATCTCCATCATAATACGGACCTTTGTTTCGCCGCAGGGTTCAATGGAAACCACCCTCACTGTCGTCGCAGGAAAGTCTGACATTCTCAGTTCCCCTATCTAAAAAGTACGAAATACGAGTTCACATCTTTGGCTTGCCCGCAACAATATTATCGACGCGCCAGCGAGCCCACCACGAATGTCCGCTCACATGGGCTTTTTTGCGTCAAGGGGTCAGGTTCAACGTTTCATCGATCAACTCCACGAAGTTGTTTTCGGTGTCCAGGTTTGAGCCCGATTTCCTGACCAGGTGTTTTCCACACCAGATCCAACTCACATTCGGTCGGCGCACGAGGCGACCGCACCATGATCCCGCGTGCGGCGGGTGGGGCTCAGGGGGACGAGACCATTCTTTTAGGGCGGCGTTTTAAGCCATCGGACATTTCGGTCGTCCGCCTGGATCCGTCAGGACTGATCAAGTCCTGGGGATTTGCAAAACTGTCGGCTCCTTGGCGCTCAAGCCTTCATGACTGCACCTTCGATGACGACGCCATGGGATGCATATTTCCATAGGGCGATGAGCAGCTTGCGCGCGAGCGCAACGATGGTTGTCTTCTTCAAACGCCCGCCGTTGCGCTTGACCCGGTCTTGGAACCAATGGCTTAGCGCCGAGTCCGGCTGATTGCGCAGCCATAGCCAGGCGAGCTGGATCATCGTGGTCCGCAGCCGCGGGTTGCCAGCCTTGGACACACCCTGCTCATGGGCGAGCGACCCGCTTTGCCATGGTGTCGGCGCCAACCCGGCGTAGGCGGCCAGCTGTCTGCGATTGTCGAAGTGGCGGAAGAAACCTTCGCTCCAGAGCACCGCCGCAAATTCCGCTCCGATCCCTTTCAGCTGCAGGAGCATCGCTGCGGGGGTCGCAAGGGCCTTGTCACTGACAGGACTGAGCAGGGCGTCCCGCTCTTCTTCTATGGTCTTTAGCTGCGTCAGGATCATCTCGAGCCGGTCGAGTTCGCGGCATATCTGTGCCTTCAGATGCGCCGGCAAGGGGCGCCCGTCGCCCGTCTGCAGATCTTCCAGCTGCGCCCGGCGTTTACGCTTCAGGGGCTCGTAATCGTAGATACCCTGGGTGAAGAGCAAGCCCTTGATACGGTTAACATGTTCCACGCGCTCGGCCACCAGCGTCTTCCGCTCGCGGCACAGCCGGCGGCGGTCCTCCTCCTCGGGCGTCGGCACCTTGACCATGGCGCACACCCGCGGCTCTCCACGCTTGTAGGCTAAAAGCGTACGCACCAGCGTCTCCCCGTCGATCTTGTCCGTCTTGGCCCGCCGTCGCCGCCGCGAGGTCAAGATCGATGCCGGATCAACAACATGGCTTTCAATGTGCCCGCTCTGCAGCACCCGATGGATCCAAAAGCCATCGAGCCCGGCCTCCTGGATGGTGATGATCTGATAGTCTCTGCCGGTCAGGGCGTGCGCTTTCTCCTTGAGTTGTGCCAGCCACTCGAGCAGGCCAGCAATATTGCCGGCCGCAACGGCATGCTTCGACATCTTCTCTCCGCCGCCCGGTGACACAGATGTGATCAGCCAACTCGATCGACTCAGTTCCATCGAAACGAAAATTGCGCGAAGATCCGTGTGGATAGCGCTCGGTGCTTCGGGTCGGTCTGCTAGAACTTTCATGGCGGCCTCCAGAGTGGTTTGGATAGAAACCTCACTCTGCCAACGGCACCGGTCGCTATCCAGCTTCGCCCATAGGATCTTTAGGTCAAAAGGTCATTCAGACCCGCTCAGGCCAATGTCTGCTAAGCGCCAATAGGTCATTCACACTACGTCCGCTTCGCAATAAAGGGCATTCTGCCGGGTTGGACTGAGCCGACAAACGTGATCGCTCATCCGCAAATGGAGCGGGTAATGGGAAACGAGCCCTCGCATGTAGCTTGGGAAGCAAGCATGTTTGTGGCAGATTCAACATCTTGGCTGCTAATCAGAAGTTTAGTGGCACCAATCTGGACATTAGCTTGCATCCGGCGCGCAATGCAGTGGCGCACCTGTCTAGAGGCGGTCGCCGGTCACTACGTCCAGGCCAAAAAGACCGCCGCGACCTGAAAGATGCTTGCCGTCGCTGGAAAGCTTGAGATTGTCGACCATGCCGAATGACCAGACGATTCGGACAGCGCCGTCTTTGCAAGTCCACTTTCCAGATGGCAACAACCCTGCTGCTTCCACCGTTCCAGTAGCCAAAAAATCGACCTCGGGGTTGTTGAACCATTTCCATTTTCCCAGCAGCCCCTGGCAGGGATCGGTGGGAGTAGCCAATTTGACAAGACGGTTATGCGCCAGCTCGATGAAATGACCGTCGGGAAAGCGGGTCAAATAGGACTGAAAGTCTGCAGGGTCGGTGGAATTCTGGATGGAATGCCAATATTCGATTTCGATCGCATCGGAAGCAACACCCGTGGCCGCCGGCGCCACGTTCGTGGCAGTGCTGGGAATAGCCATGCTTGGGGACGCATTTGGAAGATTGGGGGGCGCGGTCGCGGCGAGGGACGACATATTCGTCGATGTGCTGGAAGAATTTGAAGTGCCATTGATGGGATAGGCCGCGAGGTCGCAAATGCCGGCTGTGTTGCCCCTTTTGAGCCGGATATATCCCTGTTCGCCCCATCGCGTCCCCCAGGAATTCTGCACCAGCCAATAGTCCGGCGTGTAGCCCACCACCAGCACCGTATGATTGGGATTGTTGTTGGAGCTGTTCGAGGAAAATATGCCACCAGAATATTCGGAAAAACCATTTAAGGCGTCGACGACTGCCATCACAGGCTGATGCGCTACAGCAGCTTGAAGCGCGTCGCAATCGCCTTTCGGAATCGTCTTATAGGCTGATATCCTGACGGCGCCGCCTTCCTGTTTGCATTCCCCAGTTGCTGCCATATAGGGGTAAGAAATCCTGCTCGCGATCCCGTGCGCGACGATGTAGCGAAATCCAGTATCCAGCTCGCCACCATTGCAGCCGTGACCGCCGTAGGCGGATGCGCAATCAAGAAGCTGCTGCTCCGAAACATCCGCCAAGCCTCGGCCGGAAATCGATTCCAGACTGTCCATCGCCTCGGCCGTCGCGGTAGCATAATCTCCACCGCACGCGCCTTGATCGCGGACTGGCGCAACGGCCCCCAGGGCGACCCAGTTTACGCTCGAGGGAAGCGCAGGCATGGCCAAACCATCCCCCACAACCAGCATGCCAACTATGAATACGACAAGAACGCGGGCCGCGACGGATGGGACCTTCCGAATTTCCGACGATGGACTTGGGTTTAAGCGCATGACCGGTTCCGTCTACGACGACAACAAAACACACTACGTTTTCGCCTGCGCATCTTTGAGGCAAATTAATTGAGTGTCACTTCCGCCAGCGGCGTCATACAGCCGGCAAATTCAGTAGGCTCGCCGACGGCGAAATTATATTACCAGCCCTGAGCCGGTACGCCGTTTTTGGAAGTCTCTATGCAAGCTAACGGTCTATGAGTCGGCATTTCGACTTTTGACGCGTGGTCTGTTCGGTCGACCGCATCGTTTGTGACGAAAGCCGAGGCAAATGGTCAAAACTCCGGTAGGCTCCGAACATCCGGCCGGCCATTGCGGATTTCGTCGTTACAATTTTGCCTGTAAACGCTTCGTAAAGCTGAATAGTAGTCGATCGAACTGCGCTCAATGCCTTTCACCGCCCTATAAGTCTGCGCGCGAAGATCCAGCAGCTCAACGGAATAGTGTCCGACAGCCCACCAAAACCCGCGCCGATACCACCCCGTCATCTTTTGACTGACTTTTGCGTTGATACGTGCGAGCGAGATTTCAGGGGACGCAATGCTTCCAAACTGGAAGGAGAGTCGATGACCTGCGATCTGGTCTTCAATGTCCCAGTCAGCTCGGAGGAGCCGATGGAGGTAAACGCCTATAAAGGTTCAGCGTTCCGCGTGTGGGCAGTAATGCCCGCTTCAGATCAAAAGCGGCCGTTGGACATGTCCACTTTGAATAACGGACATTCCAGACGAACGGACGTGAGGCGGACACGGTGCCGAGCCAGAACGACTTACGAACAGCCGGGCGTTACATCGCGTCAGCGATGACCAGATTCGTGAGGATGACCTGTGTGGGGTCCCATATGGGCTTGATGGAAGGAGTTAAAGCCCGCAGCGGCACCACGCCGGAAGTGATTACCATTGTCTGGAACAAAGGACCGACCAGCGCCGCCGGAATAGTAAAAGAAATTATCGTCGCCCCAATAGCCGTCGTATAAGGGGCCGTAATAACCGTCATAATAGCCATCGTAGTATACTGGCCCATCTACTGCAGCGCACCCTGCCAACGCGAGCATCACGGAGGCGCTCAAAATCATCTTCAATTTGTCACTCACGACGAACTCCTTGCGCCGGCGTGCACCGGATTAGGTCTGTTTCGAATAACCCATTTATATGCCGCTTTTTGATGCCACTAATCTTTTGGAGGCAATAAGCGAAGATGCTCGCGTTCTCGGTCGAGCATCGCTCTTAGCCTGTCGCGGTCCTTTTCATTAGTCGCTAAATTCAAACCGGCTTCGAACCGAACAAGATTTTCTTCGCAAACCCAGCGATTTAGTTCTTTTTGGCCCATGGGCAACTCCATTCATTGCGGAACAAAGACCTCCCGGATGCATAGGCCAGTATCTCTATCCGGTCTTAATGGCCCAATTTGTCTCACACTGCGCTTATTCCTACAGGTGTCAAATAAGGCACCCGTTTCGCACGGTAATAAGGCTTTTCCATTGAAGCGACGTAGTATCTCGCGCTAGCCCTAACAACGTATCCAGCGGCATCTCGAATCTCTGCAGGAACTCGACACAAACACGACAAAGGATTAGATAGAGGCCATGTTGAAAGAACGACGGGGCTGCTATGCGATGGATTTTCTTGGCGAGTTTGTCCTACTTAAGCTTTGCTGGTGTGGCGCATGCCCAACTGCCAACCAATGCTATCATTCACAAATGTGAAAGCTGTCATGGCCCTGGTGGGAATAGCACCTCCGACACCGTGCCGAGACTGAACGGGCAGCAAGTCCGGTACCTGCATGCCAGATTGTTTGAACTCCGAGACCCGACACGCGGGACGGGGCACTCGATCGATAAGATGTTCGATAACGCCACCAGCATCAGCGATGACATGATTTTTTCGCTGGCGAAATACTTTGCTGACCAACCGGGCATGCCCGCGGCTCCCAAAGGGCCGAACGTTGCATTGGGAAAGCGCATTTTTGAGAATGGCGCATCGAATGGCGTTCAATCCTGCTCATCCTGCCATGGCGCTGCAGGTGAAGGGCATGCGGGCGTTCCTCGCGTTGCCGGCCAGCATGGAGCCTATCTACTCCAACAGCTTGAGGCTCTCATGTTGACCGCGCGCGCCAGCGAGCCCATGAACCATCAAGCATACCATTTGACGGAAGAACAAATGATGGCGCTGGCGGCCTATCTCGGAAATGGCTGAAACTACCTGAAGTGCAACATTATAGAGTTGTATCTCCTGCGAATTGCTGGCGGACGCCGCTGTCCGTCCTGTTGTGCCGAACGGTCCCGCGTGCAGGTCAATGCCGCATGCAGACCAAAGCAGATTGGACAATAGTTGCGGCGGCAGTCTCGCACAGCTGATCTCCCTAATCGTTCTGCGTAGATCGAACGCATTGAAAAGGTCGCTACTTCTATTTCTGGCCGGCGGCGGCAAAGCGGCAACCTTCGGCTTTTCTTGCGGATTCTCGCCGGCGTTCATTTCAAAGATCTCAACACGCCTATTTATATAGCCTTCCGGCCTTCTTTTCCTTTGATTTGCCTCAACATAATAGCGCTCCGTTCCTGCTATTTAGAGGTTTCAGTTTTTGCGCCTTCGAAAAATGAACCTGCTGAACGCGGCCTCCGATATTGCCACTATTCTCATGGCATGCGTCGCCATTGGCGCTTATGCTTGGTATCAGATCGATATCCTCGTGAAACGCTCGCGTCTCGAAAGCTTTCTCAAAGGCGAAGTCAAAGGAAAACGGCATAAAGACGACATGGGGCAGCGCACGGTTCTGTTCCTGGCCAGTCAGCTGAGGATGACCGAAGCCGAAGTGCTGCAAGCCGGTTTCACGAGTAGCAAGATCAAATGCGTGCCCGGCTACGACAAGGAGAAACACCGCACGGATGTTATCTTCTTCGAGTACGACCATTCCAGGCGCGATTGACATCCTGGACGGTCTGATCGCTATGCGTCCAGGCTTCGCCAGCCTTCAGCTAATAAAACGATTGTTGCACCAGCCTCATAGGCGGCAGGTTCCCAACTCGCGGCAGGAGCCAAGCTGGACGGCAGCGCCGTCATGCCGCAATCCCATCAAATAAGCGACACTGAGGCTGGCATCGCTCATTCAGCGCCGAGCCAGCCGAGCGCCTCCATTGTGATTGCGGCAAACGCGAGAATGCTGACGCTGCGCATCAGCGGAGCGGGTCAGATCCGTGAACAGGCAGATCTCTGTCATTTCCGCGCAGGCTGATGATGTAAGCTGCCACATCGGCGATCTGCTTCTCGCTCAGGACATAATTCGGCATGTGATCATGTGGTGTCCTGAGAAACACCTGGATCGAAAGTTGTGTCATCCCCCTCGTGGCAGCAACATCGACAAAAGAGGGTGCGATACCTGCCTGGGGCCTCTGGCCGACTTGATGGCAGCCAGTGCATCGGATGCGAGCCAATTGTGAGCCTGCCGCAACGTCTTGGGCAACCGCCACTCCAGCGGGAAGCATCAAGCTCAGACAGATAGTACCAATGCGAGCCAGAGACATTCACCACCTCCACTTGAGTTTAAGAATTGCATCCATTTCCCGGCATGTCTTTGAGACAGATCAACCGGACCACGCAGGCCTGGCGCCGAACTGCCCGGCGTGGATGAAAGATATCGAGGTGAGCGAAGACTAGCGCTTTTTGCGCCAGATCAAAGCCGCAGCATGCAAAACCCATAACCTTAAGTTGGTTATCTTGGAGGTGCCGATGAAAGCCCATCATCCTCATTCTCGCAAAGGTCGCCTCTTGGGCCACAAGAAAGAGACACATATTCTAAGCACCGTTGCGGCCGTGCTGGCCTTTGCGGTTGTCTATATTTGCGCCGACAATGCGAAATTCTATTATGCTGCCGCGGGTGCCGTTGGAATGGCCGGCGCCATCTATTTTGCGAATTATCTGCAATTTCATCGCAAGGCCAATGGGTGGATCAAATAGGCTCCCGCCTAGAGCCGCTCTCTGGCAAGCGGAAATTCTTGAACGCTTGTTCCGATTTGGCTTGATTTGCTTCAAAGCGCGATCCGTGGCGCCGGCATATTTTTTATCAAATTGGTCGTCGGATACTATGGGGAGGCACACAATGGCCCTTTTGCATTATCATGTCTTACAGCTTGATCATTCCTGGCTCGTTTCGTGCGAGGATGTTCCCATCGAAGCATTCGACCTGCGAAAGAGCGCCATAGGTGCGGCCACAAAGCTGGTGAGCGCAGCCAGGCATCGCGGTGACCGCGCTCTCCTTCATATCGATTGTGTGCGACCAAAACTTCGAGCCGAAGCGCGCTGATATTTTTCGGGATGCTCCGCTCGACCGCCCAGGGCTAGGCAGAGATGGATTCTGCGGATGCGCCAGAGCCAGCAAATGAAAAGACGCGGCAGGACGAAGTCCTGTCCTTTCTTGCAAAGGCCCATAAATGGCCATCGTAAACAGCTCCACTCAGGATCGACACACATGGCGCCATAGTGTTTCTTGCTGGCAATGATGCCTACAAAATTAAGCGCGCAATCTCATATCCCTATATGGACTTCTCGACGCTCGCGAAGCGGAAGGCGGCGTGTGAAGCCGTCAGGATGTGCTAGCAGGGACTTGTAACGCGCGCGCGCAGCTGCTGCGTCAGCGGGACCGTCTCTCATGTGGCGTCTTTCTGGTCTTCTTCCAAATCCTCGACGGCGCTCAACCCTTCCTCAAGATAGTCACCAAGCATGGGGAGACCGATGAGATATTCCGCCGTCCTGCGGTTATGAGCCCGGGTTGCTTCGGCCATCGCCTCGTCGAACTGAGCCGCGTCGTATGTTCCTCGCCCTATCCAGGCGAGCGCCACCAATTCGACCTGCTCGTCATCGTCCAGGCTGCGGATGAATTCCATCAATTCCTGGCGGGTCGCGTCATCCGCGCGATCTTCAAGAATATCGACCATTCCGTCATCGCTCGCATTGGAGCCGGAGTCGACATCGCTGACATCCTCCTTCGCGTCCACAACCCGCGCTTCCGCGATCACTTGGCGGACCTTGTCAGGATTGATTTCCATCGCCGGATACTCCTGCCTGAGAAAGCTTCATTTTCGCCGCAAGCCGGAATATGGAAATGATTCAGATCAAAGATGCTACGGCCAAAAGGAAAGAAGCTTGGTTGCGTGGCGCAACCTTACCTGCCACGGGAAGCGGCAATTGACGCGGGAGTAGATGTTGTGTTTGAAGAACGCGAAAGCGGCTACGAAGCGAAATGGGCACATGATGGAGAGATGCAGTTCAAAATCATGAGCCTGCGGAATGCGCGCCTGGCGCGCTGGGCCGCGGAATTGATGGCTTTGCCAAGCAGTCAGCTGAACTCAATATGCCGAGGCAGTGACGGCTGCTGGTGTATCAGATCCCAAAAACGACCCGGTCTTCGCGAAGATCAGGAACGATCTGGCGGCACGTAACATCGCCTGCCCCAATTCAACCATACGCCAGAAAATGCAAGAGCTTTACACGCAGGCGGAACAGGAACTGACGCGCCGCTAAAGCCCAGCCACCCCATGACAATACTATTGTGAGATGGGTGATGTCGCGGGCGATGGCGCCGGAATAGGCGCGGGTTCGATCTGGCCTCCCAAGTCCGGGTAGCGGAGAATGACCCGGCTTTGCCCGGTCGCGGGCACGATGGCCGTCGACGACACGATCCTGTCATCGATGTTGGCGTCAATTCGGTATTTGCCCGCGGGAAGGCGGAACAAAACCCACGGACCGCTACAACTGATCGCCGCCAGCACTGTGCCATGCAGAAAGAGTGTGACACGGACATCCCCCAGATACTGGCCACCGCGGCCGGCGAATTCGACTTTGAGCGGATAGCCCGACCAGACCGGATTCTCACGTGCATCCAGACCGATGCCCGTGCAAACAGCCTCAAGGCTGCCCACTTTGACAGGGGTGTCGGGCGCCAAGCTGACAAACTCCGACGCGGGAAGCCCCCCGGATGAGATGAAAACAAACCCGGCCAGCATGATAGGCGAGACGGTCATGGTGCCCTCCTGGTCCAAATATGAGAGAATTGGTCCACAACCCCCATGAGGCATTGACGGGGATCAACAAAGGCCAGCTTTCATGCCGATCCGAAGCGCCGGGATCCTGCTGCATCGGCTGCGGAAAAGCCGAAAGGAGGTCTTCCTGGTTCATCCCGGTGGGCCCTATTGGTCAAAGAAAGACCTCGGCGCCTGGTCCATTCCCAAGGGTATTATCGCGCCCGACGAAGATCCACTTGCAGCTGCAAGACGGGAATTTCAAGAGGAAACCGGCCATATCCAGCGCGGCTCTACCACGGCACTGGGCACATTCCGCCAGCCAAGCGGCAAGCAACTCATGGTATGGGCCATCGAAGGCGACCTGGACCCGGAAAAACTGACCAGCAACAGCTTCGCCATGGTCTGGCCTCCGAAATCAGGCATGCTATGCCAATTTCCGGAGGCCGACCGCGGCGGCTGGTTTACCCGTGGGCATGCGCTGACGCATATTGTCAAAGGCCAACGGCCGATACTGGACGCATTCTTCAGTACCGTCGCGAAGCGCGCTGGCCCGTAGGCGCGCAGAATGAACTGTTTGCGCTGTCTCCGGGTCGCCCTTGACAGCGAAATTATCGGGCGACTAAAGACCGAAAGGATATGTCTCCGGCATGCCAACTGGCGGCTGATCCCCAAGCGGCGTGACCGCATGGCTGGTCTCAAACCAGACATAGGCATCGAACTGCTCGCTCAGCACGGCACGGAAATAGTGACTGAGCAGCTCGGTATCCGGCCTGTAGACCACCCCAATCGCCCTTTCCAGGTATGGCGTGGCAAGAGCGTTACGGAGCTCGGCGCGTGACAGGTCGTGCCAGTCTGTCAGGCTACGGGCATGGCCGGCATGACGGAAAAGGCGCTCATAACTGCCTTCACGCGCAGGGAGCACCTTTTTCAATTCCATCGGGCTGTCCCAATCCGATGCCGCCGCGACCGTGCCGCGATCGGTGCCAAAGCCGATCGCAATCATGCCGTGACCATACGCCGTGCGGCAAAGCTCACCGATGTTGAATTCACCCTCCCAGCCCATCGACGTCGCGGCGGCATTTCCGATGTGACTGTTGTGGGCCCATACGATCGCCTTGGCCTTCGGGCGGTGTTCCAGCAGCCTGTAAAGGGTGTCGAACATATTGCGGTCACGCAAATTCCAAATTTCGCGCGATCCGTGATACATGATCCGGTAATAGCGTTCGGCCGATCGCACGACCCGGGCATTCTGCGCCGCATCGAAAAATGGTTCGTCGTCACGCGCAGCATATTCGAGACGGCGTTTCAAGAGATCCAGCAGCTGGTCCCGAACCTCCCGCTCGCAGGTTTCCCCGCCCATCAGCGCGTGATGGCCATAGGCGGAAGGCTCGTCCTGCCAGGGCGTGAGACAGCCATAGCGCTGCCGCGCCAGGCGGGCAGCAGCGGGATCGGCGCGATCAAGATAGGCCAGAACCGCCGCTATCGAAGCCGACAGGCTGTAGATGTCCAATCCCCGGAACTCGACGCGATCAGGGGCAGCTCGATGCTCATTTTCCGTTCTTAGCCAGTGAACAAATTCCAGGACTTCCTGGTTGCGCCACATCCAGCTCGGAAACCGTGCGAAAGCCTGTTTTTCACCGGTTTGCGGCGCGCCATGGCGGACATAGCGGTCTATACGTGCGGCATCAGGCCAATCAGCCTCGACCGCTATGATATTGAAGCCGTGGTTCTGAATAAGGTGCCGCGAAATGGCGGCGCGCGAGCGATAGAATTCGCTGGTTCCATGTGTCGCTTCGCCCAAAAGCACAACGTCAGCTTTGCCGTACCGTTCAAAGCTTGCGCCAAATGCTGGCGCGTGCTCCGGAGGAGGTAAGTCCTCTCCAGCCTGATGCAAAAGGCCGATCAAGGATCGTTCCTCCGCCGACAAGCCGGACTGGCGCAGACTTTCAATCGTCATGTTGCGCACCTATCCGTGATGGGCGGCAAGAGCCACTTCGGCCCGTTCCCGCCTGGCCGTCGCCATCAACTCAACGACCTCCTGATCCGAGGTCGGCGAGAAATCATCGTAGAAGTAACCCACCGCGCCAAATGGCACCGGCATCGCCAAACATGCAATGCGATCGGCCTCGCCGCGAAATTCCTCCAGCGTGCCCACGGGCGCAACCGGAACCGCCATGACCAACATTTCGGGCTTGCGCAGCCGAACCGCCTGCAGTGCCACCCGCATGGTATTTCCGGTTGCCAAGCCATCATCCACGATAATAGCGATCTTTCCGGCAACCGGCGCCTGCGGCTGCTCGCCGATATAGAGACTGCGCCGCCGCTCAATTTCCGCAAGTTCGCGGGCACATATCCGATCGAACTGATGGGCGCTGGTACCGGTCAGCCGTATCAATTCGTTATCCCGCACGATGAGGGGCGCTTCGCCGTCTATCACCGATCCAATCGCAAGTTCTGGCTGACGGGGCGCGCCGATCTTCCTCACCAGCAGCAACCCCAGGGGCGCGTTCAGCGCGTGCGCCACCTCCGCGGCGACGGGAACACCACCCCGCGGCAGCGCCAGCACCACGCAGTCACGGCCCTTGAACTCCATCAAAGCTGCAGCAAGCTGGCGGCCGGCATCCTGACGGTCCCTGAAAAGCATGACGCCTCCTAGGTTGGTGTTGTCGTGAGATAACGTTCAAACCAGCCCGTCGCCAGCGCCGTGACCTGTTCCATTGCGCCGGGCTCCGTAAAGAGATGCGTGGCTCCGGGAATGACTTCTAGACAGGTCATCCCTTTCAGCCTGCGCTGGGCGGCCTGATTAAGTTCGATGACGCCATTATCATTACCCCCAACAATCAGCAGGGTGGGAGCACGGACTTTTTCCAGGGCCTTCCCTGCCAGATCGGTCGGCCGCCGCGCGACACCACCGCTGAAATCCTGTCGCCCAGTTCTGCCGCCGCGACCAAGGCCGCCGCGGCACCGGTGCTGGCGCCAAACAGACCGATCGGCATCACGTCATCTCTGAAAGCAGCTTCGGCCCATTCGACTGTATCGGTCAGGCGTTCGGCTAAAAAAGGAATGTCGAATACTTTGGCCCTTCCCGGCTCGATTCCTCATCGGGATGCAACAGATCGAACAGCAACGTCGCCATACCTGCGCGGTTCAGAGCTGTCGCAACTTCCCGATTGCGCGCGCTAAAGCGGCTTGAGCCGCTGCCATGGGCAAAAACGACCAAGGCCGACACCCCGGGCGGCATGCACAGAAAACCAGGCAAGCTCCACGAACCCACAACGACATTGCGGGTGGTACCAGACCGCTGCAGGACAGAAGATGGCATGGCCAGCCTTTTCCTTTAACGGACGAAATATCACCGCGTCTCTTTGGTCTCCCCTTGATCTGGCGCAAGGCGCATGCCGTTTCTTGTGTAACTTTAAGGTCGGTTTCGAGGGCCGGAAATGGACCGTCACAGCCCAAAAAGCATCCTGATTCTGAATGGAAACCCCGACGCTTCGCCGGAAAGGCTGAGCAGTGCGCTGGCCCATGCCTATCGCGACGGTGCGCAAAGGGCCGGGCACCACGTCCAGCAGATCGATATCGGCGCTTTGGATATTCCGTTACTGCGCACGGCGGCGGCATTTTCCGCCCAACCGGGCGACAAGCGCGTTATCGAGGCGCAAGACGCCTTCACAAAGGCCGAACATGTGGTCTTCATTTATCCCTTGTGGCTCGGCGGGCCCCCGGCCCTGCTGAAAGCCTATATGGAGCAGGTCGCATGCGGCCACTTCTTGCTGCGCGAGCGCAAAGGATCATTTCCCGCAGGCGGCCTGAAGGGCCGTTCGGCACGGACCATCGTAACCATGGGCATGCCGCCCCTGCTTTATCGGACCGTGTTCGGTGCGCATGGGACAAAGGCCTTCAACCGCAGCATTCTGCGGATGTCCGGCTTTTCACCGGTCAGAACCAGCTATTTCGGCGGTGCGGCAATTACGGCGCCGCGAAGCGCCAAGCTGATTGAGCAGGTCGGGGAAATGGGGCAAAGGGTGGCATGAAAAAGATCAAGCTCACCAATCCTGTAACCGTGGCGGCGGATTTATGGGCAAGCACGATCTTGCCAGAGGGCACGATCGAGAACTGGCTATATGCAGACGGAAGCTTCGTGGAGGCCGGCGACCCCGTCGCGGTTGTGCGGATTGAGGATGCGCTGCACGACGTCATGGCGCCTTGCAAAGAACGTCTTCATGCCGGCTGCAAGACCAACACAATCGTTGATCCGGGCGTGACCATCGGCCACATCAGTCGCAGCATCTGAGCGATGGAAGCGCCTCGTCCGCCCGTGGGCCTGTCATCGGCAGAGGCCGCGGCACGGCTGCAGCGCTTTGGCGCAAACAGCATAGAGGCGGCTCCCAGGCTGAGCCTGCTGCGCGCGCTTGCGAACCGCTTGCGCAATCCTCTTGTTCTGGTTCTGGTCGCGGCGGCTGCGATTTCCGCTGTAACGGGCGACACCAGCAGCTTTCTCATCATCATGGTGATCGTCACAGCCTCGATTGTGCTGGATGTCGCACAGGAATACCGCGCCGGCAACGCCGCCGCCAGCCTGCGCCAGCGCGTCAGTCTGATGTCCAGTGTGCTGCGAGACGGCAAAAGGGCGGACCGCCGGGCAGCAGAACTGGTGCCAGGCGATGTCGTCTTCCTGTCGGCCGGCGATCTCGTTCCCGCCGATGGGGACCTCGCGGATGCGCGTGACCTCTATCTCAATGAAGCCCTGCTGACGGGCAAATCCTACCCGGCGGAAAAGCACGCGGGCGCGGACGGCCCGGCCGGCCGCCTGTTCATGGGAAGTTCTGTCGTCAGCGGCACGGCGACATTGGTCCTGACCGCGACAGGACGGAACGCCCAGCTGGGAGCAATCGCTGGCAACCTGCGCCGCCCTTCGCCGCCAACCGCCTTTGCCCTGGGCCTTCGCGACTTTGGGCGAATGATTATGTGGCTCACGGTGCTGCTGGTGCTGTTCACCCTGCTGATCAACCTGATCTTTCATCGCCCGGCCCTGGAATCGTTTATGTTCGCCATGGCGTTGGCTGTCGGGCTGACGCCGGAACTGCTTCCCATGGTTGTGTCGGTGACCCTGGCCCATGGCGCAATACGCCTCTCCCGCAAGGAGGTCATCGTCAAGCAGCTCTCGGCCATACACGATCTTGGCAGCATGGACATATTGTGCAGCGACAAGACTGGAACCCTGACGGAAGCACGTATTGTCCTTAAGACACAGGTGGATGCAACCGGGGCGCCTGCGGATCATGTTCTCAAGCTTGCGTGCGTGAACGCGGTCTTTGAGACAGGGCTCAAGAGCCCGCTCGATCAGGCAATCCTGGCCGGCGGCGGCGGCGATATTTCCGGCTGGCGCAAGCTGGACGAAGTGCCATTCGACTTCGAGCGCCGCAGGGTGTCCGTGCTGGTGGAG
Source organism: uncultured Alphaproteobacteria bacterium (assembly GCA_963830095.1). Taxonomy (GTDB): domain Bacteria; phylum Pseudomonadota; class Alphaproteobacteria; order Micropepsales; family Micropepsaceae; genus Rhizomicrobium. The sequence continues at coordinate 55,503 of CAWHLV010000060.1, forward strand.
GGCGAAGGCCAAAGACTGCTGATCGTCAAAGGTGCGCCGGAGGAAATTCTGGCTCTGGCGACTCACTATCAGAGCGGCGGCTCGGTTCTGGCCCTGGATTCCGAAATACGCCGCAGCGCTCTGAACACGCTGGAAAGTCTCGGCACAGATGGCCTGCGCACCCTGGGCGTTGCATGGCGGAGCGAAGCCGCGGATTGCGTGCATGCCGGCCTCGCGGATGAATGTGAGCTGGTCCTTGCTGGATTCCTTGGCTTTCTGGACCCACCGAAGGCCGGCGCTCGCGAAGCGCTGGCAGATCTCGCCTCGCTGGGCGTTGGGGTCAAGATTCTGACGGGAGACAGTGAGAGCGTGGCCCGCAGCGTATGCGCAGCACTGGGGGTGCCCGAAGGTGGAGTACTGACCGGAGCGCAAATCGCGGCCATGAGCGACGAGGCGCTGTCAGCCCGTCTGGCCGACACCATGCTTTTTTGCCGTGTCAGCCCACCGCAGAAGTTGCGCATAATCTCCGCGCTGCGGCGCCAAGGACATGTCGTGGGCTATCTGGGAGACGGCATCAACGACGCGCCTTCGCTTCACGAAGCCGATGTGAGCTTTTCGGTGGATACCGCGGTCGATGTCGCCCGCGAGGCCGCGAGCCTGATCTTGCTGCGCAAGGATTTGGCCGTACTGGCCGAGGGTGTGCGGGAGGGCCGCCGGACATACGCCAACATAATGAAATACGTGCTGATGGGCACGAGCTCCAATTTCGGCAACATGTTCTCGATGGCGGGCGGCTCGCTGTTGCTGCCTTTCCTGCCCATGCTGCCTATCCAGATACTTCTCAACAACCTGCTTTATGATATTTCGGAGATCGCCATCCCGATGGACAATGTGGATGCGGCCGTATTGGCCAAGCCGCATCGCTGGGACATCAAGGTTATCCGCAAATTCATGCTCCTTCTGGGTCCCATCAGCTCGGTATTCGACTTCCTGACGTTTTACATATTGCTTCGGCTTTTTGGCGCCAATGAAACGATGTTTCATACAGGCTGGTTTGTCGAATCCGTCGCCACCCAGGCATTGGTAATATTCATCATCAGAACCACGGATCCGCTGCACAGCTTTCCTCACCCATTGCTGGCCGCAACTTCACTGGGTGCCGTTGGCGTTGCGTTCGCATTGCCATATCTTCCGGTCGCGCGATGGCTCGGCTTTGTGCCACTGCCCCCCTTGGCATTGGCTGCGATCCTGGGCGTGACGGGCACCTACCTGTTTCTCGTCTTCATTGCCCGCCGTCTGCTGTTGGCGCGGCAGCTGCAATGACGGTGCTTCACTCCGCAATACAGCCGGATCGCACCGCAGCAAGAAATATTCTGCGGCTTAATATTTCAAATCGATGACAGAAGCACCGACTGTCCAATATTGATCGGGCGCAAAGCCGTACCGATGATAGGAAGGGTTTTCTTCCTCGTAAAATAAGAACAGGAAGGGACGCCAGATGTTTGATTTGCCTTCGATTTCTCTGTGATGAGCGCAATTCCACGGCGAGCGGCCGGCGGAGATGCGTAAATTGCTCCTGAAGCTGCGCTGGATCGGAATGAACGAGGAAGCCGACCGCTTGGCGAGTGAACTGGCCCGTTTCGTGCCCGGTGTCACCCTCGCCGGCAGCTACGAGACCGATTAAACAGGCATCATGTCTGGCTGACATAAGTTCCGGGAGCGTCCCCCAGGACAGGGTAGCTTTTGCTTCCCATGGCAGGAGGTGCTCTCAATGCCCCGGAGTTGGACCTTAGCCAGTCCGTGAACGCCAGCCACCACGATCCTTCCCGTTTTTCGGCCCGGTGGCCCCAGGCGTCAGGCGCAACATAGGCTTGTGCCGGATCGCGGCAGGAGATCCGGTAGTGACGCCCGGCATGGCCGGGTTCGCTGACCACACCCGCATTGTGACCACCGGAGGTGAGAACAAATGTAACCTCACCCTGATTCAGAAGATGAAGCTTGTAAACAGAGCGCCAGGGCGCGACGTGGTCGGTTTCCGTTCCGACAACAAAAAGCGGCACAGCGATTTCCGAAATGGCAATGGGCGTGCCATCCACAATATAACGCCCTTCCGCCAGATCATTGTTCAGAAACATCTGATGAAGATATTGCGAATGCATGCGATAGGGCAGGCGCGTGGCGTCGGCGTTCCATGACATCAGATCGGTGGGTTTCTCCCGCTCGCCCAGCAAATAGTCCTTTATGATACGCGACCAGAACAGGTCGTTGGACCGGAGCATTTCGAACGCGCCCGCCATCTGAGTGCTGTCGAGATAGCCTTGGCGCCACATCATATCGTCGAGCAACGCGATCTGGCTTTCGTCCGTGAACAGTTGCAATTCGCCCGCTTCCGTGAAATCGGTCTGCGCCGCCAGCAGCGAAACCGTCTTGAGGCGGTGGTCCCCGTCGCGCGCCATGGCCGCCGCGGCGATTGCCAGAAGGGTCCCGCCCAGGCAATAGCCGCAGGCATGGATCGCTTCGCTGCCGCAGATCGTTCAATCGCGTCCAGAGCCTCCATGACGCCCAACCGGCGATAATCGTCAAGACCGGTATCACGCAGTTCGGGTCCGGGGTTGACCCAGGAAATGCAGAAAACCGTGAACCCCTGCGCTACGAGATAACCAATAAAGGAGTTATGCGGCGAAAGATCCAGAATGTAATATTTCATGATCCAGGCGGGCACGACCAGCACCGGCTCCGGGTGAACCTTGCCCGTGACGGGCGTGTATTGGAGCAACTCCATAAGAGCGTTGCGAAAGACAACCTTGCCCGGCGTGATGGCAACATCCTTGCCAACCTCAAAACCGATACTGTCCTTCAATGGCTTGCCTTGACGGACCTGGGAAAGATCGTCCGCCAGATTCCAAAAGCCCTGAGCGAAATTGCGGCCGCCCGTTTCATGCGCCTTTCGCAAGACTTCCGGATTTGTCCAGGCAAGGTTGGAGGGAGACGCGATGTCCAGCATCTGCCGCGCGGTGAATGACACGATGTCGGCATGGCTCCTGGTCACGCCAGGAAGCTGGATGGTGGCCTGGCGCCACCAGTCCTCCACTAGCAGGAATGATTGTTCCACAACATTGAAAGGAAATTGCGCCCAGCTGGGATCACGAAAACGCCGGTCATTCGGTAAGGGGCTGATCCAGTATTCCGGGGAAAAAAGGCGCTGCAGCGCCGAAAAGGCGGCGGCGCCGAGCGCGGCCTGACGTTGGGGGGCGTTGGCAAGATGCAGCGCCCAGTCCTGAAACGCCATCGTGAGGGAAGCCGGCGACAGTGAGCCCGTCAGCCGTGCCTGAAGCGCATGCAACAGCCTGTCCCTGTCGTCCAGCACCGGCGCTGGCTCAGCAACTGGCAAATCGGCATTGCCGGCGTTCATATTGGCTAGTGGCTTGGGAGAAAGCATGCGCACCTCGCTTTTCTGAACCATCTTTGCCCTGGACCCGCCGGCGAGCCTTGAGCCTGCGCAATTCCCATACCGTCTTGATCGAGATCAAGGCCGCCGAGTTCGAACCAGCCGCTAATAACATTGATCCAATATTGAGGAGATTGACATGACGGAAGCAGGCAAGACCTCGCGTAAGGCCGCAGAAAAGCAAGACAGTATTGCGACACCACGTGCGTTCGACATTGCGCATGTCCAGGCCCGCAACATTGCGGCCTTCTCGGAGGCCAACAATATCCTTCTTCAGACCGCAAAAGCGATTTGGGAGAACCAATCGCAGCTCTTCCAGATGGAAACCGAGCAGGCCCGCGATTCCATCGCCGCTCTGCGACCTGGCAAGATGCCCGGCTCGATGGCTGTTGATCTTTTCGAACAGTGGCATCGCAACTCTGAGAAGACCATCAGTCATCTCCGTACGATCAGCGATTTGGTCCGCGACTGTGAATGGCGCATGCTGGGCGTGTTTGCCCACAATACGACCCCCAAAGCCGCGGAATAGGAATGCATCGTACCATATTGGTGACCGGAGGTGTTTCCGGTATTGGCGCCGCGACTTGCCGGCTGTTCAAGGCAGCGGGCCATCGTGTCGTAGCCAATTATGAGCACGACGATGCCCATGCTGGCGCTTTTGGGGTCGAGATAGGGATTGCCGTACGCAAATGGGATGTCGCGGACTTTGGCGCATGCCAAACCGCGATTGGTCTGCTGGAGGCCGAGTTCGGTCCGATTGAAGTCTTAGTCAACAATGCCGGCATCACCCGGGACGCCACATTGCACAAGATGACGCCGGACCAGTGGCATGCTGTGATCAACACCGATTTGACCGGCGTGTTCAACATGACCCGCAACGTGATCGAGGGCATGCGGTCGCTCGGGTTCGGCCGGATCGTCAATGTCAGCTCGGTAAATGCACAATCCGGCCAGTTTGGGCAGACAAATTATGCCGCGGCAAAGGCCGGTGTCATCGGCTTCACAAAAGCGCTGGCTCTCGAGAGCGCCGCACACGGCATCACTGTCAACGCTGTAGCGCCTGGTTATACCGACACGCCAATGGTCAGCGCGGTACCGGCCAAGGCCATGCAGGCGGTACTGGCGGGCGTCCCGGTCGGGCGCCTCGCCAAGGCCGAGGAGGTCGCACGCGCCATCCAGTTCCTCGCGGATGATAGTTCAGGGTTCATCACGGGCGCCACCTTGTCTATCAATGGCGGCAAATACATGGCCTGACGAAAGCCTGTCACATCTGCCCTAGACTTCAACAGACCCGTCCGGGAGCAACTTCCGGATGCGTCCCTAAGAAGTGCCGCAGCGCCGAAACCAACTTCGCTGCATGGGCGACGTTTCCCGAATTCAATGAGGCGCGGATATCGTCGGCGATCATTTGCCGGATAGCTTCCAAACCGTGATGCTGGTGGAGAAGATACTGCCCCAGCGTTGCCGCCGCGACTTCGGGAACATGCTCATGTTCCGCAATCGCAGCAACTTCAGCTTCGGTGAGGCCGCAAAGCGCGATGCAATCTTCTATTGAGATCATACAAACAGGATATTCCGTAATGGGTGCGCAGCCTTGATTTCGATCAAGGGTTCGACGCCCTTTGCACGTCCCGGGAGACAATCGCATCACGGAGCGACACGCGTCGACCAGAACGACAAATACCGTCGCGCGGCTGCGCACCGCCACCTGACTGTCAGCACTCAAAAGCTTCAGCTAATGCAAGGCCGATTCCACTCGCATAAGACTAGAAATTCAAAATGGTCGCTCGAACAGAATTTTCGGTACGGCTTCTGACAGTTCTCTGCCCGAAAAAACAGTGACTTTCGCTTTCGATTTGCGAAAGCCGTTGAGCCGATTGAGCACGATCAAGAAGCGGTGCGGTTTCCGAGTATATGCTGACTTCAGAAATTGCTGATGATCTCAGCCGTGATGTGATTGCAAAGCCGGCGCCGAAACAGCGCTTCGATGCCGAGAAAACATGGTCGCCACCGTAACTCCTGAAAGCGCCTCGGATGCCGATTCCATCTCGGCACGGATGCGTAAGGTTGGAATTTCAAAGGGTTACATCCCCTCGTGCGCAAACCCCGTACACAGATGGTTGGTTGCGAGTTATTTATTTTGAGCGCGCGCGCCAGTGACGGATAGAAAATCCAGCCTTTTCCTGGATTAGCGCGGAAAAGCGCGGTAACAGGTCGGTAGGATCACTTATCTAATCGGATGAACAGCTTAAGCCATAAATTCGCTGTAGCGCCCATGATGGACTGGACGACAAATCCTTTGTTTTCAAGCGTTTCCTGAAAGTCGTGTGCAGGGTTTGCACACGCGTTGTTCGCCTTTTCGCTCCTATCCGTTCGCGCGCGTTCCCACGCCACTACGCGATATTGGAAATTCCATGAACGGATACACATTGGCCTCATCACACCGAATCGCGGATGATGGGGCCTTCCTAATTCACCGGCGGGCTGACCGTGGGACATCGCAAAGCGCGCATTCTCATTCTGTGTAAGACCTATCCGTCTCCCAGCACGGCCCACACGGAAACTTCCTGCATCGCCGGCATTGAGGAGAACGGCAATCCAATCCGCCTATACCCGGTGCCCTTTCGCCTGATCGAAGGTAGTGCCCAGTTCAAAAAGTGGCAGTGGATCACCGCCAAGGTCGAGAAGGCCAGGAAGGATCATCGCCCCGAGAGCAATATCATCGGTGTAGATACCCATCAAGTGCGAGGAGCCCGTCGTCAGTACCCGCAACGGCTGGGCGGCACCGCGCAAATGGGTGGAGATGCTGCCCACCTTCCGAAGCCCCGCTGACATGGAACAGGCCAGGCTCACGTCGGGCACCACATTGCCTTGCTCCGCCCTGCGCGTGTCCTGGGTCTCGACATTACCGAATTCTGACGAGCCGGACTGGACCGAGGCAGAAAGGAAGAAGCTTCTGCAACAGCAGGGGCAAGGAAAACTATTCGCCGCCAAAGACGCAGCAGCCATCGCGACGCTGCGAAAGATTCCCTACGATTTCCACTATCGCTGCACTTATGTCGGCTCAGATGGCGTCGAGGTCGAGGTGCGGCACAAGATTCCGACTGGGAGGCGGGCGCACTATATTGGAATGTCCAAAAAGAAACACAGGGACAATTGGATAGTGCCGTTCCGCGACATGCTAGAACGCGAGCTGCCCTCCAAGGATCTGATGTTCATCATGGAAGAAATCCACCGCTTCCCCGATCAATGGCTGATTATCAGCCTGATCTATCCGCCTAAGCGGCCAACGCCGGAAGACGATCTGCTTTCTCACCTGTAACGGTCAGGTGGACCACGGCGCCGCCGCCGGCTGCGGCAGTTGCCCGCGCCACCAGGCTGCGATGGCAGAAATTGAAATCTGCCTCGAAGCAAACCAAGCAAGCCTTTGTCGTCTTGGAAAATGCGGCCAGTTCGCTGACCGCGGCGCTCTGAGTGGCCAAATACGCGCGGAAATCCTTTTCGTAGCGCTTCCAGTTGCCATCGGCCTTGTACTGGTTGCGGATCGGCTTCGGGCAACCGAACACAGGCTGGTGGCTGTACACAATACCGACACGTTGCAAGGCAGCGCCAAACCCAATTTTCGAGAAGCCCTTCTTCCTCGACAATGGAAGTTCGCGCACATCGATCACCACCTTCACGCCCGCCTTCTGGAGGCGAACGATGAAATCGTCGATCGAAAGTCCTTCATATCCGAAGGTGAACAATGACATGCAGCGCGAACCAGCTTACCCAGGAGTAGATTCGCATGATCGCCCAGCAGAAGTGAAGCCTTCTATAAGGGTGAGACGCCGCAGTTTGCCGCAGATTCACCGATTTACGGCCTAGTCGGGCTCCTTGCGGGTCGTTGTCGGGTTCCTGCCGGCTTGTCCAAGGGCGATCTTGTTTGGCGTTTTTCCCCGGTGCGCCGGGGCCGCATACTGATCGGTTCCGATGGTCGGTGCAAACGCACGCGCGTGTTGGAAATCATTCTTTGGCGACACCAAGAAGTGGCTGGCCATGAATACCTGGCCCGAATTCTCGCTTTCAACCATTTCAGGCGTCATAGTCACTGGAGATAGGCTCCAGGAAAACGCCTAATTTTGTTCCAAACTTTCTCTCATGGGCGAACATAATGAGGTCGGGAGCTGGGGCACTCCGTAGATTCCTTCTGAGATAAATCCCACTTTCAACCACATGCGACTGTCCTTAGCGCGGCATGCCATCGGATTTTCCGACGTGATAAATGGTATGCTTGTCGTGTTGCGTGCGAAAATCCACACTGCGTCGTGGGTGTGGTCAGTAATCCGGCGTATGATGCGCTGATCGCGTAGCAAATGCCGCATGAAGGTGGGGCGCAAAGGACGTCGCCCGCATCAAACCTTACAGGATGGTCGCAACGTAAGACCATATTGCCTTGCACAGACAAGCATATGGAATCGCCATTAGGAGGCGAATGACAACGTCAAAACCTGGCGCGCGACGTAAGAACATCCTCACACCCCTGCTTGCGTCAATCGATTTCATACGAGTGCATATGCCGGCCCGCCAAAGCGGTCCGCATCGGTTTAATAGAAAACTTAGGGCTCCGCCCTCAGCGCGCTTCGGGGTGCCTTCCGCCCAGCTTCGGTCCCCCGGCTCTTCGGCCGGGGTCCCTGCAGCCGGTTCCCCGCGAAGGCACCCGCTCCGCTTGCACACCCGGTCTCGCCGACAAGCAAGGGTTCACGCGCGATTTTGCGCGTGGACCCTTGCTGTAACGGAGAACTACTCCCGGCAACCGGGCTTGCACCGAACATTCGATCAATATGGCTGGCTGTAAAGGCAAGAGACAGGCCCAGCGCTGTTCCGAGCAAAATACCGCCTATCCCCGCCCGCATCAGCCATTTGTGCTGTTGGTCGGCCTGGCGGGCCGAAGCCAATCTTGCAGACAGCTCTTGGGCGACTTTCTCGAACCCCGCCCGCGCCCGGTCCAGCGTGTATTGTTCGGTGCGCCGGACATCTTGGCCCGCAGTCGCGATCTGATAGGTCCACTGTTGCGGCGTCAGCGCCAAGGCCGGCTTTTGCGATAGTAAATCAAGCTGCCCGGACATCGTGTTCAGCGCAGCGGCCATCTGATTCAGTGTCTTGCTGTAGTCCGATATCTGGATCGCGGCTCTTTCGGCCGCAAGACCCGCGACCGCCCGACGGCAGAGCGCCACTTCCTCTCGCAAGAGTTCGAACGCGACGGCTGCGGCATCCTGCGCCTCCCCGTCGTGATCGGCGGGTTCTTCGGACTTGTCGGCTTCTATGGTGATGTTCATGTCCTATGTGTCCTAAAGGCCCAGTCCCCGCCCTCGTCCCAGCCCCAGATGCTCGATCATCGATGCGCCCACGCCGCGTGCCATATCCATCGGAACGCCCAACTCCCGGACGCGATTGCGCAACAGGGACTCCACTTGAGGATCGCGTTCCAGGCTTTTGCCCATGGCGCCCATGCTGGCCTTGATGGTTCGCTCGGCCTGCCAATCGCCGCTTCGATAGAGCTCCATGCGCTGGCGGTCCAAATCCTGCCAGCGGGCGACAAAGCGGTCGGCCCGAAGCGCGGGATTGACGCGGATTTCAGCTTCGGCCTGCATGGCCTGGATGGCGCGCTGGGGACGGCCGGCGATGGCTTCACGCATCAACTCGCGGGAGGATTCAAATGCGCTGTAGAGATCCCTTGCGGCGTGGGGCCTGATGGCGTCCAGGGCGTTAGTGGCTTTGACCCAGGCCTCGCGCTGGTGCGGCAGCTCGGGATTGCCGGATGCGCGCGCCTGGGTGATCTCATTCAGGGCGCGCGCGTAGCGTTGGACGGCCGGCCCCAACCGGATGTCACCGGTATCTGGCGCTTTGCCCGGTGTATTGGCGCCCCCGGCGGCCCACCCCTCTTCTGGTCCCGGCACGCGGGTTGGCGTTTTGGGTTTGAAGCCTGCAAAGATCGAGCGGCCGGGCTTGGGTGGCTCTGCCCGCGCTGCTCTTTGCGGCATGCTCGGTGTCTGCGGAGTGGGCGCCGCGGCGCGGTCCGATTCTCCACCCCATTCCAAGCCTCTTTTTGGCGCCGCAGGCGCCTGACCTGCCGGTCCCGGGCTCGCTGCGGCCGATCGCGTCTCGCCTGCACGGTCCGGACCCCGGTTCGGCGCGGGAGCGAGCTCGCGCTCATAGTCCCCTGCCATATCCTTGGCGCGCTCCCGCGACAGGACGCGGGCGAGCCTGGCGTCATCGGCAAAGTCATCCCTGCCGTAATGGAGCTCTACGGAATCCCGGTGGCGCGACAGCGCGACATAGGTGGCATGACGGTCCAGGCCGGGTGTCGCCAGCACATGCACCCGGTCTACCGTTACGCCTTGGGCCTTGTGGATGGTGGCGGCATAGCCGTGATCAAGATGGGCATAGTCCTTGAGGTCGAACGCTATCGCCCGACCGGCGTCCAGCCGGACGGTCATATCCCTTGAGGTGACGGTCTCCACCTCGCCCAGCGAGCCGTTCTTGATTCCCAGCCCCCGGTCGTTCTTGAGGAACATGACACGGTCGCCGGAGGCGAAGGTACGGTCTCCGCGCTCGACACGGATTTCCACATCCAGGCCCAGTTCTTGCCCCTCTCGCAGCTTGGCGCGGGCGAGGTTATTGAGCGCTGCAACCTCGTCATTGGTGTGGGTCAGGATGATGCGGGTTTTGTCCGGGGCCATAGTCCGGTCCCGGTCCCAGCCCTCGACCAGATCGGCGCGCGCCTCGTCCCGGGTTTGCGCCGGCCGGACCATGCCGTGTTCGCGGTAGGCTTCCAGCGCCTCGCCGGTCCGGCCGGTGGCGAGCTGCCGGGTCGCGTCCTGCTGCCAACCCTCCCGCTGGCGGCGGATGTCCCGGACCTCGACATGGGGATGGCGTTCTACCAGGGACCGGAAAGCCGCGCCGGCCTCGATGGCCTGAAGCTGCTCGGGGTCACCGACCAGAACCACCTTGGCGCCACGACGCTGGGCTTCGCCCAGTACCCGCTCCATCTGGCGCGACCCGATCATTCCGGCTTCGTCGATTACCAGCACGTCCTTATCGCTTAGAAGCTCGCGCCCCTGCGCCCACTGATGCTCCATGCTGGCGATGGTGCGGGAGACGATTCCGGAGCCGCTTTCCAGGTTCTCGGCCGCGATGCCGGACAGAGCCAGGCCGCGCACCCGGTAGCCGGATTCTTCCCAGGCCTCCCGCGCCACGCCCAGCATGGCGGACTTGCCGGAACCGGCATAGCCGACCACGATTGCCAGGTCGCTGCCTTCCGTCACATGGGCAAGGGCTGAGCGCTGCTCCCGCGACAGGACAAGACCGCGCTCCTCAGCCAGTTCCAACGCCCGCCTTGGGTGATCTTCCCGGACCCGGTGCCGCTCGCGCCCCGACATGATCTCGGCCGCCCGATGCAGCCGTTCCTCCACGGCAATCATTTCACGGCTGGTGAAGCGCTCCTCACCGCGTCCGTCCCGGCCCAGCCGCACCAGTTCCGGCGATCATTCCACAGCCCCCATCACGGCATTGAACTGCTCCAGCCCGTCAGAATGCCGATGCGCGAACATCGCCAGGTCGCGGTGGGTGAAGGTCGCCTGCTGGCGCGTGATCGCGTCCAGAGCCACGCTCGGATCTGCGATAATCCGCATCCCATTCGCGCGGGCGATCTCGCGGTGTTCTTCCAGCCGGTCCGGCTCCAGCCCTTCGCCCGCCATGCGGGCTGCGGCTGGCCCGATCTTGTGCTGGGGTTCGAGTCCAATGCCTTGGGCTTCAAAAGAGCGGTGATCGATCCGTGCCTCAATGCCCAGCTCGGCCAGGCGTTCGTTGACATGGACGGCCCAGGCTTCGCGCCAATGCTCCAACTGCTCGGTGCGGTTCCACTCCCGCACCTTGGCGCCGAACCCATTCTCGTCCACGGATCGCATCGTCAGCATGACATGGGCGTGGGGCTTGGCCTGACCGTCCGCGCCGATGTCCCAATGGATGTTGAGATCGCCGATCATGCCGCGGTCCACAAACTCGGTCTGGACGAAGTCCCGGGCCAGTTCGACGCCCTGTTCCTTCGTCAGTTCGCGCGGGATGGCGAACTCCACCTCGCGGGCAAGCTGGGCGTCCTTGCGCTTCTCGGCGGCCTCGACAGCATTCCAGAGCTTCTCGCGCTCCCGAAGGCCATCGGGAGCATCTTCCGGCACCATCACTTCCGAATGGATGACACCGCTCTTGTTGGCGAAGTCATGGCTGCGATCCAGCCGCTGGTCATAAAGCCGCGAAGCCGAACGATAGGCGGCCGAGGCCAACGCGCTCGACCCGTTGGCGCGGCTGATGACCTTCGCGGAGAAATGGTAGATCGCCATGACGATCTCCATACGCTCTCAAGCGCACGTCGGCACGACGTATAAGCGCGCCCTCACCAAAAAGATTCCGGCGAGGGATCAAGGCGTCTCAGCCTGTCCCGCACACAATGGCGCGTTCGGCAACTCCACGCGCTATCGTCTCACGCGTAACGGCACAAGCTCCACCGACCAGACCTTGCGTCGCTATCGAGACAACCCCAACTGAGAGAACCACCATGCGCAAACCCAAAGACTTCGATGCCGCGCTTCGCACCCTCACCGACAAGACCAAGACCCTTAAGCAGAACAAACGGCGGCAGCTTGGTGATCTGATCATGGCGACCGGCGCCGATGCCCTCGACATCGAGACGCTGGCGGGCGGACTCTCGCCATCGTCGAGACCAGCGATGCCGGCCCAAAAAGAAGGCTGGCGCAAGCACGGCGCTGCCTTCTTTCGGGGGAAAGAACACGAGCCTGCGGGCGGAGCTCGCAGCAACGCAGAACGCCCTCGACGAGCGACAACAGCCGCAAACCGGCTTGACGCGCAACGTGCCAGAGACGACACGCGCGCGTCGGCGATGAACCGGCGCGCCCGCACCCGCCACCTGATCGAACTGGGCGGGCTGGTTGTCAAAGCCGGTCTGGTCGAGCTTACGAGCGATGATCGTGCCGTGCTGTTGGGCGCGTTTCTGGAGATCGCCGACACCCTCGCAGGCGAGAACGGCGAGCAAACCATCGCGCTATGGCGGCGGCGTGGGAGCCGGGCGTTCAAATCTACTCTCGATGGCTAGCCCAGCGTCATCTCGTCGGCACATCGTCCATCGTCCCTTGATCGAGAAATCTGTGGCTAGTATCTCGAATCGGCCATGCGAAAATCGCAGATTTGAGCGGTGACGAAATCCAATTTCGCCGCATTGCCCACTGAAGAAAACCGGATTGGCCTGACCGCAATTCAAAACCCACATGAGCGCGAGTTTTCGGAACCCCGCCTTTAAGCCGCCGCGTCTGCGCTCGTGCCCCACCGGCCAGGAAATTTGCTTGCACACCGGCCCCGGCATACCAATCCTGTCTCGGACTGTTTCCACACGAGAATGAATGCCTGCCATGCCGGAACCCGACAAAATCATTCGCATGCGAACTGTCCTCCAACGCACTGGTCTCAGCCGCTCCACGATCTACCGCAAGATGGAGGACGGTACCTTTCCGCCGAAGGTGAAGCTCAGCGAACATTGCTGCGGTTGGCGCGAATCCGACCTTAATCGGTGGGTCAACGACCCACCGTCTTATAGGGAATAACAATCGCATTCTGGCGGTAGTTTGTTTCGCGGCCGAGCTACCGCCTCCTTGCGGCGCAACTTCGTCCTTGCAATCCTCGGCGCGTGACCATGGTGAGCGCAGCGGCGACGCGATCTAAAAAAACAATCTTGTGATGACGCGTGATAGAGAAATGCTAGCGGATTTCCGATTAGAGCCTAAGCCATTTATCGCTTTCAGCCACGCTGTGGCTGGCGCGGTTGATCGCATGGACCTGAAAAACGTTCTTGGCCAGATCAAGGCCAATTGTAGTAATCTGCACAGCGGATGGCTCCTTTGGCTCGTGGTTGCTTGATGCTTCCTCACCTAGGCACTCTGATGCCGTGAGCAGGAGCCATCCACTCCATCTGCTTTGCGCCATGTGTGGACGGCTCGGGGCTACTTTAAAGGTGAGGAAATCCTGGCGTGCGAACAGGCCGGCGTCGTGGTCACGCTGCCCAAGCCGCAAACCTCGGGCGCCAAGTCGGCAGGCCGCTTTGGGAAACCTGATTTTGTTTATTTGGCCAAGGACGATGTCTATCGCTGCCCGGCCGGCGAGAAGCTGGCGCACCACTTCACCGCTGATGAAGATGGCCAGAAAATGCGGATTTACTTGACGAAGGCGTGCCGCACGTGCCCGCTCAAGAATCAGTGCACAACGTCCAACGAGCGCCGCATCAAACGCTGGGAACACGAACACGTTGTCGAGGCCGCGCAGACGCGGCTCGATCAGAACCCGCAAGCCATGCGTGTGCGCCGCGAAACCGTCGAGCATCCGTTCGCCACGCTGAAGATGCGGATGGGTGCGACGCACTTTCTGATGAAGCGGTTGCCCAATGCGCGACCGAAATGGCGCTGAACGTACTCGCCTACAACCTCGCGCGCGTAATGAACATCGTCGGCATCAAGCCGCTCCTGGTGGCAATCCGGGCCTGAAGAGCTGGTGTTGTTATGCGCATCGTGTGACCGTTTAGGTCGCTCAGCGTGGCCCGAGGTTGCGCCCGGGTAAGACTCCAGAACTCGATACAGCAAAAATATGCTCAAACCGCCATGTCGACACGGATCGTCCTCGGTTGCGTGCAGTTCTTAGGTAGAAAAACGTTTTTACACGGCCTGGACTCAAAGCGGACATTTCAGGCGGCAGCCATCCGTTAGATCATTCAGCGCTTAAGACCAAAGGCATAGACATGCGCGTCATGAGTGACGACGAACACCTTGCCGAAAGCTAGCACCGGCTCGGTAAAATGAACCCAATCGGTGATGGTGTTCTTACTCGCATAGAGCTGCTTTCCGGTCTCGGCGTCAAAGGCATAGAGTACTCAGATTGCTTACGGGGGTGGCGCGGAATTTCGCGGCATCAGCGGCCGACATGTCGGCGGGCGTTCCGGCGGAGGGCGTTCATATAGCGGCTGGCCGGGCCTGAGCTTGCTCTGCAAAGTCTGCTCTCCCGTCTTAAGGCAAAGACGACGCCGTTCGCGACCACTGGAAAATCGGGCACAGTCATCGTTCGGCGACATCCATTGCGGATCAGGCTGAAGCTTACCCGCGTCGTCAACGAGCTGAAACGCCATGATGCTGCCGTTGGGTGTTGGCCCATTACTGTATTTGAACGAAGGCAGGTCTTTGGCTGGTGGTCCCCACATGGGCAGGTACAGGTAACGATTGCCGTCGGCGTTCTCATAGGTCGACATGGCGCCCCACAAGCCTTGGCCCGGTTCGGTCCCCGAACCTACATCATTGCCGGCCGAGAGACGCAGCAACGGCGTGGAATGGTCAGCGCCGCCAAGAACCGCGGCATCAAGCAGGTAGATCGCGCCTTCCTTCCCGGCCGTCGCAATAAGGGTGCGGCCCTTGAAGGAAAATACAATTGGGCTGCCCGAACCGAAATCCAGATCTCTGGCATTCATCGCTTTCCAGTTTGTGGGCGTAAAAGAATGATTAGGCGTGCTGCATTCGGCGCCAGCTCGAGCACGCTGTGACCGAAATTGCCCGCCGATGCGTCGAAAGGACCATCCGCAGTCTGCGTTACAATACCCTTGGGCGTCTTGGCAACGCCGCCGCGCCCCCATGGTCCTGCCGGTCTTCCGCCGCTGGTGAGAAGAAATGTGTCACGCGGGGAGCTGGGGATCACGGACATCCGCGGCGCTGATAGCTCCCGGATCAAGCTGGACGCCCGTGCCCTTGGGCAGCAGAGCCGATGCCATTTCCGAGTCTGGCTCGAGCTGGCCGCAGCCACGGGCACTGGTAGTATATACTACATCGTCGATTAGATTGAGGCTCCAGTCGCGCGCGTAAGGCGCCACGAAAACTCTGGTGGGTGTCAACGGCTCCGCGCCGTCGCCCAACGCGAGCCCGCGCAGCTTGCCGTCGCTGGTGATGAAATAGATGACGCCCTTTTGCCTATCGATGACCGGCGTAGCGTTGGCAGCATTGGGGCAAAGCCAGGTTGCGGCCCTTTTCACGGGGACGGCGTTGGGAAAAGTCTTTTTCCAAATGACCTTCCCGTCAGTCGTATCCAGCGCAAAAAGCGTGTCATCGGCACCAAGCAGGAAGAGCATGTTCTTTTGCCCTTGCGGCGTGGTCACGTCCGGCAAGACCAACCGGGGCAGTTAACGTCGAAAGCACAATATCGGTAGGCGGGGTGGAGAGCTGTGTGCTCCAAAGCACGTTCAGTCTGGAGACGTTTTTCTTGGTGAGCGCGGACTCAGCCCTGTTCCACCCGGATCGCTCCTGATCATGCCCCCAGGTCGGCCAGTCGCCAGCATCTTGCGCCGCAACGGCAATAGGCATGATCGATGCAAACAGACATGTAGCAAGAAAGAATCTGACAATCGTCATATGGTTTTCCCCACTCCTACTCGGTCCCGTCTGGAGAGACGATGGTTTCACGAAAATCAGTTTGAACGTGCATATCAGGCCACATCAAACCGGGCCTGAAATCGCACGTCCCCTCCACCGGTCCGTGGAACCAAATCGATTCCACTTTTTGCTATAATCCGAGGCTTGCACTGAGCTAGCGCATGGCGCAAGCTGTGTCTGTCTCCCACCAAACGGAAACAATATCCAGGCTGTTTGTATTTGCGATGAATGTCCGGGTCTGCCGTAAAGGGGTCATGGGCCGATGCTGCTTGCTCCACCTCAAGCGGAGCTTGGGCTGATCGGTTGGGGCGAATTTGACAGAGCCAACTCCGCACGTAAGCCGGCGCGAATCTCTGGCGTAATATCGTGACCGCCAAAGTTTCTATTAGAGCGGATTCCGCTCATATTGGAGCATATCCGTCGTGAGTAAAGAAGTTGGCGCAGGTCTCGGGCTGTAGTTGGCGCACGAAGCGTCCGATGCGACGACACAGGGCATCTTCGGTGCGTTCCGCAAACTTGCGCAGGAACGCCTTCAAGGCGCTGAACGAGAGTTCGATGGGGTTGAGATCGGGAGAGTAAGGAGGCAGGTAGCACAGCGTCGCGCCGACGGCTTCGATCGCTTCGCGTACGCCATCGACTTTGTGTGCCGGGACATTGTCCATAACGACAATGTCGCCACGCCCGAGTGTCGGCGCCAGGCACTGCTCGACATAGGCCACAAAGGTCTCTCCGTTCATGGCTCCCTTGATCACCATCGGCGCCGTCATTGCGTCGCATCGCAGCGCCGCGACAAACGTCAACGTCTTCCAGGCTGCGAACGGCACGCGGCCGATCACGCGTTCCCCTCTCGGCCCGCGGCCACAAAGGCGGGTCATCTTGGTGTTCACCGATGTTTCATCGAGGAAGACGAGACAGGAGGAATCAAGCAGCCCTTGCTCGCGTATCCAACGCCGGCGCAACCGCGCCACGTCCGCGCGCTCTTGCTCGGAGGCGTGCAGGACTTTTTTTTAACGTGATGCCATGGCGTTTCAGGAAGCGAACGAGTGCCGTACGGCTTCCGGGCACCCTGCACTTGTGCATCGCCACGACGGTCTCGTCCAGCGTGCGGTCCGATTGCTCCTCAATCAGCGCCAGAATCTCTTCGGCGTAATCTTCCAGAGGGGAGCGGCTGCCACCGCACAACTTGGCTGCAATCGTCCCATCGTTGCGCCAATACTGATGCCAGCGGACCGCCGAGGCAACGCTGACGCCAAACCGTTCAGCCGCCTCCCGACGCGTCGCCCCCTCATCAACCGCTCCAATCACACGTGCCCGTAAGTCCGGTGAATAGGGTCTGCCCATGGTTGGCCTCCCAAGCCGAATCACTTGCCAAGACTCCGCCTTTCCATCCCCTCTGGGAATTCCCGATTTCATGTCGGACGGAAACCGCTCGTATAGGTCCTGCCGACCGTATGTGCCGAGCCTCGATTGGGCCAGAACCAGCGCTAGCGGGGAGGGCGTCAGCGGACTTCCCAGTGACAGCGGCGGTAGCCTACTTCGTCTCCGGCATGAACATGTGGACGCTCATTATGATAAACTCGCCTTGCACATCCTGGAATTGGTGCGCTGTGTCCGGTGGCACCAGACATAGTCCCTTCTTAAGCTTTTGCGGCACGGCGCCCTCGATGCCGGTGCCGCTCTCAGAGGTCGCACCGGGCCTGATGGCTGCATGCCCGTGAGTTTGCCGCCTGTGACTAGGGTAGCGTTGCCTTGCAGCACGTTGATCAATTCCGCCTGACCATGAGATGAACCGTCGGCGGTGTGAGGCCGGTGCGGTACTCCAGCAGCACCCGGACGGGCTAAAGGTAGCAATGGGTCGACTGAATTTATGTTAGGCCATTTCTGGTCGGCTCTGGCCTTTGCGATAAGGGCGGGGGATGTCAACCCCGGAAGTGAACAGCCTCGTAGGTGTTGGCGCGGGCGGGACAATGAGGGCACGGGCAACAGCAACAATACAACTAGGAAGGTGCTCTTTTTCATGGGCGGGCTCCGGAGTTAGATCAGAATAGAAATTGGTGAAGCAACTTTTTTAACGGCGCAACTGAGCCTACAGCCATCCGACAGCGACTCCCAGAAGC
>CAWHLV010000061.1:0-18217 GCA_963830095.1 uncultured Alphaproteobacteria bacterium
CCGCACCTCAGCGCGCTTCGGAGCGCCTTCCGCCCAGCTTCGGTCCCCCGGCTCGTTGGCCGGGGTACCTGCAGCCGGTTCCCCGCGAAGGCACCCGCTCCGCTTGCACACCCGGTCTCGCCGACGGGCAACGGTTCACGCGCAACTGTGCGCGTGGACCCTTGCTCTAACGGAGAACTCCTCCTGGCAACCGGGCTTGCACCGAACATTCGATCAATATGGCTGGCTATAAGGGCAAGAGACAGGCCCAACACCGCTCCCACAAAAATTCCGGCTATCCCCGTCCGCATCAGCCATTTGTGCTGTTGGTCGGCATGGCGGGCCGAAGCCAATCTTGCGGACAGCTCCTGGGCGACTTTCTCGAATCCCGTCCGCGACCGGTCAAGCGTGTCTTGTTCGGTGCGCCGGACATCTTTGCCCGCAGCCGCAATCTGATAGGTCCACTGTTGCGGCGTCAGCGCCAAGGCCGGCTTTGCCGATAGCGCGTCCAACTGCCCGGACATCGTATTCAGCGCACCCGCCATCTGGTTCAGTGTCTTGCTGTAATCCGGTATCTGGATCGCGGCTCTTTCGGCCGCAAGACCCGCGACCGCCCGGCGGCAGAGCGCCACCTCTTCTCGCAAGAGTTCGAACGCGACGGCTGCGGCATCCTGCGCCTCCCCGTCGTGATCAGCCGGTTCTTCGGGCTTGTCGGCTTCGATGGCGATGTTCATGTCCTATGTGTCCCTAAAGGCCCAGTCCCCGCCCTCGTCCCAGCCCCAGATGCTCGATCATCGATGCGCCCACATTGCGTCCCATATCCATCGGAATGCCCAACTCCCGGACGCGATTGCGCAACAGGGATTCCACTTGGGGATCGCGTTCCAGGCTTTTGCCCATCGCACCCATGCTGGACTTGATCGTCCGTTCTGCCTGCCAATCGCCACTGCGATGGAGCTCCACGCGCTGGCGGTCCAAATCCTGCCAGCGGGCGACAAAGCGGTCGGCCCGCAGCGCGGGATTGGCGCGGATTTCAGCTTCGGCCTGCATGGCCTGGATGGCGCGCTGGGGACGACCGCCAAGGGCTTCGCGCATCACCTCACCGGAGGATTCGAACGCGCTCTCGAGATCCCTTGCTGCATGAGGCCTGATGGCGTCCAAGGGCGTTAGTGGCTTTGACCCAGGCCTCGCGCTGATGCGCCAGTTCAGGATCTCCGGATGCGCGCGCCTGCGTGATCTCATTCAGGGCGCGCGCGTAGCGTTGAACGGCCGGCCCGAACCGAATGTCACCCGTATTTGGCGCTTTGTCCGGCGCGTTGGCGCCCCCGGCGGCCCACCCCTCTTCTGGCCCCGGCACCCGGGCCGGCGTTTTGGGTTTGAAGCCGGCAAAGATCGAGCGGCCGGGCTTGGGCGGCTCTGTCCGCGCTGCTCGTTGCGGCACGCTCGGTGACTGTGGAGTGGGCGCCGCCCCGCGGTCCGATTCTCCACCCCATTCCAAGCCTCTTTTTGGCGCCGCAGGCGCCTGGCCTGCCGCTTCCGGGCTCGCTGCGGCCGATCGTGCCTCGCCTGCCCGGTCCGGACCCCGGTTCGGCGCGGGAGCGAGCTCGCGCTCATAGTCCCCTGCCATATCCTTGGAGCGCTCCCGCGACAGGACGCGGGCAAGCCTGGCATCATCGGCAAAGTCGTCCCGGCCGTAATGGAGCTGCACGCAATCTCGGTGGCGCGACAGCGCCACATAGGTCGAATGGCGGTCCAGGCCGGGCGTCGCCAGCACATGCACCCGGTCCACCGTGACGCCTTGGGCCTTGTGGATGGTGGCGGCATAGCCGTGATCGAGATGGGCATAGTCCTTGAGATCGAACGCCACGGACCGGCCGGCGTCCAGCCGGACGGTCATATCCTTTGAGGTGACGCTCTCCACTTCGCCCAGCGAGCCATTCTTGATCCCCAGTCCCCGGTCGTTCTTGAGGAACATGACACGGTCGCCGGAGGCGAAGGTACGGTCTCCGCGCTCGACACGGATTGCCACATCCAAGCCCAGTTCTTGCCCGTCTCGCAGCTTGCCGCGGGCGAGGTTGTTGAGCGCTGCGACCTCATCATTGGTGTGGGTCAGGATGATGCGGGTTTTGTCCGGCGCCGAAGTCCGGTCCCGGTCCCAGCCATCGACCAGACGCTCGCGCGCCTCATCCCGTGTTTGCGCGGGCTGAACCATGCCGTGTTCGCGGTAGGCTTCCAGCGCCTCGCCGGTCCGGCCGGTGGCCAGATGCCGGGTGGCGTCCTGCTGCCAGCTCTCGCGCTGGCGGCGGATATCCCGGACCTCGACATGGGGATGACGCTCCACCAGGGACCGGAAAGCAGCACCTGCCTCGATGGCCTGAAGCTGCTCGGGGTCGCCGACTAGAACCACCTTGGCCCCAACCCGCTGGGCTTCGCCCAGCACGCGCTCCATTTGGCGGGAGCCGATCATGCCGGCTTCGTCGATCACCAGCACGTCCTGGTCGCCGAGAAGCTCGCGGCCCTGCGCCCACTGGTGCTCCATGCTGGCGATGGTGCGGGAGGCAATGCCGGAGCCAGTTTCGAGGTTCTCGGCGGCGATGCCCGACAGAGCCAGGCCGCGCACCTGATAGCCGGATTCCTCCCAGGCTTCCCGCGCAACACCAAGCATGGCCGACTTACCGGACCCGGCATAGCCGACCACGATTCCCAGATCATGGCCTTCCATCACATGGGCAAGGGCTGAGCGCTGCTCCCGCGACAGGACAAGACTGCGCTCCTCAGCCAGTTCCAACGCCCGCCTTGGGTGATCTTCCCGGACCCGGTGCCGCTCGCGCCCCGACATGATCTCGGCCGCCCGATGCAGCCGTTCCTCCACGGCAATCATTTCACGGCTGGTGAAGCGCTCCTCACCGCGTCCGTCCCGGCCCAGTCGCACCAGTTCCGGCGATCGTTCCACAGCCCCCATCACGGCATTGAACTGGTCCAGCCCGTCAGAATGCCGGTGCGCGAACATCGCCAGGTCGCGGTGGGTGAAGGTCGCCTGCTGGCGCGTGATCGCGTCCAGAGCCACGCTCGGATCTGCGATAATCCGCATCCCATTCGCGCGGGCGATCTCGCGGTGTTCTTCCAGCCGGTCCGGCTCCAGCCCTTCGCCCGCCATGCGGGCTGCGGCTGGGCCGATCTTGTGCTGGGGTTCGAGTCCAATGCCTTGGGCTTCAAAAGATCGGTGATCGATCCGTGCCTCAATGCCCAGCTCGGCCAGGCGTTCGTTGACATGGACGGCCCAGGCTTCGCGCCAATGCTCCAACTGCTCGGTGCGGTTCCACTCCCGCACCTTGGCGCCGAACCCATTCTCGTCGACGGATCGCATCGTGAGCATGACATGGGCGTGGGGCTTGGCCTGACCGTCCGCGCCGATGTCCCAATGGACGTTGAGATCGGCGATCATGCCGCGGTCCACGAACTCGGTCTGGACGAAATCGCGGGCCAGTTCGACGCCCTGTTCCTTCGTCAGTTCGCGCGGGATGGCGAACTCCACCTCGCGGGCGAGCTGGGCGTCCTTGCGCTTCTCGGCGGCCTCGACCGCATTCCAGAGATTCTCGCGCTCCCGAAGCTCATCGGGAGCATCTTGCGGCGTCATCACCTCCGAATGGATGACACCGCTCTTGTTGGTGAAGTCATGGCTGCGATCCAGCCGCTGGTCATAAAGCCGGGATGCCGAACGATAGGCGGCCGAGGCCAGCGCGCTCGATCCGTTGGCGCGGCTGATGACCTTCGCGGAGAAATGGTAGATCGCCATGACGATCTCCATACGCTCTCAAGCGCACGTCGGCACGACGTATAAGCGCGCCCTCACCAAAAAGATTCCGGTGAGGGATCAAGGCGTCTCAGCCTGTCCCGCACACAACGGCGCGTTTGGCAACGCCACGCGCTATCGTCTCACGCGTAACGGCACAAGCTCCATCGAACAGACCTTGCGTCGCTATCGAGACAACCCAAATGAGAGAACCACCATGCGCAAACCCAAAGACTTCGATGCCGCGCTTCGCACCCTCACCGACAAGACGAAGGCGCTGAAGGAGAACAAACGTCGGCAACTCGGCGAGCTGATCGTGGCCACCGGCGCCGACGCCCTTGATATCGAGACGCTGGCCGGCGGACTGTTGGCGATGATCGAGAACACCGATGCGGCCCAAAAAGAAAGCTGGCGGAAGCATGGCTCCGGCTTTTTTCGGGGGAAAGAACACGAGCCTGCGGGCGGAACTCGCCGTGACGCAGAACGCCCTGCGGCGAGCGACGGCGGCCGCGCACCGGCTTGAAGCGCAACGTGCCAGAGACGATACACGCGCGTGGGCGATGAACCGGCGCGCCCGCACCCGCCATCTGATCGAGCTAGGCGGCCTGGTTGTCAAAGCCGGCTTGGTCGAGCTTACGAGCGATGATCGTGCCGTACTGTTGGGCGCGTTCCTGGAGATCGCTGACACCCTTGCAGGCGAGAACCGCGAGCAAATCATAGTGCTATGGCGGCGCAGGGAAGCCGGGCGTTTCGCGCGGAGTCTGTATCCGCGAAGGCCAACGGCTAGGCGCGGCTTCTCAGGTGCGGGATTCCATGTGAGTTGGGACGGATTTTTGTGTCTCCTAATTGCGATTGAAATGGAGTTCGTTTGCGGGTTCGCGGCGCGGGTTTACGTGCTCCGCCTTATGGCGGATGCGGATTCCGCATTGCGGAATAGGTTCAGCTTATCAATTTGGATAGGCTTGCCCGAAATGATGAATAATGCTTAGGATAAGGCGCCTTTGGAGAGGCACGCCGTCCGCGCAAAGGGCAAAGCCCGCTCCTGTTGTTATGTTGTACCTGACTTCCAGCCCGCCTTTGCGGACATCGGGCACACAGGAAGAAAGGTATCATCATGTCTAGCACCCAACGACATCTTCCGCCTGTTCCGAATGCCGATAAGCTGCGCAAGCAGGCCAAGGCGCGGCTTGCCGAATTGCGTCTGCGCGCGCCGGGCTCTCGGCTTTCCGAAGCTCAATTGGTCCTGGCGCGGGAATATGGCTTTGCCGATTGGCCAGCGCTATTGGCGGAAGTTGCGCGGCGCGTAGCTTCGCCGGCTGGCGCTTGGCGACGCATCCGCCGTGCGCCGGCGGCAGTGCTTCCCTTCTGGCGTATGGCCGGGCCGGAAGGCGATGAAACGCCGCCGGATTTTGTTCGCGCGGGTGCCGTGATGTCGCTGGGTGTGTTGCTCGCCCTGGTCGGCCTGGGTGTGGTCGTGTTCGCCAACCACCAGGGCCTGCTCTTCGCGCGGCCCGTTGTAGCCCATTACCGGACCTCCTGACCCGCCACAATCATGAAACTATTGCGCTGGTCTGTCCCGCAGATCCGTGCGCCGTTTTCTGCCAGGACAATCCCCATGGATGCAATTATCCGTCTTGAGAATGTCGCCAAGCGGTACCGCGGCGCCCACAGTTTTGTGGCCGCGCTTGACGGTTTCGATCTCGACGTGGTCCGCGGCGAATTCTTGCCGTGATGGGCCCCTCCGGCACAGGCAAGACCACGCTTCTGAATCTGATCGGCGGATTGGCCCGGCCAGACGGCGGCAGCGTGATCGTGGCCGGCTCACGATTGGATGAAATGGATCAGTACGCCCTGGCTCGCTGGCGCGCCTGCCACATTGGCTTTGTCTTCCAGTCGCATTACCTGATGCCGATGTTGACGGTGGCGGATAATGTTGAGCTGCCGCTCATGCTCACCCGCCTGTCGCGCGCGGTACGCCGCGAAAAGGTTGTGGCCGCGCTGGCGCGGGTTGGACTTGCGGATCGCGCCGGCGACATGCCGGGCCAGCTTTCGGGCGGACAGCAGCAGCGGGTAGGAATCGCACGGGCGCTGATCGCCGGGGCGCCGATCCTGCTGTGCGATGAGCCCACGGCGGGGCTGGACCGCGCCATGGCCAATTCAATACTGAGCCTTTTGAGCGAACTTAGTGGTGACGGCCGGACTGTCGTGATGGTTACGCACGATCCGCATGCGGCCGGATTCGCGCACCGCCGAATCCAATTGGTGGGGCCGGCATGACACCTGCCATCTTTGTCTGGGCCGATCTGCGCCGCAGGCCTCTGCACAGCCTGCTGGGATTGGCCAGCGTGACATTGGCATTTGCGCTGTATGGGCTGGCGATGGGCGTGGCCGAGGGCTTCCGTAGGGCGGCGACCATGCGCCACATCGCGATCGACCGGCAATTCCTTCTCGGTGCCATGGCAGTGTCGGTCATAGGGATGGCATTGATCCTGTTTCTCACCGCCAACGCCATGGCCCACACTGTGCGATGCGCCTATACGAATTTGGGGTGCTGAAGGCGTTGGGCTTTTCCCACCGCCGGATGATTGCATTGACGGCAGCGGAAACCGGGCTGCCATGTCTCGCAGGCGCGGTGCTCGGGCTGGCTGCGGCCAAGCTGCTCTTCGCCGCCCTGGCGGTGCTGCTGCCACCGTTGGCGGCCTTTCCGCCACCTGTATATACGCCTGTTCTTGTTGGATCGGGCTTTGCCATCGCGTTGCTCATCGCATTGCTTAGTGCTGCGATTCCCGCCTTGCGCATTGGGCGGCTGGACGCGGCCGTGGCGCTGGCGGGCGGCATGCAAACTTGGGCTCCCCGCAATGCGCGAAGCGGGCGTGAGGCGCATACCGACACGGGTCGATTATTCCGCGCGGGCGAAATGCCCCCTGTGGTTGAAGCCGATCTGCGCATGTTGCGGCAAGTCGCCGTTGTGACACGAATAGGCCTTTCGACCTTGCGACGGCGCATCAAGGGGGCGCTGATGATCATGGTTGGCGTCGGTAGCGTGGTGTTCGTGCTGTTGTCGATCCTCTCCATAGCCGAAGGCATTCGCACAGCGGTGCTGGACAGCGGCGATCCGGACCGGGTTCTGCTGCATCAAGCTTCCACCCCGTGGCTGCATCAGAGCAACCTGCCGGACGGTGTTGCGAAGATCGCTGCGGCCGCGCCCGGGGTGGCGCACGCTGCCAGCGGAACGCCATTGGTCGAGGCCGAGATTCTGGGCGTGGCCGGCAGCCTGGCCAAGCGCAACGACGGCGAGATGGGCAATACCACGATCATTGGTGTAGGGCCGCATTGGCGGGATATGACGCCATCATTCCGACTATTGTCGGGCCGCATGCCCCGGGCAGTCGCGAAAGAGCTGATCGCGGGCGATCTGGCGAGACGGAAATTCAGCGGCCTGGACGCCGGCGCAACACAATATCGTGACATGCGCTGGCGCATTGTCGGCACCTTCACTACGGGCGATTGGTGGGACGGCTATCTGGTTGGGGACGTCACGGCATTGAGATTGTACACCAACCATCCGACGGACAGCATCGTAAGGGTGAGACTGACCTCACCACAGGCATTTGAGGCGTTCCGGGGAGCAATCGCCAGCCAATTGCCGTCCTCGGTAGCCGTCGAACGCGAAACCGACTATTACGCGCGGCTCTGGGAAAGCATTCCGAAGATCATATACTATTGCGCGTATGTGATTTGCGGGCTGATCGCGGTAGGCGTGTTCGCAGCAACCGCGCAAATCATGAACGGCGTGCTGGAAGAGCGAAGCCGCGAGGTTGCCACCTTGCGCACCCTGGGCTTTGATAGCAGGGCGGTGGCGGCGTCGGCCGTCCTTGAGGCCATGTTCCTGGCCGTGCTCGGAGCGTGTATTGGCGCGGCACTGGCATGGCTGTGGCAGGATGGCTTTCTCTATAATGGGGCATGGGACGTTTTCCGCGTCACCGTCGACCTACACCTGATGCTGGTAGCGATGGCCTGGGCCCTTGCCATCGCTCTAATCGGCACGCTACCGCTAGCTGTCCGGACGGTCCGGGAAAGTGAGATGCACACGTTGCAGAATCTATAGGCTAAGCGCTCGGCTGTGCAATTAGCATCAGAGTATTTAAATTATCGATGATGGCAGGCGCTTACAAAAATAACGCCTGGGCTTTTCTTGATTTAAGGAGGTTCTGAACAGTGCTGGTGTGATCAAAACGGTCAATTTCCGCAAACTCAAATACATCCCCGGTATTTGCACCCTCCGCTGCGCGCCTCCACGACGACGCCCATAAACCTCTTGCGACCAACACAAAAGTGTTCAACTTGCCGTGTGCTGATCAATCCGTACGAAGCACGACGCATGCCCCCTCCCGACAAAATTCTGCGACTGCGCACAGTACTGGAACGCACGGGACTTAGCCGTTCGACCATCTATCGCAAAATCGAGGATCGGAACATTTCCGCGACAGGTGCGCATCAGCGAACATTGCTGCGGTTGGCGCGAATCCGATCTCAGCCGCTGGATCGGTGATCCGCAGGGTTATGCGCGGAGTAGCTCGACTGGGGGTGGGGGTGCTCCAGCCAAACCCGCCGACCGAAAGCCAATCGCACCCTCCGTCCCGCAAATACCGGAGAACATTTGACCTGCCATGCGGCGCCAAGTGGAAATTTCGGGTCCAACGCAACCCTCGCCCACTCTAACGCCTTGTGCCAATTCAATTTTCAGAAACGACAAAGAGGACAAAAGTGGGAACATCCGCCACGACAGGCAGCCGCTGCGCGCAATCGTGGAGATTTCCAAAAACTCGCCGATAACCCAAATTGAGATTGAAGTTATCGCCGGCCTGCTCGACGATTGGGAAATCAATCCTTGTCGATATCCCAGAGGCTGCCGAATAAGATGACCAAGCGTGTCGCCATTTATGCGCGCGTATCAACCGCGCGGCAGGCCGAGCATGACGTTTCCATTCCCGGACCAACTGGCTCAGGCCCGGCGCTATTGCGAAGGTCGTCGGCTGGGTTGCGGTGCGGGAATTTGTCGATCCCGGCGCCAGCGCCCGGGACGACAAGCGGCCTGAAGTCTGCAGCGCTATGATGGATGCGGCCTGCACCGATCCCTCGCCGTTCGATGTCGTCCTGGTCCACAGCCAGTCGCGCTTCTTCCGCGATACTGCCGGCTATGTCTTTCTCACAAGCGCCGCCTCGATAAAGCACGCCGTGGTCGTTGGTCTCCATGACTTAAGGATTTTGGCGCGGGCCCTGCGGCTGGATTTTTGCGGAGACCATCATCGCGGCAGCGGACACGCTTCCAACAGCGCCGAGAACGCCAAGCACGTCACCCGCACCATGCTTGAGAATGCCCCGCCAGGGCTTTTGGAATGGCGCTAATCCGCCTCTGGGCTACCGGACTGTCGAAGTTGAAAGGCGGGGCACGAAAGCAAAAAAGCGCCTGGAGATCGACGAGCGGGAAGCGGCCACGGTGCGGCAAATCTTCAAGCTATTCCTGGAGGGCGACGGCACGTCCAACACCTATGGCCTCAAAGCCATCGTCTCCTGGCTCAATCGCAATGGCTTCACCAACAAGCTGGGCGGAAAGTTCTTCATAGGCAATGTTCATCAGATACTCACCCGGCAGACCTATGCGGCGTCCATTATTGGAACCGTTACGATCTCCCGATCACAAAAGTTGCGGCCTAGGGAGGATTGGGTGGCGGTCGATGCGCCCCAAATCATCTCCCCGGGCCGAGTTCGCCAGAGTCCAAGAGATGCTCAAGGCTCGCAGCCCACCATCACCGCGCCCCGGATCGTCAACAGCCAGGTGCTGTTGACCAATATTGCGCGCTGCGAGGCCTGCGGCGCGGCGATGGCGCTATTCCACCGGCAAGAGCGGCCGATATCGCTATTATACTTGCTCTTCGGCTCGGCTGAAAGGCCTGCAGGCCTGTACGGATAGGGTCACGGTCCCCGAGCAGGAGTTGGATACCCTCGTTTTCTCCGCCCTGGCAGGAACCTTGATCACCGGAGAGCGGCTCGTCGGCTTCTTTGGAAGCGACCCGTCACCGGCGGGAGATGGTGTCCCAGACCGCTGTCCGAAGGCAGGCGCTGAAGACCTCCCGCAAAAATATCGATACCCAGCTGGGTCGGCTACTGGAGGCGGTAGCCGAAGGCATTCTTCCGGATATGGCCGCCCTCAGGTCTAAGGTCGATCAGCTCAACGCCGAACGGGACGAATGCACCCGCCATCTGGCGCTTCTGGACGTGTCCGATTCCGGCGTACCGCCAAGGGGCTTGTCCAACCGGCAGGCTGAAACCGTCGGCGCTACACTCAAACGCCGTCTCCTCGAAGCCCCAAAGGCAATCCAGCAGCGCAATTATGTGCGGGGGTTGGTTGGTAAGGTTGTCGTCGGCCGGGAGGTCGCCGTGATCTCAGGTTCTAATGCAGCGCTTGCCGCCTGCGCCTCCGATCCCGAAGGTTTGCCCCCCGTACCGGCATTAAGTCGTAAATGGTGCGGTCGAGAAGACTCGAACTTCCACGGGTTGCCCCGCTACCACCTCAAGGTAGTGCGTCTACCGTTCCGCCACGACCGCACAGTCCAATGGGAAAAATCCCGGTAGGCCGGGGGGTTTAGCAACTGGCTCCCGGTTAGACAAGGCCACGAAACCGCCCTGCCATCCGACCTCGTTTTGGGCGGCCTGCCCGGATAGCCATCATGCAAAGCTCGCAGAACTGACGGCTTGCGCCATGGCCTAGGCTGCGCGCCATGTTCGCCCAGACCTTCACTGCCGTCCTGCTGTTCTCGCTGGTGATGGCTTTCACCCCCGGCCCCAACAACATGATGCTGGCCTCGTCCGGCGCCACCTATGGCATCCGGCGCACCCTGCCCCATCTGTTCGGCGTCAGCGTCGGCTTTCCGGTGATGATTTTTCTGGTTGGTCTGGGACTGGCCTCCATCCTGCTGGCCTCGCCCAAACTGCAGCTGGCGATGAAGATCATCAGTTGCGCCTATCTGCTGTGGCTGGCGGTGCAGATCGGGCTGAGCAAATCCACCGGCGATGCGGCGTCCGGCAAGCCGATGAGTTTCCTGGGCGCCGCTGCCTTCCAATGGATCAATCCCAAGGCCTGGCTGTATGCGGTCGGCGCGATCAGCGCCTACACCAGCGGGAGCGGAACCCAGCTTTATCGGCAGGTTGTGATCATCGCCCTGCTCAATATCGCCGTAAGCCTCGGCTCCACAATGACCTGGACCGCCTTCGGCGCCGGCATCCGCCGTTTCCTGCGCACGCCCGGGACGCTCAGGCTGTTCAATCTGCTGATGGCGCTGCTGCTGCTGGGTTCGGTCGTCCCGATCCTGCTGGAAATCAAGGAAAGTCTTTAAGGCTGCGGATTTTGGCGGCCCAGCAGGAGCGATGTGGGCATAAAGCCCATGAGCGACGAACGACGAACTGGGCGGGCAAAAGACGCGCCTTAAATGCCGCCGCCGTCGGTGAGTGGATGCCGCACTCGTCCTTGTCCAGGCCCGACCAGCGCCCGGCGCGATAGTCCTCGCCGGCCTGGACCCGGCGGGTGCAGGGCATGCAGCCGATCGAGGGATAGCCGTCCTCCACCAGGGGATGGCGCGGCAGCTTGTGGGTTCGGTGATAGGCTTCCAGCTCCGCCAGGGTCCACTGCCAGAGCGGATTGAAGCGGAAACGGCCGTCGAAGAATTCCACCGGCTGCATGTCGGCGCGCTCGCGGGTCTGGAAGCGCTTGCGGCCGGTGATCTGGGCTGCGAAGGGCTCCAGCGCCCTGTCCAGCGGCACGGTCTTGCGGAAATGGCAGCAGGCATCGGCGTCGCGCGACCACAGCGTGCCTTCCGGATCGTTGAGGCGCGCTCGCCCAGGAGGGCGCCAGGCTGCGCACATCGCCCAGGCCCAGCATCATCCTGCAGCCGGTCGCGATAGCGCAAGGTCTCGCCAAACAGCTTGCCGGTGTTGAGGAACAGGATCGGCGTGTTGGGATCGATCTGCGGCCACCAGATGCAGCAGCACCGCGCGATTCCGCGCCGAAGGACGACACCACCGCGGTCTTGCCGGCGAATTCGCCTTTCAGCGCCAGTTCCAGAATGCCATGGGCGTCGCGGCCTTCGGCCTTTTCCTGCAGCGCCGCCAGATGGGCGCGACAGCCGGATCGGGTCAGGCCATGGCGACGCGGCGCAGCCCGCGCTTGGCTGTCGATGACAGTGACGTTGTCGTGGACGTGGGGCTCATAGCCAGCCCGTTCGCGCGATCAGGTCGCGCACCTTGCTGCGAAACCTCGGCGGGAGAGAGACCCGGCTGAGCGCCAGCTGGCGCGCGCCGCGCACAGCTCTTTCAGCCGCGCCGTCCATTCCGGGCCGAATTGCCTCGGCCAGCCATTCGCGCAGCGCCCGCGCCAGGCCCGGCACCTGACCGCCGGTGGAGGCGGTCAGCAGCAGAGTCGCCCCGGCGCACAATGGCCGGGACATGGAAATCGCACAGCGGCAGCACATCCTCGACATTGACCAGCACGCCCAGGGCGCGGGCCCGGCCGGCCAGGTGCCGGGCTTCGCCTTCCTGCAGGCCGGCCACGAACAGGAGCTGCAGCGCCTCCAGAACCGCGTCCGGAGGCGTCCGGCAGACAGCAGCCGCGCTTCCACCCCGGCTTCGGCCAGCAGGGCCGCCCGGCGCGCCAGGGCCTCGCCCTGGCCGGCCAGACCGGCCTTTCAGGGCCAGGGGATTGAGGACAAGGGGAAGCATTTCGGACCCTCTGGACAGAGGCTGGGAGAGGTATGCCCGGGGGCCCTAAAATGCAAGAATTGAGTGGGGAATATAATAATTCACAGTAAATAAGTGTGTATTATTCGTAGCCTCTCAGCAGATCCACCACGGAAACGGCGATCTTGTCGCCATGGATCTGGATTTCGCCCTTGGCCACCGGCTTGTCGTTGGCCAGGATGGTCACGGGGTCATCCTGATGGGTGTCCAGCTCGATCACGGCGCCGCGGCCCATGCGCAGCAACTGGTGCATGGGGATCACCGAGCGGCCCAGGACCACCGAGATTTCGACTTTGACACTGTCGACATTGGAAGCCATGCACCCTGCGCCTTACATTACTGAGCCCGGCCAGCCTGCCGGAACATGGTTTCGGAAACCTTAATTTTGGACGCGCCCCTGAAAACCCGCCTCGAATGGCAGGTTATCGGATCAGCGAGCCGGTGCCCTATCCCGAGGCTCTGGCCGAAATGGAGGCCCGCGCTGCTGCCATCTCCGACGGCACCGCGGGCGAGCTGGTCTGGCTGTTGGAACACCCGCCCATCTACACCGCCGGCACCAGCGCCCAGCCGTCCGACCTGCTGGATGCGCGTTTTCCGGTCTATCAGACCGGGCGCGGCGGCCAGTTCACCTATCACGGGCCGGGCCAGCGCGTGGGCTATGCCATGCTGGATCTGAAGAGCCGCAAGCCCGATGTGCGGGCCTATGTCCATGATCTGGAGCAATGGCTGATCGAAGCGCTCGCGGTATTCAACGTGAAAGGCGAGCGGCGCGAAGGCCGGGTCGGCATCTGGGTGCAGCGAGGCCTGCGTGAAGACAAGATCGCGGCCTTGGGCGTGCGCATCAGACGCTGGGTGACGTTTCATGGCGTGTCGCTGAATGTCGATCCGGACCTGAGCCATTTCTCCGGCATCGTGCCCTGCGGCGTGCGCGCGCATGGCGTGACCAGCCTGGCCGATCTGGGCATTGTCGCCGCCATGGCTGATGTGGACGTGGCGCTGAAAAAGAGCTTCGAACGGGTGTTCGGCTAGGCCGATAGCGCGATAAAACCCGCTTGTCTGAGTAATTCCGCGCCCTTCCCCAAACGGCTTGAAAACCGGGAACTTCCGTCACTGCAAGCTTCCGGTAATGCTGCATTGCAATGCGGTTTTACACCACGCGCGAATTCTGATTATTTCCCACTAGCGCCTGGGACTCGGCCAGGTACCGTACGGGGGAATGCCGCAGAACGCGGTTTGTCGAGCTTAAACAAGAACAAGAGTTGCTCATGAGATTGCTGGTTTTGGGTCTGTTTCTGTCCGTCTCGACTGCGGCCTATGCCGCGGATTCGTCGGATCTGCAGAACCGTCTGGACACCACGGTGAGGCCCTTTGTGGGCAAGTACTGTGTCGCCTGTCATTCAGGGCCCCAGCCCACCGGCCAGTTCGATCTCAAGTCCTACACCGCGATGGATCAGGTGAAGGAAGACTTCCCGCGCTGGTCGCTTCTCGCCGACCGTCTCACCAATCACGAGATGCCGCCCAAGCAGATGCCGCAGCCGCCGCAGGCCGCGATCGACCAGATCGTCGCCTTCGTGCATGACGTGCGCGCCGAGGAGATCAAGCGGTTGGGCGGCGACCCCGGCACCGTGCTGGCGCGCCGTCTGAGCAACGCGGAATACGACAACACCATCCGCGATCTGACCGGCCAGGACATGCAGGTCGCCCGTCAGTTCCCGGTCGATCCCGCCAACACCGCCGGCTTCGACAATTCCGGCGAGACACTGACCATGTCGCCGGCGCTGCTGAACAAGTATCTGCAGGGCGCGCGCCAGATCGCCGACCACGTGGTGCTGAAGCCCGATGGCATCGATTTCGCGCCCTATTTCATGCGGGTGGAAAGCGACCGCGACAAATACGCGATCCAGCGCATCATCGCCTTCTATCAGGCGCAGCCCACCAGCTTTGCCGACTATTTCGACGCCGCCTGGCGTTATCGCTATCGCGCGCAACTGGGCAAGCCGGCGGCGACGTCTGGCGTCAATTGCCGCCGAGCAGAAGCTCAGCGCCAAATATCTGCCCATGGTGTGGTCCATCCTGCATGACAAGGACGCGATCGGCCCCGTCGCCAAGCTCCAGGCGATGTGGAATGCGCTGCCCGCACCCAATGCGGAGCGGCGACGGCCAACGCGCCGTCCAGACCCAAGCGATGGAGAATTTCGTCACCCGCATCCGTGCCCACACCGCCATGCAGTTCTATTCGCCCATCGTGAAGGGGCTGCCCGGCCAATCCGAGCCGCTGCACAACTGGCGCCTGCAGGAATATGCCGACAATCACAGGAACAGCGATCCGAACGACCTCCGCGCCGACACTGTGACCGAGCCGTCGCCGCCGGCGATCCCGAAATATCCGCCGCTGCACGAGGATGCGACGCCCGCGCTGGGCCGCGATCTCGGCAAACGACCGCTATGGCGACGCCGATCTGGTCTATCCGGCCGGACAGAAGGCGAAGTACCAGAAAGCGTTTGACCGCTTCGCCTCCGTCTTCCCCGACACCTTCTATGTCAGCGAGCGCGGCCGCTATTGGCCCGACCAGCGGAACCGACAATGGGCCGTCTGCTCAGCGCCGGCTATCACAATACCGGCGGCTATTACCGCGACGACACCGCGCTGATGCAGCTGATCCTGGACAAACATGGCCAGGATCAGCTCAACCGGCTGTGGAACGAGTTCGATTTCGTCGCCCACCAGACCGAGCGCACCTGGGTGCAGTATTTCTTCAACCAGAGCGGCGAAGTCGACGGCAACATCAACGGCAACCTGTCAACCGAATCCGGCTCCAAGCGCCCGGTCGGTCATGAAGTGACCGACACATTCGTGATCAACCAGATGCGCGACAAGTATCTGGCGCGCTGGGCAGTGGACAAGGAGCACAACGATCCGGTCGCGCCCAAGGCGATTCAACTGGCACTTCGGTGCGATCAACGCCACCTTGCGCAACACCGAAAAAGAACGCATCGCGGCCGAGCCCAAGCATCTGGCTGCTTTGGTCAAGTTCGCGGAGCGCGCCTATCGCCGCCCGCTGACGGCCAAAGAACGCACCGATCTGATCGCCTACTACCAGACCTTGCGCAACAAGGCGCAGCTGTCACATGAAGACGCGGTGCGTGACACCCTGGTCAGCATCCTGATGTCGCCGGACTTCCTGTATCGCTTCGACCTGAATAGCCGGCCCACGCCCAAATCCGCGCTGACAGCCGCCAGCCTGAAGACCGGCAAGGCCTTCGACAGCCAGCCGCTGTCGGACTACAGCCTGGCTAACCGGTTGAGCTATTTCCTGTGGGCCAGCATGCCCGATGCGGAACTGCTCAAGCACGCCGCCAGCGGCGACCTGCACAAGCCGCAGGTCTTGCTGGCCGAGGCCCATCGGATGCTGAAGGATCCCAAGGTCAACGGCATGGCGACCGAGTTCACCGGCAACTGGCTGGTCTTCCGCCAGTTCGAGACCAACAATTCCGTGGACCGGATGCGCTTTCCGACCTTCGACGACAATCTGCGCGAAGCCATGTTCCAGGAACCCATCCACCTGGTTCAGGACAATATCCAGCAACGACGGTTCGGTGCTGGATCTGATCTATGGCAACTCCACCTTCGTCAATCCGCCGCTGGCCCGCCATTACGGCATGCCCGAGGTCCAGGGTGACGTGAACACCTGGGTCAAGGTGGACGATGCCGACAAGTATGGCCGTGGCGGCATCCTGCCCATGGCGGTGTTCATGACCGAATATTCGCCCGGCCTGCGCACCAGTCCGGTCAAGCGCGGCAACTGGGTGGTGCAGAAGGTGCTGGGCATCCGCGTGCCGCCGCCGCCGCCGGTGGTGCCGGAACTGCCCAGCGACGAATCCAAGACCGACAAGCCGATCCGCGAGATGCTGGCCGAGCATCACAAGAACCCGTTCTGCGCCGGCTGCCATCTGCGCTTCGATTCCTTCGGGCTGGCCTTTGAAGGCTATGGCCCGGTGGGCGATGCGCGCACCAAGGATCTGGCGGGGCGGCCCATCGATGCCTCCGCCACCTATCCGGGCGGCTTCCAGGGCGATGGTCTGGAGGGCCTGAAGGATTTCATCCGTGGCCACCGCCAGGACAATTACATCGGCAATTTGTGCCGCAAGCTGATGGCCTATGCCCTGAACCGCTCGCCGCAGCTGTCGGATGAATCGCTGGTGGACAAGATGAAGACCAATCTGGCCGCGGATGGCTACAAGTTCCGCAGCCTGGTGGACACCATCATCTCTGTCCCCGCAATTCCTCGACCGCCGCATCAACGACCAGGCGAACCTGCCCACACCCGCCCCGCAACCCGCCGGCGGCAAACTGATCAAAGCCGATTTCCGCAAGGAGCATTGATATGACCACGGACCGCTTTTCGAAGTTCCGCTCCAAGGCCTTTTCCCGCCGTGTCGCTCCTGAAGGGCGCCGGCTGCGCCATGGCCCTGCCCTGGCTGGAATCGGTGAACGCCTTCGCCGACGCGCGGCCGATTTCCCCAAGCGCTTCGGCGTGATGTTCCTGGGCTGCGGCATCAATGAGCATCACTGGAGCGCCGAAGGCAATGGCGCGGACATGAAGCTCTCCAAGACGCTGATCGCCGCTGGACCCGCTGAAGCAGAAGATCAATGTGATCGACGGCCTGTATGTGAAGGCCCTGACCAACCAGGGCATTCATCCGGCGCAGACCGGCAGCCTGCTTGTCGGGCGAGCACATCACCAAGGGCGCCATCATCCATTCCGGCGTCAGTGTCGACCAGATGATCGCCAATCAGGTGGGCGAGGACACGCCGCAATCTTCCATCGTGCTGGCCTGCGAGCAGCCGATGACCGGCTTTCACGAGACCAATTTCTCGCTCGCCTACAGCTCGCATCTGTCCTGGCAGACCCCGGATTCGCCCGTGCCGGTGGAAGTCTATCCGGCGCTGGCCTGGGACAGCCTGTTCGACAATCGCGGCAGCCTGCTCAATGTCAGCGTGCTGGACCGCATCAAGGACCAGGCCCAGGCCCTCTCCACCAAGATCAGCGCCGCCGACAAGGGCAAGGTGGATGAGTTCCTGACCAGCGTGCGCGAGGTCGAAAAGCGCGTCGAGCTGATGCGCAAGGACCAGGACGAGCGCCGAAGATGCCGCCAAGGCCAAGAACATGCCGGTGCCGATGATGGAGCGGCCCGCCAGCGGGTTGCCGGAAGACCTGCGCGAGCATGCCAGGCTGATGTGCGACATCATCGCCATCGCCTTCCAGACCAACAAGACCCGCGTGGCCTCGCTGATCATCAGCCGCGACCTGTCGGCGATGTACTATCCCTTCCTGGACGTGAAGGAAGGCCATCACGCCGCCAGCCACGACAACAACTCGGACGGCTATGAGCGCATCTCCCGCTTCCATGTCGAGCAGTATGCCTATCTGGCGACCAAGCTGGACGGCATGAAGGAAGGCGACGGCACCGTGCTGGACAACAGCTGCCTGATGTTCATGTCCAACATGTTCGTGGGCAGGAAGCACGACAATTCCCGCCTGCCGCTGGTGCTGGCGGGCGGCTTGGGCGGCACGCTCAAGACCGGGCGTTCGATCAACATGCTGAACGCGGCGACGACAAGCGCAACATGTGCAGCCTGTATCTGTCGCT
>CAWHLV010000062.1:0-3740 GCA_963830095.1 uncultured Alphaproteobacteria bacterium
CGGCTTATCCCGTGGGCCCCGCCAACCTGCCGGCCCCCGACCCTAATGCCACCTTCACCGCACAGGGTGCGGATCCCTCCGTCAAATTGACCATGCGCCAGATCGCTGACCCATTTGGTCCGCCAGACTGGTACCCCAAAGAACATGCGCCGTTGCCCCAGATAGTGGCCCATGGCCGAGCGCCCCATGTCCTGGCCTGCATCCTCTGCCATCTGCCCAACGGCAACGGTCATCCGGAGTCCGCCAGCATTTCCGGCCTGACCGTGCCCTATATCATCGCGCAGATGCACGCCTTCCGTGACGGCGAACGCACCAATATCCGCGCGCCCAACATGATCGAGATGGCGCTGGACATCAGCGACAAGGAATTGCGCAAGGCTGCCGCCTATTTCGCCCACATCCCCAAGGCACAGCAGCAATGGATACGGGTGGTGGAAACGAGCCGCGCCCCCGCCAGCCATGTCGGCGCCGGCGGCGCCCGCTTCTTTGACAAGGGCGCACAAACCGTCGCGGTGGCGCCCGAAATGATCTACGAAGTGGCCGAAAGCGAGGAAGTTGAACTGCGCAATGATCATGTCGGCTTTGTCGATTATGTGCCGATGGGCTCGCTGGCCAAGGGGCGCGCCGTGGCGATGGGAAATCACGACCAGCTGCCTGCCTGTGGCTCATGCCATGGTGACGACTATCGGGGTCATGACGATGCACCGCGCATCGCGGGCCGCAGCGCCTATTACCTGATCCGCCAGCTGGCAGACATGCGCAGCGGCGTGCGCAAGGGTGCGGCGCTGGGTGAGATGAAGGATGTCGTTGGCAAGCTGTCGGATGCCGACATCCTCAATGTCGCGGCCTATATGGCATCGCGCACGCCCTGAGGCGTGAAAGTGCCGCTTCAATGTCCGCTTCTGGCAAAGCATTCGCGGAGAGCGTCTGGCAGGCGAGATAGTCCCCCATAATTGGGGTCGCGCTGCCACTGAAGCGGCGGCTCACGAACGGATGTTTTCTGTTATAAGTTTCTGCAGGGCCGCAAAGAAGCCCGAAGGGAGAGAAGCCATGGCATACGAAATTGGGAAAAGAGAATTTCTGGCCGGGCTCGGCCTAAGTGTAACGGCGGCGAACCAAGCGGCGGCGCAG
The DNA here is from genome assembly GCA_963830095.1 of uncultured Alphaproteobacteria bacterium. Classification (GTDB taxonomy): domain Bacteria; phylum Pseudomonadota; class Alphaproteobacteria; order Micropepsales; family Micropepsaceae; genus Rhizomicrobium. The sequence goes on from CAWHLV010000062.1 coordinate 1,132, forward strand.
GATCCCGTTTTGGTTGGCATCTACAAGCCTCGGAGACTGAACAAGGCAATCGAACTTCTAGAAGATGGTCAGCCCATCTATTACCGAAGCGCAGACCCTCGACTTCCCGGTTACGAACAGGGGCGCGCGATGGCAAGCACCTGGGCCGACGCAATCAATTGGGAAATGGAGCACGGAACATTTGATCTCGCCAATCTCCGAGAGTTTATGAAGGGCCTGGTCGATGGGGGGCCGACGCGGAGCGGACACCGCCTTCCAACAGTGATCGTTACCATGCCGGTGCTGGGGTATAGCGAAGCCTATATGTACGCCAATTCCTGGGTCGTCGCGCAGGTCCTCTCCACCGGGGCAAACGGTCTTTCACTTTGCCATGCGCGCGATCCGAAAGCCGTGGAGGTTTTTGTTGCGGCGGCTCGATATCCTTTCGAGTTCCCAGGCATTCCGAAGTTACCCATGGAAGGGATGCGTGGCTCGGGTAGCCAAATCCTGCCGTATAAAATATGGGGCGTCACCCAGAATAGGTATGTCAACATCGCCGATCCTTGGCCGCTAAACCCGAATGGCGAGCTATTACTGGGCGCCAAGATCGAGGATAAGCACGCGCTGGAGAATGCTGAGAGGACGCTGGCCGTGCCCGGCATCGCTTTCGCGGAAGGCGGCGGTGGGGATATGCAGATGTCGTTGGAGGGTTTGCCATTTTTTGCAGATCAGGGGCCGCCCCAACCAGGGGATGGCCAGCAGCATTTCGCGCCCATTGTTCAACACGCTCAAGATCGCGTGTTGTCCGCCTGCAAAGCCAACAATGTGCGCTTTCTACACGCCGCGACACCGCAAACCATCGTCAGTTGGATTCAGCGCGGTGCTACGGTGATTGAGGCGACAGAAGAAGTAGCCAGAGTCGGGCGCGCATTCACCAAACGGACCATGCCGGTTTAACATTGCCCTTGCCCATGACCGCTTGTGTGGATGGCTCCCGCATTGCAAGGGCTGATTTGATGGTCTGACGTTGTGGTCGGGTGCAGTCTTGTGTTCGGCCTGTTGCTGCGGTGCACGTGACCGCTGGCCTTGATGGTATGCACGGATAAGGTCCCATTCTGCTTATCGGGCTGTGACACCCTCGACATTCGGCGGGTTGTCCTCATCCCCAGTCTGACCGGTTCGCCATCACATCGCATCGTCCTCGCAACCTCTGAGTGGCTTTTGCCTGCTGTGCTGTCAGACGGGTGTCATGACGCCTGCCGGCCTACGATAAACGCCGCCGCGCACCATGATCGCCCAAACCACCCGCGCCGCCTTGTTTGCGAGCGCGACGGTGACAAGACGGGCCGGCTTGCGCGTCAACAGGTCGGCGAGCCAGGGATCGACGGCTTCGGGCTTGTACTTGGCGCGCCGGATCAGCGAGGTCATGCCGACGACAAGCAGCCGTCGCAGGTACTTGTCGCCCATCTTCGAGATACGGCCCAGCCGTTCTTTGCCGCCGCTGGAATGCTGTAAAGGGGTCAGGCCAGCCAGGCGGCGAACTGTCGTCCGGACCGGAACTGATGCGGGTCGGTGACAGAGGCCGCAAGCGCTGTGGCGCACACCGTTCCGATCCCCGAAATCGTTGAAAGTCTCTTGGCGATGTCGTTCGAGCGATGCCAAGCCAGCAGTTCGCGTTCGATCTCACCCAGCCGGGCCTGCAGGTCCAAAACCTGCCTGGCCAAGCCTGCGATCACCTTTGCGGCCAGAGGCGGTATGTCCGGCACCTCGCCCGCAGCGATGTGCTTGGCGAGCATCAGTGCCTGCTCGATGCCGCGGCGGATCTCAATGCCGAACTCCGCCAGCAGGCTGCGGATCATATTGACCAGCTGGGTGCGCTGTTTGACGAACAGGTCCCGTGTGCGATGCAGTGCCAGTGCCGCCTGCTGCTCGGGCGACTTGATCGCGACGAACCGCATTGTGGGACGCCTCACCGCCTCGCAGATTGCCTCGGCATCGCCCGCGTCGGTCTTTCCGCGCTTGACGTAAGGCTTCACATAGGCCGGAGGCATCAGGCGCACCTCGTGGCCCAGCTTGGTAATCTCGCGCGCCCAGTAGTGACTGGTCCCGCACGCCTCGATGCCGACCAGGCAGGGATCGAGCTGCTCGAAAAACCTTCGCATCTGCACACGACGCAGCGCCTTCTTCACAACAACTTCGCTGGCGCTGTTGACCGCATGAACCTGGAAAATGTTCTTGGCCAGATCAAGGCCGATTGTAGTAATCTGCATCGCGGATGGCTCCTTTGGCTCGTGGTTGCTTGATCGCTTCCACACTTTGGCACTCTGATGCCGTGAGCAGGAGCCATCCACCCCATCTGCTTTGCCAGAAGATCCTATGGGCGAAGCTGGATAGCGACCGGTGCCGTTGGCAGAGTGAGGTTTCTATCCAAACCACTCTGGAGGCCGCCATGAAAGTTCTAGCAGACCGACCCGAAGCACCGAGCGCTATCCACACGGATCTTCGCGCAATTTTCGTTTCAATGGAACTGAGTCGATCGAGTTGGCTGATCACATCTGTGTCACCGGGCGGCGGAGAGAAGATGTCGAAGCATGCCGTTGCGGCCGGCAATATTGCTGGCCTGCTCGATC
>CAWHLV010000063.1:0-152103 GCA_963830095.1 uncultured Alphaproteobacteria bacterium
TGGGCTGGCAGGGTTGAACGACCTTCTGACCCAAAGCCGACGAATCGATAGTCGGCCTATGGCGCTAACCAGGTTGCGTCCTGTTCGGACTCATAGCGAGTTGCCCAAGTCCCACCGAGCCTGAGCCATCCGTAGAAATACCTCTATAAACTTGGCTAACCATCGAAATGACACAGCGCCCGGCTTTCGCCATTTGGCGCGCTGCTGGTGTCGCTGACGTCTTCTTTTCCACTTGCTGCGACACTGCCGGCCGGGAAACAGGCAAGTCGGGCATCCGGACGTCGGTACGCAATTGGCCATGAAGTGCTGCGCTTCGTGGCGCTAACCCTTCTGTTTGCACTGCTCGACTATATGGGTTCGGCGATCTCTGTTCGCGTCGGCGGTTTGACCACGGTCAAACCCTCGGTGGCGTCGCCCTAGCGCTGTGCCTGATCTATGGCCGCAGTTCGCTCTGGCCTATCATTTTGGCTGGCACGCTGGGCGGCATCATCGCAAAGTGCGCCCTCTCTTCTGCCTTGATGGATTGCCTGCTGAACCCGAGCCTGGCGTCGACCACGCTACTCGGGACCATCTCCTGTCGCAGCGGCTAGTTGGGCGCACGATAGATTTCCGCGCCTGGCGGCAGCTGGTGGGCTTCATCATCATTGTGACCTGTGTCTCCGCGGTCACCGCTATCCTGTTTGCCGGCTGGCCCGGATTTTGGAGCGAGGTGAATTTCGCCACCAAGTTGAGGGCCTGGTTCCTCCCTACCACTTTGTCCTATGTCATCTTCACGCCTGTGGTGGTGCTTCTGGCCACGGCGGAAAAGGGCGTCATCCGCAACAACTGGCGCCGAATCGCCGGCCTCGCAAGCGATGCTGGCCGCGGTGCTGGCCTTCAATTTCATTCCAATCGGGTTGCTGCTTCTCTTCACCGTGCCATTGGCGCTTCTAGTCGTGACCATGATGTGCGGCATCAAGGGCGCCGCCCTGGGCCTGGTGCTGACGGAGCTGGTGCTCACGGTCTGCACGGTTTCGGGCCATGGCTTTTCCACAATCGCAAATCTGCCGATCGGCAATCAGCTTCAATTCATTCAATTATTCATCAGCGGGCTGATCGTTGTAATGCTTCCTGCCGCCGCCGCAATTACAGAGCGCATAAAGCTGCTCGACGAGATGAAGGCGGCTTTGCAACGCGAGGAGCAGATCAATCGAGCGCTGCGCGAAATGGCTGAACAGGCCCAGTGCGCCAACAAAGCCAAATCAGAATTTTTGGCCAACATGAGCCATGAGCTGCGCACCCCGCTGAACGCAATTTTGGGCTTTTCCGAAATCCTCGCGACCCAGCTCTATGGCCCGCTGGGCCAAGAGAAATATGTGGAGTATGCCGAAGATGTACACAAAAGCGGCGCGCATCTGCTCGAGCTGATCAACGACGTACTGGATCTTTCAAAGATTGATGCCGGCAAGATCGAACTGCGCGAAAGTATCTTCTCGGTCAGCGAGCTGGTTGACGACGCGGTACTTCTGGCGCGTGGCCGGACCAAGAACAACATCAGGCTGGAAGTGTGCGTGCCAGCCGACATCCATATCCTGGCGGATAAGCGGCTGACAAAGCAGATCCTGATCAATCTCCTCAGCAACGCCATCAAGTTCACACCGCCGGGCGGCACAATTACGGTTGGCGCTCAGGAAGGCGACGGCCGAGGGCTGGAAATCTACGTTGCCGACACAGGCATCGGCATGGACGTGGCGCAGCTGGAAAAAGCCTTCTCACCTTATGGCCAGGTCAACTCCCAGATCGCGCAGGACCATCAGGGCACGGGGCTAGGCCTTCCCATTGCCCAATCGTTGGCCAGATTGCAGGGCGGCGATGTCATCGCTCAAAGTACGCCCGGCCATGGCACGCGTATGATACTGATCCTGCCTGAAAGCCGCATCGTGGAACCGGCCGGGGCGCCACGGCTAGTAGCGCAAAGTGTTCGATAAGCTGGGCCCAGCGAATGTCCTGCTATCGGCAAAGCGGACGCTGGGCTGACCAGGGTGGAATGACGGCTCCTGACCCAAAGAGGCATTTGCTGACACCTCGGAGGCCCCTGCTGATCTATCCCCAACTAAACAGATACTAATGCCGGCTAATAACCAGCCATCACATGAAGATGTTGAGGTCAATTCATCATCGCGGATCAAACGCGGTACCAAGTCGAAATCATAAGCTGAGCCACTAGGCATGGCCACCTCAAAGGGCCGTCTGATTCAGAAGTGATAGCCGATCACTGCGGCAACCGTGGCGTTGGTATTGGAAATGGTGATCGGACTTCTCGCTGCATGGTCCAAGAACTGAGTTGCACTGGCGTCAGCTCCCAGGAACCAGTGGCGGTTCAAGAGATAAACGGCCGTCAGGCCAACATTGACGTCCTCTAATCCTCCACCAGCGTTGAATTGATTGAAGATCGATTGAGAAGCTTGTAGCGGGGTGACCCCAAAGAAAGTCTGCATATAATTGTCATCAGCCCAGGTCACTCCGAAATGTGGTCGAACGATGAAGTATTTATTGAGCGCTAGCGGAGCTGAAGCGCTGAGGTTTACAATGATGCCTTTGTTTTGAGGACCAACGTATTTAACGGCGGAGGTGTCGATATACACCGGTCCCACCATGTAAGAGATAAAGCCTCTGACGCCGACGGACGCGTCGACGTTACCAAGACCCTTTAGCCGGCCATCGCCACTATTCAAGATGCCGCTAGTTTCATGGTCGAGACGTCCCCCGTCGTAGCTCACGCCCCCGCCAATTCGAAGGTTGCTGTTATGCCAGTAGAGGTTCAGTCCATCGTCTCCGAGGGAAACGGTATCGCGCCAGCGTATAATGACCAATGGGATCGGCATGGCTCGATATCGATCGCTACCTTCGAATGTCGGCACCATGGCAGAACCGAGCGCTAGGTTGATATCCCATACTGCTGGCTTTTGATTGATATTCCACGCCGACGGCTCGTGATCGGGCGCATAGAAAATCCCTTGGGCCACGGTGGACGAGAATGAGCCAAAATAGACCAGTAAGGCGGCGATGCATCCGCGCCACCTGCAATTGCCCATAATATGGTTCCGAGGAGGTCTACACGGGCAACGCATCACAACCAGCTTAGTTCCGTCACGCTTCCCGGAGCCTCGGCGCGAACAGCAGCAATGCCGGCCCCGAATACTCTTAACGAACACCAGGAATTTCATTCCTTGGTGCGTTTTCACATGATCTGGATCAATCCGGCTGGTCAGAAAATTGTTAGAAAAATGCCAAATATTGCAATGCACTTGGCACCATATGGAGACGACGCACAGAATGTCCCAACACTTATTCAAACGCATTTTGATTGCTGCTGTTGCCAGTTTGGTGACCGCCGGTCCAGCAGCCGCGCAACCAGCTCCTAATCGTGACGTTAAGACCATGAATTTCGATTTGTGGTGTCAAGAACAGGCGGCCCTTCCGTCAGCGCGATGCGACAAGCGCACACCTGAGGATGAAAAAGCATTCGAAGCGTATCAAGCGAAGATTGAGCATTATGAAATCCCGTATAATTCTCCGCAATACAACCAGGGGCGGGTTAATCGGGATATCATGAACAGCGATCCGATAGATAACCCACAAAAAAATAACCTCGGCCCGCAGCGACAGTATCCCGATATTTCAGCGCCCGCTTCCCCACCAAATTAAGTCTGGCGTGTGTGTCTTACACTGTGCTGGCAATGTGTTGGTTATGCTATTGGCCACACTCAAATTTCACGCTTCTCCCAAGGGGGTATGCGAGGCGAATTGCAACAGAACCGCGGCATCGGGTGCCTTTCCAATTCCCCTGCAATATCGAACAAAATCGTCGTAATCGACTACGCGCTCTATAACGGTCTTACCATCTCGTCGTGCCTTCGCGACTTCACCTGCGACAAGCTTTGCCCATTCTTCGTATGTATCGGCAATATGGCGTCCAATATCGCGCCTGAAGGAGTTGTAGTCTTCAGGGCGTATGACGGGGAAAACAAATAATTGTCCCATTCATCCCTCGGCACAGAACTATTTGTAACATGCTATACAGAGTCGGACCGAGTGCAAATCGAGAAAGTAGTGATTCGCTACCTAGCAGGCTGTTGAAAAATCTATAGCAGAATTTGGCATTTGATGATTTAGTTGGTGTTGGACCGCGTCGAGGCTAGTGGAATGCGTGGCACGGATGAACGCTCAGGATCGCTGTTTTCGTTTGTCGATCTGGAGGCGCGGGTACCGAAAGACCATCCGCTGCGGGCGATCCGCGAGATAGCGAATGGGGCGCTGCTGGACCTGAGTAGGGACTTTGCGGCGATGTACGCGCCACTGGGTCGGCCCTCGATACCGCCGGAGAAGCTGCTTCGGGCTTCGTTGTTGCAGGCGTTTTACACGATCCGCTCGGAACGCCAACTGATGGAACGGCTGGAGTTCGACCTGCTGTTCCGCTGGTTTGTTGGATTGGGCATCGATGATGCGGTCTGGGATCACTCAGTGTTCTCCAAGAACCGGGACCGTCTGCTCGAAGGAGATGTCGCAGCCAAGTTCATGGCGGCAGTTCTGATGCAGCCCAACGTCAAACAGCTTCTGTCGACGGATCACTTCTCGGTCGATGGCACGCTGGTGGAAGCCTGGGCCAGTATGAAGAGCCTCAAGCCGAAGAAAGCCGCCAGCGGCAACGAGCCTCCTGGGAGCGGCGGGCGCAATGAAGAGGTTGACTTCCGTGGCGAGAAGCGGAGCAACCAGACACACACCTCCACCAGCGATCCGGATGCCATGCTCTATCGCAAGGGTTCTGGCATGGAGGCCAAGCTTTGTTACATTGGCCATACCCTGATGGAGAACCGCAACGGGCTCTTGGTTGATGCCCGGCTAACTCGGGTCTCCGGCCATGCCGAACGGTTGGCTGCGCTCGACATGATTGAGCCGCGCGCCGACAGACCTGAAGCCGTCACGCTGGCCGGCGATAAAGGCTTCGATGCGGCTGACTTCGTCATGGAGCTGCGCGAGATCAACGTGACGCCACACATTGCCCGGAACACGACCCGTCGTTCAGCCATCGACGGACGGACCACCCGCCACCCAGGTTATGCAGCGAGCCAGCGCATCCGAAAACGCATAGAAGAGGGCTTTGGCTGGATGAAGACCATCGCGGGCCTGAGAAAAACCAAGTACCGAGGCCTCGAAAAAGTCCGATGGGCCTTCATCCTCACAGCCGCAGCTTACAACTTGATCCGGTTGCCGAAGTTGATGGCCGCAGCATGAGCCACAAACCCATCCCTCGGAGCATCGCCGCAATCCGGCATAGCCAAGGCACAACAATACAGACCGCCACGAGAAGACCGGCTATTTGTTCAACAGCCTGCTAGTTTCCGGGCAGCCACGACCGCCTATAACTGCCAAGACCGCTTTTGACGCAAAGCCGAATTGCGGGTTTTCCCCGGTGCGCCAGTGGCGAAGTTTGTCGCGCGTAAAAGTCAAATTGCGCTAGTGCGGAATCGCCTGCCTCATGCCAGCAACCCGGCGCGCCAAGCTGCGGTCGCCACCAGAATTGCTGCGCTCCACAAAATGACTTTTAAGGTGGCCACACGCTTCGCCCTGTCTTGCCGCAATGCGAGCATGATAGTTCGGGGCAGCTACCCCTGGGTTTCTTCAATCGTTAAACATTTACGCATTCGCTTCGCGTGCGAGAGCGAAAGGCGGGTAACCGCCCATCAGATTCCAAGGTTGTTTGAATGCTTATTCACGCTGCGCCTCCATATGACCCAAACATTTGATCCCTACTCACCGATAGATTTTTTGGTCCAGATCAATGCCGCAATGCACATAGGCGCGAATGGCTGAGCGTTCCGCGTGGGATGGCGGCTCCTGTTGGCATAATCGTTGCGAGGATCGATGCCGAGGGCGGGAGCCCGGCTCGGCTGGGGACCGATTGTCCTGAGCCGGGACAACAAAGTTGCGGGGACACCATGAGCGAGCTCGAATTGTATTATGATGCCATGAAGCTTCGTAAGCAGTACGCCTCCCGCGCCCGTGTTCACGCATCTCTGCAAGCGAGCAGATCGCTGGCGCGTGGCGATCTCGTAGGACGGGACCATTGGGACAAGGTTCGAAGTGTCGTCGGGTACTTGGAGCAAATTGACGAGCAGTACGCAGCGTAGTGCCTGACACCGCGCTGGCTACCCTAGTTTGCACTGATCAGAATGCCACGACCAGTTTCGGCGTTCTGATCTAAAACTCTCGCCTCCTCGTCAAGGTATCTGGTACCGAGCGATAGCCAGTTAGCAGCCCATCAGGCTGCTATAGCGGCTTCAGCCGTGAAACCCATGGTAAAATCCTGAAACATGGCAATCAGTTCCTCGGCGTCCGCGCCCTTGGGCGCGACCGCAGGAAAACGATAATTCCAAAAGCTGGTGATATGGGACATCGAACCCATCTTGTCGCCGATATCCAGGAACAGTTTGGGCGCGCTGAGGAGAAACTCCCGGAACAGCTTTGGATCCTGGCGCTCAATCAGCCCAGCATAGGCACCATCATAGATGGCGATGATCCGGCGAATTTCTTGGTTGTTGAATTTTGCGCCACGCAGAATGACGTCCTTGCAATCATTCAGAATATTCTTTTCGTCAAATGTCACTTTCCCGGTAGCACTGATTGTCTTGATGCCGCGAAGCGCACCGATCAGCTTGGGCCAACACTCTTCCAAGCACCATTTGTAATAGATAAAGCCACGCCAGCTGAACACGCCTTCGCTGAACTCCTCGGGCCCTAGCGACAACGTTAGGCGAAGCGGTTCCAGCTTTTCATTGACCTCGCTCGAAAGCAGAGCCGCAACCATTCGGCCGGTAGCGGCGCTTTGCGCGCCACCCTTGCCCTGCGCCATCGCCGTCAGTCGGCCAACTTCCTGAGAGGCATATTTGTACATGCGTTGCTGATCGGCGTCCGAAATTGAGAAATAGCAGGCGTCCGGCCTGATGTCATTGCAACGCAAATGCTCGCGCAGCAAGAACGGGTCCAGCGATGGCACCCCGTCGATCAGGTGCATCACATCCAGGTCCCGCTTCATCTCCGACCTGTCCTTGTAGTTCCCCACTTCCTGCAGCAGGTCCTCGTACCCGCGCTGCCCGATGAAAAGCGATTGTCCACCAACGCGCAGGTCGCTGCGCTCAAAGGGAACTATGATTTTTGTGGCTATGGAGCGGCGGCTCACGAACAGATCGACCTCATCGGCGCGTAGCCGATGCTTGAGAACGATCGAATTGTTGAGAACCTTGGAATCAAACATCGGCGCCGTCCGGTGTTTTTCGTTGTCCACATTGGCGTCATTAATCGTGATCAGGTTCAGGACGCGGTTGGACGAGGCGCTGCTAAGAGCACTCAGGTAGCGGATGGAACGGTCAGCGGACATAGGCTGGGCAAAATTGGAGTGACCGCTGGAACTGAACAGCAATTGCTTTTTCGCCGTAACACACCACCCAGTCGGGCGTCTCGGGGCAACAGATGCCGGCGCCGTTCAGGGTCATTTCCTTGGCCGGGACGAATAGTTCTCCCGGCAAGGTGTCGACAATCCCAGCACTTGTGCCCTGGTCGGCCAAGCGCCTGTATTGCGCATCGATTTCCACTATAGCCCCCAAGCCCACGTCTACGAGAGATCGCGGATTGGTGAGACTATGGAGTCCGACATCTTAAGATACCGGGTGCATGTAGCCGTATTGAAGATAGCGCTTGGTGTGGCAGTGCAAATATTTAATCACACTGAGGTACATTTTGCACAGCGGTCCTCTCCGACCGCTGGTGGAGTGCAATAGCAAAAAGAAGACAAAGATAAGCCCAGTGGCAGAAAGCCACTGGGCTTTTCCTTTTGCAGCGCCGCTTGGGCGAAGGCCTTATTCGAAAACCGACGCTTCTTAATGAGACCTTAAGGCGTTATGCGGGTCCCCCGGCTTGAGCTCGCTTTCGTAATACCTGTCGGCGTCGTCAAGCTGCTGGCCAGCGTCGGAACTGTGGCCGCCCACTTCGCGGGTCAGTTACCTTCGTAATACCCTTGCTGCTGCGGCGGCCCGTACTGCTGGTAGCCCGGCGGTGGTCCATATTGCTGGCTATAACCCTGCTGCTGCGGCGGCCCATATTCCCACGCCCAAGGGGATTTCAACTCAATCGCGAGCTGCTCAATTTGATCTGGATAAAAGCGGCCAGCACCCTGGGATGCAGTTCGCCGACCCGGGCAAGACCTTGGGGGCTCATGGCGATGGTGGCGCCGCTGCTATTTGAGGCCAAACGCCAGAACATGGGCGTCATGGGTGACGACGAATACCTTTCCAAGGGCAACGACTGGTTCGTTGAAATGCACCCAATCTGAAATGATCTTCTTGCTCGAATAGAGCGTTTTTCCCGTTTCCGCATCAAACGCGTAGAGCGTCAGATTGCTGACCGGCGTGGCCCGGAATTTGGCCGCCGCATTGATATTAATCCCCGCAGGGGGCTGGCCTGGAACCGGAAGCTGGTGCTGCAGGGTCTGTTCGCCGGTCTGAATTGCGTACACCACTCCGTTTGCCACAACCGGGGCATCAGGCACTGTCATGTTTGGCGAGGTCCAAACTGGATCCAGCGAAACCTTGCCACCGTCTGCAATCACCTGAAGTGCCATAATACTGCCGTTGGGTATTGGGCCGTAGCTGTACTTGAAGGTTGGCGCATTCTTGGATGACGGGCCCCACATCGGAACGTACAGGAACTGCTTTCCGTCTGGGGTCTGGTAACTGGTGATACTGCTCCAAACGCCTTCACCCGGCTCGGTCCCCAAGGCGGCGTCGTTACCGAGTTGAGGCGATTTGTACACCGGTACGGAATGATCTGGAGGGCCGCCGCCGAGATTGTTGGCGTCAAGTAGATAGACAGCGCCCTCTTTACCGGCGGTGGCCACGAACGTCCGGTTCTGGAATGTGAATACCTCCGGACTTGCCGAGCCAAAATCCAGGTCATGGGCGTTCAGATATTTCCAATTCGCGGGCGTAAAGGAATCTACAACTCGCGTCGCCCGCGGCGCGAGCTTCAGAACTGTTTCACCCCAGACGCCTGTACCCGGATCGTACAGCCCATCGGCCGTTTGCGTGATGACCGTGCCGCCGGGGCCTTTGGCGACACCGCCGCGGCCCCAGGGGCCCGCAGGTCTCGCACCGCTGGTGAAAAAATGCGTCACCTGAGGATGATCAAGGTCGCTGACATCCATTGCCGAGATGTTTCCCCAAATCACGGGTCCAACCGGCGCCCTTGCCGCCCGGCCTACCGCTGCCGCCCCCGGCCCGCCGCCACTTTGGGAGGACGCTGGCGCGGGAAGCTGACCCGCAAACTGGCCGCAACCGCGTCCGTTGGTCGTATAGACGACATTGTCGATCAGATTGAGGCTCCAATCACGCGCGAACGGAACGACGATGTCCGTGGCCGTCATGCGCTCTGTGCCGTCGCGCAAATTCAGACCACGCAACTTGCCGTCGCTTGTAATTAGAAAGATAAGTCCACGCTGCTTATCGATGACCGGCGTCGCGTTCGCGGTATTCGAACACTGCCAATTTGCGGGATGGACCGGCGCAATGGCGTTGGCGAAAGTTTTTTGCCATAGAACTTTGCCCGTGTCCGCACTCACCGCAAAAACCGTATCATCGGCGCCAAGCAGAAAAACCAGATTGGTTGCGCCTTGCGCCGTCTGCACGCCTTCTGCCACCAGCGGAGCAGTGAGTGTCGACAGAACGATGTCCGTGGGAGAAGTGCTCAACTGCGTGTTCCACAGCAACTTCAGCCGCGAGACATTCTTCTTGGTAAGCGTGGTCTCGCCTCTGTTCCAGCCGGTTCGTTCCTGATCATAGCCCCAGGTCGTCCAATCGCGAGCCGCCGGCATGGACTGAACGGACGCAGCTGCGGGCGGAGCAGGCAATTGCTGGGCCGATGCCGGCGCCAAAAGAAGTGCCGATGATGCCAAGACGACAAGTCGAAATCCAAACATGCCCGCCCCCATATAGCTTTCGCAGATATTGGACTTGATCATTATCATTCTTCTAGCGGGTGCCCAGGATCTTTCGACAATAAACTTCCCCAGGCGCGGCCCGACGGATCATGTTGGCCCGTTGCGCCGGAATTGACGCCTCTCATGCTCCACCCGGATCAGACATGAGCCATGCAGCAGTCCCGGGTGGCCATCTCTATCTCGCAGCTGCAAAAATATCCGTTAGGCCGCCGCACCTAGATTGCAACGCACGCTGCGGGGAATTTGCATCCGGCCTTTCGCGCTTGCCGGCAAATCCGCCGAAATTCAGATCCCAATCTTCCATCCGGTGTTTCTCACGACCCACCGCGCAACTGAACAAGCAGCCGCACGCGCCATGCCTGTTCGCGTCGTATGCAAGCCGACTTGCCAAGTCCGACCCTTGCTATGCCTTGGTGGCGCTGGCAAGCTGCATACAAAGATGAGAAAAATTCGTTCGCGGGGGACTTCCATGAGATCTGCGTTGATTATGGTGGCCTTAGGTGCGGTCTTTTCCTATGTCGCGGGCGCTGCGCTCGCTCAGCCTGCGCAAAATGACGGCGCGTCCGATCCGGGAAAATTCCCGTTGGCCGCGCCTGCCGGCGTCGATAGCGGTGCTGAAAACAAAGCGCTTCCCGGTTCCGTGAACGCGGGCAAGTTTGACATGAGCAAGTGGAAATACGGTCACGCCTTCGATGCTCCGGCTGGTACCAAGTTATGGAATCCGGTCAAGATCAAATTGCTGGCGGGCGGCAAGGTGACGGGTGGCACGGTGAACGCCGACACCTCCCCAGAGCAGTATTGCGCGATGGCCAATGCCGGCTACGACTTTATCTGGACCGAGATGCAGCATAGTTCGGGCACTTGGCATGACGTCAAGAATATGTGGGCCGCCTGCCCGCATGCCAAGGCGGTGCCGGGCGTGCGCATCGCCAATGCCAATGAGACGGATGAACAGCATGCCCTCGATGAAGGCGCTCTGGTTCTAATCGTGCCGACCATACGTTCCCTGGCTGAAGCCCAAGAAGCCGTCAAATGGGCCTATTACCCTCCGCTGGGTGGCCGCAGTTCAGGTGATGGTCAGTATCATTCCTCTGCCTTCTGGGGCGATGTTCCCGGCGGTTACCGCCAGACGATAAACCAGAATTTGTTCTGATCTTAATGATCGAGACACTCGACGGACTTCGGGATGCCGACAAGATTGCCAAACTGCCTGGTGTGAGCGCCATCTTCGCGGCCTCCGGCGACCTCGGCAATTTTGGTGGCTATAAGCAGGGCGATCCCGACTATGAGACTGAAATCAACATTGTCCATGACGCTGCCATAAAGGCCGGCGTCAGACTGTGTGGTCCATTCGCATGGAAGGATCGTCCCGACTTCACCTGTTTTCAGGCCGGCGGTGGTGGGCCGCTGGTGTCTTCGGGGGTGGCAGCGGAGCTTGGCACGCTGGCCAATACGCAGGGCAAACCGGAAGTCGGACCCTATGCGGGGATAAATAGTGCGTCAGCTGCCGGCACCGGCCGTCGCGGTCGCTGAGACTGATCGTTCGGTTCGAGCCAGCGCTCCTGCAGTAGTCTCAGTCACGCTGGTACAAAATATCCGGCAGTCCACATGTGCATTGCACCCCGCAATGAACCGAGAGTAAGCACCGAACATTTGATGGACAGGCCAGAACAAAGTCACCCGGCGCAACGTAGTTTCACGCGTTCGATCACATCACCTACGGTATGGATCGATTCCTGGTCTTCGTCTGTCAACTCAATCCCAAACTCATCCTCAATGCCCATAACCAGTTCGAAGCGGTCAAGACTGGACACACCGAGGTCATGGATCAAATGCGCATTAGGAACGATTTGAGATTCGGTAAGCAGTAGCGCCTTTCGAAGCACCGCGTTTACTCGCTCATCTACTGTCATCGGACACCAAGGCAGTTAGAAGATTGGGGGAAAGCGCTGACGATTGCAAAGATAAGTAGTTTTTCTGCCGCATGTTAGTTTAACGGCTGATGTGGGGGTTGACGCTCCATCGCGCAGCAATCACACCTAGGGAATTGGAATTAGGATCCCGGCGCTGATACTCACAGATTGTTCGTGGCCCGGTGAGAAGCTGTAGTCATAGCTAGGCTCAAGATAGAAGCCGACTTTTCGCTCTTCCAAAGGCCAGAACATGAAATCCAGCGCGGCCTCTCCAGCGACGGTATCGCTGGATCGGCCTTGGGTTGTGATATGCGCCCATTCGGGGCCGACGCCGAACATGAACTCCACCGTATCTGATAGGTCATAGGGCTTTTTGAACAGCAGATCAGTGTCCCATTCCGTCTGGCCCCGGCTGAAAAGGGCCGTGGTGCCCCCTTCCAATTCGAGCCAGTCAGGAATTGGTGTGGTTTCTACCGAAAGATTTGGACCGTAAGCAGAGCCGCCCTTGAATCCCCAGCTACCCGCGCCGCCTATTTCGACGATAGCAGAGGGCTCACTTTTTTCGACCTGAGCCGTGGCGTTTCCCGCGAGCATCAGGGCCGTAAGAACTCCAAGCCACACTGCCGACGTATTCATTCAACCAATCACTCAAGGCGCGGAGAGGCTAGCCCAAAACTGACGCTTGCCATACGGCTCTTTTGCCACCAAAGGGCTGCCGGTGACGCAAGCGCTGGACCCAAGCAACCGCGAGGACCACCCATTGGCCGTCGCGGAGGGTGCTAGGGGCTTTCCGGCGCTCCCAGATTGCATGCCAAAGGGCTCGGTGTGGCCTGTAGCCCATCTCAACGTGGCGCTATTTGCATTTTCCAGACCCGTGGGAGTGGTATCTGCGCTGCGCTGAGAGGCGGCGGGGCTTCTAAGCAAGCTGGCCGGCGGCGAGATCGGGACGGGACGGTTCCAAACGGGCCTGTTATAGCCGGGAGAGGTGTGGCAACCTTTGTGTGAGGGGCCGCACATGAGAAAAATCTCGATCATTCCGTGGCTTTCGGTATTTGTGCTGCTGGCGGCTGCGCGCTTTGGCGGATCTGCGCTGATCCTAGCCTCGGTTTCGCATCCCTATGGCGGCAGGATCCTCAATGCGCTGGGCGTGTTGATGGCGGGGCGGCAGCCCTGCTTCTCGACCGGCTGGTTCGTGCGCTTTATTGGGATGGCTATCTGCGCCGCCGGCGCGGCCGCGAAACACCCGCGGTCATGCAAATCCTGCTGACGATCGCGCTGGTGGCGCTGGGCGTGTCGGTAGGGCTTTATTTCGAGGCCGGCGTTTCATTCACCGGATTGCTCACGGCGTCGGGCGCCACGGCCCTTATTCTGGGCATCGCGCTGCAGGCGGGCATCAGCGACGTTTTCAGCGGGCTGTCGGTCAATCTGAACGGCTCTGTCGGGATTGGCGATTGGCTGACGATTTACGCCACAGAACTCCCCGAGCCGGTCTATGGGCGCGTGGAGGGCATCGCCATGCGATTCACCTACCTGCGCCTGCTAGACGGCCGGCGGCTGATGTTTCCGAACCACACGCTCACCTCCAACCCGGTGATCAACCACAGCCGTCCGCGCGTGGCCATAAGGCTGGTCGTGGAAGTACCCATAGCCCGGCATTTTTCCGCGGAACGCGCCATCGGCATTCTGGTTGCCGAGGCATACCGTGCCGTGCAGAGCAGGCCGCTTTCCAGCCAGCGCAATCCGGAGGTCCTGATCGACCGGTTTGGTCCCTAATACTACATATCTGCATGTGCGCTTTTACGCCGATCCGGACGAAACCGAGCCGCGGATCGCCAAATCCATCATGGCGGTGGCGATGCATCGCGCCTTACAGCGCCACGATGCGCCCGCACCCGTCAGGCCGATGGAATTCGTGACACCGCCAAGCCGCTTGCGCGATGCCACGGCGGAGGTGCGCGATGCCCTTGGCCAGGTGCCGATCTTTGAAAACATTCTCAGTGCGTCCCAGCTCGAGACATTGGCCTCGTCCTGCAGTGTGCGGCTGGTTGCGGCCGGAACCACCTTTATCCGGCAAGGTGACGTCGGAAAATCCATGTTCGTGCTGCTGGACGGCGCGGCGCGGGTTCAGGTCGCCACGCCGGATGGCGAGACGCGCGAAGTCGCGGTTCTGGCCAGCGGCGACATTGTTGGAGAGATTTCCCTGATGACGGGCGCGCCGCGGGCAGCCTCGGTGACCAGCCTGACCGCCATGCGGCTTTTGGAAGTCACCAACGAAGCCATGGAACAGTTGCTGGCGGCGGAGCCGGGCCTGCTGGAGCGTTTCAGTCACGTGCTGGCGGTCAGGCAATTGATCCTGGGTGAGATCGCAAGCACGATTGGCCAGAAAAACAAGCTCGAGCGCGATATCCTGGCGCAGATACGCAAGTTCTTTTCGCGGACTTTTGGTTGAACCGGCCCGGGCTTTGGGCGTCAGCTTCCGTGCTGCAAACGCTGTAGCGTCGACAGAAATTCGTCAACCTTGCGCAGCCGGCGTTCGGCGAACTGTTTGACGGCCACGATCCTGCCGCTGTGGGCATAGCGCCTGAGCAGGATGCGCTGCTCTTTCTGGATCAGCATTTGCTGTTCCAGGTAGCGCCGGGTCAACGCCGGGGTCGTGTTCAGCTCGCTGATCATGCCGCGGCGGCGGAAATCCAGGCCGGAAGCCAGAGTGGCGTCCACGTTATAGGTGCGCAGCAGCTGTTGCAGTTCGCTTTCCGTCATCCTGGCGTCTGCAGCCAGGGTATCGGAAAATGCCTGCACCTGTGGTGAAGAACTGCGCCGCCGGGCGATGCGTGCCGCTTCGATCATGTAGCGGTCATTGGTGCTGTAATCGGCAACGAAGGTGCGGGTGTGGATGGTGATTTCGGCGGTTAGGTCCCCCAGGGCGCCCCTGGCGGCGTCCTTGACGGCGTTCAGCCTGTCGCGGCCAGGCAGCGCCGCCGATGCCGGGCCGGGCAGGGCCAAGCCCGCCAGAACAACCAAAACCGCAACCCTGACCGGTGACATCGCGCCCGGTACCCCAAAATCCCGGATACAGGGAAGCCTGACTTTCGCCGGCGGTCAATCGCCGATATTGAAATAGAGGCTGCGCGGATGATTTCGGCGTTGGAGACTTAGGCTCCGGAGCCACCTGCAGGTGGGTTGCAAGCCTTAAAGCAGCAGCAATCGTCGGTGCCCGATGCGACAGCCGCCCAGTTCCCGCCCGCGATCACCTTCGTGTCCTGGGCAAATGGCTTCACCGCCGAAGACCTCGACCGCATCAAACGCATGGGCCGCACCCTGCCACTCATCCAGGCTGAATTCGCCCGCAATGCCAATGGATGGCCTTTGCTACAATCCGGGGAGAGCTGACGAAGCACCATCGCCAGCGCTAGCTTTCGGCCTGTCTTTGGCCTGCGAACTTAGGTATATCGAAATCCCATACGGGGCGGCGATTTCTCTGGACTTTATAAATGCTCAACCTTCATAAATGCTCAACCTTCGCGAACTCGGAAAAAAACTTATCTTCCGGCATACGCCATTTGGCGCTCCAAGATCCCCTTACACGTCAGATCCGATTGAATTGGCGCTCCTAGTTATGGAGATGGAGAGGGTACGGGCGGAGTCTGGCATCATTTTAGAAGTCGGTGTGGCTCGCGGTATGACAACACGGTTCCTCGCTGAACACTCGAGGCGAAGCACCGGTGATAAAATCATTGCCCTTGATATCTTCGCCTCTTTTACGAAGCGTGACTTGGAATACGAGGTCCAGCATCGGGGAAAGACAACGGCTGAAATGACTGGCTTTGGGTATAATGATTTTGCGCGTTGGAAGCGGAATTTCAGCGATCTTGCATTGATCGTTACACCGATCCAGGCCGATTGCGCAGAGTTCGATTATAGTACGTTAAGCCCGATAAAAATGGCCTATCTCGATGTCGATCTGTATCTGCCGACCAAGGCGGCGCTGCCCAAGATCTTTGATGGTCTGATATCTGGGGGAGCAATATTTGTTGATGATGTGGCGTCGTCGAATGGCGGTTATGACGGCGCTTATCAGGCATACATGGAATTTTGCGATAGCCACAATATGCCGCCCAAGATTTATGGTGGGAAATGCGGCGAAATTAGAAAACCCAAGTGATCCAGCCCTCACTGTGACCACGAGCTAGCTGAAATCAGCGCTCTCTGTAGCCTCAAAAAATATTTGAGCTGGGTCGGCTTACCGTCTTGCATGATTTTAAAACGCTCGTCACAATCTTGCGAGCGTGAGTGAGTGCGCCTTCGCGGAATGGTTCGCAGCGCACATCTTGTGCTTATTCCCCAAATACCCCTGTGGAAGGCGAGACGTGGAAAGCTGCAAGCTTTCACACGCCATCGCCTATGGAAGCTGCCGTGCTGTGGACGGAAATATTTCTGTCGCTGATCCGCTGCGAGTTCAAAGCCAGATACGACCATTTTGGTGGATGGCAGATATCGGCAAAAGGTGTGCTTCCAGTGGCGCTTTTAGTGATTTGCGTGCTGGTCATTGGGAGCCGCGCTTTCAATTGACTCGAGAGTTCTCCAAGGTTCGCGAAAGTGGGTGGACGCGCCGGTGGAGGCCGCAATTGCGCTAAGTCTCGCCTGCATTTAACTTTGCGTGCTGCCCACCCTGGCCTAGCCTTGACCCATGCTGCACGCACCCATTGCCTTTTTCTGCCTCGCCCTCGCGGCTACCGCTGCCTCAGCCCAAACTCTGGCCCCCGGTAAACCGGCCGGCATCCAGGCCGCCCAGCACATCTCCTATCGGACCGGCTTCATCGGCATGTCCATCATCGCCGTGGCACTGACGTTCGGGTTGCCGTCTTCCGGGACCAGCACCGCTTCGACCGCGACGACGAGTTGAAAATTCAAGGATCCTTGTAGGAAAAAAATAAATCATGGGCCGACGTTCGCGTCACCTTGATCAGTTTTAAATGCTCCGGCACAATTCACTCATGGTGAGTGACTGTATCGTCACTGACCGCCCCCCGAGGGCCGGGCACCGCTCAATCATCCAATCAAACTCGCGAAGCAGCGCGCGGACTTGTGGCTGCGCGTGTTGCTGCGTGGAGTCATACATGCCGTGGGCAGAAATTGTTTTGTCGCTAACGAGCAGCGACGGCGCTCTAGGCTCCGTGCAGTGGCGATCCCGCGACTGGCGAGGCTGGAGGGCCAGCCGCGGGACGGCGTCGGGGTCAGACCTTGGCCATGCCTCCATCGAGGGCGAGATCCACGCCGGTGACGAAAGAATTTTCATCGGAGGCGAGGAACGTGACGGCAGCCGCGATTTCCTCCGGCTTGCCCCTGCGACCCATTGGGATCTGTGAAGCAAACTGGGCGGCCGCTTGCTCGGCTTGCTCAAGGGTAACCGGCCTTTTATTTTCCAGCGAGGTGAAGATGGCCTGGCGAGAGCTTTTGCTCGTCCTGATCCGTTGTGAACTGCGGACGAAATACCATCATTTTCCGGTTGGCAATTTACAGCAAAAGGGGCGCTGCCGGTCATTCTGGCTCTTTCGTTTGCGCTCTTCCTTTGTTTTCATGCGTGATTTCTGACAAGTAGCGTAGTCCCTGGCCACCGCCGGGTCGCTGGTTGCGCGCCACGGAACAGCCGTTATCGTCTCACCCGATGCAACAGCCGCCCCAGCTTCCGCCCACCATCACCTTCGTGCCCTGGGCCAACGCCTTCACGGCCGAAGAACTCGACCGCATAGAAACGATGGGCGACGCCCTGCCGCTCACCCAGGCCGGGCTGATGAGCGACATCGAGGCCCAGACCCGCGACCATTCGCATCACTCGCGTCGCTTGGGTTGATGCCAACCCCGACAACAAGTGGATCTATGATCGCGTCCAGCAGATCGCCATGATGATCAACGCCATGTCCTACCGCTTCGACCTCAGTGGCTTTTCCGAACGCATCCAGTGTTCGGTCTATCACGGCAGCGAAGGCGGCCATTATGATTGGCATGTCGACCAGGGCGCGCTAGTCAACCGCAGGAAGCTCTCGCTTACCCTGCAGCTTAGCGACCCGTCGCAGTATGAAGGCGGCGAGCTTCAGTTCCTGGCCGGCGCCCGCACCGAAATCGCGCCCCGCGAGCGTGGTATGCTAGTCGCCTTTCCGTCCTATGGCGTACACCGCGTCGCCCCGGTCACCTCTGGAACCCGCAAGTCACTGGTGATCTGGATTACCGGGCCGCAATTCCGCTGAGATGTACCTCTGCCGACCCTCTGACCATCCAACGCGAAAATGTCCAGCAATCAAATGTTCACTCGCCAACCCGTGTCTTCAGTTAACGGGTTTGGCTGCTTTTCACGACCAATCGCACGTCACGGATAGCACTTGGTTCGACACTCTCAGACGTGTGTATTGGCCATCAATGACAAGGGATGCGTACATATCATGGGCCGCTCCGGTCTTTCCGATCGCGGCATACGCCGTCGCAAGGTTGTATCGGTTCTTGATGGAATTGTCGGCCTGATCTGCCTGGAAAAGTAGATTTGCGGCGGTGTATTTATCGCCCCGGGCATAGGAGTCTTCGCCATCCTCCTCGGAAGAATAGTCCGCGTCAAATTTTGAAGTGTCCGCTAATGATTCAGCGGCGCTTAATTTTGCGGTGTTGTGCGTTGCGCATCCCGAAGCCACGAGGACCGCGGCCAATGATGCAATGCTGAATGTCATGCGACGCATAGAACTCTCCGATCGTTATCTCGAAGAGAACGCTTGCCAGATGGCACCGTTATTCGGGAGCGTCAGGTAACCTTCCGCACGACACTTAGTTTCAATTAATCTTCGGTTCCATTAATCCGGATCAATGTGCGGTGGCCAGCGATCGCGGCTCGATGCTTCATTTGCAAGCACTGAGTGTTGTTGATTTTCGTCTGCAGGACATTTTGCGGCCAAAGCGGCAGCGTCATACGCGCCCAAGGGCGTGAATTGCGGCGACAATGTGATAAAGAGAGCTAGCCGGTGCGGGCTCAATCACGAACTGGCCATCCTCCTGCCTTTTGTCGCGCCACAAGCCCGGTTTGGGCACCTGCAAATAGGACCACAGGCTTTCGGCAGCGGCGCAGGCGTGTTCCCTGTAGAATTCACGCTGCGGCTCGTTGGCCTGCTCCATCAGGATGAGCGCCGCCTTCAGACGCTCGGTTTGGGGCCACAGCCTGGCGGTGGAGCGCTTGGGTTGAAACGCGTCGTCCATTTCATCGATGGCGACATTGCGGCCGGCGTTCACACCGCGTGTGCCAGCAGCAAACAAGTCAACCGCCATGGCATGGGCATCCTCACGCCGGCGCAAGCGCGACCAGCGTTCCAGCAGCCATGCCCACTCGAATTGATGGCCTGGCTCGATACAATTTCCCAGCGGGCCACCAAGCGGCTGCCAATCGGCGTCGAAATATTCGCGCAAGAAATGCTTTTGGGGATCGATGAATTTCTGCAGCGCGAGAATGGCAATCTCGTCCGCCAGATCATTCCAGGCAGGATTGACCAGAGCGGTAACGCCTCCTCGAACAGCCAAGAGCGCAAAGCGGAGTGCCAGTTATATAAAGCACGCATCACACGCCTCCCTCGCTGATTGGCAAAATCTCATGCCGTCGGAACTACCAAAAAGCACCGAAATGTTATTTTTTGATGCTTGTAACTCTTCACTTTTTTGGCTTCGTTTTTTCAAAATGACGTCGGTTGTGCCGACCTCGAGGACGACAGGCGTTGTTTGGGCTCACGAGGAAGGCGCCTAGGCTGATGCGGTGTCCCTTGCCCTTGGGGTTTTATCCAGGGCCAGCCGGCCGATGATAACGGCCGGCACAGGATCGGGCATGTTGCGCTTGGCCTTACCGTCTCCGCGCAGCCCGCTCGGCGCCCTCGTCCTGAAGTGACCGTTCGAGAACTTCCCGAACAAACCGGGTATAGGGTATACCGCGCTGCTTGGCACGACGCTTGACGGCATTCAACAGATTTGCGGGAAGCCGCATGTTGAGTTGTGAGGCTTTGGGTTCGAACTCAAACCGGACTGCCTTCCCGCCAGAAAGGTCGTATTGCGTCAGATCGGAATTCGCGACGAACCGTTCAGCTTGTGCATCGGTCTTAAACGTTGGGATTTTCTTTTTCATAATGTGCGATCTCCTTGGCATGCATATACCGCGCGCTGATTGGGCAAACGACGGAATTGCGGCCGCGCGTCCGTAGCGTAAACACGATGAAGACGTGCCGGCCGTCTTCGTCGCGCCCGATGGCGCGCAACCGTTCCTCACTTTTCGAATGTTCCTCGTCCGGCAGAATTAGTATCGGCCGCGTAAAACACGACTCGATGGCCGCTAGCGTCAAGCCATGTTTCTGGCACTTGGCGCTGTTTCCGTGGTCCCATTCAAAAGCAGCAATTTTCTGGGCATGGTTTACATATATACAAATGTATATACATCCGCAAGATGCGTTGGCATTTTGGGTGATATTGGGTGCGATAGCGGGTGCCGTGATTAAGTCGCGGCCCTTCGTGGACCGGACCACGGCTGAACGCCGGGTAAGACCTATTTGGTCTCTTTGAGCCGCTTGCGCGGGGCTTTCTTGGGCAGGCTTTCCGAGGGCTGGCTGAGACGTTGGGAGAGCTCCTTGGAAAGCAGTACGCCTGGGCCCCGGGTGTCATCTTCGTAAACGAAAATCACGCCTTCCTTTTTGAAGACGTCCTCCAATTTGCGCGCCGTATTGTAGTGCACACCCAGGCCCGCTTCGAAACGCACAAGCGTCGTTTTGCTGAGGCCGGTTCGATCCTTCAGCTCCACTTGGCTCCAACCCAACGCCACGCGCGCCATTCGGGCATGCACGGGGGTTATCATTTGGGTTAACTCCCCAAGAATATATATGTACTTTTAGACCACATTAGTGGTCCTAAAGAGTGATTTTTGGAGATTGCACATGCTGAATCCGGTCCAAAACATCCAATCCGAGCTCACAAATTACATGATTCTGGCGGCCGAGCTCAAAGCGCAGTTCGCCGATATCGACGAAGAAACCCTGACAGACACGTTGGAAGGCGCCTCAGGGCTGCCAGAAGCCATCGCCGCGGTCGTCCCTCCTTGGACGATGCCGCCTTGGTCGAGGCGCTAAAAGGCCGACTGGAGGACCTGGAGCTCAGGCTGGCGCGGTTCAAGGACCGCTACGAGAAGAAGCGGGCCCTGGCGCGCTGGGCCATGCAGGAGGCGGGCCTGGACAAGGTCATGGCCGAGGACTTCTCCGTGGGTCTGCGCAAAGGCCTCGAGAAACTCGACGTCCGCGACGAGGCTGAGATCCCCGCCGCGTACTTCGTCCCCCAGCCGGCCAAGCTGGACCGCAAAGCCGTGCTCGATGCCCTCAAAATGGGCAACGCGGTGGTCGGCGCGAGCCTGATAATGGGCGAGCCCTCGATCC
This sequence comes from uncultured Alphaproteobacteria bacterium, assembly GCA_963830095.1. GTDB lineage: Bacteria > Pseudomonadota > Alphaproteobacteria > Micropepsales > Micropepsaceae > Rhizomicrobium. The sequence goes on from CAWHLV010000063.1 coordinate 21,381, forward strand.
AGGTTCGGGTGCGCTAATGGGCTTTTCAACCGCGCAAGTTAAGGCGCTGGCCGGCAAGCTGGTTCCTGCCGGCTTCATAAGCTTTTGCATGCGCTTTCCCGGGCAATGCCAACTGCCTGAGAACGGCCCCACGCGTGCCAGCGTGGAGCCTGGATCCTGGGTCTTGCTGGAAACCGTCAATCAGAGCGTGAACCGCGCCATCAAGCCAATGGATGATCTGCGCCATTACGGACGGGCCGAATACTGGAACATCCCAAGCGACGGCTTTGGCGACTGCGAGGACTATGCCCTGACCAAAAGGCGCGATCTGGTGGCTGCCGGCATCCCCATTGGCGCCTTGCGGGTGGCGATCGTGCTTACCCCGCGGGAGGAGCGCCATGCGGTTTTGACCATCACAACCGACCAGGGCGACTATGTGCTCGACAATCTCACCGATCAGATCGTGAGCTGGGAAAAGAGCGATTATGTCTGGATTGAGCGCCAGGATCCTACCAAGGCCTGGGGCTGGGTCGCCCTTGGGCTGGCACCGGACACCGAAAAGATTGCCGCGATTGCAAGCCGGCCTCTTGGAGCCACGCGCTGAACCCTTCTTGAGCGGCTCGGCATGATGCCAGACCCAAGGTATCAGGGAAGTGACGAATTGCGCGATTGCGCGCCAACCTGTTTGGTCTGAGCGTCGATCACAACCCGCTTCTCAAACTTGCCCCCCACCGAACCGCCAGGCTCGACGCGCAAGCTTTTGTATTTCAGGATTGCTGAGAGCACCCCGCCCGCGCGCACGATGATGCTGTCGCAGACAATGTTGGCCTGCACATTACCCAGCACAGTCAGGTTTCGGCAAAAAATCACACCGCTAACTCGCCCAGTTTTATCGATGGTGACGCTCTCGGCGAAGACCAGGCCGTGAACCTGGCCATGGATGAATGCGTTGCGGGCAATCAGCTTGCCTTCAATGCCCGCGCTTTCATCGATAATTGTGAAGCTTCGGCCACCAGCTTTGGCAGGCGGAAAACTGTCCCAGTCATATTCTGCGACGTCTTCTTCCCTCTGGGGGACGACGATGAGTGAGCAGTCGTACAGCACCGCAACACTATGAATTTAGGGGTGAAAAGGGACCTGCGCTGCTATTCCGCGCCGCTCTTGAGCGGCACGACTTTTCCATCCGTCGCCGGCTCAACGATCTTTTCAATGGTGCCGGCCAACTCGCCGCCCTCCTCCACCATAATGCGCGAATAGCTCACCGAACCCGAAATGCTTCCGGTGGAACGCACGATCAGCTTGGACTGCACGGTGAGGTGATCACCAACAGAACCGCGCACTTCTGCGGTTTCGACACTGATCTGGCCTGAGACATTCCCAGTCTGGCCAACGATCAGGCTTTTGGCCTGCAAGGTGCCTTCGAACTTGCCGTCGACGGACGCACAACCAGGTACGGTCATGTCGCCCTTAAATTCCACGCCTGCGCCGATAAAGATTGTGCCGTCTGCGTCGCGCTCTGCCGATGCTTTGTCGCTCATGTTGTGCCGCCCCAATTGCCAGTTAACCCGACGGTAACCCTAAAATGTCAGTTGCTCCAGTTCAAGCAAATCACGCGTTTATGTTTAACGCTGAGCTCGCGACAAAAATCCACAGGCATAAGGATTGCTCCGTGATGCCCGTAAGGTTGGATTAACGCAGAAAGGCCCATCCGTTCGCTATCCCGCTCAAAACTCAGTATCGCTGGGTTGGCGAGTTGCTGGGAGAAGATGCGCATATGGATGCCGCGATGGCGATTGCAGCCTCCGGAATGGCAGCCGCTTCCGCAAGCTTGGCAGCCAGCGCATCCAACATTGCCAATATGGAGACGACAGGGCCTGTACCGCCGACCGGCCCGTCGCAGCCCGTCCCACGATCTTCTGGAAGTGTCTATCAGCCCGTCTCGGTCAATTCGACGACATTGCCGGGCGGAGGCGCCAAAGCAGTCCTTTCGAGCACGCTTCCAAGCTATGTCCTCGCCTATGATCCCGCGGCGCCCTTTGCAAACATGCAAGGCATGGTGGCCGCGCCAAATGTTGATCCGGTTTCGGAAGTCGTAAATCAAATATCCGCTTCGGCGGCATTTGAAGCCAACCTCAATTCGTTCAAGGCCGCCGACAGCAACTTTAAGTCCCTGCTGGATATGTTGGCCTGATCCAGGCGGACCACTGGATCCCTCCCTGGACTGCGGCCCTTTCAGGGCCGGCTCACTCGGGGCACTTTCATAAACAAATCAATCAGTTATGGTCATTGTCGCCCGGTCGATACGCTGGGGTGCTAGGTAAAGAGACTGACCGCCCAAAGCTTAGGCCGCTGCGCCAGGCCAGGGTCATCGGCGCCTGTTTGAAAGCTACAATTTGCGTGTTGCCCTTCCCTTGAATCCCCGCTTCATTCACGCGAGAACAAAGCACGTTTTGGTGGAGACTATATGCGTATCGCAATGATCGGCACAGGTTATGTCGGCCTGGTGTCCGGTGCCTGTCTTTCGGAATTCGGCCACGACGTCGTCTGCATCGACAAGGATGCCAGCAAGGTCGATACCCTACGTTCGGGCGGCATTCCCATCTACGAACCCGGCCTTGATGAAGTTGTCGCGGCCAATGTGAAGGCGGGCCGGCTTTCCTTCGAGACCGATCTGGCGCGCGGCGTCGCGGGTGCTGCCGCCATCTTCATCGCGGTGGGCACGCCCAGCCGGCGCGGCGATGGCCATGCCGATCTTTCCTATGTCTTTGCCGCAGCCGAGGAGATCGCCAAGTCGCTCACCGGATATGCGGTGGTGGTGACCAAGTCCACCGTGCCGGTCGGCACCAGCCGCAAGGTGGAAGAGATCATCAAGAAGGCCAACCCCAATGCGCTGTTCGACATGGCGTCCAATCCGGAATTCCTGCGCGAAGGCTCTGCGCTTGAGGATTTCCGCCGCCCCTACCGCGTGGTGGTGGGCTGCGACACCGATTGGGCGCGCGACGTGATGCGCGAAGTCTATCGCCCGCTCTTTCTCAACGAAACGCCGATCCTGTTCACCAGCCGCGAAACTGCCGAGCTGATCAAATACGCGGCCAACGCCTTTCTGGCCACCAAGATCACCTTCATCAACGAGATGGCCGACATCTGCGAAAAAGTGGGCGGCAATGTGCAGGACGTGGCGCGCGGCATCGGCCTGGACGGCCGTATCGGGTCCAAGTTCCTGAATGCCGGCCCTGGTTATGGCGGCTCCTGCTTTCCCAAGGACACACTCGCCCTGGTGCAGACGGCACAGGAGCTGGGCGCGCCCACCCGCATCGTGGAAGCCGTGGTCAAGGTCAATGACGACCGCAAGCTTGGCATGGCCAAGAAGATCGAGGCGGCGTTCGGCGACGTGAAGGGCAAGACCATCGCGGTCCTGGGCCTGACCTTCAAGCCCAACACCGATGACATGCGCGATGCGCCATCGCTGGTGATCGTGCCCTATCTGCAGGCGGCCGGCGCCACCATCCGCGCCTTCGACCCCGAGGGTCACAAGGAAGCCGCCAAGCATCTTCAGGTCGATTATCGCAAGGATGCCTATGATGCGCTGGACGGCGCCGATGGCGTTGTGATCCTGACCGAGTGGAACGAATTTCGCGCTCTGGATCTCAAGCGCGTCAAAGCCGCCCTCAAGACGCCTTTGATGATTGATCTGCGCAACATCTATCGCCCCACCCAGATGCGCGAAGCTGGTTTTCAGTACATCAGCGTGGGCCGGCCGTGAATGGCGGCCCCATTCTGGTGACGGGCACCGCCGGCTTCATCGGCGCGGCGGTGTCTGACGCCCTGCTCGCGCGAGGCGCCCATGTCATCGGAGTGGACAATCTCAACAACTATTACGATGTCAGGCTGAAACAGGCGCGGCTGGACCGGTTGACGGCCAGGCCGCATTTTGACTTTCACCAGATCGACATTTCCGATCGCGCGCCCATGCTCAAGCTGGCGGCCGACTTTCCGGGCATCACACACATCGTGCATCTGGCCGCACAGGCGGGGGTGCGCTATTCGCTCATCAATCCTTACGCCTACATCACCTCCAATGTGATGGGTCAGCTCGTCATGGAAGAGCTTGCGCGCGCCCTGCCGGCGCTGAAGCACTTTGTCTATGCCAGTTCCTCGTCCGTCTATGGCGCCAACACAAAGACGCCTTTCGCGGTTGGCGATGCCGTCGACCATCCCAACTCGCTTTATGCCGCCACCAAGCGGATGGACGAGCTGATCGGGCATACCTATGCCCATCTCTATGGCATTCCATCCACGGGGCTTCGTTTCTTCACAGTCTATGGTCCTTGGGGACGGCCCGACATGGCGCCAATCCTGTTTGCCACCGCCATCGCCAAAGGCGAACCCATTCGGGTCTTCAACCATGGCGATATGCATCGCGACTTCACTTATATCGACGACGTTGTGGATGGGGTGTTGCGTGCGTTGGACCGGCCGCCGTCAGCCACACCACCGCATGCGATCTACAATCTGGGCAACCACAAGTCCGAAAAACTCACCGATTTCATCGCCGAGATCGAAAAGGCCATGGGCAAGACGGCCGAAAAAATCATGGAACCACTCCAGCCCGGCGATGTGCCCGCAACCTATGCCGATATCGAGGCCAGTACGCGCGATCTGGGCTTTGTGCCCACGACCCCGATCGCTGCGGGGATTCCCAAGTTTGTAGCTTGGTTTTCGAATTATTATGGCCTTCAATAATCCCCACGACGCCGGCCCGAAAGGCGCGGCGGAACTGATTTCTGCACGGGGGTTAATTGTTGCCGGTTTGGCGGTTGCAGCCAGTCTTCTTTCGATCCGCTTCATGGACGCACCGCTTTTCGAATTCATTTCTTTGCACTTCGATCACGACGCCATCCATCGGCTTGTAATCAGATCAGGCGTCATTTTGGCTGCAGCAATCGCCATCGCTGCTCTGGTCTCCCTGCACGGAGCTCAGTCAACACGGTTGCGCAAAGTTCTAACCGTAGCAATATACGGCGCCATCAGCGCGATCGGTACGAACGACTTTATTTGGAAGGAGATTTTCGCGCGGCCTTTACCTGATCCACACGGTAGTAGCGATCAGGTATTTGTCTTCTTTCACACGGTCAATTCGGCGAACTCGAGCTTTCCGTCCGGGCATAGTGCTTTGGCCGTCGCCGCGGTCACGGTACTTTGGCACTACTATCCTGGTTGGTGGAAACTCTATCTCGCATTCTTGACCGCGATCGCTTTCTTTCTGCTGGGAGGTGAGTGGCACTATCTCTCGGACCTGATAGCAGGCGCGCTTTGGGGATGGATCTGCGCTTCGGTTAGCTTGACGCTTCTGGCCCCCATCGTGCGAGAAGGCTGACCGTGAAGAACCAGCCCGCTCATTGCCGCGACAAAATCAGTCAGTTGGGCGCGAGATCGGTAAGAACAGGCCCGGACGCGAGGATCAAAGTGATCTGCTGCGACAATTCCGTGCGCTGCTCGTCACCCAGGCCACCCAGGTTTTCTTCAACGCTGGCCATGATCGCAGGCCAGTCATCGCCATGACGCGCCACGGCTTCGCGCACCCATCTGTCCAGCAAACTGATGAGCGCGGTGGACATCGTGGACATCATGGTGTGGTGTTCAAATTTGAAGAACCGTTCAAGATAAAAAGCCCTATCTCAAAGCACATCAGAAGAGCCTCAATTATCCGGGTTTTTCTGAGAGTACAACATGAATTCTGAAACAGCCGGCGCCTCTACGGGACACAATTCACTGCGTGTTGAAGTGGTTAAAAACATGGAGCAGCTGATTCAGGTATTTGCCCTTCGAGCGATCTGCTTCATGGAGGACGCTGGGCTGCCCTATGACCACGCGTTCGACGGCAACGATCTTCAATCCACACATATCGTGGGATATGACGGTATCGAGCCCATCGGAACCATGCGTGTTCGCTGGTTCAAGGATTTCGCCAAAATTGAACGCACGGCTTTCCGCAAAGCCTATCGCAACATTCCCAACATCAAGCTGGTGGCAAATTTCACCTTTGCCCATATCGCGCGCAAGGGGTACCCCCTCGCCATAACCCACGCATCGCCGATTTTTGCCAGGCTTTGGCGCATGCATTTTGGCTTCAAGAATGTTTCCGGCAAGCCGCCTGTGGAATATCACGGCGAAAAATACTTCGAGCTGATGCGGCCGCTTGATGTTCCTGAAAACGCGATCGCGCTTGGTACCGATGCGGCCGTTCTTTTTCGTACCGAAGGCGAGTGGGACATCCCCGCCAAATACGAGGCGCTGTGAAGCGGCATCCTGCCGTGTGCTGGCGGTGAACCCGGTCACGGCCGGCACGCATCGTGCAAACGATCCCGGCGAAGATGTGTCCTAACCAGGTTCGCGCGGGGCGGAGAAAGGCGTTCCGGAATAGATCTGCGACAGCGCGCCGGTAATGTCGGGGAATGTCCCCAATGTAAGATCGGCGCCGAACCAGGGATTTCGCAAGCCGAACAGCTCAGCCAGCCAGTCGTAAACCACCCGCACCGGCTTGGATTTCAGCCGGTCGCCTTCCGCGAGCAAATAAAGCGGCAGCTTTATTTGGACGCCGATCTCAAGAGGAACGATGGTGGGATCGCTCAAGGCATAATTTCCCATCAGGCCAATGCCCAACCCGCTCTTGACCATGAAGGCATAGGCATATGAGTTGTCGCAGAAGTGCGCGATATGGCCCCGGTCCAGCGCCTCGCGCCAGCTGCTCCAAACTTCCGTTCGCGCCGCATAATAGTCGGTGTCGATGAAGCAGTGGTTTTCCAGATTGTCCTTGGTGGGCATGCCGTAGCGCGAAAGATAGGAATGGGTGGCGACCGGAATCAGGTGAACAAATCCGACCGGCCGCGCCTCTATTCCCTTTTCCGCCGGCACGGCGAAGCGCAAGGCGATATCGGCCTGGTTCTCGCGGAATTTGACCAGATTCATCGGATTTTTCAGATGCAGCCGGATGTTGGGATATTGCTCGTTGAAGGCCGTGATCGCGGGCACGATAAAAAGACCGGCCAGGGCTTCGGTGGCGCTGATGTGCACCAGGCCCTCGGCGGCGCGCGTTTCGGCCCGCAACTGCCGTGACAGCTTGAACAGACGGTCGTCGAGATCCAGAAGCGTCTTGGCGAGTTCACTCCCACGGTCGGTCAGCACGATGCCGCTGTTGGAGGAACTGAGCAGCTGGCAGCCCATCAGATCCTGCAGACGATGAACATGCCGGCTTACCGTCGGTTGGCTGATGCCGAGTTCGTCGGCCGCCCGGTTGAATGATTTGGACTTTGCCACCGCCAGAAAAACACGCAGCTCCGCCCAGAACGCTCCGCTCAATATTCTTGGATCATCCAGCGCCGTGCGGTTGAGCGTGCGATTCAAATGATCGAATGGTTGCGACATGGAAAATTCATACCGAGAGCGGATAAAACCGCGAAAGGTGGATACCCTTTTGGGGGCTGAACAATCACGTCAGCATAGCGAAAAGGCCATCATCCCGAAAGGATTTGCCGCTGAATTCGTGGCAGCGCTGTCACGCGCTGCGGGCCATCGCGCTTTCAAATCGCGCTTGCTGTGCCTTGCTCCCATAGGTTGCAACGATCCTTTTGCGGTCGAGCTTCATGTTGGGACGCAGCATGCCATTTTCAACCGAGAAGGGCTCGCGCGCGAAGATGACCTCGACATAGGGCGATACCTTCTTGGGCGCATCCAGCCGGTCGACAAATTGCTGCACGGCCTTGCGGTGCTCGGGCCCGTCGGGATGCGCCAAAACGGCGACACAGCTCAGATGCGCATCGCCCGGCCGCTGGAAGAAAACCGAGCACAGCACGCCGGCGCAGGCATTGAGCTGTTTTTCCAGCGCCTCGGGATGGAGCTTGTATCCATTGGAGGCAACCAGCAGTTCGTTCTTGCGCCCCTTGAGATAGAGGTACCCCTCGCGGTCCATCACGCCGATATCGCCGGTTGCGACCTCACCGGGGCGAACGAAGGTCTTTTCATTTTCCCCCGCGGCACAATCGAAATAGCCAAGCGCCAGGGGATGGCGGCGGCGCACAATGACTTCGCCGTCTTCGCTGAAGCTCAACGCCACACCTGCCACGGGCTTGCCCACCGACGAAAACTTGCGGGACCTGGGATCACGAAACGTCAGCGAGCCGGTTTCCACCAGTCCATAGGTTTCGCAAAGGGGAATCTGGATCCGGCAGAACAACTCCGCGATTTCCGGCTTTATCGGCGCCATGCCAGTCACCAGAAGCCGTATCCTGGCGCCAAACTGGCCCAGCAGGTTTTGGAACGCCAGGCGCGCCAGCTTTTGGCGAAGCCCGGTGCCCGGAACCAGACCCAGAATCCGCCCCAGCAGGCGCCAGCCCTGCTTCACCCAGCCGGGATAGGCGCAGAACTGTCCATGGATCATTTGAAAGAAGACGGGCGGCGCCACCAGAATCGTCGGCGCGCATTTTTTCAAGCCATCGAACAGCCGCGTGTGCTCGACAATCGCAATGCTCGCATCGTTCCACAGCGCCGCATAACACAAAAGCCGCTGCTGGAAATTCGACATGGGCAGGAACAGAAGAAGCTTGTCGGACGACGCCAGCCCGACAGCCTCCATGATCGGACCGACACAGGCTTGGGCCCCTTTGCGGCTGATGACGATACCCTTGATGCCGCCCGCCGAACCCGACGAAAACACCAGGGACAGGGTATCGGGATCATCGAGCGCGCCTGCGTTCAGCACACGGGCGCACACTTGGGGATTGGCATCATCGATGAAGGCAAGAAAGGAGGGGCGCGATGCAACCTGGGGCGCCATTTCCCGGGAGATCAGAACCAGAGAGAGCCAGTATTTATCGAACAGCGCCTCATTCACGGCGCCGGAGAAGTCGCGCGTAAACGGCACCGCGACCGCATCAAGCTCGATCAGAGCCAGATCAAAGACCAGCCATTCGTAGCAATTCTGCGCATAGATGCCCACGCGCATTCCCGCCACCACACCCCATTGGCGCAAGCCATCCAATGCCGTGCCGACATCGCGCGCCAGTTGCGGATAGGAATGCTCGACGATCTGTCCGTCCTTCAGGGTCTGGACTGAGCCGCGCTGAGCCCACAGTTTCGACCGCAATCCGCGAAGATCCATGAATGAGCGCCCGCTATCTTGCTGTGTGATCCCCGTCAGCTGGGGCGCGAGACCCACACGGCATGCTTTCCCTTTGGCCCGTCGATCACCGACAGACACAGCGCTTCGCCCTCGTTCAGCACCGCGATTCCGCTTTTGCGCAGCGTTTCCATGTGAATGAAGATATCGCCGGAGCCATTGATCGGCGCGACAAAGCCATACCCCTTGGAACGGTCGAACCATTTCACGGTACCGCGGTCCAGCGGTCCGGGTGGTGCTGGATCGGGTGATGCCATGACAAGATCAGACCCCGCGGCAAAGGCGCTGGAATTTTCAATGGCCAATACCTTCATCGCCTTCAGGCCGGTGGCATCCTTGGTGACTTCGCAGCGGATGGTGGCGCCTTCCTCGACATGGGTGAAGCCGGATTGCCGCAAGCATTTTTGGTGCAAAAGAACATCGCCATTCTCGAGCGAACTGACGAAGCCATAGCCCTTGCGGAAGTCAAACCATTTTATCTGGCCCACCAGCTGAAAGGTACTCGCACCTGTGCCACGCACTGGAAATCTCCAACTTTTACAAAGAAGTGCCGGCCAGCCCCTTGCCGACCCCATGCCCCCGGAAAGCAAGGATCACCCTTGCGCCCAAGCGGAGGTAGCCGTTTTCCTGTAGAGGGGTTCTCCAATTTTGAGGAACGCGGGCGGCCCGGATTAAGGGGGCTGACTAAGGGGCTTGGCGGTTGCGAGCGGTACCAAGGATCAGGGCGGCCCCGCCCAGCAGCAGCACGGCGGCATAATAGAATTCGCCAGCAGCGAAAGCGTGGGTCCGATCACTCAGCCAGCCCACAAGCACGGGACTGACAAAAGACCCCAGCCCCAGCATGGTGGTGATGAAGCCAAGCCCGCCCGCGGCGGCCGTTCCAGAAAGCATGGCGGTCGGCATCGACCAGAACGGGCCGGTGAAGGCGAAGGTCGCAGACGCCACCAAGGTCATCACCGCAATTGAGGCCCAGGGATCGCGGGCAAGAGCCGGCATCACGCACCAGCCAGCGGCCGCGATCATCAGCGGCCCGGCGGCATGCCAGCGCCGTTCTGCGCTGCGGTCGGAATGACGGGCATTGAGAAACTGAATGACAATGGCCGCGGCATAGGGAATGGCGGACAAAAGTCCGATCGCCATCAAGTCGGTCACACCGGTCTGGTTGATGATGGTGGGCAGCCAAAGGCCAATGCCCGACGTGCCGATCGAGCCGGCCATGGCGATCGCCACCAGCGCCCAGAAACGCCTGTCGCCCAACGCCTGCCACAGCGTGCCGTGCGCCGATGGGCCCGCAGTCGGCAGCACGAGATCTTTGCGGATCTGATCCTTTTGCGCCGCATCCAGCCAGGGCGCGTCGCCGGGTTTGTCTTTCAGATAAAAGAACACCACCACACCCATGACGCAGGCAGGCAGGCCTTCGATCAGGAACAGAAGCTGCCAGGCTTTCATGCCAAGCACGCCATTGCCATGCGACAGGATATATCCACCCAACGGACCACCGATAAGACCGGCGATGGCGATGGCTGCCAGGAAAATGCCGTTGAAGCGCGCCCGCCGGGACGAAGGCACCCAATGGCTGAGATAGAGCAGCACCGCCGGCAGAAAGCCGGTTTCCGAAACGCCAATCAGAAACCGCAGAATATAGAAGTGCAGCGGCGTGACGATGAAAGCCAGAAGCGCGGAGAACAGGCCCCAGGACAGCATGATCAAAAGCAGGCTGGCGCGCGCGCCGATGCGCCCCAACGCGATATTCACCGGCACGCCCAGCGAGATGTAGCCCAGATAGAAGGCCCCACCCGCAAAGCCATATGCCGTTTCGGGCATCCCTAAGTCTTTCATGAAAGTGAGCTTGGCCAGGCCGATGTTCGAGCGGTCGAGATAATTGAGGATGTAGCAAAACATCAGCACCGGCATCAGACGCCAGAACACGATGCGATAGGTCTGGGTGGGAAGGGTCACCTCAGCGCCAAAGCGCACCGCGGCGCTCATTGCGCGGCTGGGGCCTGAACGCCATCTCTTTGAGAACCTCCAGATCCGGCTCCAGTCCCAGGCCCGGCGCCTGGGGAACAAGGAAGTACCCGTTCTCGAACACGACCGGCGGCGTGCTGGCGCGGTCACGAAAGGCGCGCTGCGGCTCCATCTGTTCCAGGATGAAGAAATTGGGGATCGCAGCCGCCAGATGGATGGAGGCAACGGTGCAGATGGGGCCACCCGGATTGTGCGGCGCCACCGGCACATACCAGGTGTCGGCAAGGGCTGCGATACGGCGGACCTCGGTCAAGCCGCCGGCATGCATCAGGTCGGGCTGGATGATGCGGCAACCTGCCTGCTCCAAAAGCTCGCGATATTCAAAACGCGACAACAGCCGCTCACCGGTGGCGATGGGGGTTTTGATGTCGCGCTGCAACTGCGCCATGGCGCGCGCATTCTCGAACGGAATGGGCTCCTCGAACCAGCCGGGCCGGTACGGCGCCAAAAGCTGGTCCAGCCGCACCGTCAGCCGTGGCGACAGAAGTTCGCTGCATTCGATGAAGATTTCGGCGTCGGGGCCTGCGGCTTCGCGCGCCGCCGCCACCACCTCCACCGCATGGCGAAGGGCCTTGTTTTCATCTTCCGCCAGGGCTTCGCGGGTGAAGGGGCTGCATTTGAACCCGCTAAAGCCGCGCTTCACCGCTTCCTTCGCCGCCTCGAACGCCTGATCAGGCGTGTCCTTGCCCGTGATCCAGTGGCTGGCATACACCCGCAGGCGGTCGCGATGCGCCCCGCCCAGAAGCCGATGCACCGGCACGCCCAGGCGCTTGCCTTCGATATCCCACAGCGCAATGTCCAGCGCGCTCAGCGCGCTCATGAACACCGCCCCGCCGCGCCAGCGCCAGGCATTATAAAGACGGTGCCAATGCTGTTCCGGGCCTGCCGGGTCCTGGCCGATCAGATGGGCTGCGAATTCACCGATTGCCATTTCCACGCTTTCGATGGCGCCGTGCAGCGAAGCCTCGCCCCAGCCGGTCAACCCGTCATCGGTGGTGATGCGCACCAAGAGCCAGTTGCACCAGTCCACCCAGGCCTTGAAGGTCTCGATCTTGGCGATTTTCATGTCTGGTCCTCACGCCTCGTCCGCGGCCTGGATCAGCGCGCGGATATAACCGAAGCCATAGGCCCATTCCTGCAATTCGGCTTCTTTCCTGTCGGGCACATCATCGGCCAGCTGGGAGATATGGTCCACACAGATCACGCCGTCATAACCCACATCGCGATAGACCCCCATGGCGCGCGCCATGTTCACGTCACCCGCATCCGGCGGGATTTCGGCAATGAAGTCGCCGCGGTGTCCTTTGATATTGCGGAAATGGACGCTGAAGATCTTCTTGTGCTCGCCGAACCAGCGGATCACGTCATAAATCTCCTTGCCCGGCTCTTTGAGCATTTCCGCCACCGTGCCCTGGCAGAAGTTCAGCCCGTGATAGGGGCTTTCCTGGATGGAGACAAAGCGCTTGAGGCCCTCCACCGTGCCCAGCACCTGGTCGATGCCTTGATAGCCGTTTGCCCCCATCGGCGGGTCATGCGGATGCTGGGCAAGCCGGATCTTGTATTCATTCGCCACCGGAACGACGCGGTCGAGAAAATAGGTGATGCGCTCCCAATAAAGGTCGGAATTGACCGGACCGGCCTCGATCAGCGGCGGGGATGGCTTTTCGGCATCATAGTTCCAGCGGTTGTAAATCAGATCGCCGCGGCCGGGCACCTTGCCCGAGCGCAGCACCTGCAGGAATGACAGATAATATTTGACCGCCGGAATGCCGGCCGCGGCGCAATTCTTGATCGTGGTCTGAAAATCTTCGATCTCCTGGGTCGCGACGGGCGTCGCCCAGCATAATCCCCGACTGGCCGCGCCCGATATAGCAGTTGGTCATGATGACCTCGATGCCATGCTGGGCAGCTTGGTCGCGCAACCGGCTCAACTGCTCGACCGTCGGCGGTCTGGGATTGGCCATGTCGGTGTCGTACCAGCCGCAGGTGTGGTGCACGCCATAGCGGGCCAGGAAGCGGTAGTTGTTGCAGACCTCGGCTACGGAAACCTCGCCCACCTTCATCAGGGCCCGTTTGCGCACGTGGCTTTGGGTTGCAGCATGGGCGGGGCTCGCGCCCGCAAGCGCGAAAACCCGGTCGCTCCCAAAAAACCACGCCGGTTCAGATCCTCCATCAACGTCTCCAGTTCTAATGAGATACGTCGCGCAAAGCCGGCATGGGAGCAGGTTTCAAGTCTACCGGCACATCACTGGGCCTTGGAAGGGCGAAGGCGATCAGTGCCACTTCTGCATCCGATCGCAGTGCGCCACTTTCGGCCACCACCAGATATTGCCGTCCGCTTTTGCCCACAAAACTCATGGGATTGCTTTCCGCCGGTGAGGAAAGTCGGGCATTCCAAAGCTCTATGCCGGTCTTTGCGTCATATGCACGAAGCAGTGGCTGATCGATAACGGCACCAAGGTACCCCAAGCCAGTCGCGCCGATGAACACCAGCCCTCCACCAGTGGCAAGTGAGCCGCCCAGATTGGGGGCACCGGTGTGCGCGCCGGCAGCACCGTAGATTTCCGCATCCCCAAGTGGCTTGCGCCAGATGACTTCACCATTGTTGCCATCAACGGCAATCATCTCTGCCCAAGGCGGCTGCACACACGGCATACCGGCCCCATCCTGGAATTTTGTATAGGGCTTTTCGACCTTGTAACCGCCGCCCGACAATGGATCTGCTGGTTTGGCAGGCACAATGTAGCTATAGGCCGGAACATTGTCGGTATTCACGAAGATATGCCCGCTTCTTGGATCGATGGACACCCCGCCCCATACCCCACCAAGGCCGCCAACATTGGCTGGAAGAAAAAGGCTTGGACCGTTCAACCGCGGCGGTTGAAAGGGCGCGGTGTCGGTCAACCCGAGGTGATCCCACTGATCTGTGCAGAAACGGTTGGCCTGCGGCGTGATGTTGGAGATGTCTGCCCGGGTCATGCCCATCCGCGTCAACGGCTCGGGCCTTTTCGGAAACGGCTGGGTCGGGGATGTGCGTTCAGCCGGGAATGGTGCTTTGCGGCACCATTCTTTCTTCGACACCGAATACCGGCTTGCCGGTGCGGCGGTTAAGGATGAACATCAATCCCTGTTTGGTGACTTCTACCAGCGCCTTGACCTTCTTGCCCTTGACGGTGAGGTCGAGCAGCGCGGGTGCAGCGGCGTCGTCATAGTCAAACAAATCGTGATGTACCATCTGGAAGTGCCAGCGGTATTTGCCCGTCGCTGCATCCAGCGCGATCACGGAATTGGCGTAGAGATTGTCGCCGGGCCGGTCCACGCCGACAAAACTGTCGGCGGGATTTCCGGTCGGCACGAATACCATACCGGTCTCAGCATCCACCGACATTGCGCCCCAGGCGCTGGGTCCGGCGCGATCCTTCCAACCAGCGCCCCAGCTTCCCGCGTTGCGCTCGCCGGGCTGCGGCACGGTGTGAAAGCGCCACACAAGCCGGCCGGTAACCACATCATAAGCGCGCGGATCTCCCGGCGGCCCATGGGCACCGAATTCCTGGGTCGTAGGCCCGATGATCAGCAGATTTCTGTAAATGGCGGATGGGGATGAAATACCATAGCGCTGACCAGGTTGAGCAAAACCGTCACGGATATCGACATATCCCCGCTCGCCTCCAAAACCAGCGGCGGGTTTTCCGCTTGCCGCTTCCAGCGCGTAAATGCGGTCATTGACGCCCATGATGATACGGGGGCTGTGGCTTTTATCGCCTGGCCAATATGACACCGCCCGCATCTTGCCGCGCTGGCCAGACGAAAAGCGCCAAATCTCCTTGCCCGTTTCCGGATCCAGCGCGAAGGCATTGCCCAGCATGTCCTGTAGGTACATGACACCATCCACCACAATCGGCGTGATCTCCCAGCCACCCCCTGGTCCAGAACGTATTTCCACACCGGCTTGAGCTCGCCGACATTGGTCGTGTTGATCTGGCTTGCGGGCGCAAAACGGTCGTAGGCCGGACCGTTGCCCCAGCCTGTCCAGTCGTGCGGGTTAGGTGCGGCGCCAAGCGACCAGGCTGCGCAGGCCAGCGCCGCCAGGCGAACCATGGGACGGCTCATGCGATATGGGCCTCCGCCTGCAGCAACGCGCGTATATAGCCAAAGTCGAAGGCGAAGCTTTCATTGACGCCCGCGGGATTGTCCTTGAAGCGCGGTGCGTGATCGGGCATCAAAAGCCCATCATATCCCACATCGCGATAGACCTTCAGCGCCTTGACGAAGTCCACATCGCCTTCGTCCGGAAAGGTCTCGACGAAATCGTCACGATGGCCGCGGATGTTGCGGAAATGGACATTGAAGATCTTGCCTCGCTCGCCGAACCAGCGGATCACGTCATAGATCTCCTCACCCGGCTTCTGAAGCATCTCCGACATGGTGCCCTGGCAGAAGTTGAGGCCATGATATGGGCTCTCATGGATCTGCACAAAGCGCTTGACGCCCTCGACCGTCCCCAGCACACGCTGCACCCCGCGATAGCCGGCAGGCGGCACACCTGGATCATGCGGATGCAGCGCGATCCTGACTTTGTACTCATTGGCGACCGGAACAACCCGCTCCAGGAAATAGGTGATGCGTTCCCAGAACATGTCGGCGGTGACCACGCCCGCCTTGGTCAGCGGCGGATCCTTGGGCGCATCGGCCAGCTTCCATGCCGTATAAAGGGCGTCGCCGCGCCCCTGCACGGTGCCACTGCGCATCGCCCCTAGAATGGTGAGCGCATATTTGATGCAGGGGATCCCCGCTTTGGAGCAATTTCTGAGATGGATCTGGAACGCCTCGATGTCGCGATCGCGCTGCGGACTTTCGCCGAGGTCGATCGCGGGATGAGCCATCGTGTCCACATTCTCGGTGGGCAGCGCGCATTCGGCGATGTCCATGGTCAGACCGTGGCGCTCGCACATCTCCCGCGTCCGGCTCAGTTCATCGACCGTGGCATAGATACGGTCGGGGTCTTTGATCACAGCCGCACAACCCACGCCATTGACACCGAACCGGGCGAGATAGGCCCCTATCTGATCGCTCATTAGACCTTGTAATTCGTGGCCGATGCGAGCCTTGAGGGGCTGGTGCTTCTTGGGCGGTTGCGCCTGAGCCGCCTCAACCGTCAGCGGCGTGGCTGCCAGCACACCGCCCGCGCCTTTGAGCAAATCTCTCCTGTCCAGTCCCATATCGTTATCTTCCCCCCGTTGTTTTCTGCGCGTCCGCGTGATCGAAACGTCGCTTGTTGGACGCGATGATAACGAAAAAGCCAACGAAGACCATTCGGCCGAAAGGGGGATTGCTAGGGCTTTGCTGCAATGCGTCAGCCGATCGACGTCAGGCGATGCGGTGATACCAGGCCAGCGACAGGCTGACCGCCACCAGCATGGCCAGGGCGGCGAGGGCGGCGAAGAAGGCGGTGATCTCCATCTCGCGGGTTTCCACCACCAGCTGGCGGGAGAGCACATTGTAAACCGCTTTCAGATCCTCGGCGCTGGTGGCATGGAAATAACGCGCCTTGGTCATGTCGGCGATTTTCTTCAGCGCGTCTTCGTCCAGCTGGGCGCGCATGGTGAAGCCGCCAAAGCCCACGATATTGCCGCGAGTGGTGCCGAAGCCCACGGTATAGACCCGCACGCCATATTCGCCGGCCATGCGCGCGGCATCGACGGGATCATAGCCGGCATTGGTCTGGCCGTCCGTCAAGAGGATGACAACGGCATTCTTGTAGGAACCCGGTTCGACCGGCACATGTTTCTTAGGCGGGCCGTGGGGGTGCTCGCCCAGCGCCACCCCGCCATAACGGTCGCGGAAATCGTAACTGCCCCAGCGGCCATAACCGCCGAAGTTGCCGGAATTGAATTGGTTGATCGGAAAGTCTTCCTGCGGGAACAGGGTGGACAGCGCCACCAGAATGCCGCTGCCGACCGCAGTGCCTCGCTGCAGCTCGAACCGGTCGATGGCCGAATTGAGGGCGGCATGATCGGTGGTGGGGCTTTGCACCAGAAGTGCGGTGGAGGCGAAGGCGACAATGCCGATGCGCACGTCACGCGGCTGCTCCTTTATATAGGCCTTGGCCGCCGCTTGGGCCGCCATGATGCGCGAAGGATTGACGTCGGTGGCGCGCATGCTGCCCGACACGTCCATCACCAGCATCACGGTGGCGACGCGCGATGGCAGGCTGACTTCGGCCGACGGCCGTGCCATGGCAAGCAACAGGAAGGTGAAAGCCAGCAACATCAGCGCCGGCGGAACATGCCGCCGCCAGCCCGGGCCCGGCCCCGCCTGTTTGATCAGCGCCAGGCTGGGATAGCGAACGGTTGCGCGGCGGCGGCGGCTGAGAAGATAGAGATAGCCAGCCACCAGCAGCGGCACCAGCAGCAGAAACCAGAGCATCAGGGCCATTGAAAGGAAATCGCCGGGATCAGCCCGCCCAGGCGCGACCAGGGAATGTGGGCCAGCGCGCTCATGCCGACCTGCGCGAAAATTGCTTGCGCATGGCGGCAAAGCGGATCATCGCGTCCATGACCTCATCGTCGGTGCCCAGCTCCACCACATCTACGCCGGCCTTTTCGAAGAGGCCGCGCAGCGTCTCGTCACGCTCCGCCGCCGCCGCGGCGAAGCGCTGGCGGAAGCCCTTGTCGTGGGTGTCGACAAAAAGCTGCTCGCCGGATTCGGCATCCTGGAACGTCATGAAGCCCAAGGTCGGGCAAAAAGGTCTCCAATGGATCGATCAGACGCACCGGCGATCACGTCATGTCCTGACTGAGAGGCTGCAAGCGGCCTGTTCCCAACCCGGCGCACTGATGAAATCGGACACCACAAAGATCAGCGAGCGGCGGCGGATCACGATGCGCGGCGTCGGTCAAAACCTGTTTCAGGTCGGTGGCGCCGGGCTGGGCGCGATACCCCGCGACCGTGTTCAATATCTGCAGCAACTGCTGGCGCCCGCCGCGCGCAGGGATGATGCGGTCAACGCGTGCGGAGAAGATCATGGCGCCGGCGCGATTGCCCCGCCCCAGCATCAGCCGGCACATCAGGACCGCGAACTCCATCAGCGCGGCATGTTTGGAGATACTCACGCCCTCAAACATCATCGAGGGGCTCATGTCGAGCAGGAACCAGACCGGAATCTCGCGGTCTTCCAGATAGTCGCGGACATAGGGCACATCCAGCCGCGCCGTCGCATTCCAGTCGATGCGCCGCACATCGTCATGGAACTGGTATTCGCGCAAATCCGCCAGATCCAGGCCGTCGCCACGCGACGGACTTCTATGATCCCCCTGCAACAGGCCTTCCAGCCGCCGCATCACCGGCAGCTCCAGTCTGCGCAGAAGATGTTCAGGCACCTGTGGCACGGGTGGCATCCAGGATGGGGGGCGGGACGGCGCGCAGGATCTGGCGGACGAGCTGGTCCGACGTCAGCCCTTCCGACAGCGCTTCATAGGACGGCACCACGCGATGGCGCAGCACATCGGCCGCCACATCCACCACATCAGCAGGCAGCACATAGTCGCGCCCACGGATATAGGCCAGCGCCCTGCCCGCCTCGATCATGGCGATGGAGGCCCTGGGAGACGCGCCAAACTGGATGAAGCGCTGATGGTCTGGCAGGCCACATTTTTCCGGCGCACGCGTGGCGGCAACCAGCTTTACGGCATAGATCATCAGCGAGGGATCGACATAGAGTTTCCTCACCGCCGCCTGCATGTCCAGCAGCGCGTCAACCGAGGTCACAGGGCCGACCGGGGCCGCATCGCCGGTCACGCGCTGGACAATGACGAATTCTTCCTCTTCGCTGGGATAGCCGATCAGGATCTTCATCATGAAGCGATCGACCTGCGCCTCCGGCAGGGCATAGGTGCCCTCGATCTCGATGGGGTTCTGGGTCGCCATCACAACAAAAGGCCTGGGCACCATATAGGTCTCGCCTGCAATGGTGACCTGGCGTTCCTGCATCACTTCCAAGAGCGCGCTCTGCACCTTGGCGGGGGCGCGGTTGATTTCATCGGCCAGCACCAGATTGGCAAAAACCGGGCCTAAGAGCGTGGTGAACTCCCCACTCCTTTGATTGAAGATGCGCGTGCCGGTGAGATCGGCGGGCACCAGATCGGGCGTGAACTGGATGCGCTTAAAGCTGCCCTGCATCACCTTGGCCAAGGTCGATACCGTCAAGGTCTTGGCCAGGCCCGGCACGCCTTCGACCAAAAGATGGCCGCCCGCCAACAGCGCCACCAGCACCCGCTCCAGGAAATGGTCCTGGCCGACCACGACCTTTTTGACTTCATACAGAAGGTGCTCAAGACCCTGATGCGCGCCACTCATTGCCAAACCCTTTTTTGCAAGCCCTATTCACAACGGATTTTCGCCCACCGCCTTGGCGGCATTCTCGATCGGCACCGCGAACGCCATGCCGGCATAGACGCGCTGTCCGGTGGGATTGAAGATCGCAGTCACGATTCCGACCACCTCGCCATCGCGATTGACCAGCGGGCCGCCGGAATTGCCGGGATTCACCGCCGCATCGAACTGGATCAGGTTCCTCATATGACCGCCATCATCCTTGCGGTCGGGATCGACGAATTCGCGCTTCAACCCAGCGATCACCCCCGCCGAGACCGACGGCCCGATGCCGAACGGAAAGCCGACCGCGACCACCGTGTCCCCAGGATTGAGCCCGCCGGTCGAGGCCAGGGTCGCGGGCTTCAGATCATCGGGCGCAACCTTGGCTCTTATAACCGCCAGATCGTTTTCCGGCTGGGCGTTGACCAGTTCCGCATCGGACTTGCTGCCATCCCAGAAGGTGATCACCCAGCGGTCGGTGGTGCGGATCACATGCAGATTGGTCAGGATGTCGCCCTTGGCGTCGATCACCACGCCGCTGCCGGTGGAATCGGGCATGTCCTGGCGGCCATCGGGCGTGCGCAAAGGCACGGGTTTGACGTTCTTGTCCTTTTTTGCCGCTGCCTGTTCGGCTTTGGCCTGCTCGGCCGCGTGTTCGGGCGAAAGATAGCCTTCGACCCGCACCACCGATGGCCCCACCGTGGCGGCGGCGATGGCGGTGTCGGCCGGCGCGGGATCAGAATGCGACAAGGTGTATTTCACCGCATTGTCGATGTCCCATTGCGTGAGAGCTTGGGGCTCTGGATGAAGCAACCGCCAACCGCCAAGCAGCGCCAGCACCACCACGACAGCAAGTGCTACCGGCAGGCTGCGTTCATGGGATGCGGAAAATTTCTTCACCCAATCGGAAATCCGCGCCGCCGTAGGCGGCGCGGCGGCTTCGTCGTGCCAGACCGGCGTTTCGATGGAGGGCGCGCCCTCTGTCGAACTGCGCCGCCGGTGGCCACGGCTGTAAAGCGATTTACGCTTCAAGACCGGCTTACCCGAAAGTCTCGTGGATCAGCCTATTAGACCTTGGCGGGCTGCCGCAAGTTGTCCCCTAAGCCCTTGTCGAAGCAGCGGGGATAAGTTCCACATTGCGAAAGATGGCTGACGTGATCAGGCGCGCACAAGACCCGTCATGGCGGGGGCGTTGGCGCTGTCGGGAAAGACCACGCTTTCCAGGGCGGACTTGGGAACCGCCATATGCTCGGCCAGCACACCCTTGAACAGCGAACGCAGATCGGTGCGCGGCGGCTGATCGCGGCCATCCTTGAGCGCGTTTGCGCCGAGCCCCGTCCATTCGGCGCGCACCATGCCGCCGGACACCGCCCCACCCAGCAGGAAGCTTGCGCCGCCGGTGCCGTGATCGGTGCCGCCATTGCCGTTGGGATGGGCGGTGCGGCCGAACTCGGTCGCCATGACGATGGCGGTCTTGCCCCAGGCCGGGCCCAACGCCGTCTTCAGCGTGATCAAGGCACGGTCCAGCGCCGCAAGCCGCCGCGCCAGCTGACCATCGCCCGCGCCCTCATTCACATGCGTGTCCCAGCCGCTGACATCGAGCACCGCGACACGCGGACCATTGGCGGCGGCAAGCAGGCGGCCGGCGCCGGAAAAGAGCGGCTCCAGATTGGCGGCGGCGCCTGGCCCCATTTTCTTGTCGGACGGATCATCGGAGGCGACCATCGCGGCATCCTGCAGCGCCAGCGCATCGTCCAGCGACTGCTTGAGTGCGTGATCGCGGGCATAGAGCTGCTTGACCCGCGCCAGGAAGTCGGAATCCGGCGCCGGCAGCGAAGGCGGCATCCAGCTGGTTGCGCGTGTCTGGCCGGTCAATAGCAGCGGCGGGGTCTGCGCCACCGCCAGCGCACGCACGCCGTCGCCAAGCCCCATCGGCGCCAGCGCCCGGTTCAGCCAGCCGTCGCTGACCATGTGCGGCCGCACAGCACCGGTTTCCAGCACATTCTGGCCGTCGAAATGCGAGCGGTCGCGATAGGGCGAGCAGATATTCTGGAAGACGACGAGCTCCCTGGCGTCATACATGGTCTTGAGGGTGGCGAGCGAGGGATGCAGCCCGAACATGCCGTCCAGGTCGTGCAGCGGCGCCGCCCCGTCCTTTGACAGCGCAAGTGCCCCGCGCACCGACTGATAGTCCTTGTCGCCATGGGGCGGCACCGCCGCCAGCCCGTCCACCGCGCCGCGCAGGATGACGACCACCAGACGCCGGTCGCCCGGCATGGCGGCAAAGGCGTAGCGCAGCGGTGCGTCCCACAGACAGAATCCGGCGGTGAGACCGAGCGCCTTCAGCGTATCGCGGCGAGACCTGGTCATGATCATCTCCGTTGAAATTCGGGGCTGGACACCAGAAGCGCCAGCGCCTCGCCGCCACTGGGCGCGGCACTCACAGCCAACCGTGTTTCCTGCGAGAGGCTTTCGCCAAGACTCTGGTCGGCCAGCTTTGCGATGCGCGCGGCGCCGACAGTCTCGGGTATCCGCGCACCCAGAGCTTGCGCCCATTCGATACGCGAGAGGATGGCGTCAGGCCCGGACCAGTCGGCCGAAATGTCGGACCAGCCTTTGGGCGACGGCGCGGCCATGGGAAAATGCCCCATCATGCGGCAGGCCTGCATGGCGCCATGGATCTGCTCTTCGGCGTTCTGCGCCCTGGGCAGACTGAGCAGCCGGTAGCTGGCGGTGACATATTCCACTGGGTTGCGCATTTTCTCAGCGCCCGCGTCCCAAGCGGCGGGATCCTCGATCAGGGCGACAGTCATCGCCTTCAAGTCGCCTCCGGTGTCGCGGAAGCTGCGTTCCAGCCGCGCCACCAACGGCGGTGGCGGATTATCGGATATGAAGTGACGCGCGAATTTGGTGGCGATAAATTTGGCCGTGGCCGGATCCTTCGCCAGATCATGGATGGCGGCGCGGCCGCCGGCGAAACCGTCCGGATAGGTCTTTCCTCTCAACGTCACCGGGCCCGGCTCATGGCGGGCGGGGAAATAGCGGAAACCGCTGGAGGCGCCATTGAATGTTTCGGGTTGGTTGAAACCGGCCTGGAAGAAGCGTGCCCCCGCACCCTTTGGCTGCATGTCGATGCTCCAGCCGGTCAGCAGCTTTGCCAGCGCGATGACATCGCCCTGGCTGTAGCCGCCGTCCACCCCCAGCGAATAGAGCTCCATCAGCTCGCGGCCGAAATTCTCGTTCAGTCCACGCTGCACCAGCTGGCCCGCGGGCGAATCCGGGCCGATGGACTGGGCATTGTTGAGATAGACCAGCATGGCGGGATGGGTGGCAACCGCCAGCAGCATGTCCTCGAACTTGCCGGCGATATGGGGTCGGATCGCCTCGCGCTCATAGGCACCGGCCAGACTGGCAACGGCCGGGTTCTGGACCGAGATGGTGAAGTGATTGCTCCAGAACCAGACCAGACGCTCCGCGAAAGGACGCTGCGAGGTGAACCCCTGCTGGAACCGCGACGCCATCTCCCCGATCAAAACCTGGCGCTGCTGCTTGGCGAAAGCGCGCAAATCCGTCTTGTCGCCATCCCGCTTCAGTTCGCGCCGCTGCTGGCGGAAGGCCTGCAGATCCGCAACCAGGCTGGCGCCATCCTTGAACGGCGCGCCGTCCAGGGGCGCCGGCTGGTCGGCGGGGCCGATCTGGGACACCAGCCACGCCTTGGGATCGCCGCTTGCGCTGGCGAGTTCGCCGGGAACGGCTCCCAGGCCAAAGCGGTTAACGGCGATCGCGGCTTGAACGGACATCACCTTAATCTTTGGCAAAAAGCGGCGGCAGCCGGGTATCGCGGTTTAAACGGCACAGCAGCCTCCCATCCTACGCCATGACAGGACTTTAACCCGGTCGCGGGCCTGGCGGCGAAGACCCCTAAAAATGTCTTTGATAGAGTAGGAACTTGTGAGGTGGACCGTTGTTATCAAGTTGGCAATGGTAACGGAGCCAGAGTGTCGAGAACGCCGGGGAACAGTTACGCTCTGAGAAGGTGTCTGCGCATGATCCGCCATTGTCTGGACATGGAAGAACGCCGCCGCCTTTGCCTGGCGCTGGCCATGCGGGAAGAGCGCGCGGCCAAGATAGCGGAGTTCCGCCACCGCATCTGGCTTGCGCTGGCCCGGCCCTGGCTGACCTTCAATAGATAAACGCGGCTCTTCTTGCGGGTTTCCGCAGAGGCGAGCCCAAAGAAAACGGGGGCCGGCTGGTCAGCCGGCCCCCGCGCATTTCACTTATATATTACGGCGTGACCTTGAGCGTCTTGGCCCAGGAAGCCTCGATCTGCTTCACGACGGCTTCGGGCATCGGCACATAGTCGAGCTTCTTGGCATCGTCCTGGCCGTTCTTCAGCGCCCAGTCGAGGAACTTCAGCACCGACTTGTTCTTGTCGGCCGGATAATCCTCACGCATCAGCATGTAGGTCGCAGCGGTGATCGGCCAACTGTTGGCGCCAGGCTGGTTGGTCAAGATTTCGTAGAAGTCCTGCACCTTGGTGAAGTCGGCATTGGAAGCAGCCGACTGGAAGGCTTCCATCGACGGCGACACGTGCTTGCCGGCGGCGTTGATCATATCGGTGTAGACCAGCTTGGACTGCATGACATAGGTGTATTCGACATAACCGATGGAACCCGCGGTCTGCTGGACGTCGGCTGCGACGCCGGCATTGCCCTTGCCGCCCACGCCGTTCGGCCAGTCGATCGCGGTGTCGGCGTCGACCTTGCTGGCCCAATCCGGGTTCACTTTGCCCAGATAATTGGCGAAGTTGAAGGTGGTGCCCGAGCCGTCAGCGCGATGCACCGTCAGGATCGCGGTGGCCGGCAGGTTCAGCTTGGGATTGAGCGCCTTGATCGCCGGGTCGTTCCACTTGGTGATCTCGCCCAGGAAAATCTTCGACAGCGTCTTGCCGTCCAGCACCATCTGGCCGGCGGCGATGCCGGGCAGGTCGATGATCGGCACGATGGAGATGATCAGCTGCGGGAACTGAACTAGCTGATTCTTCACCAGCTCGTCGTGCATCAGCGGCTTGTCGGAATCGGCGAAGTCGACGGTCTTGGCTTCGATCTGCTTGATGCCGTCGCCCGAACCGATAGCCTGATAGTTGACCTGGTCGCCGCCCGTCTGCGCGTACTTCGCCGCCCAGACCTGCAGCATCGGATAGATGGCAGTGCTGCCGGCGCCCGTCAGCGAGGCCGCGCTCGCCGCCAGCGAAGTGCAGACTAAAGCGGCTGCCGCCAGCAGACATGTTTTCGTTTTCATCGAAACCCCATTTCTCCGCGCGCAATAACGAAATGAGACGCGACAATTCTTCAACCGCCGCCGCCCATCTCGCCATTTAATTGTACTGTGCAAGAAAAAAGGCGGCCATAGAGACCGCCTTTTCTCGTCTTATCTACGAGCCAGGCTTACATGCCCGAGCCCTGAACCTGCTTCCAGCTGGCCTCAATCGCCTTCACTGCGTTGTCGGGCAGTGGCACGTAGTCCAGGCTAAGCGCTTCCTTATCGCCATTCTCAAAGCTCCACTTGAAGAACTTGAGAGCATCGGCGGTCGCGGCCTGATCCGACGGATTCTTGTAAACCAGCACAAAGGTGGTAGCGGAAATGGGCCACGCGGTCGGGCCCGGCGAATCCAGGAACAGGACATAGAAGTCATTCTTGGCAGCACCCACCCAGTCGGCGCTGGACGCGGCGGCGCGGAAGGCTTCCGCATCCGGCTCGATCGTCTTGCCCGCATGGTTCACCATCTTTACATACGCCATATGAGACTGCTTGGCATACGCATATTCCACGTAACCAATGGTACCAGCGATCTGCTGCACGTTGCCGGCTACGCCTTCATTGCCCTTGGCGCCAATGCCGGTTGGCCAGTCAACCGCCGTATCCGCACCCACGCTGCTCTTCCACTCAGGGCTGACGCGGGCCAGATACGTCGCAAAGTTGAAGGTCGTACCCGAACCGTCAGAGCGATGCACAACGCTGATTCCCGAAGACGGCAGATTGACACCCGGGTTCAGCTTCTTGATGGCCGGATCACTCCAGCTCTTGATCTTGCCCATGTAGATGTTGGCGAGCGTGGGGCCATCCAGCACCAGTTGGCCGGCCTTGACGCCCGGCAGATTGACCACCGGCACAATACCGCCGATCACCACCGGGAATTGGATCAGGCCCACGGCATTCAGGTCATTCGACAGGAGCGGCTTGTCAGTCGCGCCGAAGGTCACGGTCTTGGCCTTGATTTGAGCGATACCGCCGCCTGAACCGATTGCCTGATAGTTGATGTTCTTGCCACCCACGGGCGCGTAGCTCGCCGACCATTTGGACAGGATGGGAAACACAAAGGTGGAGCCAGCACCGGTAATATCCGCTGCCGCTGCGGCAGTCGTGAACATAGCGAGGCCCGCTACTGCACCCACCAAGGCCTTGTAGTTCAGTTTCATATCTTTTCTCCGTTGAGGGAGCTCCTGCCCCCGATTAAGTCCCAGACCCCTGGGCGACCAATCTCAGGTCGTCCCGAGAGCGCCCGACGCCAATATTCCAGCGCTTTCGCACCGGCGTTGGGATGACAGAGGGAGCCGATAGTTTTGTGTATGTAATATGACAACTATGTGACGGCGGCCGGGCCCATGCTGGAATTCCACACTTTTTTTAATGAAGCCGCCGTTATTTTACAGGTTGATAAATCGGCCGTGGACACTCCAGCCGAAAGGGCGTGGAAAAAACTCAGCGCCCCGATTTTTTGGCAGCCCGCCCGGCCTTCTTCGACACAGCGGACGGGCAGCACACAGCCGCAGCGATACCTGGGAAAAGATTGGCGCAAATTTCGGGGCGGCCTCCGCAGCAGTCATTCAGCAGAAACGCAAGCAGATCGCGCACCCCCGACAGATTGGCCGAATAGAGAATTTGCCGCTGGTTCCGCTCGGAGCGGACCAGCCCTGCGCGTTCCAGCGCCGCGACATGAAATGAAAAGGTAGACGGAGGAATATGCATGTCCTCCGCGACCTTGCCCGCCGGCAGCGCGCCGGCCCCCTTGCGAATGAGATGCCGCAGGATCGCAAGACGCGTCTCCTGCGACAGGGCGGCAAAGGCGTCCAATGCTTGACTCGATTTCATGTTTCCACAATAGTCGAAATATATTCGTCGTCTAGGCCAACCACGCACAGGCCGATTGCAACCAATTCCAAAGGGGCGCGCAATGTCGGACCGCGTATTCAATGTGCTATTTCTTTGCAAAGGCAATTCGGCCCGCAGCATTCTGGCCGAAGCCTATTTGCGCAGCTGCAAAACCCCGCATCTGCGCGGCTTCAGTGCCGGTTCTGCCCCACTTGGCTTCGTGCAGCCACTGGCGCTTGAAGCCTTGAAGGATGCCGAGCTTCCAACCGATAACCTCCGAAGCAAGAGCTGGAATGAATTTGCCGGTCCGGACGCTCCTGTGATGGATTTGGTCATCAACCTTTGCGAGGAAAGCAGGGGGGAGGATTGCCCGTCCTGGCCACAGCGACCCGCGACGGCCCATTGGGCGGTTCCCGATCCGGCAATGGTCCAGGGTAACGATGCCACCAAACGCGCAGCCCATACGCGCGCGTTAGCCTTCCTCAAGCAGCGTATCGACTTTCTGCGGCATTTCTCGGTTGGGCAACTGCAAAGCCTGGCGCAGCACGAACTGTCAGGAAGCTCGCTCGATGCCGAACAGGAAACAGCGGTTTAGATACGGCACAAAAATGCTGCAAGGGACACCAGGGCTCACGACGTTCGGTCTTTTGCGCACGCGCGGACTTAAAGGAGCGGAGATGACACGTATTGGCATAAACGGCTTTGGCCGCATGGGCCGGCTGGCCTTCCGCGCGGCATGGGGCCGAAGCGACATCGAGGTTGTCCATATCAACGAGATCAAGGGCGGTCCCAAGACCGCAGCCCATCTGTTGGAATTCGACAGCGTCCACGGCCGCTGGTCCAAAGCGATTTCAGCCGGCGACACAGGCATTACCGTCGAAGAGAAAAAGATCACATTTTCCGAGCATGCAAACCCCGGCGATGTCGCCTGGGAGCAAAGCTGCGCCGAGATCGTGCTGGAGTGCAGCGGCAAGTTGCTGACCTCTGAAGTCTTGCAGCCCTATTTCGACCGCAATGTCACAAAGGTGATAGTCGCCGCGCCGGTCAAGCAGGACGCGCTCAATATCGTGATGGGCGTTAACGACCATCTCTACGATCCCGCGCGACACCATATTGTCAC
Organism: uncultured Alphaproteobacteria bacterium; assembly: GCA_963830095.1. Lineage (GTDB taxonomy): Bacteria > Pseudomonadota > Alphaproteobacteria > Micropepsales > Micropepsaceae > Rhizomicrobium. The sequence continues at coordinate 49,208 of CAWHLV010000063.1, forward strand.
AGCGGCGTCTTGCACCACCAATTGCCTCGCGCCCATCGTCAAGGTCATTCATGAGAACCTTGGTATCCGTCACGGCTCCATCACCACAATCCATGATGTCACCAACACGCAAGTGATGGTGGACGCCCCGCACAAAGACCTGCGGCGCGCGCGGTCGGGACTTGTTTCGCTTATTCCCACCACCACCGGCTCGGCGACCGCGATCACGATGATATATCCCGAACTCAAGGGGCGGTTGAACGGGGTCGCGGTTCGCGTGCCACTCTTGAACGCTTCCTTGACAGACTGCGTATTCGAGGTCGAGCGCAACACCACGGCAGAGGAGGTCAATGGCCTGCTGGAGACGGCGGCAAACGGCGCACTGAAAGGCATTCTCGGCTATGAAGCGCGTCCGCTGGTCTCGGTGGATTTCCTCAACGATCCTCGTTCCTCCATCATTGATGGCCCCTCGACCATGGTGGTCAACGGCACGCAGGTGAAAATCCTCGCGTGGTACGACAATGAATGGGGCTATGTGAACCGGATGGTCGAGCTTGCCGCCAAAGTCGCTGTCAGCCTCAAGAGCATGAAGATGTGATGTCGGAAGTCACCAGCATACGCGCCTATGCGTTGGTGACTGCCGCCTATTGGGGCTTTACCGTCACCGATGGCGCCCTGCGTATGCTGGTCGTGCTGCACTTCTACAGGCTGGGTTACAGCGATATCACCATTGCCTTCCTGTTCCTGTTCTACGAGTTCTTCGGGATCGTCACCAACCTGTTCGGCGGCTGGATCGCCTCGCGTTCGGGTTTGCGCGTGACGCTATATGGCGGCCTTGCGGTCCAGATATTCGCGCTGGTGATGCTCGCGCTGCTCCAGCCGAACTGGCCGGAAGTCTTTTCCGTCGCCTATGTGATGTGCGCCCAGGCGCTCTCGGGGATTGCCAAGGACCTGACCAAAATGAGCGCCAAGAGCGCCATCAAGGTCATCGTCCCCGCCGGCCAGGATACGGCTCTGTTCAATTGGGTGGCCCGGCTCACCGGCTCTAAAAACGCGCTTAAAGGCGTGGGCTTTTTCGTCGGCGGCCTGTTGCTCGCGAGCCTCGGTTTTAATGGCGCGCTTTACGCCATGGCCGGCGCTCTGGTGCTGGTGCTGCTAGGCACAGCGCTGTCCTTGAGCGGATCGCTCGGCAAGTCCAAAAAGAAGGTCAAGTTCACCAGCCTGCTGTCGAAATCATCAGCCATCAACTGGCTCTCCTTTGCCCGTCTTTTCCTATTTGCATCCCGCGATGTGTGGTTCGTCGTGGGACTGCCAGTGTTTCTCTCCGGGCTTGGTCTCTCCTTCACCCAGATAGGCGGCTTCCTCGCGCTCTGGGTAATTGGATATGGCATAGTCCAGGCGGCCGTCCCGAACCTCCTGCGCCTGTTCGGCAACCGGGAAGTAGTGAACGGCGCGGTGGCCCGCAACTGGGCATTCGCGTTGCTGTTGTTGCCACTTGCGATTCTGGTGGCTCTCAAGCTTCAGCTGCCAGCGCTGGCAAGTGTGACGGCGGGTCTCGCCATATTCGCGGTGGTGTTCGCGGTGAACTCCGCGGTGCATTCCTATCTCGTGCTGGCTTATTCCGACGCAGACACGGTGTCGGTGGATGTCGGCTTTTATTATATGGCAAATGCCGGAGGCCGCCTGCTCGGCACCCTGCTCTCGGGCCTTCTCTATGAATATTACGGCTTCACGGGCTGCCTGGCCGGTTCGGCCGCACTCGTCCTTATTTCCGCAGTATCCGCCTTCAGGCTCCCGCGCCACGAAGCGGCATCACTTGGCGGCGCGGTTCCAATCTCAGACTAGAAAAAAGAGAGGAAGCGATGTCTCTACGACAGCAAATTCTGGCGGCGATTTTTGTCTTGGTAGCGTTCGCCGTAGGCTGGTGGTTTTCGGGGAAGACCCATCACAACATACAAATCTGTGCCAAGAGCGACGCCAACTGCGGAAACCTCACACAAACGCCAGAGTAGGCCGGATTGTTGTAGTTGCGGGGACGTCGAGGGTCGATATCGCCGATACCCCCGGTGAAACTGAGCGAAAAAAGCAACACTGACAAATTATCAGAATAAAATGGGGTTAGACCGGACGGTTGTTGCAAAACTGTCGTCAGCCCCGACTACCCACGCGCTAGCGGCCGATCTTGGCCGCAAGAGTGGGAATGGGAAATCCAAATGACGATCAGATTTTTGAAGCGCGCGAGCGCGAGCATTGGCGCGATTGCGGCCTGGCGCAGTGAGGGCCCGGTTACAACTCGTCAAAATCTGAAATCCGCCGGAAATCCGAACCGGACATATCGCAGCCAGAGTTCCCGCACCCAGTCGAACAAGATGGAGAAATTGATACCTATGCGGACCCTTCGATATTTCGCGGCCCTGATGGTCGCTACCGCGGCCACGCCGGCCTTTGCTGACAGTTCCATGGACGCGGGTCCGGTGACGGTGACGCTGGGCGGCTTCCTCGCCTCCGAAGGCGTCTATCGCTCGCGCAGCGAGACTGCCGATATCGGCTCGACCTTTAGTGGCGTGCCCTTCCGCAGCGTCGGCACCGCGCACTTGTCGGAAACCCGCTTCACCGCCCGCCAGAGCCGGTTGACCGTGATGGCGCAGGGCAATGTGGATTCCGACACCCACCTGACCTTCTGGAACGAAATGGACTTCTTGGGCGCAGCCCAGACCGCGAACTCCAACGAAAGCAACTCGTACAACCTGCGCATTCGCAACATGTACACCACCATCGACTGGGATTCGCTGGGCCTGCAGATCCTGGCCGGTCAGAACTGGTCGCTGGCCACCGCCAACACCAAGGGCATCACGCCGCGCAACGAACTGGTACCCGCCACCATCGAAGCGCAGTATGTCGTCGGCTTCAACTGGGCCCGCCAGCCGCAGCTGCGTATCACCAAGAACTGGAACAAGGAGTTCTGGGCCGCGGTGTCGATCGAAAACCCGCAGTCCACCTTTGCCGGCAATTCCGCGTCAGCGTCGGGCATCACGTCCCTCACCACGCATACCGGCGCTTCGCTGCTTTCCAACGCCAACAGCTTCTCGCTGAACCACATTCCCGATGTGATCGCCAAGATCGCTTGGGAACCCGTCATCGATGGTGCCCAGCCGCTGCATATGGAAGTCTATGGCCTCTATCGCGACTTCTATGACCGCACCTATAACGCGGCGGGCAATGTGTTGGGTTACCCTGTCAGCAACCAGAATGCCGATCGCGCCGGCGGCGGCGTTGGCGGCACCATCACCTACACCGCGATTCCCAAGATCCTGGACTTGCAGGCGACCGCTTTGACCGGTTCGGGCATCGGCCGCTATGGCTCGGGCAATCTTCCTGACGTGACCCTGCGTCCTGACGCTACCTTGGCTCCGATCCAGGAAACCACATGGATGGTCGGCGCCACGCTGCACGCCACCCCGCTGCTGGACATCTATGTCTATGATGGTCAGGAAGCGCAACACAGCAAGGTGTTCACCACCGGCACGACGCTCACCGGCATTGGCGCGCCCAACCTCAATCTTGCGGCATGCGTTGCGGCCGACACCGCAACTGGTTCTTGCGGAGCCAATATCGAGAACGGAAAACCAGATCAATGCCGGCTTTTGGTGGAGAGCCTATCAGGGCAAGTTCGGCAGCTTCCGAATTGGCGCACAATATTCCTACATCCACCTGACCGCCTTCGCCGGCCTCAACGGTGCCGCCACCGTCAAGCCGACCACGGACGACAGCATGATCTTCACCTCCATCCGCTATTATCCGTTCTAAGACTTAGCTGCCTGCAACATCAGTGGCCGCCGCGGGTTCCGCGGCGGCCATTTTGTTTTCACCCGTCAGCAGCGGAATCTCGACCCGAAAGCAGCTGCCGATCTGCGGCGCGCTGCGCAAGCTGACCGCGCCGCCATGGGCATTGCAGATCGACCTGACGATGGCCAACCCCAGGCCGGCGCCGATCTCGCCGCGATCCGGCGTAACCCGATAGAAGCGGTCGAACACCCGGTCATGGTGGCTGGGATCGATGCCGATGCCACTGTCCTCGACCGCGATAAAGCCCACATCACCGGCGATGCCGGTTTCGACCCGGACCCGACCACCATCCGGCGTGTATTTGATGGCGTTGTCGATCAGGTTGACCAGGATCTGCTTCAGCCGGTCCCGGTCACCCGCCACCACGACGGCTGCGCCCGCGGACCGGTTCAGGGCGATGTGTTTTTCCTCGGCCAGCAGGTTCATCTGCTCGATGGTCTCGTCCGCCAGCGCGCTGAGATCGACCGGTCCATGGGCTTTCTTGCCCCAAAGGCTTTCCATTCGCGACAGGGTGATGAGGCTATCGACGATGCCCGACAGCCGGGTCATCTCCTCCAGCGCATTGCTGATGGCATTGTCGACGTCGGCCGGCAGCTTCCCGCCGGACGCCACCAGTTCCAGCTCGCCACGGATGATGGTGAGCGGTGTGCGCAGCTCATGCGCCGCGTCGGCGGAAAAGCGGCTGGCATGGGAATAGGCATTGTCCAGCCGGTCCAGCATGCGGTTCAGCGCCAGTCCCAGCGCCTCGATCCGGGGCTCGGTGTGCGATGTCGGAAGCCGCTTGCTGGGATCGTTGAAGGTGTAGGTTTCGGCGGCCTTGATCATCATTTCCACCGGGGTCAGCGCCCGGCGCATCAGGACCACGCCAGCCAGCGCCGCCAGCAGCAGCAGCAGCGGCAGACCAACGAACAGGGATGTCGCCAGGCGCTGCTGCAGGGTGCGCGCAAACCGGTAAGACTGGCCGGCATCCACCGTCACGATATTGCCGTTGAGAGTCGCGAAAGCTGCGGGACAGGATCAGCAGGCTGCCCAGCAGGTGGGCCACCGACACCTTGCCGTCCTGCACGGGCGCCAGGCTGGGCACGCCGGCGGCCAAAAACTCGCCGCTGGTGGGATTGCCGGACCGATAGAGCACGGTGCTGCCAACATGGATGCGGATGAAGCGGTCCTGGGATTCGGGCGCAAAGCGCCGCTCGATCGTGTCTTGCAGCCGGGCCGGCTGATCCAGCAGACCATCGGAAATGTTGAAGACCTCGCCGGCGCGGATGGAGAGAATGCTGGTCAGGGTCTCGCGCGTGTAATGCTGGAAACTCAGCACCGTGAAGGCCAGAAAAGCCCCGCCCAGCACCACCAGCAGCAGGCAATAGAAAAAAATCAGCCGGGATGTGACTGATCGCAGGATCATGGCCGCACGATCATGTAAGGCGGTCACTGTCTAGCATGTAGCCCAGCCCGCGCACGGTGCGGATCAGCTTGATCTCATGGCCCTCGTCGATCTTGCGGCGCAGATGGCCGATATAGACGTCGACGATGTTGGTCAGGCCCTCGAAGGACTGGTCCCAGATTTTTTCCACGATCATGCTGCGCGACAGGATGCGCCCGGAATGCAGGAAAAGATATTCCAGCAGGGAATATTCCTTGGGGCTGAGCTCGATGCGCTTGCCGTCGCGCTTGACCTGCCGGGTCAAGCGGTTGATTTCCAGCGGCCCGATCCTAAGCACATTTTCCTGCAACGCGGGTCCGCGCCGAAGCAACGCCTGCACCCGGATCGAAAGCTCCGCCATCGCCACCGGCTTGATCACATAGTCATCGGCGCCGGCCTGAAAATTCTCCACCTTGCTGTCCAGATCGCTGCGCGCGGTCAGCATCAGCGCCGGCATGGTGTGGCCCAGCTCGCGCAGCTGTTTGAGCAGCGTGGTGCCGGTGCCATCGGGCAGCTGCAGGTCGAGAATGACAAGGTCGTAGTGATAGGTCTTGACGTATTCCAGGCCGTCGGCGGCGGTGTGTACGCCATCGACCATATAGCCCTCCGACTTCAGGCTGCGCTGCAGGATGTCGCTGAGCTTCTTTTCGTCTTCGACGATCAGGATGCGCATGGGCTGCCTTTCCGCGCTCTTAGAAAACTCTTTTCGGGCGGCGATTTCCTCAAAAATCTTCGCAACCTGTCAGGCCGGCTTTTCTTCGGAAAGCTGGGCTATATCAGGGAGTTGCTCCGCCGACCAGCCGCCGCCCAGGGCGCGGACCAGGGCGCGGACCAAGGCAACGGACGCCTGCAGGCGGCGGGTCTGGATCACAAGCGCCTGCTGCTGGGCCTCAAGCGCGGTGGTCTGGGCTACCACCACGTCCAGATAGCCGAGCGCGGTCCATCAGCGAAAGCTGGCCAGGGGATGGAGAAGACTCCTCAGCCTGTGCGAAAGGCGTCAGGGCAATCAGGACAACAGCGGCAAGCGAAATGAAAATCCGCTCATACAGCCCCAAAAAGCGGGCGTTCTAGGGGTTCGCCGCCTGGTGTGCCTTGCGCATGGGGCGCAGCACCAAAATCGCCATCAGCGCCACGATGACATTGGCGCCGGCGCCCATCCAGAACACAGTGTGCCAATCGCCCTTGGCCGCAAGGTAGGCGGTATAAGGCACCAGAAGAGAGGCCGTGCCCTTGGCGGTGTAGAGCATGCCGGCATTGGTGGCGGCATATTTCTGGCCATAGGCGTCGGTGCAGGTGGCGGGAAAGAGCGAATAGATTTCGCCCCAGGTGAAGTAGATCGCGCCGGAGCAGATCACGAATATCACCGGGTCATGGCCATACTGGGCCAGCGACCAGATCGCCACCGCATCCAGCATGAAGGCGATGAACATGGTCTCTTCCCGGCCTATTCTATCGGATATCCAGCCGAAGAAGGGCCGCGCCAGACCATTCAGCACATTGTCAATCACCAGCGCCACGGTCAGCACCGTGCCGGCGATGCCGATCAGGCTGATATGGGTCTTGGCGACGCCAAAATCCGCCGCGATGGAGGCGAATTGCGCGGTGACGACAAGCCCACCCGCCGCCACAGCCACGAACATCACATACATCACCCAGAACAACGGGGTCTTCAGCGTCTCCATCGGCTTAAAGTTTTTGCGGGTCTGCGGATTGGACCCGGTCACCACGGCCACGGCATGCAGCGCGGGCGCACGCAGGAATTGCGAAGCCATCAGGATCACCGCGCCCTGGCCCAGGCCGAACCAGAGAAAGGCCGACTGATAGCCATGGGCTGCGATCACATACTGGATCGGCACCACCGTAGCGGCCGCGCCGGCGCCGAAGCCCGCGGCGGTAAGGCCGGCGGCAAGGCCACGGCGGCCGGCAAACCATTTGACCGCATTGCCGACACAGGTGCCGTAGACCGCGCCGGCACCCATGCCGCCGACAATGGCGCCCGCATAGAGCATGGGGATGGAGTTCGCCATCGAATTCAAGGACCAGGCCAGCGCCACCAGAATACCACCCAGGGTCACGACAATGCGGGGGCCAAACTTGTCCACGAACCAGCTTTCAACCGGCACCAGCCAGGTCTCGGCCACGACAAAAAAGGCGAAGGCGCCGCCAATCGCGGCGCGCGACCAGCCTTGCGCCTTCGACATCGGGTCTACGAACAGGTTCCAGCCATATTGCAGGTTGGCAATCATCACCATGCAGACAATGCCGATAATGAGCTGCAGCCAGCGGCCCTGGTGCTCGCCGTCCGTGGCGGCGTCTCGCCATGTATTGCCTCTTTTCTCTGGAACGGTGTTTCGCGGCCGCTATAGTTTTTCTATTCCGGCAGCCTTAAGCAAAATACCTTTGGGAGACGTCCTGATGTCAAGCATCTATCGCGCCAGACGGTCCCAGACCTCCTCAAACAGGGCCTTGACGAGGCGCCGGCCATCGGCGCGCCGGAGCGGCCTTCGCTAACGCACAAAAGCCTGCGCGAACTGGCGATGCGCACGGTTCAAAGCCTCAACGCCATGGGCATCGGCCGGGGCGACCGCGTCGCCATCGTGCTGCCCAACGGCCCGGAAATGGCGGCGGCCTTTATCGCCATCGCCTGCGGCGCCACCACCGCGCCGCTCAATCCGGCCTATCGCGCCGAGGAATTCGACTTCTATCTTTCCGATCTCAACGCCAAGGCGCTGGTGATCCTGGACGGCATGGAAAGCCCGGCCCGCGCGGTCGCAGCGGCGCGCAACATCCCCATCGTCACCCTGGTGAAGGAAGTCGCAGCCGGCGATTTCACACTCCAGGCCTGATGGCATGAGCGGCGCGCCCGCCCACGCCGGCTTTGCCCATGCCGACGATACCGCGCTGGTGCTGCACACTTCTGGCACGACCTCGCGGCCCAAGATCGTGCCCTTGTCCCACACCAATGTCACGGCCTCGGCCTATCACATCGGCCGCACGCTTGCGCTTGTGCCCGGCGATGTCTGCCTCAACATCATGCCGCTGTTCCACATCCACGGCCTGATTGCCGCCACCCTGTCCAGCATTGCGGCGGGCGCGTCTGTGGTCTGCACCCCGGGCTTCAATGCGCTGAAATTCTTCGCCTGGTTCGAGGAGGCGAATCCCACCTGGTACACCGCGGTGCCGACCATGCATCAGGCGATCCTGACCCGCGCCGACCGCAACATGGAAATCATCCGGCGCGGGCGGCTGCGCTTCATCCGGTCTTCGTCTTCGTCGCTGCCGCCGCAAGTGATGGAAGCGCTGGAAAAGACCTTCGATGTTCCGGTGGTAGAGGCTTATGGCATGACCGAAGCTGCGCACCAGATGGCGTCCAATCCCTTGCCGCCGAAGGCGCGCTTCGCCGGCAGCGTCGGCATCGCAGCGGGACCCGACGTCGCCACCATGGACGAGGAAGGAAAATTGCTGGCCGCCGGCGAACTGGGCGAAGTCGTGATCCGTGGCCGCAATGTCACCAAAGGCTATGAAGCCAATCCCGATGCCAATGCCAAGGCTTTCACCAATGGCTGGTTCCGCACCGGCGACCAGGGGATCATCGACAGGGACGGCTATCTGCGCCTGACCGGACGATTGAAGGAGCTGATCAACCGTGGCGGCGAAAAGATCAGCCCGCTGGAGATTGACATCGTGATCATGGACCATCCGGCCGTGGCGCAGGTGGTCACCTTCGGCGTGCCGCATGACAAGCTGGGTGAGGATGTCGCCGCCGCCGTGGTGCTGCGCGAGGGCTCGGCCTGTGACGAGCGCGAGCTGCGCGCTTTTGTGGGTTCGCGCATCGCCGACTTCAAGGTGCCGCGCCGTATCGTCTTTCTGACCGAAATCCCCAAGGGCGCCACCGGCAAACTGCAGCGCATCGGCCTGCATGAGAAGCTGGCCGATCGGCGGGCCGGATGAAACTCGCCATCTTCGGCGCGGGCGCGATCGGCGGCTATCTGGCGGTCAAGCTGCATCAGGCAGGCGCCGATGTCACCGTGATCGCGCGCGGCCCCCATCTGGCGGCGATGCGCGCCAATGGCCTGACCCTGAAAAGCGAAGGCGAGACCGTCAATGTCTCCGTGCGCGCGACCGACAAGGCTGAGGAAGCCGGCCCGCAGGATTATGTGGTCGTCACACTGAAAGCGAATGGGCTTGCGCCCGCCGCACCCGAAATCGCCAAGCTGATGGGGCCGGACACCGCGTTGGTCACCGGCATCAATGGCGTGCCCTATTGGTATTTCTACGGCCTGGAAGGCCCCTGGCGCGACCGGGTGGTGGAAAGCGTGGACCCCGGCGGCAAGCTCTGGCAGTTGCTGCCGCCCAGCCAGGCGATCGGTTCGATCGTCTATCCCGCCGCCGAAGTCATCAAGCCGGGCGTGATCGAACACACCTATGGCAACCGCTTCACCCTGGGCGAGCCGGACGGCAGCAAGAGCACGCGCGTCGAGGCGCTGTCGCAGATGCTGGTGAAGGCCGGCCTCAAGGCGCCGGTGCGCACCAATATCCGCGACGAGATGTGGGTCAAGCTGTGGGGCAACCTGGCCTTCAATCCGCTTGTCGGCGCTGACCGCCGCGACCTTCGACCGCCTCGTCTTCCGTCCCGATCTGCGTGCCGTCGCGCGCGCCATGATGGAGGAAGGCCGGGAGATTGCCGAAGCGCTGGGCGTGAAATTCGCCGTCAGCATCGACAAACGCATTGAGGGCGCCGGCGAAGTGGGTGTCCACAAGACGTCCATGCTGCAAGACCTGGAACGCGGACGGCCAATGGAGATCGACGCGCTGTTGGGCGCAGTGGTCGAACTGGCGGACCTGACCGGAAAACCGGCGCCGCTCTGCCGCGCGGTGCTGGCGCTGGTACGCGAACGGGCCCGCCAGGCCGGCTGTTATCCGCCGACGTGACAATTTGATGACAAGCTCTGTCATATCGGACGCGCAATCACCCGCCAACCCCGCTATAAGCGCTCCATAACCACAGGAGCTTTTGTGCGGCACGCCTCGACCACCCTGCTTTTGCTGTCCGTCCTCTTCGCCAGCCCGGCTCTTGCGGGCCCGCGCGACGATTCGCTGGCCGGCGTCTCGCGCTGCGCCGCCCTGCCCGATGACCGCACCTTCTTGGACTGTGTCTATGGCGCGATGCAGCCGATGCGCGCGCAATTGGGCCTGCAACCGGCGCCGGCCGCCCAGCAACGGCTGGTGCCGCCTGCCTATCTGCCGTCCCGCGGCGCCCCGCCCCCCAGCGCCCAGGCGGCACCCTTTCAGCCCGTCCCCGCCGCGTCAGCGAGCAACAGCGGTGGCATATTCAGCGGCATGTTCGCCGGCAACGCCCTGCACATGCTGTCCTACACTTTCGACAAGCGCGGTCTTTTCACGGTCACCTTAAGCGATGGTTCGGTATGGCAGCAGAATGCCAATGACAGCAACTTCGCCCATTTCAGCGGCAAGGCGTCGGATTATTCCATCACCCTTCATCCCGGCGATTACGGCAAGGCGCGGATGGATGTGCGCGGCGAAGGCGGACCGTATCTGGTGGAACGCGTCCGCTAGAGGCGCTTCAGCGGTAGCGGGCAATCGACAGGTCTTCGACGGCGATCGCGGGTTGGCGCCCACTGATGATATCGGCCAGCACCTGGCCCGAGCCGCAAGCCATGGTCCAGCCCAGGGTGCCGTGTCCGGTGTTGAGGAAAAGATTTGGGATGGCGGTTCTGCCGATCACCGGCGGCCCATCCGGAGTGTCATCGGGCGCAGGCCTGACCAGAATCGTGCGGCTTCCAGATTGCCGGCATCGGGGAAAAGACTGCCCACCGATCGCACCAGGGTGGCGCGCCGTGAAGCGGGAAGCGTGGTGCTGAAGCCTGAAATTTCCGCCATGCCACCGACACGGATGCGATCGCCCAGCCTTGTGATCGCCACCTTGTAAGTCTCGTCCATCACGGTGGAGACGGGCGCACGATTTTCCTGCGTGATGGGCGCGGTAATGGAATAGCCTTTCACCGGATAGACCGGCAGGCGGATACCCAGCGGGCGCACCAGCGCGGGCGAAAAGCTTCCCAGCGCCACGACATAGGCATCAGCCTTTATCGCGCTCTGGTTCGTGCGAATACCCGTGACACCGCGCCCGTCCGTCTCGATGGCCTGGACTTGCGCGCCGAACCGCAATTGCACGCCCTTTGCTGCGGCCATGTCCGCCAGCGCGTTGGTGAACTTGAAACAGTCCCCGGTCTCGTCTTCGAGCAGACGCAAGCCGCCCACAAAAGGCTCGTGCGCGAAGGCGAGGCCCGGTTCGGCGGCGATACTACCCTGCCGGTCCAGTATTTCGAACGGCACGCCGCCCGCCCGCAACACCGCAATATCCTTGGCCATGCCGTCCAGCTGATGGGGCGCGCGAAACAGTTGCAGGGTGCCCTGCATCCGCTGGTCGTACTGAATGCCGGTATCGTCGCGCAGCTTGATCAGCATTTCGCGGCTATGGCCGGCCAGCCGCATCATGCGGGCCTTGTTGCGCGCATAGCGGGCGGATGTGCAATTGCGCAGGATCGAAAACATCCATGCGATCATGCGCGGATCGGGTTTGGGCCGCAGGATCAGCGGCGAATAGCGCATGAACAGCCATTTCAGCGCTTTCATCGGAATATCAGGCGCGGCCCAGGGCGAGGCATAGCCGGGCGAAATTTCCCCCGCATTGGCGAAGCTGGTTTCCAGCGCCGGGCCGGACTGCCGGTCCACCACGACGACCTCATGGCCCGACAGCGCCAGATAATAGGCCGTGGTCACGCCGATAACGCCGCTGCCCAGAACGGCGACCTTCATGCTCAGCCGCCTCGGGCCGACGCGATATACGTGTCGGCCAGACCCGGCATCAGCGACAGCGGCACCGCGCCCGCCAGAAGCATGCCATCATGGAATTTGCGGATATCGAATTTCGCGCCCAGCGCGGCCTCCGCCCGTTCGCGCTGCTCCAGGAATTCCAGCTTGCCCAGCATGTAGGAACAGGCCTGGCCGGGCCACACGCAATAGCGCTCGACTTCGGTCGCCACCGCGCTTTCGGGATCGCCCGCATTCTCCGCGAAATAGCCGACCGCCTTCTCGCGGCTCCATTTCATCGCATGCATGCCGCTGTCCACCACCAGACGGATGCCACGCCACATCGCATCATGCAGCTGGCCGATATGACCCAGCGGGTCATGGTCATAGAGCCCCATTTCCACCGCGAGCTGCTCGGCATAAAGCGCCCAGCCTTCGATATAGGCCGAGAAGAAAGCCGTCTTGCGGATCAGGGGCAGGCCCGCTTCCTGCTGCAGCGACAGCTGCAGATGATGGCCGGGAATGCTTTCGTGGAAGGTGACACTGGGAAGCGTCCAGCTCGGCACTTCCCTGGGATCGCGCAGGTTGATCCAGTAGATGCCCGGCCGCTTTCCATCCAGTGACGGCTGGTTGTAATAGCCTAGCGGCTGGGCCGCCTCGATGGTCTTGGGCACCCGCTTGATGGTGACATCCGCCTTAGGCAGGGTGGCGAACCAGGCCGGCAATTTGGCGCGCACTTCGTGCACCTTGGCGTTCAGGTCGGCGATCACCTTGTCCTTGGCGGCGTCGGTGTTGGGGAAAAGGAATTTCGGATCCTTGAACATGGCGCGCAACCGGTCGCCCACGCTGCCTTTGGTCATGCCCTGTGCCTTCATCAAGGCGTCAATCTTGGCCGTGCTGTCGGCCACCACTTCCAAACCCAGTTTGTGGATTTCTTCCGGGCTTTTGTCGGTGGTCGCCCAGCTCTTGAGCGAGGCCTTGTAATAGGCCGCGCCATCGGGCAGCCGCCACACGCCGGCGTCATGGGTGGCATGTTTCTGCATCTCGCGCACCAGGGCCATCTGGCGATCCAGGGCGGGATAATATTTGTCCTGGAGAATCTTCGCGGCCTGGCTGCTCCAGTCGCCGGCGATATTCTTTTCTTTGGCGCGGCGCACCAGCGATTCCACCAGACCGGATTTCTCCGGCGCCGGTGCGCGCAGGTCTTTCATCTGCGACAGGGTTTTGGCCAAGGCGAAATCCGGCGGCACCACGCCGAGCGCGATGTCATGGCGCGTGGCCTCGACCTCCTGGTCCATGGTCACGGCGAAATCGGCCAGCCGCGCGAGATAGGCATCCGCGTCGGCCTTCGTCGCGATGATGTGCTGGGTGTCGAGGAAGGACGGTCCTTCGCTGTAGCTGCCGGTCAACTGGCTCAGCACATAAGGCTGCCCTGCCCCACCGGGGCCATAGGCGAAGCGCTTGTTGGCCTCGGCGCCGGCCGCAAGCCCATACATGACGACGTCATAACTGACCTTACCTTTGGCGGTCAGCGAATTGCGGTCGAAGCCCTGAAGCCGGACCAGCTGGCTGGCCGTGATCGCCTTGCTTTTGGCGATGCCGGCCAGAGAAGCATCGTCGATCTGGCTTTTCTGGTAAGCGCGCGCGCCGGTATCCAGCCCCAGTGACGTGACCGTCATTGGAGAATTGTCCAGATTCTCTTTCATGAACTGGTCAAACAGCGTGTTCAGCGCGCCATCGCCGCCAGAACCTGCGGCCAGCGCGGCCCCCGGACACGCCAGAAGCGCGGCACTGCAAGCAAGAAAATCGCGACGGTCAAGCATGGGCACCTCTCGCCCTGCACGATAGGGCGGCGGTTCCCGCCCGGCAATGGTTGCAATCCATCAGGCCCGGGCCACTCGCCTTTCGGCCGGCGCAAACTTATTGTCGGGGAACTGAATCCAGGCCCATGCCATGACGACCCTGCTTGTAACCCATTCCGCCTGCGCCGATCACAATCCGGGCCATGGCCATCCCGAAGCCCCGGCGCGGCTGGCGGCTGTTCTGGCCGCGCTGAAGGAACCACAATTTGCCGGCCTTGTGCGGCGGGACGCGCCGCTGGGCGATGAAGCCGATATTGCCCGCGTGCATGGGCCGTCTTTCGCACCTTCGGTTCTGGCGCGTGTGCCGCGCGACGGTCATGCGGCGCTGGACCCCGACACGATATTGTCGCCAGGGTCCGGCCAGGCGGCGTTGCGCGCGGTCGGCGCGGTGACCCTGGCCGTGGATGCTGTCATGCGCGGTGAAGCACAAAATGCTTTCTGCGCCATCCGCCCGCCCGGACACCATGCCGAACCGGATCGGCCGATGGGCTTTTGCCTGTTCAATTCCATCGCCATCGCTGCGCGCCATGCCCAGGCCGCGCACGGCGTCACCCGCGTGGCGATTGTCGATTTCGACGTGCATCACGGCAATGGCACGCAAGCGGTGGCGGAGCAGGACCCCACCCTGTTCTTTGCCTCCAGCCACCAATACCCGCTCTATCCCGGCACCGGCGCGGCTGAGGAAACCGGCCTCGGCAATATCGTGAATGTGCCGCTGCGGTCGGGCACGGCAGGCGGCTGTTTTCGGCGCGCCTTCGAGGCCCGCATCCTGCCGGCGTTGGACGCCTTTGCGCCGGCGCTGTTGCTGGTCTCTGCCGGGTTCGACGCCCACCGGGCCGATCCGCTGGCGGGGCTGGAACTGGAAGACGAGGATTTTGGCTGGGTGAGCGCGCGCCTGGCCGAGGTGGCCCACCGTCACGCCCAGGGCCGGCTGATTTCGGTTCTGGAAGGCGGCTATGACCTCAAGGCGCTGGCGGGATCTGCCGCAGCCCATGTCGGCGCACTGATGAAGGCGAGATAGCCGCTATTTCTGCGGCGCGTCTGCAGATGCCTCCGCAAGCATCTGGGTACGGTCGTCAGGATTTTCGACCCAACCACCGCCCAACGCCTCATAGAGATGTACCGAGGCCTGGCGGCTGGCCTGGATGGTCTGGGCCAGCTGATCTTCCGCACCAAACAATTGCCCCTGCGCCTGCAGAACGTTCAGCAGGTCAGCCGCACCCTGGCGGTACTGCAATTCTGAAATATCGAAGGCTTCCTTCGCGGCTGCGACTTCGCGGCGCAGATGGTCTTCGGACTTGCGGTTATTGGCAACCTGGATCAGCGCGGTTTCGACGTCGGAATAGGCGTTCAGCGCCGCGCTCTGATAGTGGGCGACAAATTCCTGCTGGGTGGCATCGGCCAAATCCTTCTGGCCGGCCAGCTTGCCGCCGTCAAAGATGGTCTGCAGCAGGCTTGCGCCATAGGCGTAACCGAAATTGGAACCCTGCAGCAGCATGCCCATGGCGGTCGAGACAAAACCGCCCGAGCCGGTGAGCGAGATTTGGGGCAGGAAAGCGGCGCGCGCCGCATCCACATTGGCATGGGCGCTGGCAAGATTGGCTTCGGCCTCGGCCACATCGGGGCGGCGCAGCAACAATTCAGACGGCAGGCCGGCCCCGACCAGTGGCGATTGAACCGCATCGAGATTTTGCGCCTTGACGTCGAAGCCTTCCGGCGGGCGGCCCAGCAGGACCGCCAGGGTATAAAGCGCCTGTTTTTCCTGCGTCTGCAGCGACGGCAATTGCGCCTGGACCGCTTCCATCTGCGCCTGTTCACGCGCCAGGTCGAGATGGGAAATGGAGCCGGTTTTCACCTTGAGCTGGATCACCGTCAATATGTTCTGGATGGCGGCGATATACTGGTTGTCGATGTCGATGCGCTGGCGCAGCGCCAGGATGTTCAGATACACATCCGCGACATTGGCGTTCAGCGCCAGCGCCACCGCCTGCTGGGTAAAGCGCGTGGACTTCACCTGCTCGTTGGCGGCGCGCAGATTGTCTTGCGCCAGGCCCCAGACATCCAGCTCATAGCTGGCATTGAAAGTCAGGTTGAACGCCTTTTGATTGCCGAAGTCCTGGCAGGCTTGGCCGCTGCAGCTGGCATTGGTGTGCCCAGCCCCGCCATTCACCTGCGGAAACAGCGCGGAGCGCGCGATGGTGGACTGGGCTTGTGCCTCCATCACATGCGCCGCCGCCACCGCCAGATCCTTGTTGCCGGCCTGGGCCTCGCCAATCAGCGATGCCAGCTCGTCGTCGTGGAAGCCCTTCCACCAGTCGGCCTCGGGCCAGACCGGCGCGCCATCGCTGGCCGGGCCGGTGAAGGTCTTTGGCAGCAGCGGGGGCGGCAGAGATTGCGGCACCGGCGTGGAGCAGCCGGCGAGCAACACACCGACAAGCGGCAAGGCGAGGAAGGCGGGTATCTTATTCATAGCGCAGCGCATGTATGGGGTTGGCGCCCGCCACCCGGCGGGCATGGACGAAAACAGTGGCCCAGGCGATGACCAAAGCGGTGGCGCCTGCACCCACGAAATAGACCGGGCTGAGTGGGATGCGGTAGGCGAAGCCCTGCAGCCAACCGTGCAGATAGTACCAGGCCACCGGCCAGGCGATGGCATTGGCGATCAGGACGGGAATGGAGAACTGCCAAAGCAGCAGGAAGACGACATCGCGGGTGCGCGCGCCAAACACCTTGCGGATGCCGATCTCTTTGGTGCGGCGGCCGGCGGTGAAAGCGGCCAGCCCGAACAGACCCAGGCAGGCGATGAAAATGGCGACCATCACAAAGGCGCCAAACATCTCGCCCTGGCGCTCGTCCACCTGGTAGAGCTGGTTGAAACTGTCATCCAGGAAGGTGCGCTGGATTGCTCCGATCGGCGAGAATGCGCGCCACGTCTTGTCGATAAAGGCCAGGGTCTGCGGGATTGTGTCTGGCCGCAGATGTACCGATAACCCCATCGAAGCTCTGGGAACGTAGGTATAAGCGGTCGGATTGATAGGTTCTCTTGCGCCGTTCACTTTGGCGTCGGCCAGCACGCCTGCGATTTTCACATGATTGTGATTGAACAATACAGTCTTGCCGACGGCTTGTTGTGGCGCGAGCCCCAGGCGCTGTGCCCCCGCCACGTTGAGAAGGATATTGCGGCCCTCATTCAAAGGATCGCCGCCCGGCGTCTGGCTGTTCATCCGGTCATCGCCGCGCGTTTCCGACAAAAGACGGCCCGCAACCAGTTTGATGCTATAGACCGTTGGGTAACCGGGATCGATGTTTACCCCATTGAGCGTGACGGTATCGGCTCGCCCCGGAGGCTGCACCAGCACAAGGCTTTGGCCTATCTGGAACGGCGTACGGTCTGTCAGGCCCACACCGATCACCCCGGGATTGGCGCGCAGAACCTGAACGAACCCATCACGCTGCTCTGTTGTCATGCGACCTGAGCCCATGACGACGATATTATCGCGTTGAAATCCCAGATCGATGGTGCGGGCATAGCTGATCTGGCCGAAGACCACGGCGGCCGCGATGCCAAGTCCGATGGAGACTGCGAACTGCAATACGACCAGGATGTTGCGCAAGGCGCCTGAGCCGGCCTGACCGGCGCTGTTGGTGCGCAAGGTAGAAGCAGGCCGGAAGCCTGAAAGGACCAGCGCCGGATAGCTGCCACTGACTATGCCCGCTGCGACGGCGACGCCGACCAGCGCCAGCAGCAATGGCCAGTCGCTGGCATAGTGAAAGCCAATGGGACGCTGCAGGAATTTGTCGAATATCGGCAGCAGCATCTCGGCAATGGCGAAAGCCAGAACCAGCGCCAGAAGCGCCAACAGCACCGCCTCACCCAGGAACTGGATGATGAGCTGGCGGCGATTGGCTCCCATGGTCTTGCGCAGCGCGATCTCGCGAGCCCGCAACATGGCCCGCGCCGTGGCCAGATTCATGAAATTGAAACAGGCGACCAAAAGAATCAGAACGCCGATGGCGATCACCCCATAAACCGTCGTCCAGCTTCCCGGTGGCGTCAGATTGAGCGAATAGCGCGATGAATCGAGATGGACCTGGTTGAACCGCGTCAGATGAACTTCATAAACCTGGCTGCCACGGCCCGGGATACCAAACTTTCTCAGTTCAGGTGCAACCGTACGATCCAGCATCGGCGCCATGCTGGCGATCACATGGGCGGGATCGGTCCCCGGCGCCAGACTGACAAAGCCCCAGCCATTATTGCTCAACCAGGCTTGCTTCGTATCATGTCCCATGCGGTCGGCAATTGAGGTATTGGGAAAGAAGATGTCGCCGGTAAGTTGGGTGTTGTGCGGCAGATCGCGCATGATACCGGTCACCTTCAGCGAGACCGTAGCGGTCTCACACACCGTATCCGTGGCTGTGCAATCGCCCCGTCCGGTCAGGATGATCTGGCCGATCGGATTGGCGACGCCAAAATATTTTCGCGCCGCGGATTGCGACAGAACCACTGAATCCGGTTGGCGGAACACCGAATCGGGATCGCCGGTGATCAGCGGCAGGCGGATCAGCTTGAAGAATCCTGGATCCACCACACTGACCTTTTCGGCAAATTGCTTGTCGCCGACCACCATCGTCATGGCTTCGCTATAGAACCGTGTCATGGCGGTGACGCCCGAAATCTCTTCAAGCATCGCTTGCGGCATGGGATAGGGGATCATGGCCATTTCCATGGGCGCCCGGTCGGGCACCGTGCTGTCAGCTCAAGCCGATAAAGATTTTGTGTCCCGGGAATCCATTTATCGTAACTGAGCTCATCGCGCACAAACAGGATCACAAAGATCACGCTCGCCAGCCCGACCGCCAGACCCGCAATATTGATAAAGCTGTAGAGCTTGTGGCGGACGATGTTGCGAAGCGCGATGGTGAGATAATTGCTGAACATGGGGCTACTCGTAGCGCAGCGCGTTGATGGGATTGGAGGCCGCCACACGCCGGGCATGGCTGAACACCGTCGCCCAGGCGATCACCAGCGCCACCGCGCCGGCGCCGACGAAATAGAGCGGACTGAGTGGGATGCGATAGGCAAAGCCCTGCAGCCAGCCATGGAGGTAGTACCAGGCGGCCGGCCAGGCGATCAGGTTGGCGACCAGCACCGGAATGGAGAATTGCCACACCAGCAGGAAGACGACATCGCGCACCCGCGCGCCGAACACCTTGCGGATACCGATTTCCTTGGTGCGCCGGCTGGCGGTGAACGCGGCCAGCCCGAACAGGCCCATGCAGGCGATGATGATGGCGATCGCGACAAAGACCGCGAACATCGCGCCCTGCTTCTTGTCGGTGCTGTAAAGTCGCTCGAAGCTGTCATCCAGAAAGACGTGCGACACAGGAATATTGGGGACAAACGCATGGAACGTCCGCTCGATGTAGACCATGGCATCGGCCGTGCGCGCGGGATCGATGCGGATGGAGATATTCTGCGGCCAGTCCGGCGCATAGACATAGACCATGGGTATCGCGGCGGTGCGCGCGCCTTCCGTCAACGTGTCGGAGGCGACGCCCACAACACTCATGCGCGCTTTGCTGAAGATGAAGGTCTTCCCGATAATTTCCTGCGGCGAGTAGCCCAGCGTGCGCGCCATCAGGGCATTGACCATCACATTATGGCCTTCATTCTTTTCCGGGTCGCCCGAACCTTCGGATGGTCCGCTGGTGAAATAGAAGAAGACATCCTCGCCCCGGTCGGCCGACAAGGTGCGCCCCGCCAGTATCTTGATGCCATAGAGCTGGAAGTAATCCGGCGAGACCGCGTAACCGGAAGGTGAAAACATCTGCGGGTCGCCCGGCTTTTGCACCGGCAGCACATCTCCCGTGAAGCCCTGAAAGGCGGTACGGCTCGAGCGCGCCACACCGATGATGCCAGGCCCCCTCGCCAGGGCCTCGGTAAAGGCTTTCATGCCTGTGGCCGAGAGGCGATTGGTACTGGTGATCACGATATTGTCGCGGCGAAAGCCCAGATCCATGTGCCGCGCGAAATCAATCTGCTGGAACACCACCACAGCCGCGATGCCAAGACCAATAGAGACCGCAAACTGCAGCACCACCAGGGCCGTGCGCAGCGTGCCCGAACCAGGATTGCCGGAAGTATTGGCGCGCAGCACCGCAGCGGGGCGAAAGCCGGAGATCACCAGCGCGGGATAGAAACCACCCAGCAGGCCGGCCAGGATGGCAATGCCGACAAAGCCCAACATCATGGGCCAGTCGGACAGATAATTCAGCGTCAACGGCACCTGCAGGAAGCTGCCATAGACGGGCAGCAGCACTTCCACCAGCGCCAGCGCCAGAACCAGCGCCACCAGGGCGATCAATACGGACTCGCCCAGAAACTGGGCCATCAACTGGCTTCGGGTCGCGCCCACGCATTTGCGCAGGGAGATTTCGCGCGCCCGCATCGTGGCCCGCGCTGTCGCCAGATTCATGAAATTGAAGCAGGCAACCAGCAGGATCAAAAGCCCGATTGCACCCATGCCATATAAGGTCGTCCAGCTTCCTGCTGGCTTCATCGCGAAATACTGGTCGGTGGTGAGGTGCGCATCGCGGAAGGGCACCAGCCGCGCCTGCATGATCTGACTGCCGGTCAGCTTGACGTCAACGTATCGCGACAGGCTGGCGGAGCGGTCGATCATCGGCTTGGTCTTGGCCACCACCTGGGCGGGATCGGCGCCGGGCGCCAGCGCCACATATCCAAACGTCATATTGTTGCTGAGCCAGTTGTGTTTGGCCTCCTGATCGATTCGGTCCACGATGGATGTGTTGGGCACCAGCATGTCGGCATAGAGCTGGGTGTTATGGGGAAGATCGCGCATTACCCCCGTCACCGTCAGCGGCACGGTAGAATTGTCGCAAGCGGCGGCGCCCGGCAGGCAAGCCGGTTTCAGGGGAGAAATTGTCTTTCCGATCGGATCGGCGTTGCCGAAATATTTCCGCGCCATGCTTTGCGTGAGAACCACCGACTCCGGATGCGCCAGCACGGTGCGCGGATCGCCCGAAATCAGCGGCAGAGCAATGACCTGCAGGAAATTCGGATCCACCACGGTGACACGTTCCGAGAAGTGCTTGTCGCCGACGGTGATCGACATATTCTCGAGGGCGAGCCGGGTCATGGCGCGCACCTCGGGAATCTGGTCTTTCATTGCGGCCGGCAGCGGCATCGCGGTCTGGGCCAGCGGCACGGCCGGACGGCCCGGCGGAAAATAGGTGACTTCGACGCGGTAGAGCTCGTCGCTGCCGGGGATCCATTTGTCATAGGACAGCTCATCGCGGACAAAAAGCGCGATCAGGATCACGCAGGTCAGGCCCACCGCCAGGCCCGCGATATTGATGAAGCTGTAGAGCTTGTGCCGCACGATATTGCGCAGGGCGATGGTGAGATAGTTTCGGAACATGGCTCCCCCTACTCGTAACGAAGCGCGTTGATGGGATTGGCGCCGGCGACCCGCCGGGCATGGGTGAAGATCGTGGCCCAGGCAATCACCAGCGCGCCGCCACCGACGATCAGGAAATAAAGGGGATTGAGAGAGATGCGGTAAGCATAGCCCTCCAGCCAGTTGTGCAAATAGAACCAGGCCAGCGGCCAGGCGATGGCATTGGCCACCAGAACCGGAATGGAGAACTGCCACAACAGCAGGAAGATCACGTCGCGGGTGCGCGCGCCGAACACCTTGCGCACGCCGATTTCCTTGGTGCGGCGGCCGGCGGTGAAGGCGGCCAGGCCGAACAGGCCCAGGCAGGCGATGAAGATGGCGATGCCGACAAACAGGCCGAAGATGGCGCCCTGGCGGTCGTCATTGAGGAACTGTTTGTCGAAATCGGCGCTGAGCAGGCGATGTTGCATCACGATCGTGGGTGCGAACCGGTGCCAGAGGCGGTCGATTATGGCCAACGCATCGGGCGTATCCTGGCCGCGCAGCCGGATCGAAATGACGGCATTTTGAACAGGGTCGTTGTAGAACATCGTCGGCTTGATTGGCTCGCTCATCCCTCCCCATTTGAAATCCGCCAATACACCGGCCACGGTGACTTCGGTCTTGTGCAGAAAGACATGCTTGCCAACCGCGTTCTGCGCCGTGAAGCCGAAATACTTCGCCCCCGTTTCATTGAGCAGGACATTGAAGGACTTGCCACTATAGGTGGGTATGAAGGGGCCCGATGTCGCGTCCGAGCCGCGATTTCTGTTCAGCAGCCGCCCGGCCAGTAGCTTCACGCCATAAGTTTGGGGAAAATCCGGATCTTCCTGGACCACGCGCATGGTGAGATTGGCGGTGCTGCCCGAAACATGCACATCGGTGTTGCTGTTGTTGCCGTCAAAGGGAACATAGCTGGACGCCGGTGACCGCCACGACGCCGGTGATGCCGCGCAAGGCGCGCTCGAAGGTGTCGCGCGTCTGCGGCGACATGCTTCGCGCGCCAATGATCACCAGGATATCTCTTGCGGAAACCCAGGTCCATGTTGCGGGCAAAGGATATCTGGGCGAAGATCACCAGAGCGGCGATGCCAAGCCCGATGGATACCGCGAATTGCAGCACCACCAGCACGGTGCGCAAGCCGCCGGAGCCGCCCTGCCGGGCCTGGTTGGCGCGCAGGATCGCGGCCGGGCCGGAAGCCGGAAAGTACAAAGGCCGGGTAAGCGCCACCCAAAAGGCCCGAGATCAGGGCGATGGTGACCGCGGACATGAGGACCGGCCAGTCCGTGACATAGTTGAAGCTGATCGGCCGGCCGAGGAACTGGTCGAAGCTGGGCAGCAGCACTTCCACCACCGCCAGCGCCAGCAGCAGCGCCAGCAGGCTCATCAGCAGCGACTTCGCCCAGGAACTGGATGACCAGCTGATGCCGGCGTCGCTCCCATCACCTTGCGCAAGCGACCTCGCGTGCCCGCATGGTGGCGCGTGCCGTCGCCAGATTGGTGAAATTGAAACAGGCGACCAGCTGGATCAGGATGCCGATGATGGCGAAACCATAAACTGTCGCCCAGCTTCCGGGCGGCTTCATACTGCCATAGCGGTCAGTGGTCAGATGCAGGTCCTGGAACGGAGCCAGGCGGGTATGGAGCAGATCGGCTGCCGCGCAGATGAAGACGCGGACATGGCGCTGGGATCGGCCGAACGGTCCGTGATGGACTTCATCTTCTCGATCACTGCATTCGGATCGGCGCCTGGCGCAAGCCGGGCATAGGCCCAGCCATGGGAGTTGAACCACCTGCCCTTTTCAGGCTGCGACATAGGGTCGGCAGTGGAGGTGGTCGGAAAAAAAGCTTCCACATCCATATGAGTATTATGCGGCAGGTCCCGCATCACCCCGGTGACCTTCATGGCGTACTGGTTGACTTGGCAGTTTGCGCCCAGGTCGTCGCAGCGGTTCTCGCTGAGAGTGATGGTCTTGCCCAGCGCTTCGGCATCGCCAAAATATTTGCGCGCCCTGGTCTGCGACAGCACGACGGAGATCGGCCTGGGAGAACACGGTTGCCGGACTGCCTTCCACCAGCGGCAACTTGATGAGCTGGAAGAAGTTCGGATCCACGACATGAAATTGATCCAGGAACAGGCGGTTGCCCAGCATCACCGTCAGCCGCTGACCGGTGAGATGGGTGATGCCGGTCACTTCCGGAATTTGCTGCCCGCATGGCCACCGCCAGTGGGATAGGACGATCCCGATATGGGCATCGGTGCCAGGCCCGGATCGTTGATCGTAGCTTCAACCCGGTAGAGGTTTTCGCTGCCCGGAATCCACTTGTCGTAGGACAATCTCGTCCCGGATGAACAGGATGATGAAGACCGCGCAGGCCAGCCCCACGGCCAGGCCGGCGATATTGATGAGGCTGTAAAGCTGGTGGCGGACGATATTGCGCAGCGCGGTGACGAGATAGTTGCGGAACATGGCGGCTCCTTACAGAACCTGGCGGATGCTTTCGGTAACGATCGAACCGTCCAGCAGATTGACGATGCGGTGGGCATATTCGGCATGGGAATGGGAGTGGGTGACCATCACGATGGTGGTGCCCTCATCATTCAGCTGGGTGAGCAGCTGCATCACTTCCTCGCCATTGACGGTGTCCAGGTTGCCGGTCGGCTCATCCGCCAGGATCAGCTTGGGGCGGGCAACCACGGCGCGGGCAACGGCGACACGCTGCTGCTGGCCGCCGGAAAGCTGTGACGGCATGTGGCGGGCGCGATGGCCGATCTTCATCCGCTCCAGCGCCTCGTCGGCACGCTTCCTGCGCTCGGAGGCAGCGACGTCACGGTGATAGAGCAGCGCCAGTTCGACATTCTCGAGCACATTCAGCTCGTCGATCAGATTGAAGCTCTGGAAGACAAAGCCGATCGCGTTCTTGCGCAGGTCGGACAGCTCGGACTCGGTGTGGCCGGCGATGTTGTGGCCGTCGAACCAGAATTCGCCCGATGACGGGCTGTCGAGCATGCCCACGATGTTGAGGAAGGTGGATTTGCCGCAGCCCGACGGACCCATCACCGCGACGAACTCGCCTTCGCGGATCTCCAGATTCATGTCGCGGATGGCGGTGGTTTCGACTTCGGTGGTGCGATAGACCTTGGCAAGGTGCTTGAGCGTGATCATCTGATCCCTCTGATTATTGGTTGTCCGAACTGTCGGCGCTTTCAAATTCAATGCGGTCCATTTTCTGGAAGGCCTCATAGCCCGAGATGATGGCTTTCTCGCCCGGCTTCAGCCCGTCCACGACTTCGACAAAGTCGGGATTGCGCCGGCCCAGCCGCACCGTGCGGCGGACGGCTTCGCCGCCGCCCGGCGCCACCACAAAGACCCAGTTGCCGCCGGTGTCCTGATAGAACGGACCGTTGGGCAGCATCACCGCCTGTGACGCGCCGCCCAGCTCGACCCGCAGGTCAACGGCCTGGCCGACATGGATGCCGCCGGGTGCCACGCCGTCGAAATACAGATCGACCTTGAAGGTGCCGTTGGTGACCTGGGGATAGACCTTGGCGACCTTGGCGCGATAGTCGTGGCCATCGATGGAGAACAAGGCCTGCTGGCCCAGGATCACATG
Organism: uncultured Alphaproteobacteria bacterium; assembly: GCA_963830095.1. Classification (GTDB taxonomy): domain Bacteria; phylum Pseudomonadota; class Alphaproteobacteria; order Micropepsales; family Micropepsaceae; genus Rhizomicrobium. Next base: position 74,231 of record CAWHLV010000063.1, read on the forward strand.
GCCCAGATAGAACTCGTCCACATCGGCAGTCAGCTTGAAATGGTCGGCGGAATTGACCTGGCCCAGCGTGGCGCCCTGGGTCTTGGACTGGCCGACTTCGGCATCCAGCGCGGTAAGCTGGCCGTCCATGGGCGCGCGGATGGTCAGAGCCTCGACGCCCGGCATTGGCGACATCGGCATGGGCGCCGGCGCCCGCACCGCCGATCAGCTGGGTCGCGCGCACCTTGGTTTCGGCATCGCGCGACGCGATGGTGGCCGCGCGCAGCTTGACGTAATAGTCGTATTCTTCCTGTTCCTGCTTGTACAGGGCGGGCGCAATCGCGTTGCCGTCCAGCAGGATCTTGTCGATCGCCAGATTGCCCTTCAGCTTGCTGATCTGGTGTTCGATATCCAGCAGGTCGTGGTCGTATTTGAACCGGTTCTCTTCAAAGGTCAGCTGCTGGGCCGCGACCTGAAGCTGCAGCGCCGGATTGGACAGAATGATCAGCGGCTGGCCCGCTTTCACCATCGCGCCATCTTCGACCAGCACTTGTTTCACCGTGCCGCCCTGGTCGGTGGTGAGATAATCGGTGAGGAAAGGCGCCACGGCACCGCGCACCGCGATGTAGTCCTCGAACGGGCCCTGGGTGACCGTGCCGATGGTCAGCCGGTTGACCGGCACGCGATAGACATTGCCGCCCGCGCCCCTGAGCGCCCACACGCCGGCGCCGCCGGCCAGGATCGCCACAGCGGCGAAGATGGCGTAGCGGCGCCAGAGGGGCTTCTTGGCGATGGCGCGGTCCATGCCGTCAAGCGAGGTGCCCGAGGTTTGCGGGACAGAGCTGCCGCCCAGGCCCAGCATGTGTTTGAAGTCGGAAAGGGATCGTGGCATAGTCATGTACCTTGCATGGCAAGGGACATGCCAAAATTAACTCACGTGATTTCAATGCCTTGGTAAGTTATTCCGTCGCCGCCTGTCCGTTGGCGTACACAAAACCGGACACCTGTCCGCTGGTGAACAATGACCGAACCGGCCCTTCCCCGCGACGCCCGCATCCTGGTGGTGGATGACAATGAAGACATTCTCCATGCCGCCCGGCTGCTGCTGAAGCGCCATTTCACCACGGTACAGACCCTGAACGATCCCGGCCAGCTGGCGGCCCTAGCCCGCCGGCATGGTTTCGACGTGCTGTTGCTGGACATGAATTTCAGCCCCGGCGCCGACGACGGCAGCGAGGGACTGGCGCGTCTGGCCGAGGTTCTGGCCATCGACCCGCAGGCGGTGGTGGTGATGGTCACCGCCCATAGCGATGTGGATCTGGCGGTCGAGGCCATGAAAAAGGGCGCGGCCGATTTCGTCACCAAGCCCTGGGAGAATGAGCGCCTGCTGGCGACCCTGATGGCGGCGCTGAACCTGCGCCGCTCGCGCGAGGAGACGGCCGAGCTGCGCCAGCGCAATCAAGGCCTGGCCGCGGCCACCATCCACCAGGAATCCGGGATGATCGGCACCGCGCCGGCCATGCTGAAAGTGTTCGAGCGCCATCCGCCGTACCGCGCCCACCGGCGCCAATGTGCTGATCCTGGGCGAGAACGGCACCGGCAAGGAACTGGTGGCGCGCGAAATCCACCGCCTGTCGGGACGCGCCAGCGAAGTCTTTCTGCGGGTGGACATAGGTTCGCTGTCGCCGCAGCTGTTTGAAAGCGAACTGTTCGGCCATCGCCGCGGCGCCTTCACTGACGCCAAGCAGGACCGCACCGGCTTCTTCCGCGCCGCCACCGGCGGCACCCTGTTCCTGGATGAGATCGGCAATGTGCCGCTGCATCTGCAAAGCAAGCTGCTGACCGCGCTGGAGCGGCGCGAAGTGGTGCCGGTGGGCGCGGAAAAGCCGGAGCCCATCGATGTGCGGCTGATCTGCGCCACCAATCTGGCCCAGGACAAGCTGGCCGACGAAAGCCTATTCCGCCAGGACCTGCTCTATCGCATCAACACGGTTGAGGTCCGGCTGCCGCCGCTGCGTGAGCGCAGCGAGGATATCGCCTTGCTGCTGGCGCATTACGCCACCCACTATTCCCAGAAATACAACCTTCCCGGCAAGCGGCTGAGCGCAGCCCTGACCGACCGGCTGAGCGACTGGTCCTGGCCCGGCAATGTGCGCGCCCTGCGCCATGCGGTGGAACGCGCCGTCATCCTCAGTGAAGGCGACGTGCTGGGCCTGGCCGATTTCCCCTTTGTCGAAACCGAAATGCCGCAGGAACCAGCCGTCAACGTCTCCCGCCTGGACACGGTGGAACGGGCGGCCATCGTGCGGGCGCTGGAAAAGCACAAGAACAATGTCAGCCGCGCCGCCGACGCACTGGGCCTGACCCGGGCCTCGCTGTACCGGCGGATGGAAAAATATGGGCTATAGCCGCTTTCAGGCCGGCATTCTGATCAGACTGTTTGGGCTGGTCATGACCCTGACGGCGCTGGCCTGGATCGCCCTCAACACCGGCTGGTACGTGACCATGGCGCTTTTCACCGCCGCCGTCCTGGGCCAGGTGATGGCGCTGATGCATTTCGCCACCCGTTCGGGACGCGAAGTGGCGCGTTTTCTGGACGCGGTCGCCTTTGACGACAACACCGTCGCCTTCTCAGCCCTGTCACAGGACGGCGCCCTGGCGAGCTGGGCGCGGCCATGACGCGGGTGCTGGATCAGCTTCGCACCGGCCGTGCCCAGCGCGAGGAGCAGGCCCAGTATCTGCAAAGCGCTCATCGCCCATATGCCCGTGGCGCTGATGGCGGTCGATGAACATGGCGCTGTCCAGCTGATGAATCTGGCGGCGCGGCGGCTGTTCGAGACGGGCTGCACCCATGCGAGCCAGCTGGCGCAGTTCGGTGAAGCCTTTGCCACCACCTTGGGCAGCCTCAAGCCGGGTGAAGGCACGATTGTGCGCATGGAGCGGGACCATCGGCGCATTGCAGCTCAAGGCTGCGGCCACCGGGCTGGTGCTGGGTGGGGTCCGCCAGCGCCTGATTTCGCTGCAGAATATCGAAACCGAGCTGACCGCCCACGAACTGGCGGCCTGGCAGACGGTCATCCGCGTGATGGCGCATGAAGTGATGAATTCGCTGACGCCGATCTCATCCCTGGCCGCAACCGCCGGCGATATCGTCACCGACGTCCTGGCCGAGCTTGCGGCCGATGATCCCTCGCGGGCCAAATTGGCCGATGCCCAGGAAGCGCTGGAAACCATGGCCCGGCGCAGCGAAGGGCTGCTGCATTTCGTGCAGAACCACCGGCGCATCACCAAACGCATGATCGTGCAGATCGATGTCGTGCCGGTGCGCCGCGTCTTTGCCCGGCTGCAGCGTCTTCTGGCCGGGCGAACTGGCCGCCCGCAACGTCGAGCTGGCGACCACAGTCATTCCCGAAACCCTGGAAGTGGCCGCGGATATCGAGCTACTGGATCAGGCGCTGATCAATCTGATGCGCAACGCCATGGAAGCGTTGCGCGACGGACAGCCGGGCAGGATCGCGCTGCGGCGCTTCGCTGGAGGCGGGCGGCCAAGTCGTGATCGCAGTGGCCGACAACGGCCCCGGCATCGCGCCCGATCAGCGGGAAAAGATTTTCGTCCCCTTCTTCACCACCAAGCGACAGGGAAGCGGCGTCGGCCTCACCCTGGTGCGCCAGATCGCCACCGTACATGGCGCGGGTGTCAGCATCACCCAGACACCGGGTGGCGGCGCGACCATCAGTCTTAGATTCTAACCGGCGATTCTAATCGGCGATTCCAGTCAGCTCTGCGTGAGCGCGCGCACGGCGAGATAAAGAATGGAAGGCGCCAAGAGACAGCCGGCACCGGTGTGGAATGTCGCCGTCAGGGAGCCATAAGGGACAAGCCGCCGGTCGGTCGCCGCCAATCCGCCGGACACCCCGCTCACCGTGCCCATCAACCCGCCGAACACCATGGCGCTGCGCGGATTGTTCAGGCCGATCGCGCGCGCAACCAGCGGCGTTCCGATCATCACCAGGATCGCTTTCAGCACGCCGGTGGCGATGGAAAGCGCCATGATGGCGGAACTGGCGCCCAGCGCCGCGCCCGTCACCGGCCCCACGATATAGGTGATGGCGCCCGCGCCAATGGTGGTCAGCGACACCGCATCGCGATAGCCGAACGCAAACGCCGTGCATACCCCGACCAGGAACGGCAGCAGGGTGCCAAGGCCGATGGCGACGACACCGATCAAGCCAGCTCGCCGCACCTGCGCAACATCGACTTCAAAGGCTGTGGCGACAATGGCGAAATCCCGCAGCATGGCGCCGCCCATCAAGCCGATGCCGGCCAGTACCGGCACATCGGCAAGGCCTTTCTGGCCGCCCGTGACAAGACCAGCCCAGAAGGCCAATGCCAGCCCGATCAGGATGCCGATGGCGGAGCCATGAATGCGGCCGAACGTCAGATAGCGGGAGATCAGATTGGAAAGCCACAGGATCGCACCCACCAGCGCGAAGGCGGTGAGAAGACCATTGGCGGAGAGCGTGTGCGAAATGGTGGACATGACGCTCATCTGTCTGGCGCCAGGGCGCCACTCTCGCGCGCCTCGATCTCGTCCATGGTTTCGCTCCGACCGCCCAGCCGGCTGATCAGCGCCACGGCCGCGAAACAGACAATCAGCGTGCCGATGGCGGCAACAAGGACGAGCGGCCCGCTTTTCAGCGCCGAAACCACATTCTGCTGTGCCGCCATGGCGATGACGATGGGAATATAAAGCGCGCCCCAGAAACCGACGCCCAGCTTTATGCCGTCGCTGAGCAACCCACGGCGCGCGAGCCAGAGCCGGCCGCCGACCAGCAGCATCATGGCGATGCCGACGCCCCCGACATTGGCCTTCACGCCCAGCGCCATGCCGAGCCAGTCGCCCAGAAGGCTGCCCAGCAAGGTGCAGATCGCCAGCAGCGCAACACCGGATATGGTCATGGCCCAGGCCCCTCCCTCGCAAACAGACTGTTCGGGTTGGGCGGCAATGACAAGCCCTGCGTTCAGCTGTAGAGCTTGCTGAACGTCTCGCGGAGCAGGTTTTTCTGCACCTTGCCCATGGTGTTGCGCGGCAGCTCCTCGACAAAGAGCACCCGCTTGGGGTGTTTGAACTTGGCGAGCTTTTCGGCCAGGGCGTCCAGCACATCGCGCTCCGTCAGGGTGGCACCCTTCGTGGCCACGATGCAGGCGGTCACGCCTTCGCCAAAGTCGCGATGCGGCAGCCCGATCACCGCCGTCTCAATCACGCCCGGCAGTTCATCGATCAGGCTTTCGATTTCCTTGGGATAGACATTGAAGCCGCCGCTGATGATCAGATCCTTGTCGCGGCCCAGGATATGGACATAGCCCTTCTCGTCGATGCGGCCGAGATCACCGGTAATGAAAAAGCCGTCGGCGCGAAACTCCGCCGCGGTCTTGTCCGGCATGCGCCAATAGCCCTTGAAGACATTGGGGCCGCGCACTTCGATCAGGCCGACCTCGCCTTGCGGCAAGGACCTCTCCATCCTTGCTGGCAATGCGCAGTTCGACGCCTGGCAAGGGAAGCCCCACCGAACCCGGCAGGCGCGCGCCGTCGTACGGATTGGACGTGTTCATGTTGGTTTCGGTCATGCCATAGCGTTCCAGGATGGCGTGACCGGTGCGCGCCTGCCATTCGCGATGGGTTTCCGCCAGCAACGGCGCCGATCCGGAAATGAACAGCCGCACATTGCGGGTGACGTCCGCGTCGAGCCGGGGATCGGCCAGCAGACGCGTATAGAAGGTCGGAACTCCCATCATCACGGTGGCCGACGGCAGGGCGCTGAAAATAGTGTTGAGATCGAATTTGGGCAGCAGGATCATGCTGGCGCCCGACACCAGGGTGACATTGGTGGCGACGAACAGGCCATGGATATGGAATATCGGAAGCGCGTGCAGCAGCACGTCATCCGCCGTAAAGCGCCATGTGTCTTTCAGGTTTTCAGCATTGGAATATAGGTTGGCGTGCGTGAGCATCGCGCCCTTTGACCGCCCGGTGGTGCCCGAGGTGTAGAGGATCGACGCCAGATCGGACATGGTGACCGCCGCATCGGGAAAATCGCCCGCCATCGCCGCCGCTTCCTGGACCAGCGAGCCGCCCTCGCCGTCATCGTCGAGGGTCAGGAAAACCAGTGGCGGCAGGCTTGCGGAAATCTTTTCCAGATGGCGGGTGGCGCAGACGAACACTTTGGGCTCGGCATCACCGGCGAAATACGCCAACTCGCTTGGCGTATAGCCGGTGTTGAGCGGCAGATAGATCGCGCCGGCGCGCAGACAGGCCAGATAGAGACAAAGGGCGTTGGGGCTTTTTTCCACCTGCACCGCAACCCGGTCGCCGGGTTGCACGCCATGACGCGCCAGAACATGGGCAAAGCGGGCCGCCATGCCGAAGCAATCGGCAAAGCTCAGCGCACGCTCGCCCGGCGGCTGAATGAAGGGCTTGCTTGTATCGGTGATGCCAGCCCTGACACGCTGGAACAGATTGTCGGTCATGTGCGGTATTTGCCGCTGGCGATGGGCCAGCGATCCACGAATTCGGAGCCGCGCACCACCAGATAATGGCCGTAGAGATTCACGGTCGGGTCGCAATGCGGCACAATACAGGCGACCGCGTCTCCGATCTGCACGGCGCCATCATTCGCCAAGGTGACACAGCCATATTCGTCGCCAAAGAATGAGTAAGTCGCATCGGGACCAAAAGCGATCATGGGCGCATCGGCGTCGGTGGCGAAGGCTTTGAGGCCGGCGTCGGTCGTAGCCATGCCCGGATGATTGGCACTGACCACCCGGCTCAACACAAACAAAGACGTCTCGAAGGGCGGAGCGCCGTCCCAGACATCATTATATTGCCGATCCATGAAAACGTAAGACCCGGCCTGCAATTCGGTCAGCACCTGTTCGGCGGGATCGATGTCGAAGCTGCCGGTGCCGCCGCCAGTGACAATGCCGGGCGCAAGACCCAGGCGCGCGAGCATGTCACGGGTCAGCCGCAGCTGGCCCAGCGCGGCAACCGAACGCGTCTGGCGCTCCGCGCGGTCGCCCACATGCATCAGATGACCGGCATAGCCCTGTATGCCGGCAAATTTCAGATTGGGGCTTTGCGATATCTGGGACGCCAGCGTGCAGGCCGGTTTTCCCGGCGCAATGCCGGTGCGGTGATGGCCGATATCGATATCCACCAAAAGCTTCAAGGTCTGGCCGGCGCCGAACGCGGCCTGCGACAGACGCTGGACGGCTTGCGCATTGTCCGCCACCGCCATCAGGCCAAGGCATAGAACGTTCAGTGCCAGCAGACGCCGGATGGAGCTTTCCGCCACCAGCGGCGACGTGATCAGGATAGACGCGACATCCGCCCGCACCAGCATCTCAGCTTCATCCAGGCTGGCGCAGCACTGTCCGATGGCGCCGGCGGCGATCTGGGCCCTCGCGATCTCGGCACATTTATGGGTCTTGGCGTGAGGCCGAAGCGAGATACCATTTGCGCGGCAATGATCGGCCATCTTGCGGACGTTGCGCTCAAACGCCTCCAGATCGACGATCAGGGCGGGCGTCCCCAGATCGGCGGCATTGCGCTGCAAAAGAGACCGCCAGTCGATCATATGTCGGGACCCAGACGCGTTTGCGGCGCCTTCCATAGCTTACCCGCAAGCCTCGCAAAAGCGCCTCCAAAGCAGGGTCACCCCGAAAGCGCCCGCTTCCATCGCAGGGCGGCGACAACGGCCCAGATCGCTTCCACCAGCCCGAACGGCCAGGCGCCCTGCAGAAAGCCGTAAGCCGATCCCATCAGGCAGGAAACGGCAAAGCCCAGGATGAACCAGGGGCTGCGCTTTTCCAGCGCATAGGTCACCAGCATGGCGCTGACGGCAAAAAGACCAAATAGGGTCAGCCTGTCCATTACAGCTGCGCCAGCCAGTTGCGCAGCACCTGCTGGCCTTTTGCGATTGCGGCCGGCGCCAGCCGCGCCGTATCTGCCCTCAGACCGGTGACCGTGACCCCAGGCGTAGCAGCGATTTCGCAGGCATGGCCGATCAGCCAGCGCTCAAATCCCGCGCTCTGCGCTTCGGGATGAAACTGGAAGGCAAGGCCGTGACGGCCGAGCGAATAGGCCTGATTGCGGCAGATGTCGGTCGAAGCCAGATGTGTGGCGCCATCCGGCAGATCGAAGGTATCGCCATGCCAGTGCAGCACGGGGTGATCCGCCAGCGGGGCCAGCAATCCATCCCCCGCCAAGCTGACGGATTTCCAGCCAATCTCTTTCGCCGGCCCCGGATACACCCGCGCGCCCAGCGTCCGCGCCATCAGCTGCGCCCCCAGGCAAATGCCCAAGGTCGGCTTTTGCGCCTTCAGCCGGGCCGCGATGGTGGCGATCTCGTCCTTCAGCCAGGGATAAAGATCGTCTTCATAGACGCCGATCGGGCCGCCCAGCACCACCAACAGGTCGGGATCGTCAAAATCCGCGATCGCGTGCACGCCCATGTCGGCATAGCGCACGGCATAGCCGGCATCACTCAGCGGCGCTTCAAAGCCACCAAGATCCTCGAAAGCAACATGGCGGACGGCCAGAAGCGTCTTGGTCATTGTACGTCCGGTCATCCGCCATATGCGATTGCTTATGCAAAATAGCTGTCGTCCAGCAGCATGTCTTCATAAAAAGCGCCGAACGTCATGTCGGGACTGCGGATGTGGATTTCCAGAACCCACAACAGCGGCGACGGCGTGAAGTCCACCGTGTTCATCGGCCCCTCATAGACGGCCGTATGGGGGAAGTCCGAGATGCGATGTCCCGACAGGTCGAGATTGAGCTCCCAGCCCATCTTGGCGGCTTCGGCGGTGGCGAAGTCGTACAGCACGATGCCGGTCGCCTTTTCCATCTCCCACTTCTTGCGGACAATATGAAACAGCGTGCGGGCGTCGGCAGCGCATTTCGCGTAGGAGGGATTTGAGCCGGTGACGAATGTGTCGCCGCCATCGCCTTCCCATTTCTCGAACACCGGGCCGATATCGATCAGGAAAAGATCATCGGCGCCCAGCACCACACCCGGCTCGGACGGCGCGCCGAAGGTCTTGGTCGTGTTGGTGCCGAAGCGGACATAGACGTCATGCCATCCCTGCACCATGCCATGGCTGGCCAGGATATCCTTGGCCATGTCCACTGCGTCTTCCTCGACCATGCCGGGCTTGCAGCGCGAGGCGATCTCATGGATAGCCGCCCGGGTAACATCGCGCACCGCCAGCATCTTTTCGGTGGTGAAAGCAGCGCCGGTTTTCTCCAGGCCAGCCTGGATGTCATCAAATTTCTCAGCAACGGCAGACATGGTCATTTCTCCTTGGTTGATGGCTATTCACACGCGTCGACTTCCAGGCCGTTCAGCGCACCCGAAAGCAAAATCTGGCAGGACAGGCGCTCGTCCGAACCAGCCTTGAGATGGGTAAGAAGGCGCAGTTCACGCTTGTTCGGTTCGGCCAGCTTTCCCGACCACTGCGGCGCCACCACCACCCGGCATGTGCCGCAGGCACCCTTGCCGCCACAGACGGCCAGCAGTCCCAGCTCCGCCCGCTTCAGCGCCACCATCAGGCTTTCGCCCGCATGGGCTTCGACGGCACGGCATTGGCCCGCTTCCCACAAGGTGACCGCAACCCGCGGTCCCGGAGGGACGGCGTCCGGCGACGGCTCGCCGGACGCTTGCTGGGCTGCAATTCCCTCCACGCAACTACTCGGCGGCGGCTGCGGTGAAGCGGTCGTGGGCGAGCTGCAGATCCTGGCGGACCGAGGCAGACGCAGACGGCTTGCTCCGGTAGAAAGCCAGGATCCAGAGGATCCCCACCGCAAGGTAGGCAAGATAGAGGTACGGGAAGTACATCACCGGCGCCGGCGGCACGGGATAGACCGAACCCACCGCGGGGATGGCCAGCAGCACCAGGGATGCGATGCAGCCGGCAACATGGACGGGCTTGAGCTGGCTCAGCGATTTCAGATAGGCCGGGGCCGCGACCGTGATCAGCACATACGGAACCAGGAAGCCGAAGGCGGCGCAGGTACCGACATAGTTGAACAGATCAAGTGTGGCGACATGGTTGAGCGTGGCCAGAACCGGCACGCCGAAGGCGACCAGCGCCATCAGTGTGACCGCGATATGCGGCGTTTCGTTGGTGGAATGCGCCGTGGCGGTTGAGGCATGGAAGATGCCGTGACGGCCCATGGCATAGATCACCCGCCCGCCGGCATTGATGCAGCTGAGGCAGAGCGCAAAGAAGCTGATCATCGCCCCCAGCGACAGCGGCGCCTGCAGGTAGGATACATGCGCCAGCTGGGCCATGGTGTTGAGCGGCGCATCCAGCTTGTCCAGCGTGGTCGAATAACCGCGCGTCGCCATCACCATGACGTAGGTGACGAAGACAAAGAACAGGCCGGAGATGATCAGGCTCATGCTGACCGCCTTGGGAATGGATTTGAGCGGATTCTTGGCCTCATCGCCGAAGGCGGTGGCGCATTCAAACCCGACCAGGCTGAAAATCGCCACAACGACGCCCAGGCCGACGCTGGACCAGGGCAGCTTGCCGACATCGAACTGCGCGGTATCGACGGTCAGATGATGCTGGCCCAGCACGATGAAGCACAGGACCCCGATCAGCGCCATGGAGGCGCCTTCGCAGATCAGCATCATGACCGCCGACAGCTGCACATTCTTCCAGGCGCAGAACCAGGCAGCGGCAACGCAGACCGCGAACAGGACATAGGGCGAGGCCGTGATTCCCATCATCGCCAGCAGCTTGCCGGCAAAGATGGTGAAGCCGGTAACCCCCGCCATGGAAATGCCGAGGTAGGCCCAGATCAGCGACCAGCCGCCGACCGCGCCCGCGGTCAACCCCAGACCGCGGCTGATATAGGCATACATCGAGCCCGACATGGTCGAGCGCTTGGCAAACTGGTTCAAATTGTAGGCGACGAACAGCAGCATGACCGTGCCCAGGGCATAGGACAGCCAGCTCCAGTCGCCGGTGTTGGAATACATCACGGGAATGATCAGGGCCGCGGTCATGGTGGGCGAGATCAGCGCCACCGCCTGGGCCAGAAGTTCGGTAAAGGAAAGACAGTTCGCTTTCAGCTGTGGCGAAGACACGGTGGCGCACTCCTTCGAAAAGGTTGGTCCTCTTGCGCCGTTGGTTCCTTCGAGCCTCCCAGGTCCGCTGTGCAGCAATTGCAGATACGCTATGCTCGCACTGGTCCAGTCAGAACCTCCAGTTCGTAAATGAGAGATGGTCCAGCATGCTTCGCCCCTGGGATTTGAAAATCGTCTTGCGCAAGGGCGCCAAGGCCGCGGTGTTTCTCCAGATCGCGCACGCCATCATCGACGAGATTAAAATGGGGCGGCTGGCGCCCGGCACTGCCCTTCCGGGCAGCCGTGAACTGGCGGAAAGCCTGGAGATCAATCGCAAGACGGTGATTCAGGCCTATGCCGAGCTGGAAGCGCAGGGCTGGGTCACCAGCGAGAAAACACGCGGCACTTTTGTCTCGGCGCATCTTCCGGAAGTCAGCGGCAAAGAGACGCGGCGAGGCGGAAAAATCCCGGAACGCCCGGATTTCCGCCTGGTCGGCACGGCACCCAACATTCCGCTGATCCTTCCCGCCAGGAATGTTTTGGTGTTCGATGATGGTGCGCCGGATACGCGGCAGATTCCGGTGGATGCGTTGGCGCGCGCCTATCGCAACGCGCTCAGCCAGCGCGTGGGCCGTGGCAGGCTCGGTTACGGCGATCCGCGCGGCGGCGCCGAGTTGCGCGCTGCCATTTCTAACATGCTCAATATCGATCGCGGCCTCATCACCACACCCGACAATGTCTGCATCACCCGCGGCAGCCAGATGGCGATTTATCTCGCGGCGCGCATCTTGGCCGGCGCGGGCGACACGGTGGTGATGGAAGATCTGTCCTATCCGCCGGCGCGCGAAGCCTTTCGCTATGCCGGCGCCGAGGTCGTGCCGGTGCCGCTGGATGCGCAGGGCATGAAGGTGGACGAGCTGGAAAAGATCTGCCGCAAGAAGCGGGTGCGCGCGGTTTATGTCACGCCGCACCACCAGTTCCCCACCACCGTGCTGATGAAGCCCGACCGGCGGATGCGCCTGCTGTCGCTGGCGGCGCAATTCGGCTTCGCCATCGTCGAAGACGACTATGATCACGAATTCCACTTCGCGCACCAGCCCATGCTGCCGCTGGCCAGCGCCGATATGTCGGGCAAGGTGGTCTATATCGGTTCGCTGTCCAAGATCCTCAGCCCCAGCCTACGCCTGGGTTACCTGGTGGGGCCGAAGTCCTTTATCGACCGCGCCGCCAGCGAGATCATGATGATCGATCGTCAGGGCGATCCGGCAACCGAGGGCGCGGTCGCTGAACTGATCGATGCCGGGGAATTGCATCGCCACACTCGCAAGGTGATGAAGCTTTATGGCGAGCGGCGGGACTTCTTTGCCGGATTGCTGAAAAGCCTGTTCGCGGGCCGGGTGGAATTCACGGTGCCGGATGGCGGGCTGGCCTTCTGGGTCCGCTTCAAGGACTGCGACCTGGACCAGTTGGCGGCAGCCGCCGCCCGCCATGGTGTCACCATCCTGCCCGCCAGCGCCTTCACCACATTGCCGCGGCCGGTTCATGCCGCGCGGCTGGGCTTTGCCAGCATGGATCTGCCGGAGCTGAAAAAGGCAACCCAAAGGCTGCGCGCGGCGCTGGACGACAGAAAAGCCTGATGCGCTAGCGGCTGAAGGCGGTGGAAATCGAACCGGGACGCGCGCCCATGGCGATGGCGGCGCCCTTGTCCTGCACCAGCGTCTGGCCATCGAAACGAAACACTTCGATTTCCCGCTCGGCGGCGCATTGCAGCAGGATGATCTTGTTGTCCGCGGATATGGTCGCGCCCTGCCCCCAGTGTCCGGTGTCGGCCTGGGCAACCAGTGTCAAGGTGCCATCGCCCACCGCGAAAACCTTCAGCAGCCCCAGCACCTTGTCGAATTTGGGATCGGAGCGGACCGACGCGGTGCCATTGGCCACGACCACCGCGATGTAGCGGCCATCCGCCGACAGCACCACATGCTCGGGCGTCGGTCCCACCACCACCGACGCCACGGTCTTGCCCGTGGCGAAATCGGTCATCGCGACCGTGCCGCCCCGATGTGGCACCGGGACTTCGCCGGGTGCTAGATTGGCGCCGCCGCCATTGGTGTTGATGACGTACTTCCCGTCATGGGTCACGACCGCGCCATAGGGTGAGCGGCCGGACGAAAACCATCTGCCGCTGTTCTTCACCTCGGTGCCGTTGACGGACAGCACCACGAGCTTAGACGCCGTCTGCGCCACCGCGATGGCGCTCTTGCCATCGGGCATGAACACAACGTCGGTCGGACGGGACTTGGCGTCGAGCTGGATCTGGCCGAGCCGTGTGAGATGCTCCGCACTAAGCGAAAACACCGTGATCGTATCGTCTTCCGTGTTGGCGACCAGAGCGAGCTTGCCGTCCGGGCTGATTGACACGCCACTGGCGCCCGGTCCGGCATGCGCGGTCTGCACCACGCGGGGATGGGTGGGATCGGCGAGATCGACCACCTCGACCAGGTCATCCGGTACCAGGTTCATGCCGTCCAATCTCTGGCAGACCGTGACCAAGGCGAAGCGGCTATCCTTAGACACCGCGACCGCGGCCGGCGGCCCGATCATGGCCGCCGGCGCGGCAACCGAGCCGATCACCTTGACCTGATCGCCAGAAATATTGAGCACCGAGATGCTGTCCGGCTGGGGTCCGGTGACGGTATCACCAGCCTTCATCTGCTTTCCGTCATTGGCGGATACAGCGATCTCCGCACGGACGGCAATCGTCATGGCCAACAATGCGGCCAAGGCTGAGAGTCCCGTTTTCCATTCCCTTTTGCGCAATGGTTTCTCCATTGTTTTGTTTTGGTATGATCGCGGGGCGGCCAAGCTTGACCGCCACGCCAGCCAAGAGCCAGCGTCCGGACAGGCGATTAACGCACCTGGCGTCGTCCGCCTCAATACAATTCTTGCCCTTCGCGGCGGCTAGTGGGGCGGCCCGGTCTCGGAACGGAACTGGGACGGCGGATCGCCAACCGGCCATACCTCGGGCCCATAGTGCGGCGGCGTGCTGCCGAACTCATAAGCCCCCAGATCCGGCGCCTTGCCCTTGAACCCGTCCGTAATGTTGGGCAACTCGACGCCCTTATCTATGGCGGCGGAACGGGGCTTGAGGCGGAAGTCCAGCTCTTCGGGCAAATAGTCCTTGCGCGGGTCGGATTCATCGGTCGGCTGGACATGGACGAAAGCGTTCAGCCCCACCATGACGCTGTGGGCATCCTGGCCACTGCCTTTCTGATAGTCGGCCAGGGTGTCATAGACCTTGTGAACCCTGCCACCGTTGGCGCTGTCAAAGGGCGGGGCGTCCCAGGCGAAACTGCCCGCCACGGCATTGGGACCAAAGCCGTTGTAGTCGGAAGACGAATAGGGCGTGAACGTCTTGACCTGGAAGATCGGCCGCTTCCAGCCATCGCCCACAATCAGGTTGTTGCGGAAATGGAAGTTGGAGGCCGGCCCCAGCGAGCCGGCGCTGCCGACGAACGTATTGTTGTAGATCAGGATGCCGGCCGGGTTGTCCAAAAGCTTCAGCGCGCCCGACGCGACATTGTTGTAGGAGATATTGCGATAGATATAGGCCGGCCCGCCGAAAATGGGCTGGACGCTGTAGGCCAGCTGGGCAGTGTTGGCGCAGCGATTCTCGAAGGCGCGCATATTGTGGACGCCACCGTCCAGCTCGATGCAATTGTCGGTGATGTTGAACATGTCGTTGCCATAGAAATCCACGGACGCGGCATATTCGCCTGGCTTGTCGCTGGGTACGCCGAAAGTGGCGTCGTCGATGGCGTCATGGAAATTGGCGACATAGTTGTGCGCCACGACATGGCCCTGGCCATAGATTTTCACCGCATATTCGCTGGTGATGGGCGCCGGAAATTCGGGATATTTCGCCCATACATCCGCGCCGATCCAGCTGGTCAGGCGCTGGGGATCGTGGCGGCCCAGAAAGACATTGTTGGCGATATAAAAGTCTTTCGACTTCGCCCAGTCATCGCGCACCACCCGCCCGACATTGATGGCCCGGCTGTTGATCAGCGTGAAACCGTCGGCGCCGATGATGTCCTTGATGCCCAACAGAAAGCCGACGTTGGTGTTCTTCACCGTGATGCCATCGAAATAATTGTAGCTGGCAGCTAGCAGATTGAAGAGCGTGTCATTGCCGGCGCCATCGAACACGACTTCACCGTCGCCCGCTGCCTTGATGACAATCGGCTTGTCCGGCGTGCCGCTGGCGGTCAGATAATACGTGCCGTCGAAAGACGTGCCGTAGGTTTCGATGCTCTTGTCAAAACCGCCATAGATGAATCGGCTATCCTTGTAGACGCCGGTATGGACCAGGATGATGTCGCCCGGCCTTACCCGTGGCGGGAAGACATTGTTGTGGTCGCTTTCATCGGCGCCCATGTAATAGGCGGCCAGCAGGCCGATGAATTCATTGGGGCCAAGCGCCCCTTTATGGCTGTAGGGCCAGACCTGATAGACATGGCCGCCCGTGGCCGGCGCGGGCACCTTGCGGGTGCGCACGGTGACGGTCTTCTCCGCGTCACCGGTGACACCGTCCGGATCGCGCATCGCGAAATGGACTTCGTATTCCGTATCGGGTTGAAGGTTCAGCACACTGCCGGCAAAGCCCGGCGGTACGGTATAATTGTAATAGTTGAGACCGCCGAATTCCGGCTTGGGTCCGGCGATGAATTCCCCGCCCAATGCGAAACAGCGGCAGCGCCGTCCGCCATTTGCTTTCGCCCGTCTTGCGATAGGTCACCGCCACGGCGGCATTGCGGTTTTCGTCGCCGCTGATCTTCCATTCAAAGCCCAGTGACAGAAGCGTGGGCCGTTCGATGATGAAATCGCCGGGCACGACCGCGTTTTGCGCCGCAATTGCTCTGCCCGCCAGTCCGCACAGTATCGCAACTGCGAGAAGAATCCGCATGCCGCGCCGCCTCCGGTCCATGTGTGATCGCGGCGAACGTTAGGACGCTTTGACGAAGGACACAACGCCGCCGCACAGGCGACAGCGTGTCAGTGCTTCGTCACCCGAGCGGCAAACATATAGCCGCCATTGCGCACCGTGCGGATGATGACCGGATTGCGCGGATCGTCCTGCAGTTTCTTGCGCAGGCGCCCGATGCAGACATCGATGCTGCGGTCAAATGCGGGCGAATTGTTGCCGTAGCAGGCGTCCATCAGCTGGTCGCGGGTCAACACCCGGTTGGCCCGCGTCACCATGGTTTCCAGCAGCTTGAATTCGCCACTGGTCAGCCCGATCGGCCGGCCATCGGCATCCTGCAGCGATTGGGCGGTGGCATCCAGCATCCAGCTGCCGAAGCCATAGCGCTGATGCCGGTCGCCGCTTTCCACTTCGCCTTCGGCCTGACGCCGGCCACGGCGCAGGACGCTGCGCACCCGGGCCTGGATTTCGCGGGGCTCGAACGGCTTGGTGATATAATCATCGGCGCCGATTTCCAGCCCGACCACCCGGTCGGCCAGGTCGCCGCGGCCGCTGACAATGATGATGGCGACATCGGAGTAGCGGCGGATCTGCTGGGTGATGGTCAGCCCGTCCACGTCGGGAAGGCCGACGTCCAGAATGACCAGATCGACCTGGCTCGATGACATCACATCTTCAATGCCGACCCCGCTTTCCAGCGCGGTGACGCGATAACCTTCGGCACCCAGGCTGCGTGCCAGAACCGCGCGCACGTCGGGATCATCCTCGACGATGGTGACATGTTTGGTCATTTCGGCACCCAAATCCGGTTTGGTTAATACATCCTGAAATAGTCCCAATTCGTTACAAAAGACCTAAAAAGCCGCCCCTCGCCCGGACGCCGACACAAGCCGACACATTCCGAGGCGAGCCCGAAAGACTGCGATCAAGGGCGGCCCCTATTGCTTCTCCACCAAGGCTGCATTGGAGGAGAAAAAATGAGCTGGTTCCAGAATTTGTCGATCCGCAGCAAGGTCATGACGGCGTTTGCCGCGGTCCTTGCCGTCACCGTCGTGCTGGGGGTCTTTTCGATCACCCGGCTGTCCATCGTGAATGACGGCGCCATCACGGTGTCCGACAACTATCTTGTCGCATCCAACGGCCTGTCCGACGTCGCGTCCAATGCCATGCGCTACCGCCAGCTGCAGGCGTCCTACCTTCTGGTGACCGATGCCGCGACAAAGGCCACCAGCCTTCAGTCGATGACCTCCACCCTGAGCGGCACGGAAAGGGGCTGGGCCACTTATTCTCCAACCATCGATCCTGGCTATGAGCGCGGTATCGCCGACAAGTTCCATGGCGAACTGACCGACTATGTCGCCATGAACGACAAGTTCATGACCCTGGCCAATGCCAGCAAGACCGCGGAAGCCTCCGCCTACTACACCGGCGAGATGCGTACGCTCTACAACAAGTTCTGGGCGGACCTGCAGGCCGACGAAGCCTATCAGCTTCGCATGGGCCAGAAAGCGACTCAGGACGGCGCCCAAGCCTATTCCAGCGCGCGCATTCTGATCATGACGGCGCTCGGTATTGCCGCTGCGCTGTGCGTGGCGATGGGCTGGCTGATCGTTTCGGGCGTCTCCACGCCGATCCGCGCCATGACCGGCGCAATGGGCCGGCTGGCGCAGCACGACCTCAACACCCAGATCGACGGCGCCGACCGCAAGGACGAAATCGGCCAGATGGCCAATGCCGTGCTGGTCTTCAAGAACAGCATGATCGAGACCGACCGCCTGAAGGCGCAGCAGGAAGAGGCCCAGCGCGTGGCGGCCACCCGCGCCGCCCTGGTCGACAAGCTGACCAGCGACTTCGACGAAAAGGTCCAGACCGTGGTTCAGGGCGTCGCCGGCCAGGCCAGCCAGATGGAATCCTCGGCCCAGGCGATGAGCGCCACTGCCGAAGAAGCCACCAAGCAGGCCAGCGCCGTTGCAGCGGCCTCCGAGCAGGGCGCGGCCAATGTTCAGACCGTCGCTTCGGCCGCGGAAGAACTGTCCTCCTCCATCGCCGAGATCGGCCGCCAGGTCAGCCATTCCAGCCAGATCGCCGCCACTGCGGTGACCGAAGCCGCCAAGGCGAATGAAATGGTGCAGGGGCTGCTCAACGCCTCGCAGAAGATCGGCGAGATCGTGGCGCTGATCAATGACATCGCGGACCAGACCAACCTCTTGGCGCTCAACGCCACCATCGAAGCGGCCCGCGCCGGCGAAGCCGGCAAGGGCTTCGCGGTCGTCGCCGCCGAGGTGAAGAACCTGGCCACCCAGACCTCCAAGGCCACCGAGGAGATCGGCACCCAGATCACCAGCGTGCAGGGTGCGACCCAGAACGCGGTCAACGCGATCGCCTCGATCGGCAAGACCATCGGCGAGATCGATCAGATCGCGACCACCATCGCCGCGGCTGTCGAGGAACAGGGTGCTGCCACCCAGGAAATCGCCCGCAATGTGGAAGAAGCCGCGAAAGGCACCCAGGAAGTGTCGGCCAATATCGGTGGCGTCACCGAAGCGGCCAACTCCACGGGCGCGGTCGCCAACCAGGTCCTGGCCTCCGCGCGCATGCTGTCCCAGCAGTCGGGCGACATGCGCAGCCTGGTCCAGAACTTCCTCACCCAGGTGAAGGCCGCCTAAGGGCAACTTCATCCGGGCGAGGTCCGGGGAAGGAACATTCCGGCGAAGCGTCTACCCAGCTTCCCCACCCCCGCCAGGCAGGACAGCTCCTGGTTTGTTCCTTCCCCCTTTCACATCAAGTGAGACAGTCATGAGCACCGAGACCCTTGCTTCTCCGGCAAGCCGCAGCGAAGACGATGCGAATGCCTTTGTGACCTTCACTGTCGCCGGCCAGCTGTTCGGCGTGCCGGTGACAAGGGTCCAGGACATTCTGATCCCCGACGACATCGCGCCCGTGCCGGGCGGGCCGCCGGAAGTGCGCGGCCTGATCAACCTGCGTGGCCGCATCGTCACCGTGATCGACATGCGCACCCATCTTTCCCTGCCCAAGGCCGAAGCCGGCAAGACGGGAATGTGCGTGACGGTGGAGAGCCATGGCGAGTCCTACACACTGTTTGTGGACACGGTTGGCGATGTGGTGACCCTGCCGCGAAACCTGCGCGAGGGAAATCCGGCAACGCTGGACGCGGTGTGGCGCAACATGGCCGACGCCGTTTATCGCACCGACCAGGGCCTTCTGGTCGCGCTGCATGTGGATCGCCTGCTGGCGATCGAAACCGAAGCCTGACTCTGGGAGTACGACCATGGACGATCTGCTTCAGGAATTCCTGGCCGAAACGGCCGAAAGCCTTGCCGTACTGGACGTGGAGCTGGTGCGTTTCGAGCGCGAAACCTCCGACGTCACCATCCTGTCCAACATTTTCCGCCTGATGCACACCATCAAGGGCACCTGCGGCTTCCTGGGATTGCCCAGGCTGGGCGCCGTGGCCCATGCAGGCGAAAATATTCTGGGCAAATTCCGCGACGGTGAGCTGGACGTGACGCCGCGCGCAGTGACCCTGATCCTCAAGGCCATCGACCAGATCCGCAGCCTGCTGTCGGAGATGGAAGTGACCGGCGCCGAACCGGCAGGCAGCGATGAAAGCCTGATCGGCGAGATCAATGCCCTGGCCGGCGACACGCCGGCGCCCGTCGCGCTGCCGCCCGCAGACCTCATCATGCCCAGCCTGGGCGAAGGCGGCTTTCCGGTCGCCGCCGAACTGCTGGCCGAAGTTGCCGAAGCCCTAAATCTGGAAAGTGTCATCGCGCCGCTCCCGGCAATTATTCCCGCGCCGCAGCCGGTCCCGGCCGCAGCCCCGGTGGTGGAACAGATACCCGCCGCCCAAGCTGCGCCACGCGAAAGCGAGACCAAGGAATCCGCCACGGCGGCCTCGTCGATCCGCGTCAATGTGGATGTCATCGAAAATCTGATGACCCTGATCAGCGAGCTGGTGCTCACCCGCAACCAGCTGCTGCAAATGCAACGCGGCCAGAAGGACAATGAGTTCAAGGTGCCGTTGCAGCGTCTCAGCCACATCACCTCCGACCTGCAGGATGGGGTGACGCGCATGCGCATGCAGCCCATCGGCAATGCCTGGAACAAGCTGCCGCGCATCGTGCGCGATTTGACGGTGGCCACCGGCAAGAAGATCGAACTGACCATGCAGGGCGCGGAGACCGAGCTCGACCGCCAGGTGCTGGAAATGATCAAGGACCCGCTCACCCACATGGTGCGCAATTCCGCCGATCACGGCATCGAGGATGGCGCGCAACGCCTGGCTGCCGGCAAGCCGGAAACCGGCACCATCGCGCTCGATGCCTATCACGAGAGCGGCCATATCTTCATCCGCATTGCCGATGATGGCAAAGGCCTGGACCTGGAACGCATCCGCCAGAAGGCCGTCACCAACGGGCTGACCACCGAGGCGGCCATCGCCACCATGAGCGAGCAGCAGATCCTGCAGTTCATCTTCCGGCCCGGTTTCTCGACGGCGGAAAAGGTGACCAGCGTGTCGGGCCGCGGCGTCGGCATGGACGTGGTGCGCACCAATATCGAGCGCATTGGCGGCACCATCGAACTGTCGTCGGTGGCCGGACGCGGAACCACCTTCCTGATCAAGATCCCGCTGACCCTGGCGATCGTGTCCGCCCTGATCGTGGAGGCGGCGCAGCAACGCTTCGCCATCCCGCAGCTGAATGTGGTGGAACTGGTGGGCGTCTCCGACCGCTCGGAAGCACGCATCGAGACCATCAACACCTCGCCGGTGCTGCGTCTGCGCGACCGCCTGCTGCCGCTGGTGTCATTGCGCGGCGTGTTGGGGATGACGCCCGGCGGCGCCAGCAACGACCGCTTTGTGATCGTGGCCCAGGTTGGCGCCCAGACCTTCGGCATCATCGTGGACCGGGTGTTCGACACCGAAGAAATCGTGGTCAAGCCGGTCGCGCCCATTCTGCGTGGCACCCGCTTTTATGTCGGCAACACCATCCTGGGCGACGGCAGCGTCATCATGATCCTGGACCCCAACGGCCTTTCGGGCGCCGCCGGCCAGATCGCAACGGACGCGGAAGCCGGCCACGGCAAGGCGGGTCAGGCAGACGGCCAGAATGGAGACATGACGTCTTTCCTTCTGTTCCGCACCTTTGGCGGCGAGCTCAAGGCCATTCCGCTGGAACTGGTTGCGCGCATCGAAAGCCTAGATGCGGCCAGCATCGAGAATGTCGGCGGCCGTCATGTCGTGCAGTATCGCCAGCATC
This sequence comes from uncultured Alphaproteobacteria bacterium, assembly GCA_963830095.1. GTDB lineage: Bacteria > Pseudomonadota > Alphaproteobacteria > Micropepsales > Micropepsaceae > Rhizomicrobium. Next base: position 95,606 of record CAWHLV010000063.1, read on the forward strand.
TGGTGCCGCTGGTGCCTTTCAGCGACGCGCATCACTGGAAGGAAAGCGGCAAACAGGAAACCCTGGTGTTCAGCGACAATGGCCGCAGCATGGGCCTGGTCGTGGACGAAGTCGTCGACATCGTGCGCGATCGCATGGCGATCGAGCTGTCTTCGGAACGCCCCGGTCTTCTGGGCAGTGCCATCATCTCCGGCAAGGCCGTCGATGTGGTTGACATCAGCCATTTCCTCACCCAGGCCTTCACGGACTGGTTCGAGATCAGCGCGCTGCACAAACCCGCGCGCCAGGCGTTGCTGGTCGATGACAGCCCGTTCTTCCGCAACCTGGTCGCGCCGCTGCTGGCGTCCGCGAACTGGAAAGTCACCGTCGCCGCCGACGGCCTGGAGGCGCTGCAGCTGCGCGAACACGGCCATCAGTTCGACGTCATCATCAGCGACATCGAAATGCCCAACATGGACGGCTTGGCGCTTGCCGGTGCCATCCGCAACGATCCGCGCTGGAGCCAGGTGCCGCTGATCGCGCTCTCCTCCCACGCGGCGCAAGAAGATGTGCAGGCAGGCCACCAGGCGGGCTTTGACGAGTATGTCGCCAAGTCCGACCAGGCCCATCTGCCCGAAAACCTGACCCGCGCAGTGCGCCAGGCTTCGGCGCGCAACCAGGCGCATTACGAACTCCGGAGGGCCTCATGAGCACGCGTCCGCTTTGCCTGATTGTGGACGATTCTCGCGTCATCCGCCGCATGGCGAAAGACATTCTGGTGGGGCTTGGCCTTCGCACGGCGGAAGCCGAGCACGGCCTGGCGGCGGTGGAATTCTGCCGCACCACGGTGCCGGATTTCGTCCTACTGGACTGGAACATGCCGGAGATGGACGGCATCAGCTGCCTGCGCGCGTTGCGCGCCATGGATCTGGCGCCGCGCCCGATCGTGGTGATGTGCACCACCGAAAGTGGCATGGGCAAGATTTGCGAGGCGCTGGAATCGGGCGCCGACGAATACATCATGAAGCCCTATGACTGCGACGTGCTGCTGGACAAGCTGGCCCAGGTCGGCCTGCTGGAACGCACATGAGCGAGACCGCTGCCACGCCCATCAGCGTCATGGTGGTGGATGATTCCGCCATCGTGCGCGGTCTGATCACCCGCACCCTCAATGCCGATCCCCGCATCGAGGTCGTGGCCTCCTGCAGCAATGGCGAGATGGCCGTGGTTCAGGCCGGCAAGCGCGTCCTGGATGTCATCATCCTGGACATCGAGATGCCGGTGATGGACGGGCTGACAGCCCTGCCCAAGCTGCAACGCGCCAATCCGGGCGCGCGCATCGTCATGGCATCCACCCTGACCCAGCGCAACGCCGCGATCAGCCTGCGCGCCATGGCGCTGGGCGCGGCCGACTATATCGCCAAGCCCACCACCGACCGGCTGAACGCCAGCGAAGAATTCCACCGCGACCTGATCCAGAAAGTGATCGCATTGGGCCAGCCCAAACGGCCCATGCGCGCACCGGACGCATCATCCCGCCCGCCAGTGCCCCCCCAAGTCGCCACGCGTGGCGGGATGCTGCGCCCGCCCCGCATCATCGCCATTGGCAGTTCGACCGGCGGCCCACAGGCGCTACTCACACTGCTGAGTTCGCTTTCGCCAAGCGTGAGCTGCCCCATCGTCATCGCCCAGCACATGCCGGCGACCTTCACCACCGTTCTGGCCCAGCATATCGATCGCGCCAGCGGACGGCCCTGCACCGAAGCCGCCAACGGCATGGAGATAAAGCCGGGCCGCATCTATCTGGCGCCGGGCGACTACCATTTCGAGATCGTGCGCGCCGGCGCGGGATTCGCCGCCAAGCTATCGCAGACACCAGCGCAGAATTTCTGCCGGCCCTCGGTCGACCCGCTGTTTCACAGCGTGGCCCAGCTGTTTGGCGCGGAAAGCTGTGCCGTCATGCTGACCGGAATGGGTGCCGACGGCTGCGGCGGCGCCAAAGCCATCGCCGCGACCGGCGCACCCGTGATCGCCCAGGATGAAGCCACCAGCGTGGTCTGGGGCATGCCGGGCGCGGTGGCACAGGCGGGAATCTGCTCGGCCATTCTGCCGCTGCCAAAAATCGCAGGCCATCTGGTCTCGCTGTTCGAGAAGGTTGCGGCATGACAAGCGCGGAATTCGCCATCATCGCGGCCTTTCTCAAGGCCCGCTCGGGGCTGATCATCGGCCAGGACAAAACCTACCTGCTGGAAACCCGGCTGGCGGCGATCCTGCGCGATCACAAGATCGCGGGCCTGCCGGCCCTGGCCGAGCAGCTGCGCCAGCCCGGCGCCAGCGCCGTGAAGGACAAGGTGGTGGACGCCATGACCACCAACGAAACCTCGTTCTTCCGCGACAACCATCCCTTCGACACCCTGCGCCAGTCGATCATCCCCGGCCTCATCGATCGTCGCGCCGCCACGCGATCCCTGCGGATATGGAGTGCTGCCTGCTCCACCGGCCAGGAACCCTATTCGCTGGCCATGATGATGAAAGACCACTTCCCCATTCTGGCGGGCTGGCGGGTCGAGATCGTCGCCACCGACCTGTCGCCCACGGTGCTGGACCGCGCCCGCGAAGGAATCTATTCGACCTTTGAGGTCCAACGCGGCCTGCCGATCCAGATGCTGATCCGGCATTTCGACCAGATCGAACCCAACTGGCAGATCAAGCGCGAGTTGCGCCAGACCGTGAACTTCCGGCCACTGAACCTGCTGGAAGACTTCGCGGTGCTGGGCCAGTTCGACATCGTTCTGTGCCGCAATGTGCTGATCTATTTCGACCAGCCGACCAAGACACGCATTCTGAACGGCATCACCCGGCGCATCGCGCCCGATGGCGCCGTGATGCTGGGCGGCGCCGAAAGCGTCTTTGGCCTTTGCGACGGCCTGGCCGGCGTGCCCGGTCTCAAGGGCGTCTACAGCCACGCCAAACCATCCAAATCCCCTTTTTCCCCGACTTTGCCGCTTTCGGCCGCTTCATAGGAGAGCAAGATGAACCTGAACAAGAACATGCGCGTCGTCATCGTGGACGACTACACCACCATGCTGCGCATCCTGCGCAACCTGCTGCGCCAGCTCGAGATCATGAACGTCGAAGAAGCCAATGACGGCGACACCGCCTTCCAGCTGATACAGAAGGCGCCGCCGGACCTGGTCATTTCCGACTGGAACATGGTGCCGGTGACGGGTCTGGACCTGCTGCGCCGGGTGCGCGCAGACGCGCGCCTCAAGCACATCCCCTTCATCATGGTGACGGCGGAGAGCAAGACCGAGAATGTCATCGCCGCCAAGCAGGCCGGTGTCTCGAACTATATCGTCAAGCCGTTCAATGCCGATACGCTGCGCGCCAAGATCGCCAGCGTCTGTGGCGTGATGGCGTGAGGGACGCCATGGAATCCAAGATCGACAATACGTCGCGCCTGCTGGACGCCCACGGCTTCCTGGATCGCGTGATCCACCAGCTGCAGACGCTTCAGTCCCCGCACAAGGACACGCTGCTCAGCGTGCTGCAATATCTGTCGGATCACATCCGCCTGACGCGCAGCGAAATCGGCGCGCTCAGGCAGGACGGCGGCAATCAGCAGCTTTTCGGCAATACCGCGGACGAGCTGGAAGAGATCGTCACCGAAACCGCGCGCGCCGCCAACGAGATCATGGATGCGGCGGAGATGGTGGAAAAAGTCGCCGCGACCGTGGACCCCGCCGCCAGCACCGCCCTGATGGACGCGGTGACCAAGATATACGAGGCGAGCTCTTTTCAGGACATTACCGGACAGCGCATCACCAAGGTCGTGCGCGTACTCCAGTCGCTGGAGACCAAGCTTGCATCGCTTGCGGACGCCTTTGGCCCCGCCACGGGCGGCGGCACTGCCAAGGCGCCTGAGGGCGACCAGGCGCTGCTGAACGGGCCGCAGCTGAACAAGAATGCCAGCAGCCAGAGCGACATCGACGCGCTGTTCGAAACGCTGAACTAAAGCCATGACACTTGCCGCAAAGCCGCAAGCCCCACCGGTGGAGAGCGAAGAGCTCTCCGATCACGACCGGGACTCGCTTCACACCCTGCCGATCTCGATCCTGCCGGTGCAAACCCAGATCTTCCGGCGTGCGCGCATGGTGAAGAACTCGCGCATCGAATTCGACGATCGAGTTCTTCAGCGGCGTGGGTTGCGGTCGCGGCCAGCTGGATGTGCGCGGTGTCGCCAAGTTCCTGGCGCTGGAGCAAAGCCCGCCCCATCCCGATGTCGTGCTGCTGCAGACAGTCGCCGATCTGCCCAGCTTCGATGTCTACAGCCTGCGCATCCTGCTCAGGGAAAAGCGGATCACCCTTACCGACAATTCCGCACTCACGCTGTCGCCGGCCAAGATCGCGTCGCTCAGCAGCTACATGTCGCACTTCACCCGTCCGCTGGTGGCGGAAATCTTCGGCCGGGACACCGGAGCAACGAATTTCCGCGATATTCTCGGGCTGTTCAGGGCCGAAAATGCCGAAGCCGTGCGCACCCGGCTGTCGACGATGGCGGACCGGCTGGGCATCCCGATCGAATCCATTCCCAAATTCCTGGAAGATTATGGCGACATCTTCATGTCGCTGTCCTACTACCGCCAGTGCCTGGACCAGATCCTGCCGCAGGTCCAGAGCTTCATGGACGGCATTGCCATGATACGAACCAACCGCCAGCTTTTGCAGGACAAGGGTTTGATGGGCATGATTGACATGATCGAAGCCACCATCAATGGCCGGCTGTCCAGCATCACCGGCAAGATCGAAAGCTTCGAACGCAGCACCAACGACATGTGGCGCGACCTCACGGCCGAGAAGTTCAAGAAGATCGAGGCGCTGGTTTCCCACTATCACACCTCGATCGGCGGCGCTCTGTGCGCCATGAGCGTCAAGATGAGCGCCTGGACCGACCAGTTTCCTAGCAGTTCGGGCGGCGTGGGCCGCCGAGCCGCTTTTATCATGTCCGACATGCGTCAGGGCATCGAGCATATGCAGGCGACCGCGGAGGATGACGCGCCGATGCTGTCGGTTCTCAACGGCTGATCATGCCCGACATCCAATCAAGGAAATCCAGGCTTCGCGTTATCAAATCCGCGCCGGCCACCATCTGCCGTCCGTCGGCCGCGAGATGCGACCTGCGGCTGATCTCCCGGGACAGCCGTGCCGATCACCGGCGCGTCATCCTGTTTGCCTGCCACCAGCGCGCGGTGCGCCAATTCCTGGTTGTGGCCCTGCTCCGGCAAGGCAGGCGTATCGTCTGGTGCGATGATGGCGACACGGCGATGCGGTATCTGGCCTCGGAACGCCCCGATCTGGTGATCACAGGCATGATGATGCCCAACCGCGACGGTCTGGAGCTGATACGCGGCGTGCGCGGTCTTTATCCGGCGCTGCCCATTATGGCGCTGGCCGAGGAGCGCGACCCGATGAGCCGGGCCTATCTGCGCTATGCCGTCCTGTCAGGCGCGGCGAGCGCCCATACCGCACCTGTCAACATCGCCACCTTCCTGTCGGACCTGGAGCACATCCTGGGCAACGGCGCGCGTGCCATCCAGACCGCGGTGTGATAGCTTTCGCAAAAAGGGCGGGACAATAAGGGGTGACATCCGGGACCGCGTCTGCAAAACGGCGCTCCTACCTGACCATGCAGCGGCTGGGCGATGCGGCCATGGCCGCAGGCATCGTCCTTTCCGGCGGCGCGCTTTTCATCATCGACATCACAAACCCGCGCGGCGTTCTGGATGGCGTTGGCTATTCCGCCGTCGTCGCCCTGACCAGCCGTTTCGGCACGCGCGCGCTGATTGCCTCCGCAGCGCTGACCACCGTCATGACCTTGCTGGGCGCCGCCCTGGTGCCAGACGAAGGCATTTCGGTTGGCGGCATGTGGGCCAACCGCGCCTTCGCCATGGCCTCGATCTGGGTTGTGGCGCTGCTGATGAAAAGCCGCATGGAACTGCAAAGCAGCATGCAGAGCCGGGAAGCCAGCCTGCATCGTCACAAGGCTGCGCTCGCCAACATGGTACGCGAATGCCTTTTGACCGATATCAGTCTGGATGAGCGGCTGGCGTTCATCTGCCGCACCGCCGCGCAAGCGCTCGATTGTACCTTCGCCATCGTCGGTCTGCGTGATGAGGGCGGGCATACCGCGACGGTTGCACAGGCCTGGCACAAGACACCCAATCCGGATTTGCCGGGCCCCGGAACGATCATCGACGCCGATCCCAGTCACAGGGAAAGGCTGCAACGCGAATTCACGGTCGCGATCGCAGACGTCGAGGAAGCCCAACTCGCGACACAAGGTCGGCGCCTGACCCGTGCCTATGGCCTGCGGGCCACGCTTTCCGCGGAAATCTTCCTGGGTGCGCCAAAGCAAGGGACGATCGTTTTCGGCAGGAGCGATCCCTATCGCTGGGACGAAGAGGAAATCGCATTTGCCCGCGCCGTGGCCAATCTGGCGGCGCTGCTGCTTTCCGGGCAGAAAAATGCCGACACACTGGCCGCGCTGGAGCTGACCGGCGACGGAATCTATACCGAGGATGCGGACGGGGTGATTCAATATGCCAACCAGACTGCCCGCCTCCTCGCGCGGCAAACCGCAGCCGGGCTTGAATTTCCCAAACCGGATACCCCGCTCGACGACGACCAGGACCGGTACGCGATCCGGTTCGGGCTCCGCGATCTAGAAGTCTACCGCAACCGGCTGCCGGGCGGAGGATTGATCTCGCGCTTGATCGACGTCACCGACCGCAATATCGCCGAAGCCGAAAAGCTGCGGCTGGAGAACCGGCTGCAGCAGGCCGCCAAGACGGAAGCGATCGGGCAGTTGGCCAGCGGCGTCGCGCACGACTTCAACAATATCCTAGGCGCCATCACGGGATTTGCCAGCTTCATCGCCCAGGACACGGCCATGGATTCGCAGAACCGCGAATTCGCCCAGCGCATCCTGATGGCCGCGAAACGGGGCGAGGAAATGGTCGACCAGATCATGGCCTTTGCCGAAACCCGCGCGGCCATTCAAGGTGTGGCCAATCTTGTTCGCGCGGTGGAGACCAGCCGCGAACTGGTCGCGCCCAGCATGTATCCCGGCGCCCTGCTGGAGGTCGAAGTGCCCGCGACCGCGCTTTGGGTCTGCGGCAATGAGGTGCAGATCGGCCAGATGATCACCAACCTGATCACCAATGGGCGCGACGCGCTGGATGGCGGCAGCGGCGTGGTCGAGGTCGAAGCCGGCATTGCGCCACAGGAAGAGATCGAACGCTTCGGGCGATTCTCCAGCACGCCTTCCGAGCGTCTGGTGGGCGAGCCGGTGGCAGGGCGGCGCTACGGCCGCCTGACCGTGCGTGACAGCGGCAGCGGCATCCCGCCCGGCGTGATGGACCGGATTTTTGAACCTTTCTATTCCACCAAGGGGCGTGAGCGCGGCACCGGACTGGGGCTGGCGGTGGTGGATGGCGTGGTGCGTTCGCATGACGGCTTCTGCTACCTGCAGTCGGCCATCGGAAAAGGCACGGTGTTCCAGATCTATTTGCCGCTGGCAGACGAAGATACGGACACGGCAACGGTGCGGCCGATTTGCGTGCAACTTGGCCGTGTGCTGATCGTCGACGACGACGCTGCCGTTGCCGACATGCTGTCCATTGGGCTGGAGCGGCTGGGTTACGCCACGGTGGCCGTGCAGGATCCCTTGAGCGCACTGGAGGCCATAGAGGAAGACCCGTCTGCTTTCGACACTTTGCTCACCGACCTGCAGATGCCCCTGATGTCAGGATCGGAGCTTATCCGCAGAGCCCGGGAAGCAGCGCCGCATTTGCACATCATTCTGTGTACAGGCGATGCCAAGGGCATAACCGAGGCAGAGGCCCGGTCGCTGGGTGCCAACAGCGTGCTTTATAAACCTGTTAAGATTTCAGTCGGTTGCCGAGGCCATGCCGCCACAATTCACCAACTTCAGCCAAACAACACATAATGCAGAAAAGGCCTGACATTTCTGATAACCTGTCATGTCTGCGGCGCTCGGGGAGGTCGAGCCAGGCATGCGTGTCCTGATCGCTGACGATCATCCGCTCTATCGCGAGGCGGCGGCACTGCAGATCCGCCGGCTGTATCATCAGGCGCACGTCCAGGAAGTCGCGTCGCTGGCCGAATTGCGCGCGGCGACCGACCTGACGCCGGTTTTCGACCTGATTCTCGTGGACTATTACATGCCGGGCATGTCTGCGGATGAACTTGCCGGCCTGGTAATGGATTTCCCGTCTACGCCGCTGGCGGTCATATCGGGCATGGTCGGCAATGCCGATATTCTGGCCGCGGCCCGGGCCGGCGTGCGTGGCTATATTCCCAAGACCTCGAGCTCGGAACATTTCGCACGCGCGCTCCAGTTGTTGCTGGCGGGCGGTACAAGCATTCCGACCGAAGTGCTGATGGACACGCCTCCGTCCCACAAGACACCGGCCTGGCTGGCCAAAATGAGCCCCCGCGAGCAGCAAGTGCTGCGCGGTGTGGCGCAAGGCCAGTCCAACAAGGAAATTGCCCGCGTGCTGGGGCTGGCGGAAGTCACCATCAAGCTCCACCTGCGCAACGTCTTCCGCAAGATGGCGGTGAAAAGCCGTTCGGAAGCCGCGGTCAAGGCGGTCAAGGCGGACTTGGGCTAGCCCCCATACTTTCGTATAGCCCGCCTAGCCGGATGTGATCGCGCATTGCATGGCCAAGTGGCGTATGGCCCGTGTGATTTCATGCGCGCGATAAAATGTCAGATACCGAAAAAGAAGAGGCACTGGTGCAACTTGCGGGCAGCGTCGCCCACGAGCTGAACAACATCTTCACGGCGGTGGCAGGCAATCTGTCGCTGCTGGAAGCAAGCCTGGATGACGACCGCCAGAAAGTCGGCCTGGTCAATGACGTCATCCGCACCGCCAATCGCGGCATCGAACTATCCCAGAAGCTGCAGGCTTTCGCCGGCCGGCAGAAGCTCAACCGCACGCGTTTCGACATGAACCAGAGCGTGGCAAGCGTGATCGCCGGGCTCAAGCGCTCAATCCTGCGCAGCATCGATGTCGAACTGGTGCTGCTGCCGGCCAGCTGCATGGTGGCGGCCGACGAGCAGAAGTTTCAGCATGTGGTGGAGGAACTGTTCAAGAATGCCGCCGCCGCGATGGACCATAGAGGTTGGATCGTCATCAGCACCAATCAACTGGAGCTGCAGGACGGCCAGGCCGGCCGTTTGTCTGCCGGCAGCTATGTCCGGCTCAGCGTGCGCGATTCCGGCGGCGGCATGAGTCCCGATGTGATGCGCCGCGCGCTGGATCCGGTTTTCTCGACGCGCAATGGTCATCAGGGCTGGGGTCTGGCCAAGTGCGCCGGCTTCGTGCGCCAATGCGGCGGCGAAATCCTGCTTTCCAGCATCAAGGGACAGGGCACCGCCGCGGAGGTTTATTTCCCCCGCCAGAAGGTGTGATCGCTATCATCAGGCGGCGAGAAAAGCCGCCCGGATGAGGGATGCGGTGTTGCGCACGCCCATCTTGCGCATCAGGTTGGCGCGGTAGATCTCCACGGTGCGCGAGGAAATTTCCAGCTCATGGGCGATCAGTTTGCTGGAAAGGCCCGAGACCAGAAGATCAAGCACCTGCCATTCACGCGCGGTGAAAGACCGCGTTCCGGTTTTTGCGGGTGGCGCGGCGGCGCCCTGCTGAGACTGGGCGTTGCCTTGGGCGCCAAGCATGCCAACGGCAAAAAGCTGCTGGGTCTCACGCGTCAAGGGAAGCAGGCGCACGCGGCCGCGGCGATCGACATGTTCGAACATCAGCCGGCTGCAGTCTGATGTTGTTTCGTGTGCTTTGCGTCCGGCAATGGCCATGAATTCCCCCAAATGATTTGTTGGGGCGTCGTTAACCTATTGGGGAACTTCCAGCGAGGCGCCATCGGTATGGCGACCCCATACGCAAGTATGTACACGGTAGAAAGTGTCACAGAACGGGCTTCGCGGGGGCAAGAAGAGACATATTTGGACACAAAAGGACACCGCACGGCAAGCGCGCAGATAAGGGCAAGCACCATTATCCCCAGAAGAAACGCGCGATGAGACATGATGTGAGAAATTTCAACATCAGAACCAGTGCGATCCTTGTCGGGGTGACAATCTGCATCGGCTTTCTGGCCGTGATATTCACCGAGCAATGGGCGTTGACCCGGCTGAAGGTCGGCGGCCCGATCTATGACCGGCTGGCCATGGACAGCGCGCTGGTGGCCGATGTCCTGCCGCCGCCGGAAGATATCCTGGAGCCCTATCTGGAAGCGACGCTGGCGCTGCAAAAGCCGGCGATGCTGGCCAAACATCGTGCCAGGCTGCTGGCCCTGCACAAGATCTATGGCGACCGCCACCGCTTCTGGGCGAGCCAGCCGATCAGCAACGAGATCAAGACGCTGATGATCCAGCGTTCCGATCCTGAAGCCGAAAACTTCTGGCGGTTGACCGAACAGCAGTTCCTGCCTGCGCTTGCGCGCGGCGACCGGCAAATGGCGATGACGGCCTATGCCGGCATGAGCGATGCCTACAGAGCCCACCGCAGGACGATGCGTGAGATGATCGCGCTGGTACTGGCCGAGAGCCAGAAAACCCAGGTCAGCGCGGGCCGGGAAATCACCATCTTTACCTGGGTCGTCTGGGTCATGGGCGCCCTGCTGATGGCCGTCGTCGCTGCCCGCGTCGCCTGGCAGGAGTTCTTTATCGTGCGGCCGCTGGGACAGATGGCTCGCGCCCTGGCCAGGCCGGAGACGGACACCAGGGCCGGACTGGACGGAATCCGGCGGCTGGGTGAAATCGGCGCACTCGCCGACGCGGCCGTGAGGTTTCGCGACAGCCTTGCCGAGACCGAAAGGCTGAAATCGGAATTGATGGAACACCAGATCGCGATGCGCTCTGCGGAAGAGGCCAATCGCTCCAAGACCGCTTTTCTGGCCAATATGAGCCATGAATTGCGCACGCCGCTGAATGCGATCATCGGTTTTTCCGATATTTTCATGATGAACCTGTTCGGGCCGCTGGGCGAGAAATATCAGGAATATGCCAGGCTGATAAACCGCTCGGGGCTGCATCTGCTCGACATCATTTCCGATGTCCTGGACATGGCCAAGATTGAAGCCGGCCGCTTCGAATTGCATCTGCAGGAGCTGGATATCGACAAGACGGTTGCCGATTGCGTGGCCATGATCCTGCACAAGTCGCCCACCCGCAATCCCAATATCCAGATCACGGGCATGAAGAATGTCTCGCTGGTCGCCGACCAGCGCGCGGTAAAACGAGATTTTCCTGAACCTGCTCTCAAACGCGGTGAAGTTCTGCAGCGACGAAGGGCTGATCGAAGTCGGCATCACCCAGACCGCGCAAGGCCTCTCAATGGAAGTGCGCGACGATGGCGCGGGCATTCCCGCCGAAGACCTCAAGCGGCTGGGCCAGCCATTCGAGCAGGTCACCCAGGATTCCCGGCTGGCGCGCGGCGGCACCGGGCTGGGGCTGGCGCTGGTTCACGGGCTTGTGGCCAAGCATGGAGGCGCGGTCAAGATCGACAGCATTCTGGGCGAAGGAACCACGGTGCGCGTGACCCTGCCCCGGCATACAGCTGTGGCCGAGGCGGTGAAATGCCTGGCCTGAATGCTCTGTTGCCGCCCGCACCGTGAATCCGATCCTGAACGGCAGCCGGGTGCCGGCCGTCGCACTCGCCCGCCTTGAAAACGACGCGATACGCACCGTGCCCGGTCGAATATCAATGCACACGGCCGCAGGATGTATTGTGCGCTACGGCAGCGGGCTGACCGGCGTAGCCGTCACCTCAGACTTAGATGGCGCCTGGACGGCAATCGTCTTACCATCGGGAAAAAAATGGGAGACGCAGATGGGAAGAACCAAACCAAGCTTGCTAGCACTGACTTTCATTCTGGCCGCGATGCCTGCGCTGGCGCAAGACGGCGCGCAGGCACCCCAGACCAACTGGTGGTCGCTTGCCGCCGGCGAGCGCGGCCCCACCCGCATTGTCTGGGCGGCGCAGAAAACACCGGAAACGCGCTATGGCGCCATCAACAAGCCGATCTGGCATATCGCCGATGTGCTGAAGGCGCATGCGGGAAAGCCGCGCTGGGAACAGAAGGTGTTGCTGAACCGCGACTTCGATGGCCGCTATGTCCAGATGGCGCCGGGCGACAAGACCAAGTGCCTGTTCTGGGCCGACGACCGCGCCTGGGGCTGGGTCTATAGCGGCCAGCTCAAGGTCACCATTGACGGTCAGGAACCCAAGGTTCTGCCCAAAGGCTGGGTGTTCAATGTGGCGCCGCGCCTGTCCTATTGTCTGGAGACCGTCGGCACCGAGCCGGTGGTGTTTTACATCACGACGCCCGCGGGCCAGGCGCCGTCCTATCCGGAAAACGAAACGCCGACGCCGGTGCCTGGGTACAAATATGTCAAGGCCAAGATCAACTCGACCGGCGGCTATGACTCATTCAACGTGCCGTTCTTCAATGTCGACGAATACGGCGCGTCGGACCGCAAGGGCGAGCGATTCCTGTATGACGGCCATACCTCATCCAACCTGAACATCGGGCCGCCGCTGACCCAGCTGCCGCCCGACACCAGTTGGGGCCATTTCCACGAGAACATGCAGGAGGTCTGGCTCAATGTTTACGGCAATGTCTGCGCGTTGATCTCCGGCGTCGGCGTCGTGCATGGTGAATATGGCGACCTGATCAATGCCAATGAGGAACGCTGGCACCGCGCCACCAGCTGCCCCAACACCGGCAGAAGCATCCGCATGGCGATCACGCCGCGCAGCAAGGAAGGCCAAGTCCATTATTTCCAGACCGATCAGCCGCCCGGAAACTAACCGTCTTCAGGGCGCAGGCGTCAGCAGAGGCTTGTCCTTGTCCACAGTCCAGGTGCTGATCAGGGTCACGGGTTCATCGCCCACCGGCACGGAGCGGTGAACTGCGCCACGCGGCGCCAGAAAGCTGTCGCCCGGTCCCAGATCCCGCGGCGCCTCGCCCCTGATCTCGAACCGGATGTGACCGGCCACGACATAACCCATCTCGGTGCCAAAGTGGGTGTGAAAGGGATTTCCCGAGCCGGGCGCGATTTCGACCTTGCCGAAAATCGTCTGCTGCGGCGGGGAGCTGGCCACGTCCGCCTGCTGCAGGATCGTGCGTTTTGCGGGCAGCGGTTGCGCGAAGGAGGCGCCAGCCAAAACCAGCCCCATCAGCATAGAACCCGACAGAATGTGCAAGCGTGCCATGACGTACTCCTTGCGTTGATCAGTTCGCCTTTTTGGGCAGAGCGAAGACATAGACGGCATGGCCGGAATAGGGACGATTGCGCTCGAACGCGAGCAAGGTCACAGGGCGCACTTCCGGGCTGCCACCATTATAGCCGGTGGGAACGGCAACAAATTGCTGGCCATCGACCATGTAGGTGGTGGGAAAGCCCTGTGCGGTGGTGCCAAGCCGCGTCGTCCAAAGCGTCTTGCCGGTTTTGATGTCGAAGGCCCGGAAGGTGCGGTCCCAATCGCCCACAAAACCCACGCCGCCAGCGGTGGTCATGGCGCTGGTCAGGAACGGCGCACGCTGCTGGAAACTCCAGACCGGCTTGAGGTCCTTTGCGCGATAGGCGCTCATGCGCGCGATATAGCCGTCCGAGGCAGGCGCCTCGTAATTGCCCGCCATGCTGCCGGAAGAGACACAGATCTGGTCCAGCGGCAGGATGATCAGATCGTCTTCGGCGTCATAGCTCGAGGCCGGCCAGTTCTTGCCGCCCGCGGGGCTGGGACAGGACGGACGGGTATCGCCCGGCTTCGAGGATTCAATGTCCGGCCGATAGGTGCCACGGCCCGTGTTGCGGTCGATATTGGTGAAGACGTTCTGAAAGACGGCCGGCACATAGTCGATGAACTTGCCGGTGACGCGGTCGAGCTTCCACAGAATGCCCTTCTTGCCCGCGGAAAGTTCCAGCTTCTGTGGCCCCTCATCCACCAGCACCTTTTCGAACACTTCATCCAGATCCAGAATTCTCGTCCGGCGCGGGCTGGTGATACCATTTCAACTTGCCGGTCTCGACATCCAGCGCCAGGGTCGCATTGCTGAAAAGCTGATCGCCGATGCCGCGCGCGCCCGATTTGGCCTGGCCGGTACCCCAATAGGTGAGTTTAAGCTTGGGATCATAAGTGCCCGGTATCCAGGCGTCCGCCCCGGCACGCTGGTCGTTGGTCAAGGTGCCCCAGCTGTCACCGCCCGGCTCGCCGCTATAGGCGACGGTGGAGAATTTCCATATCTGGTGGCCGTCATTGACGTCGTAAGCGGCGATGAAGCAGCGGTCCTGGGTCGTGCGCTCATCACAGCGCCCAAGGCCCGCAATGATCTTGCCGTCGGCCACCATCAAGCCGCCGATCTTGTCGTTGCCGAAACTGGAAAACTTGATCTGCCAGTCGATCTTGCCGGTGCGCGCATCCAGCGCATACAGATTGGCATCCGTCGCGGGATAGAACAGCTTGTCGCCATACAGCGCCATGGTGCGCGTGGCGTTCTCCTGACCGTTGAGCCGGGGCCCCAGGGTGTTTTCCCAGATCAGGTCGCCGGTCCTGGCGTTCAGCGCCTGTATCCGGTTGGTGAAGTTGTTGGAAACAAACATCACACCGTCATGCACCAGGGGAGTGATCTGCTGGCGCTCGCCTTCGTCCATGGACCAGACCCAGCGAAGCTGCAGGCGGTCCACGTTCTTCGCGGTGATCTGTTTGAGCGGCGAATGGCTCCAGCCCGCATAATTGCCGTAATGCATCAGCCAGTCGGCCGCGGGGGGATGGACCATCATCTCTTCGGTGATGGGCGTATATTTTGCAGCCGTGCCCGCGACGGTAATTCCGGTCTTGAACGGTATGACGCCGCGGCGCATTTGCGCGTCTTCGCTCAAGGGAGCGCCACCCGCGCCATTCCCGGCCGCGCGCGCCGCGCGGCTCTGCGGTGCCGTGCCGCCCGTTATGGTGCCAATGGCGACCGCCGTTGTGGGCGTGAAAGCCGCCGCGCCCGGCGCAGCGCCGTTGTTCTTCAAAAGATAGGCGACGATCGTCACGACCGTATCGCTGTCGAGCGAGCCGGGATTGTCCACCGGCATCGTATCCTTGACCCGGGCATAGAGATCTTTGGTGGTGCGGCTTGTCCAGACATTCAGAAATCCCGAACCCGAAAGCGGCGGCGCTTCGCCGGCCTCATGGCATTTGGCACAATTCTGGGCATAGGCCGCCTGGCCGGCGAGGGCCTGCGCGTCCGTAAAAGGGGTCGCACCGGGCGCGCTCTGCGCAACGGCATGGGTCATGCACACACCCGCCACGGCCGCCGATGCAAGTGCGGCGGCACATAGGCGTGCGAGCTTGTTATTAGTGTGTTTCATCATGCACCTGAAATCGCTGCCCTAACTCTGGGTGTTCTTGTGCGTGTCCTGGAGAATGTTGGGGATGTACCAATGCCCATGCTCCGGAACGTCGGGACCGACGGTCTTGTGTGCGGGCTGGAACCAGCCCCACAGATTGCCCTTGGGCGCTTTCTGGCTGTCGACCAGCAGATAGATCTTGCCGGCCTTCAACGCCGCCGTCTGGTCGGGCGTGAATGTCACCGCGCCGGAAATCTCGCCATTGGCCGCCTGCGTGACAGTGATGTCATAGATCGCCGGCCCCGTGCCGCCCATCACATTGCCCATGCAAAGATGGGCATCGGTGGCTGGTGTCGCCAGGCCGGCAAAACTGCCGCGCAGCGTGAATTTCGTTCCATCAAGCGTCGCCAGCACGGCGCCGCGACCCAGCACATTGGCCCGGTTCGATCCGTCCAGCGGCGTGGGTCCCATATTGGTCTGGTATCCTTCTGCGGCGAGCGCCGCGCCGGCAGACACTATCCAGAAGGTCCCCAGTATCCCGGCCCCCAAAGCAAGCTTCGCAACCACGATTGCACCCTTTTTCCGCGCCATTCCGTTTCGACCGGATTCGCTACGGCGCTCTTTGTACGACTTTTTCAGGTTCCTGCACGCGGCAAAGCCGAAAAATCGTTTCCTGCGGCCGGCTGCTCCCTATTTCGGCAAGGCGAAGGCGACCAGCTGATCGCCGACCCGTGGCGCCATGATGCTGTTGCCACCGGCTGCGAACACCACGTACTGCCGGCCTTTATAGGTGTAGACCGCCGGCGTAGAGACCGCGGGCGCTTCCACCTGATGCTTCCACAGCACATCACCCGTGCGCAGATCCACCGCCCGCACCCGGCTGTCCATCGACGCCCCGATGAAAATCAGCCCGGACTTGGTGATCGCCGGACCACCAAATGTCGGCGAGCCCCAGCTTTCGGGCATGTAGAAGCCCCATTGCTGCACCTGGCCGAACGGCTTCTTCCACAGCAGCTGGCCTGTCTTGAGATCGTAGGACGACAGCGTGCCGTAAGGCGGCGCCCAGCACGGCATGCCCCACTTGTTCAGGAAGGTATAAATGTGGGCCGCATAAGGAGAGCCATACTCCGGCGATCCCGGGGGCACCGCATCCTTGCCCGCCTTGCGGTCGGCCTGGAACTGCTTGAAGGCGGCGTCGAATTCCGCCCGCTTGATCAGCCTATAGACCTGCACGACATCGGAACTGTTCACGACATAGGTCTGGCTGACCGGATCCACGGCACCGCCCGACCATTCCACACCACCAATGGTGGCGGGGAATTCGATCGAACCGCGCAGCGACGGCGGCGTGAAGGAGCCATCATCGCGATAGCTGGCATAGTCGCGGCTGCATTGACCGAAGCTGGCCAGATCGGCGATGGCCGAAATGCCGGGGGCATGATCGGGAACCGTGCGTTCAGGCACCGGCACAAAGGGCTGGGTCGGCGACGCCTTCTCACCCGGGACATCGGAGGCCGGCACCGGTTTTTCGACCATGGGATAGACCGGCTCGCCGGTCAGCCGGTTCAGCACATAGAGGAAGCCCTGCTTGGTCGATTGCACCAGTGCTGGAATGGTCTGGCCGTCCTTCTGGATATCAACCAGCGTGGGCGCGGAATTGGTGTCGATATCCCAGATGTCGTGATGCACCAGCTGTTTGGACCAGGCTACCTGCCCGCCGTCAGCATGCAGCGCCGTCACCGACGTGGCATAGGGAATGTCTTCAAGCCGGTCGCCGCCGTAATAATTGTTCTCGGGCGAAGATACCGGCAGGTAGACAAGTCCGTTCTTCTCGTCCACCGACATGGAAGCCCACACATTGGCGGTGCCGATACGGCTTCTCATGTTTTCGGGAATGATCTGGAAATCCCACTTCTTGGCGCCGGTGCGCGCATCGATTCCGAATACCGAGCCGGGCGGAGAATTCTCCCAGGTCCAATCGACGCCCGCCCAACCCACAATCAGCGTGTCCTTGTAGACGGCAACCGACTGGTTCAGCTCGAACGGAAATTGGGGATTGATCGTGTTCCACTGATTGATGTTGACGATGCCGTGATCGCCAAAGCCTTCGCAGCGTTTGCCGGTGTCGGCGTCGACACCATGCAACAACCCGTCAACGGTGCCGATAAAGACTATCTTCTGGCAGGGCTGGCCGGCCACCGGATTGGCCGCGGCCCAATAGGACATGCCGCGATTCTTGCCATGGAATTTGGACGGGTGCTGCGGGAAGGCGTCATAGATCCACTTCACCTTGCCGGTGTCGGGCTCGACCGCGAATATCCGGTAGAAGGGCGTGGAGACATAGACCGTGTTGTTGACGAACAGCGGCGTGGATTGCCACGAAGTCCGGCCCGCGATCGGGCCGCGCCCCGGCACTACATAAGGGCCGCTGGCGGGCTTGCCGGCAGGACCGCGATAGACGTCGCCGGTGTTGAGGCTCCAGGCAACGGCGAGGTCCTTCACATTGTCCGGCGTGATCTGGGTGGCGCCGGAATATTTCTGCGCCATCCGGTTGCCGTTGAAATCGACCCAATCCTGTGCCTGTACCTGCGACACGAACAGCGCGCCAAGCAGACCTGCAGCCGACAAAAATCCAACAGCCCTCATGCCACCCTCCCGCGCGCATTCATATGAATGAGCCAGCCCAACGCAGCCAACGCCATCGCCGCCATGATCAATCCGCTTTCCAGGAAATAGCCGGCCACGCCCGTGCCGATGACATCCAGCAGAAGCAGAAGCAGAAAGACGCCGGCGAGAAACCCGCGCCCCAGCAGCACGACCATCAAGGCGCCAAAGACCATCAGAAGACAGGAGGCGATGACCAGCTCGACGCCCCCGGTACCGTCTATTCCCGTGGTGGCGGTATAGAAGTCATAGATACCGGCTGCGGCGCCCAAGGCTCCCGCCAACAACATAAGGCCTGTGCCCTGCCACGATCTTGATGCCATCCCGTCCTCCCGCCTGAGCCCGCCGCATGAAGCCGATTTCATGTGCGCAATTGCATCGTCAAGTCAAACGCACACATATTGTCTTCATCTGCGAAAATTGCTGCAGTGCATTCTTTCAATTCGAACCGGGGCTGGACAGGCTCCGGCTGCCCGCAACGACAATCACGGCCACGATGATGATGCCGGTCGCCACCAAGCGTACACCGGCGCTGACACCAAAGGTGTTGAGCATGGTCAGCAACAAGACAAGGAACAGTGACGCGCCCCAGATGCCGGGAACGCTGGCTTTCCCGCCGGCGACCGATGTGCCGCCTATGACGACGACCGCGATGGACGATAGAAGATACTCATTGCCGATATCGACATTGGCGCCCTGGAAATAGCCGGCGAGCAAGGCGCCATCCAGGCCGCCCAGCATCCCGCACAGGCCGTAGGTCATGGCGCGGGTGCGTTCCACGGCAAGGCCGGCAAACAGGGCGGCGCGCGCATTCTGCCCAACCGCCAGCACCGAGCGGCCATACACCGTGCGCCGCAACGCCACCGCAATCGCGGCAGACAGCAGCAGGACGAAAACGGCGGAAACCGGTACGCCAAGAATTTGCAGGTTTATGAAATCCGCGAACCCCGGCGGCGGCTTGATCTGAAGCCCGCGGCCATAGGCAATGTCCACCGACTGGACGATGAAGCTGGATGACAGGGTTGCGACGATGGGCGGAATGCCGAGCGCGCGGATCATCAGATAATTCGCAAGGCCAATGGCCAGACCACAGCCCAATGCCGCCAGCAGCCCGGCCGCGACCAGGGAATCGCTGCCGTTCATCACGGTCATGGACACAGCACTCGCAAGGCCGATGTTTGCCGGCAACGACAGGTCGACATTTCCCGGTCCCAGAGTAATGACGATCATCTGCCCCAGCCCGACGACGATCGTGAACACGGCCAGCGCAAACGCGGTCGTGATCATGCCGCCTGCGCCAACCCCGCCGGTGAACGCAATAGCCAGGATGAAAACAACGCCCGCGCCCAGAAACGACCAGATCCACGGCCGGGACAGCAGTGCACTCATGCTCATGCGCCCACTGCCTTGCGGCCAATCTGGGCGCGCGCCGCAAGGACGACAATGAGAATGACGCCGTTGGCGCCGACCTGCCAATCCGGCGGAATGTCCAGGAAGGTCAGCAACGGCGAGGCCGCCAGCGCCAATGTCAAGGCGCCGATGACGGCACCGATTGGCGAGACGATGCCGCCAACGAATTCCCCGCCGCCCAGGATCACGCCTGCAATCGACAGCAAGGTATACCCGCTGCCGATATTGGCATCGGCCGATGTGGTAACGCCAAGAAGCGCCAGCCCGGACAGCACACCAAACAGACCAGCAAGCGCGAACAGCACAGCCTTGATTTTCAGCAGCGACCAGCCGGCCCGCCCGATGGCCGCGGCGTTGCCGCCAGAACCGCGCAGAATGGCGCCATAAGACGTGCGCATCAGTCCGAACCAGGCAGCCGCCGCGATGACCAGGCCGGCGACAATGGGAAAGGGCAGAAAAGGCGGCTGGATATTCATCAAGGTCTGAAGCCACGCCGGCGCAGTGCCCCCGGGCTTTGGCAGGACCAGGATCGCCAACCCCTGCCAGACAAAGCTCATGCCGAGCGTCACGACAATCGAGGGCAATTTTCGCCACTGAATGATCGCACCAAGCGCCGCATAAACACCAACCGACGCGACGAGCAGTAAGACGCCTACCACGGGCTGGTCCATCAGCCAGGTCGCGCCTACGCAGGCGACAAAACTCACAAAGGGACCGATGGACAGATCCAGATCATTGCCGGCAATGACGAACATCTGCGCCACGGTCGCCAGCGCGATGGGTACCGCCAGGTTCAGCATCAGGGTGAAGCCAAGATAACTGATGGCCCGGGGATTGAGCCAGGCGATGGCCGCCAGGACCAGCGCCAGTGACAGCGCCGGCAGAAGATCAAGCAGATAGCGTGCGGGCGGCAGACGCAGCATGTCAGCCGGCCTCCCCGAACGATGCGTGAATCACCTTTTCTTCGCTCAATTCGCGGCGCGCCAGATCGGCGACAATAGCATCATTGCGAAAAACATAGACGTGATCGCAATGCGTCAGCTCCTCGGTCTCGGTCGTGTACCAAAGAAAGGTGCGTCCACCTCGCGCCTCTGTACGGATCAGTGCGTAAACTTCCTGGCGGGTGGTGATGTCCACGCCGCGCGTGGGATCGTCCAGCAATATGATCCGCGCATCTGAGGCAAGGGCACGCGCGAACAGGGCTTTCTGCTGATTGCCGCCCGACAGCGAAAGAATGTTGTTGCCCATGCCGGGCGTGCGGATGGTGATGCGGTCTTGCCAGAATTGGGCCAGCGCGGCCTCGCGGCGCGGCGACACCAGCAATCCTTCGCGCATGCCCGCCAGCGATCCGACACTGATGTTTTCGGCGATTGACATCAGCGGAAAGACGCCGTCGTTCTGGCGGTCGCCGGCAACCAGCGCCACCGAACCCTGAACATCAATGCCGCCGCGGCCGCGGTGACCGGCCATGAATATCTGGCGCAGCAGAGCCGTCTGGCCATGACCGGCCAAGCCGGCAAGTCCGATGACTTCGCCCTCACGCGCGACGAGTTCGGTACCACCGCCTCCCCTTGCCGGGCGCGCCCGGACACGAAGAGCAGCGCTCTCCTGCGCCGCGGAAGGCATGGCTGCTTCGGCGCTCCCTTTCGTGCTACCCATGGCCATCACAAGTCGGTCGCGATCGAAGGCCCCGGCAAGGTCCCCGGCAACGATCTTGCCGTCCCGCATCACCACAATGCGATCGCAGCAACCCAGAATTTCGCCCAGCAGATGGGAAATGAACACGAAACTCGTGCCAAGCCCCACGGCGCGGCGGATATGGGCGAGTAACTGCCGCGACGCGTGTGCGTCGAGCGAGGATGTCGGCTCGTCCAGAATGATGAGACGCGCAGGCGCCACAGTCTGGGTGAAGGCGCGCGCAACCTCGACCATCTGGCGGCGACCAAGGGACAGATCCTGCACCAGATCGGCCGGCCCGATGTCATGGCCTGGGAAAATCTCGTCCAGTTTCGCCGCGATCAACTTTGCCGCCTTGCGGCGCCAGCCGAAACCTTTCAGCGCTGTGTGATAGGCGCGGGTATTTTCCGCCACTGTGAGATTTGGACAGAGCGAAAGTTCCTGGAACACGCAGCGGATGCCCAACTGCGCGGCGCACGCCGGAGAATAGCCCTGTTGCTCGACGCCCGCGGCCGCAACACGACCGCCGCTCGCCATGAGCGTGCCGGCCAGTATGTGCATGAGCGTGGATTTGCCGGCGCCATTATGGCCGACCAGGCCGATGCATTCGCCCTCGGCGATGTCCAGATCGACGCCGTCCAGCGCGCGAACGACGCCGAAACGCTTTTCGACCCCGGTCAAGCTTGACGATCGGGAGGCCATCACTTCATGCTGGCTTTGATCGCCGCCAGTGCGTCGGCCTGGGTATATTCCTTGCTCGCGACGCCGCCCTTGGGAATAGTTTTCAGCGCGGCTTCAAAATTGTCCTGGGTGAAAGCAAGATAGGGAACCACCACGTCGTGGGGAATTTTCTTGTTGCCGTCCAGAACCTGCTGCGCCACCCAGAAGGCCAACGTCGAAATGCCGGGCGCGATGGAAGCCGACCAGGTGGCATAGCCGTCCTTGGCTTTCTGTTCCTGCCACCAGGAAAGCTCGTCCTGGCGATTGCCCATGATAATGGTCGGGCGCGGCTTGTGGGCGGCGGCAAAGGCCTGCGCCGCGCCATAGCCGTCGCCGCCCTGATCGACGACACCGGCAATCGGGGGCAGAGACGGCAGAACCGTGGCCACGGCTTTTTGGGTCGTTGTCTGGTCCCAGTCGCCGGCAACCGAGCTGACGATCTTGAAGTTGGGATGGGCCTTCACGCCCGCCACGATGCCGGCGTGAATGGTGTCATCGATCGAGGTGCCCGCCAGTCCGCGAATTTCCAGCAGATTGCCGCCCTTGGGCTGGAACTTGGCCATTTGCGCAACCTCCTCGGCGCCCATCGCCTTGTAATCGATGACGACGCGGTATGCGCAAGGCGCAGTCACAGTGCCGTCAAATGACACCACCACGATGCCGGCCGCGCAGGCCTGGGCGATTGCCCCGTTCAGCGCCGTGGGCGATGCCGCATTGATGACGATCGCATCATAGCCCTTCAGGATCAGATTCTGGATCTGCGCCGCCTGAGTGGGTACTTCCTTATCTGCCGTGGTGAAGATGTCGGCGGCGGCGATGACATGGTCGGCGACGGCCTTTTTCGCGACGGCGCCGTAGCTCTTGAGCATGGCCTGACGCCAGCTGTTGCCAGCATAGTTGTTGGAAAAGGCAACTTTTTTGGCGTGGGTGTCGGCCAGGGCCGGAACGGCGGCACACAGGACGCTGACGGCAAGCAACGGAACGGCGAATTTCATCGGGAATTCCAGTTCTAGATCGTGTTCGTATGTCTTGACCGCATAGCCTTCGAAATTGGCCTCCATTTGCGACCAGACCTGGGTGTGAAGATCTGTTGCCACCCATTTCTGCTGCAGCGCCTGGCTTTCGAATGCGATGGCGAGCACATATTCGCCGCCATCCAGAGGCTTCAGGAATCTGCACATCCTTGAAGCCCGGCTGCGCCGCAATCGCCGCCTTGAACGGCCCGGCGAAAACGCTTTGCGCCGCGCCTTCCTGTTCCGGTTTTACCTTGATGGTGACATGCAAAACGAACACGGCTCTTCTCCTAACGCGGCCCGGTGCGGACGCGATTTTCTTCCGGTCAGCATATAGGCCTTCTTGCTCTCGAGGTCCTTGGCGATGCCGATGACCATCAATTCCAGCGGCGCGTTGCCGGTGGCGGCGAAAGCCCGGGATTCGCCCAGCGCCGCGGGCACGGCGTCGCCCGGATGGATTTGGACGGTTTCCCCGTCAATCGTGGCGGTGCCATCGCCGCTCATCACATAATAGACTTCCGCCATGTCCGGCTTGGTGCTGGGACCGGCGGTGACACCGGGCGGCAACAGCAGATGATCGACATAGGACCAGGTCGTATAGAAAGTGGTGGGATCAAGCGCCGCGGTGATACATCGCCGTGCCCTTGCCGCCCTCAAAATTCGGCATCGGCTTGTCCAGCGACTTGTCCAGGTTCATGTGAATGAACTGCGGGATTGCATCCTTGGGCGCGCCGACCCGCCCGTCATCCAGATTCCAGGCATCATAGAAATGCGGCAAGAGGCCGACATTGATGTTCATCCACTGTACCGGCTTGCTGGACTGGTTGGTGATGGCATGGCTGTGGCCGAGCCGCGCCACCGCGCCGGCCGGACCCCTTCAGCACCGAGGTGCGGCCATCAATAGTGTATTCCGCCTCGCCGTCGAAAATGACGAACATCTCTTCGCAGTAATTGTGGAAATGCTCGCCGATGCCGCCACCCGGCAGCAGCACGCCGTGATGCAGGAAGAACAGATTGACGCCCAGATTGAACTTGGCGGTTTTACCGCTGCCGTCGAACATCGCCATATAGTCCAGCGGGCCCGACCCGTTATGGCTGGATGCATGATGCTGCCATTTGGAGGTGTCGCCGCCATGGGCGATGCGCTCGGCCAGGGGCACATGGGTCCGCGACAGCGGGCTGGAGGCTGTATAGGGATCGGCCGGGAAGGTCATGCCCGGCACCTGGGCCATTGCCAGGCCAGGCGCCAGCATCATGGCCGCGGCCAGAAGTCTATTCCGGAATTTCGACATTCGCCCCGCTCCTTTTGTTCTTCTGCCTAGATATCAGCCACGCATGAAACTTTCCGTGTGCGGCCCGACTTTCGTCTCCAACGCATAAAGAGAAGTCGAGGCGGTGATGAACAGCGTGCGCCATCCCGCCTCGCCCCAATGCATGTTGGCTACCATTTCCGGAACCGCGACCTTGCCCAGCAGCCGGCCGTCCGGCGCATAGACCCACAGACCATCCGGGCCGTACACCAGATATTGCCCTGCGCATCGCACTTCATGCCGTCGGGCCGGCGGCCCGGCTGCGCCTGATCCGCGATGCCACTGGCGAACACGCGCATGTTCTTGAGCTTGCCACCTTCGACATCAAAGACGCGGATATTCGCCTGATCGGTATCGTTGATATAGAGTAGCTTCTCGTCGGGCGAGAAACACAACCCATTGGGCTGGGTGAACATCGCTTTTTCCACCACCAGTTCCAGAGCGCCGCCGCCGGGCGGAATGCGATAGACCCCGCGGAAATCGAGCTGGCAGTGGCGCTCAACGCCAAAGACGGGCATGCGGCCATAGGTGGGATCGCGTGAACCAGATCGCGCCATCCGCCGCCATCACGATGTCGTTGGGCGAATTGAGCTCCTTGCCCTCGAAATGGCTGGCGATGACTTCGCGCCGGCCATCTGAAAACCGCGCTACGCTGGAGGTCGTATGCTCGCAGACCAGCAGATTCAGCGCTTGGTCATAGGTCATGCCATTGCCCTTGTTGGAAGGGTTCAGCACTTCGCGGACTCCGCTTTTGTCCCAGCGCCGCCGGATGGCCGCAGGAATGTCCGAGAACAGCAGATATTGATCCTTGGGATGCCAGATCGGCCCTTCGGTAAAGACAAAGTCCGTCGCCAGCTTGCGCACGGCAACATTCTCGTCCAGCAGCGAGCGGAAGCCCGGATCGAGCACCTGATGAGCCATATGCCTGCTTCCTGTCACCCCGGCGGCAATGCCGCATCTTTTATGAAAGCGCGGTTCTCTTGACCGCGCGAAAGAGCATATGGGGCACTATTATGTCTGACAAGCCAACGCGATGCTTGCGAAACAGGCAACTCTGTGCAGTGCAGCATTGCCTTCATCACCAACATTACGGTCGGACCGGGATGTGGTATTTCCACACGGCGCAGGCGCAGGCGATGAAGGGACGCTTTTATGACGGAAACATTCCAGATTCTGGACGAGCGCTTTGAGCGTCTTTTCAGCCCGACCGCCCATCTGCACCGTCTCTATACTGGCTGCCACTGGGCCGAGGGCCCCGCCTATTTCCCGGCGGGGCGCTACCTCGTCTGGTCCGACATCCCCAACAACCGCATGTTGCGCTATGATGAATGCAACGATGAGGTTTCGGTTTTCCGAAAGCCCTCGAACCACACCAACGGCAACACCGTCGATCGCCAGGGCCGGCTGGTGAGTTGCGAGCATAGTGGCCGCCGGGTCAGCCGCACGGAGCATGACGGAAACATCACCTCCATCGCGGATCGCTATCAGGGCAAGCGGCTCAACAGCCCCAACGATGTGGTGGTGAAGTCGGACGGCTCCATCTGGTTCACCGATCCGACTTATGGGATCGATTCTGACTATGAGGGCGACCGGGCGCAAAGCGAGATCGGCGCCTCTTATGTGTACCGGATAGACGCGCAGAGCGGCGAGATCCGCGTCATAGCCAATGACTTCCACAAACCGAACGGGCTGGCCTTCTCGCCGGACGAAAGAAAGCTCTATATCGCCGACACGGGCCGCAGCCACGGAAAGGACCTGCCGGCGCATATCCGGGTGTTTGACGTCCGGGATGACGACACGCTCGGCGGTGGCAAGGTTTTCGCTGATTGCACTGCCGGCCTATTCGACGGTTTCCGTATCGACACAGCCGGCCGTCTCTGGAGCAGTAGTGCGGAAGGCGTGCACTGCTTTGATCCCGATGGCACACTGATCGGGAAACTGCTGGTGCCGGAAGTCGTTTCCAATGTCTGCTTCGGCGGCCCCAAGCGTAACCGACTTTTCATCTGCGGTACGACATCGCTCTACAGCATGCATCTGCATGTCAATGGCGTGCGGACATTCTGATATGCGAGCGGCAAAATCCGGAGCAAGTGCGCTGTGAGTGATGGCAAAAAGCCGACGCGGCCGTCCGGGCTTCATAACCGCCGCGATCTTCTTGCCGGGGCTGCGCAACTGAGCGCCGCGGCGACGGCGGCGAGTCTGTTTCCCCGCAGCATCCAGCGCGCCCTGTCCCTGCCCGCCAACCGTCGCGCAGGAACCGTCCAGGATGTGCGCCATGTGGTGATCCTGATGATGGAGAACCGGGGCTTCGATCATTATTTCGGAACCCTCAAGGGCGTGCGCGGCTTTGGCGATCGCCATCCTGTCCCGCTTGAGAACGGCAAACCGGTCTGGTTTCAGTCCGATGGCGTGCGCGAGATAGCGCCGTACCATCTGGATACGGCCACAACCAGCGCCATGCGTGTTCCGGGCACGCCGCACAGTTTCCGCGATGCGCAAGCCGCCTGGAACCAGGGGAAGTTCGGTTTCTGGCCGAAGTTCAAGACCCAGTTCGCCATGGGCCATTACCGCCGTGCGGATTTGCCGTACCAGTTCGCCCTCGCCGACGCCTTCACGATCTGCGACGCCTATCACTGCTCGGTGACGACGGGCACCGATCCGAACCGGATCATGTTCTGGTCTGGCACCAACGCCGACCCTGTGGCGCGTGCGCGCGGCGAAAATGCGACAGCGCAGAATTCCGAACCCGACAACCTGCGCTGCTGGATCAAGGGAGCGCTGCCGGAGCCGGGCTATAGCTATGCCGGTTCGGCGTTCACCTGGCCTACTATCCCGGAGGTTCTGGAAGCGGCCGGGGTCAGCTGGCGCATCTATCAGGACCCGAACGACAACTGGACGGGGGCCATGCATGGCGGGTTGGCATTCGACAGTTTCCGCAACGCAAAGCCGGGCTCGCCGCTTTACGAAAAGGGCATGCGAGACTGGTCGCTGGAAATCTTTGCCGAAGATGCGCACAAGGGGCAGCTTCCACAGGTCTGTTGGGTGCTGCCGCCCATGCTGTGGTCCGAGCATCCGGGACCCTCCAGTCCGGCACAAGGCGCGGAGTTCACCGCCCGAATTCTGGACGCCCTGACACATAACCCGCAGACCTGGGGCAGCACCGCACTGTTTCTGATGTTCGACGAAAATGACGGGATGTATGATCACGTACCGCCACCAGCGCCACCGTCGTTCAATCCGGATGGCACGCTGGCCGGCGGTTCCACACTCAAGCTGGATGGAATGTATTTCTCCGATCCTCAGCGCCGGCATCTGCTTGCCGAAGACAGGACATCCGGCACCCTTCGTCCCTGGGGGCTGGGGCCCCGGGTGCCGATGTACGTCATCTCGCCCTGGAGCAAGGGCGGCTGGGTCAATTCGCAGACCTTCGATCACACCTCGGTGGGACAATTCCTGGAAAAGCGCTTTGGCGTGACCGTTCCGGGCATCAGTCCCTGGCACCGCGCCGTTTGCGGCGACCTGCTCTCGGCCTTTGATTTTGGTTTGCCTGACGATGTGGCGGCGCCGTCTCTTCCGGATGCCTCAGGCTCCGCCGCACAGGTGGCCGATGCCAAAGGGCGCGCGCAACCACTGCCACCGGCCAAGCCCCAAAAACTGTTTCAGGAACCGGGCAGCCGGCCCTCGCGCGCATTGCCCTATGTGCTGCATGCCGAGGCGGTACCACAAAACGGATCGCTCATCTTGTCTTTCCGCAATGAGGGGACGGCGGGGGCGGTATTTCACGTCTATGACCGCAACTACCTGGATCGCATTCCGCGGCGTTACACCGTTGAGGCGGGCCGCTCCCTGAAGGATCGCTGGGAAGCCGGGAACAATCACACTTATGACCTATGGGTTCTGGGACCAAACGGATTTGTGCGCGAATTTTCCGGCTCTGCCGACACGCTCACGGCGGATGTGGCGCTGGCCTATCACCCGCTGCGGTGCGCGATAGAGCTGAGGTTCGCCAACCATCGCGACCGGCCTGAAAGCTTCGCTCTGGAATTGGAGGTTTACGCACCCTTGGACAAAAGAACCGTCAAGGTTTCCGCCCATGGCGCCGCGTCCCTGCAGTGGGACGTGTCGAAAAGCGGCAACTGGTACGATCTCACGCTGAAAAGCGGGCAAGGATTTACCCGCCGCTTCGCCGGTCGGCTGGAAACAGGCAAAAATACCGTCAGCGATCCCGCGACGGGCGCAGCCTAGCGTCACCCCAGAGCTGCGCTGGGAAGCTCGTTCGCTATCGGTTGCCCGCCAAGCATTCTTTTCAGGGCCGTTAGCAGCTCTTCTTCTAGAACAGGTTTTTGCAGCATTGGAATGGCGGCAAAGCGCGCATCCACGCTGTTTGGCGCATAACCGGTCACAAACAGGAACGGCACGCGTTGCGCAGTCAAAAGCTCCGCCAGGGGATAAACGATTTCGCCATGCAGATTCATGTCGAGCACGGCCGCCTGGAAATGTTCAGCCTTCGCGGCCGCCATGGCGTCCGCCAGGCGTCCGATCGGATCAGTCGGCCGGTAACCGATGGCTTCCAGCACTTCATGCATGAACATGCCGACGACCGATTCGTCCTCGACCAGCAAAAGACGCGAACCGTTGGCGCCATCATGCTTGTGAAGGGTGCCCGCGCTTTCCGTCACATGATCCTGCAATAGCGTTTCCAGGCTGAACGTCAACCCGCCAGGCTCCCAATTGAATTCGGTCCGCCCACCGCCGCCGCTGCCCAGGCTGGAGATGATCCGGGTGCCGAAACCCGCCTTTTGGGGCGGGACAACTTTGGGCCCAGCCGTTTCGCGCCAGGTGAAAGAGAGGGTATTTTCAAAAGCCGACCAGCTGACATCCACCCTGCCGGCCGCGACCGACAGCGAACCATACTTGGCTGCATTGGTCGCCAACTCATGGACAGCCATGGCGACCAGTTGCGCCTGCGCCGGCACAAGCACAAGCGACGGCCCGATGGCGGTAATCCGCTGCTGGTTTTCGTTGTGATAGGGAGCCAGTTCGTCCAGAACAAGACGCAGAATGTCCGCCCCTTCCCATTTTGACTGCGAAAGCAGTTCATGGGTCTGGGCGAGCGCGCCAATCCGGCCCTCAACCGCTTTGACATATTCCTCGACACTGTCACGCTTGGCCATGCGAACGATCGCCTGCACAACCGCCAGGGTATTCTTGGCCCGATGGTCGACCTCGCGCGCCAGAAGCCCCTGGCGGTTTTCCGCTTCCTTGCGATCGGTGATGTCGGTGGTCACGCCGCTATAGCGCAGCAGCAAACCCGATGGATCGAAGGATGCAACCACCGCAACCGTGCACCAGCGCACCTCGCCATTCGGCCGGATGATGCGAAATTCGATGTCGCAGGTCGGCTTTTGGGGAACCAGCCCCTGGAATGCGCTACGGATCGTTTCCAGGTCGTCAGGATGAATTCCGCGCCGGATCGTCTCGATCGCCGGAACAAAGCTCGCATGATCGACACCGAATATCCGGCTTTGCCCTTCGTCCCAGAAGACGTTCTTGGACACCAGATCGAAATCCCAGGAGCCCATGTTGCCGGCGACCAGCGCCAGCCCCCGGCCCTGTTCGCTTTTGCGCAACCGGCTGGTCGAAAGCTCCAGCGCCTCGGTGCGTTCGGCAACCCGGCGCTCCAGATCCTCGTTGAGCTTCTGCAAGTCCCGGGTCTTGCGGAACAGCTCGGCAAACACCCGCACCTTCGCACGCAGCAGTTCCGGCACGACCGGGACCGAAATATAGTCCACCGCGCCCGCCTCATAACCTTTGAGATAATCGCTTTCCGCCAGATGAATGGCGGAAATGAAGATGATGGCGGTCTTCTGGAAACGCGGATGCTCGCGGATCATCTGGGCCAGCTCGAAGCCGTCCAG
The DNA here is from genome assembly GCA_963830095.1 of uncultured Alphaproteobacteria bacterium. Lineage (GTDB taxonomy): Bacteria > Pseudomonadota > Alphaproteobacteria > Micropepsales > Micropepsaceae > Rhizomicrobium. The sequence continues at coordinate 125,736 of CAWHLV010000063.1, forward strand.
CTCCGGCATGCACACATCGACCAGGATGACGGCAACGTCCGACTTCAAAAGATAGGCCAAAGCTTCCCGGGCGGATGACACCAAAACGAGATTCTCGTCCAGCTCGGCCAGCATGACTTCATAACTCAGGAGCTTGCCCGGCTGGTCGTCAACCAGCAGCACATTGACCCGCTCCCGCTGTTCCAAAGGCGCGCTCAACGGTGCAACCACATGCGCAGCGCCGACAGCAGTTGCTCGGTATTGACCGGCTTGGCCAGATAATCAGAGGCCCCCGCTTCCAGGCATTTCTCACGGTCGCCCTTCATCGCCTTGGCGGTCAGTGCGATGATGGGAAGACGGCGATATTCCGGCTCCTCGCGGATGCGGCCGATGGTCTGATAGCCGTCCATCTCGGGCATCATGATGTCCATCAGCACGATGGCCAGCTCCGGCGTGGAATGCACCAGGTTGATGGCTTCCATGCCCGTCGTGGCCGTCAGCACACGCATGCCGCGGCGCTCCAGCGCGCTGGAAAGCGCAAAGATGTTGCGGGCATCGTCATCCACCAGCAGCACCGTCTTGCCGACCAGGTCTTCATCCGAGTTGGTCAACTTCTCCAGCATCTGCTGCTTTTCGCGCGGCAGGTCGGTGACATTGCGGTGCAGGAACAACGCGGTTTCGTCCAGCAGCCGTTCGGGCAATTCCACGCCCTTGACGACAATACTGCGCGCCACGGAATGGAGTTTTGCTTCCTCTTCCGCGGAAAGTTCACGGCCGGTGAAGACAATCACGGGAAGATCGGCCAATGCCGGATCGGCATTCAGTCTTCTCCAGCAACTCGAAACCGGAGATGTCGGGCAGCCTGAGGTCCAGCACCACGCAGTCGGCTGATTTTTCCCGCAGCAAGTCCAGCGCCGATGCGCCCGTGCCGGCCGATATGATCTCAATGTCGTTATGCTCAAGCAGCGCGGAAATGCTGAGCTGCTCCGCCGGATTGTCCTCGACCACCAAGAGGCGTTTGCGCCTGGGTTGCACATAGGCCTTGATCTTGGATAGCGCCAACCGAACGCCTTCCGCCGAGGTCGGCTTGGGCACGAAAGAAAAAGCGCCGCGCGCCAGTGCGTGCTGCTTGTCCTCGTCCAGGGTGATGATCTGAACCGGAATGTGACGCGTCTTGGGATTCTGCTTGAGCTGGCTCATCACCGTCCAGCCCAGCATGTCGGGCAGGAAGATATCGAGCGACACCGCAGCCGGCGAATATTCCTCCGCCAGTTCCAGCGCATCTTCGCCCCGGCTGGCGGTGATCACCTTGAAGCCTTCCTCATGGGCGATGTCCATCAGGATGCGGGCGTAATGCGGATCGTCCTCCACGATCAGCAGCACCGTATCCTCCGGCGCCAGGTCGGCGCGGTCATCCGGTATCTGCTCCGGAATGCGTTCTGACAGCACCGGGCCGGTCGAAGGCTGCGCCGGCCGCACCACCGTGGCAGCGCCCACATAACGCACCGGCAGATACAGGGTGAAAGTGCTGCCCGCACCCGGTGTGCTGCGCAGCTGGATTTCGCCGCCCAGAAGATTGGACAGTTCGCGGCTGATCGCCAGACCTAGCCCCGTACCGCCGTATTTGCGGCTGGTCGAGGCGTCCGCCTGCTGGAAGGCCTCGAAGATCAGCTTTTGCTTCTCCGCCGGGATGCCGATGCCGGTGTCCGACACTTCGAAAGCAACCACATTGGCGGCCTGTCCCAACACGGGATGAGCGCTGTTCCAGCCTTCCCGTACAGCGCTGACCTTGAGGCTCACCTGCCCCTGGGCGGTGAATTTGAAAGCGTTGGAGAGCAGGTTCTTGAGCACCTGCTGCAATCGTTTGGAATCGGTCAGCATGCTGCGGCCGAGCGCGGGATCCAGGCTGACCGAGAAGTTGAGCAGCCGCGCATCCGCCTCATGGCGGAACGGCCGCGCCACCGCTTCAATCACATTGGCAAAGCCGATTTCTTCCGCTTCGACCGTAACGGTGCCCGATTCAATCTTGGAAAGGTCCAAAATGTCGCTGATCAGGTTCAACAGGTCCGTGCCGGCGCCATGGATGGTGCGGGCGAAGTCCACCTGCTTGAGCGTCAGGTTCTGGTCGGGATTGTCCGCCAGCTGCTGGCCCAGGATCAGGATGGAGTTCAACGGCGTGCGCAACTCATGGCTCATGTTGGCCAGGAATTCCGATTTGTATTTGGACGTCAGCGCCAGTTCGCTGGCCTTTTCCTCCAGGGCGCGGCGAGCCTGTTCGATTTCCTGGTTCTTGCGTTCCACCTCGACATTCTGTTCCGCAAGCTCATGCGCCTTCTGCTCCAGCTGATCATTGGTCTGTTGCAGCTCCTTCTGCTGGGTCTGAAGCTCGCCGGCCAGCTGCTGGGACTGCTTGAGCAGGCCTTCTGTCTGCATCGTCGCCTCGATCGAGTTCAGCACGATGCCGATGTTGGCCGTGAGCTGTTCCAGAAAGGCGATTTCCAGCGGCGTGAAGTCCGACAGGGACGACAGTTCGATCACCGCCTTGACCTGGCTTTCAAACAGAACCGGCAGCACAATGATGCTCTTGGGCGTGACCTTGAGCAGCGCCGAATTGATCGGCGCGGCACTGCGCACGCTGGTGATCAGCTTGGCCCGCCCGTCCGCGGCGCATTGCCCGACCAACCCCTCGCCCACCGTGAAGGATGTGGGATAGCCATCGCCCTGCTGGCCGGCATAAGAAGACAGCAGCCGCAGGGTGGTCTGCTCGCCTTCCTCCATCTGATAGATCACGCCCATCTGGGCATTGACCAGCGGGGTCAGCTCGTCCAGCAGCATCTTGCCCACCGCGCTCAATTCGCGCTGGCCCTGCAGCATGTTGGTGAACTTAGCGAGATTGGTCTTGAGCCAGTCCTGCTCGGTATTGCGCTCGGTGGTCAGGCGCAGATTGCCGATCATGGTGTTGATATTGTCCTTGAGCTCGGCGACCTCGCCGCGCGCTTCCACCTGGATCGACCGCGTCAGGTCGCCCTTGGTCACGGCCGTCGCCACTTCGGCGATGGCGCGCACCTGGGTGGTGAGGTTGGCCGCCAGCAGGTTGACGTTGCCGGTCAAATCCTTCCAGGTGCCCGATGCGCCGGGCACATTGGCCTGGCCGCCCAGGCGCCCTTCGACACCCACTTCGCGCGCCACGGTCGTCACCTGATCGGCGAAAGTGGCGAGCGTGGCCGTCATATTGTTGATGGTTTCGGCAAGTGCTGCGACCTCGCCCTTGGATTTTACGGTGAGGTTCTGCTTCAGTTCGCCATCCGCCACCGCGGTCACCACCTTGACGATGCCGCGCACCTGTTCGGTCAGGTTGGCCGCCATCACGTTGACCGTATCGGTCAGGTCCTTCCAGGTGCCTGCCACGCCGGGCACCTGGGCCTGGCCGCCCAGCCTGCCTTCGGTGCCCACCTCACGGGCCACGCGTGTCACTTCCGAAGCAAAGGAGTTGAGCTGGTCCACCATGGTGTTGATGGTGTTTTTCAGTTCCAGGATTTCGCCCTTCACGTCCACCGTGATCTTGCGTGACAGGTCGCCGCGCGCCACGGCGGTGGTGACTTCGGCGATGTTGCGCACCTGTCCGGTGAGGTTGGAGGCCATGGAGTTGACCGAGTCGGTCAGATCCTTCCAGGTGCCGTCCACGCCCGGCACCACCGCCTGGCCGCCCAGGCGGCCGTCGGTGCCCACTTCGCGGGCCACGCGCGTCACTTCCGCCGCAAAGGAGCGCAGCTGCTCCACCATGGTGTTGAGCGTATCCTTCAACAGCAGGATTTCGCCGCGCACGTCGACGGTGATCTTCTTGGACAGGTCGCCGCCGGCAATGGCCGTGGCCACTTCGGCGATATTGCGCACCTGGGCCGTCAGGTTCGAGGCCATGAAGTTGACGTTGTCGGTCAGGTCCTTCCAGGTGCCGGCGACGCCGGGCACCTGGGCCTGGCCGCCCAGCTTGCCTTCCGTACCCACTTCGCGCGCCACACGAGTCACCTCCGCGGCAAAAGCGTTGAGCTGGTCCACCATGGTGTTGATGGTGTTTTTCAGCTCCAGGATTTCGCCTTTCACGTCCACTGTGATCTTGCGCGACAGGTCACCGCGCGCCACCGCGGTGGTGACTTCCGCGATATTGCGCACCTGGGTGGTGAGATTGGCCGCCAGCAGGTTGACGTTGTCGGTCAGGTCCTTCCAGGTACCGGCCACACCGGGCACCTGCGCCTGGCCGCCCAACCGGCCTTCGGTGCCCACTTCGCGCGCCACGCGGGTCACTTCGCCAGCGAAACGGTTGAGCTGGTCCACCATGGTATTCAGCGTCTCTTTCAACTGAAGGATTTCGCCGCGCACGTCCACGGTGATCTTGCGCGACAGGTCGCCGCCGGCGATGGCCGTGGCGACTTCCGCGATATTGCGCACCTGGGCCGTCAGATTGCCGGCCATGGAGTTCACGCTGTCGGTCAAATCCTTCCAGGTGCCGGCCACGCCGGGCACTTCGGCCTGGCCGCCCAGCTTGCCGTCGGTGCCCACCTCGCGCGCGACGCGCGTCACTTCCGAAGCGAAGGAGTTGAGCTGATCGACCATGGTGTTGATGGTTTGCTTCAACTGCAGGATTTCGCCCGACACATTGACGGTGATCTTTTTCGACAGGTCGCCATTTGCCACCGCGGTCGCCACTTCCGCGATATTGCGGACCTGGGCCGTCAGGTTCGACGCCATGGAGTTCACCGAGTCGGTCAGGTCGTTCCAGGTGCCGGCGACGCCGCGCACCACCGCCTGGCCGCCCAGCTTGCCTTCGGTGCCCACTTCACGGGCCACGCGTGTCACTTCCGAGGCAAAGGCGTTGAGCTGGTCAACCGTGGTGTTGATGGTTTCCTTCAGCTGAAGAATTTCGCCCTTCACGTCCACCGTGATCTTCTTGGACAGGTCGCCATTGGCGATCGCAGTGGAGACTTCCGCGATATTGCGCACCTGGGCTGTCAGGTTTGACGCCATGGAGTTCACGCTGTCGGTCAGGTCTTTCCAGGTGCCGGCGACACCCAGCACGTTGGCCTGGCCACCCAGCCGGCCTTCGGTGCCGACTTCGCGCGCCACGCGCGTCACTTCCGACGCGAAGGCATTGAGCTGGTCCACCATCGTATTGACGGTTTCCTTCAGCTGCAGGATTTCGCCCGACACATTAACGGTGATCTTCTTGGAGAGGTCGCCGCCGGCGATCGCCGTCGCCACTTCCGCGATGTTTCGCACCTGGGCCGTCAGGTTCGAACCCATATAGTTGACGTTGTCGGTCAAATCTTTCCAGGTGCCGGCGACGCCAGGCACCTGGGCCTGGCCGCCCAGCTTGCCCTCGGTGCCGACTTCGCGGGCCACGCGCGTCACTTCCGAGGCAAAAGAGTTGAGCTGGTCCACCATGGTGTTGATGGTGTCTTTCAGCTCCAGGATTTCGCCCTTGACGTCGACGGTGATCTTGCGCGACAGGTCGCCGCGCGCCACCGCGGTGGTGACCTGGGCGATGTTGCGCACCTGGTCGGTGAGGTTGCCGCACATGGCGTTCACCGAGTCGGTCAAATCCTTCCAGGTGCCGGCCACACCCGGCACCAGCGCCTGGCCGCCGAGCTTTCCTTCGGTGCCCACTTCGCGGGCCACACGCGTCACTTCCGAGGCGAACGAGCGCAGCTGGTCCACCATGGTGTTGATGGCTTCCTTCAGCTGCAGGATTTCGCCGCGCACGTCCACGGTGATCTTCTTGGACAGGTCGCCATTGGCCACCGCGATGGTGACCTCGGCGATGCTTCTGACCTGGCTGGTCAGGTTCGAGGCCATGGAGTTGACGCTCTCGGTCAGATCCTTCCACACGCCGGTCACCTCGGTGACCTTGGCCTGGCCGCCCAGCTTGCCTTCCGTACCTACCTCACGCGCCACGCGCGTTACTTCCGAAGTGAAGACGCTGAGCTGCTTGATCATGGTGTTGACGATGTTGGCGGAGCGCAGGAACTCGCCTTTCAGCGGCCGGCCATCGACATCCAGGTTCACCGTCTGCATCAGGTCGCCCTTGGCGACCGCGGCGATGGCGCGGGTCACCTCGGCCGTCGGCCAGAGCAGATCGTCGATCAGGGTGTTGACCGAACTTTCCATCTCGCCCCAGGCGCCTTTGCCCGAGCCAATGGTCACCCGCTGGCGAGTCTTGCCCTGCTTGCCGACGACATCGCCCACACGCTCCAGTTGCTGGGCCATGCGCTGGTTGGTGGCGACAATGTCATTAAAGGTGTCGGCGATCTTGCCGCCGATGCCGGTCTGGTTGCCGGGCAGGCGGACCGAAAAATCGCCGGCCTGAACCGCCTGCAACGCATCCAGAAGCTGTTCCAGCGCCCGGGGTGGCAATTGCGCCGGATCGCTGTGGCCATTCATCTTGGACATGGCCCGAACGGCGTTCACCGATTCGCTCGCCTTATCCGGCGTGTTGCGCTGCTGCCGCATCCCCCGTCCCCTTCAAGAGAAATGTCTTCGGGGACGGCAGGAACCTGCCGGCTGGAATAGATGTTTGGCTTTCACGCGCGAACACCGACAAAAGCCCCCGAATTGCCAATGGAAACCTGGCAATTCGGGCAACGTCGACCGGAATAAAAAAGTTCCCGCGGGCCGCGGAACCGGCGTCAGTTTTTTTGTTCTGCCCGGGCGGATCCAGGCTTTTCACCCCTGTCGGGCGCCTGCGGCTGGGGGTCTTTTTTCTCCAGATGGGCGGCCTTTCGGGCCCAAACCCGGGCGAGATTCAGATAGGCCACACGCGTTGCCTTGGTGGGGGCGGTCTGTGCTTTCGCCATCATGTCGGCGGCGCGGGCGTGATAGTAGCCGGCCTCGTCTATGTCTATATGGTGCTCAGTCACTGCCCACGTCCCGTACGCTATCGTGCAAAAGAACGATAACCCCCGGATTCCGTTCCCGAAAAAATCGCATAGCCGCAACGGCTTGAGGACTTATCCCACTTCAATCAGCGCCAGACCGTGTTCCGCATGCTTGCGGCGGGTCTGGTGCACGGGCGTTTCGGTAATTGTAATTTCAAGCGTCGGCCGCACATGACCTTCCTGCAAATGGCCGCCGCGGGTTGAGCCATCGCTGCGCCCCAGCACAATATGGGCATGAAGGCTGGCCTTGCCCGTCTCGTCCGGCACGATGTGCCCCACCAGGGTGATGACCTCGACCTGCCTACAGATGTCGAAATACCGCGGCAGCGGGATACCGCTATAGGCCGGCGTCGAGGTCTTAGCTGCGAGCCCTTAGATGTTACCAACATTCATGCCAACACGCTAAAGCCCAGCGCTGTGGTCATCGGGATCATCGAGCAGAATGCGATGCGCGGCGCCCTCAAGATCCTCATATTGCCCGCTGCCAATGGCCCACAACAGAACGGCGAGTGCCACCAAGCCCACAAGAAGAGCGCAGGCGATGATGGCCGCCATTCCGCTCATGTGAACTTGCCGCGCGCAAGCCGCAAGGCGTTCAGACTGACCAGTAGCGAGGAACTCGACATGGCGGCTGCGGCTAGAAGCGGTGTGATCAAACCGAGCGCAGCGACCGGCACGGCAATGACATTGTAAAGCGCGGCGAGAGCGAAATTCTGCAGCACCAGGGCCCGCGCTTTGCGAGCAACACAGATAGCTTCCAGGATCGGCAGCAATGCGTCCGAACGCAGAACCATGTCGGCGGCCAGCTGGCTCACATCCGCGGCGGAGCCCGGCGCCATCGAGACGTGGGCCAGCGCGAGTGCGGCAGCATCGTTCAGGCCATCACCCACCATCAGAACACGCCGGCCATCAGCGCGAAGCGTCTCCAGCCGCGCGACCTTGTCGGCAGGCTTCATGCCCGCCCGCCAGATGGAAATGCCGATATCAAGCGCGACTTCGCGTGCCACGGCGGGTGTATCGCCAGTCAGCATTTCGACGGCCAGTCCCCGTGAATGGAGCCCCGCGATCAGCGCACGCACATCGGCGCGCAGATTGTCCTGAAAAGCAAAACACACCGGCGGCGCGCTGCCGTTGCGGAACCACAATTCAGTGGCTTCCCCTTCGGACTTTGTCCCGCACCAGATGGCGCTGCCCAGGCGAAGTCGAACATCATCTTCGTATGCTTCCAAACCCGCACCGGCTGTTTCCCGAACCTCCAAAGCAACTGGCCCCGGTCCGGCCGCGGTCGCCAGCGCGCGAGCCAATGGATGCTGGCTGACGCGAGCGAGCCTGGCGGCGGCCTGCAACGTCTCGGGCGCGATCTCATGGGCGTTGGCCAGGCGAAGCTTGCCCTCCGTGAGCGTGCCCGTCTTATCGAAAACAACCGTGTCGATCTCGGCAAGCCGCTCCAATGCGTCGCCGGTCTTGACCAGAATGCCCCGCGCAAACAGCCGGCCGGTGGCCACGATCTGCACTGCCGGAACCGCCAAGCCCAACGCGCAGGGACAGGTAATGATCAGAACGGCAATGGCGTTGGTCGCCGCCGTGGCGAAAGAGGCGCCGCAGGCGAGCCAAACCAGCATGACCGCCGCCGCCAGCCCCAGGATCAGGGGTACAAAAATCTTCGCCGCACGATCGGCAAGCCGCACATAGACATTGCGGCGTTGCCGGCCGACGTCCAGCAACCGCGCCAGATCTGCCACCAGGGAGTTTTCCACGCGGGCGGTGGCGCAGGCGACAACGGCCGCACCGACATTGATCGAGCCGGCATAGATGCTGGCGCGGGCCGCCGCGACATGGGGGCGGCTCTCTCCCGTCACCAGAGACACGTCCAAATCGGCCGCCTGGCTCTCCAGCGTCGTATCGACCGCAAAGCGTTCGCCCGTCGCCAGCAGAAGACGATCGCCGGGCATGATGTCCTTGCTGGCGACGGTCTCCAGCCGCCCATCCGCCGTAAAGCGCTGGCTGAGCTGCGACTGCAGGGCCAAGAGGTGCTTTGCCGCCCCTTGCGCTTTGTCGCGCAAGTGAAAATCCAGATAGCGGCCGACGAGAAGCAGAAGGGCCAGCATCGTGGCCGCATCGAAATAGCTTTGTCCTTGGTGGGTCAGAGTTTGATACAGGCTCAAGCCCAGGGTCAGCAGCAGGGCCGCGCTGATCGACACATCCATGCTGGTGGACCGGGCGCGCAGGCTCTGCCACGCTGGCCGGAAGAAAGGCTGCCCCGAATAGAGTGTCACCGGAACGGCGACCGTCCCGGCCAGCAAAAAGAAGGTCTGGCGCAGGCTTGTGCTCAGATCGTCGCCGCCCCACCAGATCGCATCCGTCAGACCGACCACAAAGATCGTGCCAAAGGCGGCGACCGCCAGGCAGCGCAGCAGGAAACGGCCTTCCCGCTCCGCGTCGTCTTTGACCTGCGGTGCCTCGTAAGGCTGGGCGTCGTAGCCCAGATTCCGCACCCGCCGCAGCACCAAATCCGGGTCGACCGCATTGTCCCGCCAGGAGGCCAGAAGCTTGCCGGTGGAAAGGTTCAAGCGGGCATCGGCGATGCCCGGCAGCGCCTTGACGCCGGTTTCGATCTTGCCGATGCAATTGGCGCAACGGGCGCCTCTGACGGAAACTTCGAAAGATGACGTCCCGGCTTTATCCCGGCGCACATAGCGCGACAGGTCCGCGAGCGGGGTTTCGGCAAGATTCAGCGCACCCATAGCCTGCGCTCCGCATCAAAGGGCGTGCGTTCGCTGCTGGAATGAATCAGCACATCCCAGACGCCCGGCGACACGCCGGCAAGCCGTGCCTGGTAAATTCCGGGTTCGTTCTGGGTCAGATGCAACACCCGGTCGCGATTCTCGTCGGCGGGATGGCGCAGTTCACCGCCGAGGCCGGATTCCGTCACGGGCTTGCCGGCGGGATCGCGCATCCGGATTTCGATACGGACATCTCCACCCGGCAACCGGGTCGCGGTGATGGCCGCCTTCCAGCCCAAGGCCGCCTGCTCGGCATGATGGGCGAGCGTCTGGTTGTATTCCACGCCCTGCAGGTAGGGCTTCTGCTCGTCCTCGCCGCTGAATGTGCGGGTCGACACCATGATGAAATAGGCGTTGGTGGCGAAAATAACGCCGAAGAAGCCGAACAGCCAGATCAGCACGCCACGCCCGGTCAAATGCCCAGTCATTGCTTGTCTCCCGACACAAAGACGGCCTCGACCCGGCGCTGCTCGTGATGAACCGGCTCGGTGACCATGAAGAATATTGGGGCGCTGGTCCCGTTAAGCGATCTCGGCGCGACAGTCACAAGAACACGAAGGGTCCGGACCTTGTCCGCCTCAACATCGATGCGCGCCGGCAGTCCGGGATTTTCAAGACCGATGACCTTGACCTCGCGCGGCGTCAGACCGCCGAAGTCGAGGACAAAAACACGCGGGCTATCGGCGCGGTTCATCAGCTTGACCGTGTAACCGTTGCGCACGGCGCCGTCGGCCAGGGTGACGAAATCCGGATTGCGGTCTCGGATGACATCAATCTCCACGGTTTCCCGCGTCGCCAGCCCGAATACAATGATAAGCCCGACAACCGCGATAACCGCGGCGTAGAGGATGGTGCGCGGCCGCACAAAGCGGAAGCGCGGCTTCTTGCCCTGCTCGCGACGGATTATGTTGGCTTCGGTGTCATAGGCGATCAGCCCGCGCGGCAGGTCGATCTTGTCCATCACCTCGTCGCAGGCCCCGATGCACAGGCCGCAGTTGATGCATTCCAGCTGCGATCCATCGCGAATATCGATGCCCATCGGGCAGGCGGCAACGCATTGGTTGCAGTCGATGCAGGCGCCCCGGCCATCCCAGGGCTGGCCCTTCTTGTGCGGTCCCCGCGGTTCGCCGCGATCCCGGCGATAGACGACACCCAGCGCTTCGCTGTCGGTCATGGCGGCCTGGATGCGCGGCCAGGGGCACATATAGGTGCAGACCTGCTCGCGCATCAGTCCGCCAAAGGCATAGGTGGTGAAGGTGAGGCCCGCGATCGCGGCATAGACGCCCATGCTGACGCCGCCGTGCATCAGCTGATGCAACAAGGTCGGTGCATCATTGTAATAGAAGACCCAGGCGCCGCCCGTGGCGACAGCAAACAGCAGCCAGATCGAATGTTTGGCGAGACGCTTGGCGATCTTGCTGGCGGTCCAGGGCGCGGCCGCCAGGCGGATCCGGGCCGAGCGGTCGCCTTCGATGCGGGTCTCGATCCATATGAAGAGGTCGGTCCACACCGTCTGGGGGCAGGAATAGCCGCACCACAGCCGCCCGAACAGCGCGTTCACCAGAAACAGCGACACCGCAGAAAGGATCAGCAGGCCGGTGATATAGGCGGCTTCCTGCGGCCAGATCTCGATGAAGAAGAAGTAGAACCGCTCGTGCGCAAAATCGACCAGCACCGCCTGGTTCGGCAGCGACGGCCCGCGATCCCAGCGCAGCCACGGCACCAGATAATAGATCGACAGAGTGACCGCCATCATCGCCCATTTCAGGTTGCGATAAAGGCCGCCGATCTCCTTGGGATAGATGGGAACGCGCGATTTGTAGAGCTTGCGGTTGGCCGCGCTGTTGCTCGCCTGGGCGTCAGAACGCGCAACACCCTCCGCTGCCTGCACCGGCGAGGAACTGGCATCACGCATCGTTATGACCGGGTGGACATTCATGCGCGTTCCTATTCGCCACCACCCAGGCTATGCACATAGACTGCCAGCGCCTTTATGGTCTCGGGACTGAGACGGCCGCCCCAGGTCGGCATCACGCCGCCACGGCCATTCCAGATCTGGTCGTGGATATCTTCGCGGGTCGGCCCATAGAGCCATTCATTATCGGTCAGGTTGGGAGCACCATAGGCGCGGTTGCCCTTGCCTTGCGCCCCATGACAGGCCGCGCAATTGTCCTGAAAGACAGGTGCCGCGCGCTTGACAGCCGCCGCATCGGCCAGCCGGCCTGACAGATGCACCACATATTCGGTCAGGTCATCGACCTGTTCGGGCTTCAGGATGGCGTCGCGGCCAAAGGACGGCATCAGCGATTTGCGCGTGTCGGCTGCGGTGGAGCGCACGCCCACCGTGATGGTATGCTGGATGTCGGCGAGCTTGCCACCCCACAACCAGACGTCATCGTTCAGATTGGGATAGCCATGGGCGCCCTGCCCGCCCGAGCCATGGCAGGGCGCACAATTATCGCCAAAAGCCGCCCTGCCTTCCGCCATCGCAAACTGAAACAGCTGGGGATCGGATTGAATCTGCGCAAGGGATGCATTTGACAGCGCATGCTCGCGGCCCGCGCGCGCCGCCTTCAGCGCCGCGACATTGGCCATGACCTCGTCACGCTGCGAATGGTTCAGAATGCCATGGGTATAGCTGCTGATGCCAGGCCAAGCCGGATAGACGATCCAATAACCGATAGCCCAGACGATGGTCGCGATAAAAATGCTGACCCACCAGCGGGGCATGGGCGTATCCAACTCCTTGATGCCGTCCCATTCATGGCCCGTTGTCTGGGTGCCGGAGACATCGTCAACTTCTTTCTTGGACATTATTCGTCCCCATCTTCGAGCGGGATGCGCGCGGCGCGCTGGAAGCTGGCCTTGTTCTTGGGCCAGAGCGCATAAGCGAAGGCGACGGCGAACATGACGATGAAATAGACGGCGCCCCAGCTTTGGGCGAAGGCCAGCACGTCTTCATAGGCCCAGCGTTCCATGGTTATCTCCGGTTCTCGGGGGCGTCGGCGTGATAGGTCTTGAAGTCCACCAGGGTGCCCAGCATCTGCAGGTAGGCGATCAGCGCGTCGGCCTTGGTGATGTGGCCCGCATGGCCGGCAAAATCCCGGACCTGCGCGTTGGCGTAGCGCTTCTCGAAGGCGCTGACCCCGTCGGCATCGGGATCGTCCTGGGCCTCGAGGTCTTCCTTGGCGTGGGCGATCTGGTCATCGGTATAGGGCACACCGACCGCCCTGTTCGTCTTCAGCATTGCCTGGATGTCGCGATAGTCGAGGTCGGTATTCTCCAGGAAAACATAGGGCGGCATGATCGATTCCGGCACCACCGAGCGTGGATCGGCCAGGTGCTGGCGATGCCATTCGTCGGAATATTTCCCTCCGACGCGCGCCAGATCTGGGCCCGTACGCTCCGACCCCCAGACAAAGGGATGGTCGTACATGCTTTCGGCAGCCAAGCTGTAATGACCATAGCGCTCGACCTCGTCGCGCAGCGAGCGGATCATCTGGCTGTGGCAGACGGTGCAGCCTTCGGCGATGTAGATCTTCTGGCCCTCCAGCTCGAGCGGCGTATAGGGACGCATGCCGCTGACCTTCTCGACCGTGCCGTTGACCCAGAAGAGCGGCGCGATTTCGACCGCACCACCGATGGCCACCACGATCAGAATGCCGAGCAGCAGCAGCATGGAATTGCGTTCAAGGATTTGGTGGTTCATTCGGCGGGCTCCGGGGCAAGACCAGCGACATGGCCGACGGCAGGCTCTTCTTCGCGCACCGTCCGCCACAGGTTGAAGATCATGATGAGCGTGCCCACCAGAAACATGCCGCCGCCAATGGCGCGGATGATGTAGTAGGGATGCATCGCCTGCACCGCTTCGACGAAGGAATATTCGAGGAAGCCGTACTCGTTATAGGCGCGCCACATCAGGCCCTGGGTGATGCCGGCAACCCACATCGAGGTGATATAGAGCACGATACCGAGCGTCGAGATCCAGAAGTGCCACTCTACCAGCGAATTGGAATAGAGCTTTTTCTTCTGCCACAGCCAGGGCACCATGCAGTAGATGGCGCCGAAGCTGACATAGGCGACCCAGCCCAGCGCACCGGAATGCACATGGCCGATGGTCCAGTTGGTGTAGTGCGACAGCGAGTTCACGGTTTTGATCGACATGACCGGACCTTCAAAGGTCGCCATGCCGTAGAAAGCCACCGACACGACCAGCATGCGCAGGACCGGGTCGGTGCGCAGCTTGTCCCAGGCGCCCGACAGGGTCATCAGCCCATTGATCATGCCGCCCCAACTCGGCATCCACAGGATGATCGAGAAGGTCATGCCCAAGGTCTGCGCCCACTCGGGCAGCGCGGTGTAAAGCAGATGATGCGGGCCCGCCCAGATATAGATGAAGATCAAGCTCCAGAAATGCACGATGGACAGCCGGTAGGAATAGACCGGCCGGTTGGCGCGCTTGGGAATGAAGTAGTACATGATGCCGAGGAAGCCGGCGGTCAGGAAGAACCCGACGGCGTTATGGCCATACCACCACTGGGTCAGCGCGCTCTGCACGCCCGATGACAGCGAATAGCTCTGTGCCTCCAGCAGCGAGACCGGCAATGCCAGGTTGTTGACGATGTGCAGGACCGCGATGGTGGCGATGAAGGCCAGATAGAACCAGTTCGCGACGTAGATATGCGGCTCCTTGCGCTTCCACAAAGTGCCAAGGAAGGTCAGCAGATAGCAGACCCAGACGATGGTCAGCCAGACGTCGGCGTACCATTCCGGCTCCGCATATTCCTTGCTCTGGGTGATGCCCAGCAGATAACCGGTGCCCGCCAGCACGATGAAGGTGTTGTAGCCCCAGAACACAAACCAGGGCAGCGAACCGCCCCACAGCCTGGCCTTGCAGGTGCGCTGCACGACATAGAAGGACGTCGCGATCAGGACATTGCCGCCGAAGGCAAAGATCACCGCGGAGGTATGCAGGGGCCGCATGCGGCCGAAATTCGTCCAGGGCAAGTCAGGAAAATAGAATAAGTGCGGAAAGGACAGCTGCAGTGCCAGGAGCAGGCCGACGGTCATGCCCGCCACGGCCCAAAACATGGAGGCGATCACCCCCGCCTTCACCACATCGTTGGCATAGAGCTGGCGCTCATCAGGCGGCGTCCGGTAGGCATAATATTTGAGATACCAGATGCCGGTTCCCATCATACAGGCGAAAAATGTCCAGCCCTGCATCTGCATCGCCCAGTCCGGCGACTTCGCCGCCCAGGCGAGACCGACGATCGCGCCCAGCGCCAGCAGCACCGGAATAAAGAAAAGGTCGTAGCGCGGCTGTGCTTGAGCTGTTGGCATTATCGCCTCTCAGGAGTTTTGTTGGCTGCAACATGGGATGGACCGCGGCTTGTGTCCTTGAGGCGGATCAAGCCGTTGGCATCAGCGAAAGACGTGGAAGGTGCAAAAACGACGGAAGGCGGGAGGATCCAGAAAATGCAGGCCAACAGCGACCAGTGCACTGAACAGGAGAACTCCGATCACAACCGCCGCACTACGCAAAAGTACGTACTTCGGTGTGCAGCAGGATGCGTTCTCTCCGCCCGCATTCAGACGTGCTGCCCAGATAGGCGCCAAGACGACGCCTAGTGGTCCCGCGAGCAGCAACGCCAGAATGCAGCAGATCATTGCCGCACCCCTAGAAGCGGAGCCCGACGCCGGCGCCGATGATCCAGGGATCCAGCCGAGCGCTGGCCTGCACCGCGCCACCCATGGCGTGGATATGCGTGCCCAGGAAAATCTTCTTCACATCGGCGTTCAGGAAATAGGGCCCATCTCCAACTGGCACATCGGCGCCGGCCTGCAGTGCCCAGCCGAAGCTATTCTTGAAGCCGACATTGGCCAGTGCGCTGTGGGGATCGTAGAAGAAAGTGTAGTTCACGCCAGCGCCGACATAGGGACGGATCGGTCCGTTGGGATCGAACTGATACTGAGCCGTAACGGTCGGCGGCAGCAGCCAGACGCTGGATACCGTTCCAGCGACCGAATTGCGCACCGTATGTTTGGTGATGCCGGCAATCGCTTCCACCGAGATGTTATCGGTAATGAAATAGGACAGGTCCGCTTCCGGAATGAAGGAATTGCTGACCTTGGTCGTACCGCCAATATTGGCGCCAGCTATGGAAATGTTGGCGGACAAATCCGGTATCACGGCAGCGCCGCGCAGACGCACCTGAAACTGGCCTGCGGGCCCGGCTGACGCATCAGGCGTTGTGTCCGCAAATGCCGTGCTGGCCATGGCCAAGACCGCCGCCGCAGCCAGACTGATGATCCTCATGACAATCCCTCTTTTTTCTACTGGGACTGCACTACGAGTGCGGCGGCCGCTCCTTGATCTCGCGCAAGCCGAAGCGGTCAGGCTGTCGCGCGACAATCGCGCGCAGTTGTGTCTGATCACAGGCAAGTCCAGCCGCACCGGGCGCGGTCGTCATCCTAAGCCGCGACGCCGCCCAGGCGCTTGACGTTGCACGCGTCCACAGCTCGTCCATCGCCTTCACCAGATGATCGAACATCCGGTCATCATGGAACGGCGTGGGCGTGAAGCGCAGGCGCTCGGTGCCCTTGGGCACCGTCGGATAATTGATCGGCTGCACATAGACGCCATAGTCGTTCAGCAGCATGTCGGAGGCCAGCTTGGTGTGGACCGGATCGCCCACCAGCACCGGCACGATATGGCTGACCGACGGCATCACCGGCAGGCCGACTTCGGCGAAGCGGCGCTTCAGGGTGGCGGCGCGTTCCTGATGCGCCTGGCGGATCTCGTCATGCTGCTTCAGCCAGCGCACGCTGGCGAGCGCGCCGGCGGTCAGGGCCGGCGGCAGCGAAGTGGTGAAAATGAAGCCATGGGCAAAGGAGCGGATAGCATCGATCAGAACGGCCGTGCCGGTGATATAGCCGCCCATTACGCCGAACGCCTTGCCCACATTGTGCCTTCGATGATGTCGATGTTCGCCCATCACGCCATCGCGCTCGGCGACACCGCCGCCGCGCTTGCCGTACATGCCCACCGCATGGACTTCGTCCAGATAGGTCATGGCAGTTGTATTCCTTGGCCAGGCGCACCAGGCCCTTGAGATCGGCGATGTCGCCGTCCATCGAATAGACGCTCTCGAACGCGATCAGCTTTGGCGCGTCGCTGGGGGGGCGGCCTTCAGCAGGTTCTTCCAGATGCGCCGAGATCGTTGTGGCGGAAGACATGCTTTTCGTAAGTGCCGCCATGGCGGATACCCGCAATCATCGAGGCATGGTTCAGTGCGTCGGAATAGATGATCAGGCCCGGCAGGATGCGCTGGGCAGGGTTTCCAGGGTCGCCTCATTGGAGACATAGCCGCTGGTGAACAGAAGGGCTGCTTCCTTGCCATGGAGATCGGCCAGCTCGGGCCTCAAGCTCGACATGGTAATGCGTGGTGCCGGAAATGTTGCGCGTGCCGCCCGAACCGGAGCCAGCATCTGTCGATGGCTTCGTGCATGGGCTTCCAGCACGACCGGATTCTGGCCCTGGCCCAGATAATCGTTGGAGCACCAGACGGTGACTTCGTGTTCGCCATTGGGGCCCGTCCACAAGGCGGTAGGGAACCTGCCCCGAATGCGCTTAAGGTCGGCGAAAACGCGATAACGGCCTTCACGGCGAACCGCCGCGAGGGCATCCTCGAAATGCTGCTGATAGGAAAAAGCCATCTCCATTCCCTCTAGCGGACGCCCCGAAAGGCGATCATGCCTTGCTCACACAATTGAAAAGACTAAACAGATCACTGCGATAAGCCTTGATTTCGATCAAGATGAAGGACGGTGCAACCGCGGCGCCGGTCTATGCAAGGCGGCACTCGCACCCAATTGCGCCGGATCAAACTTCGGCGGGATGAGAGAGCTATAAGCAGAGCTTTTCCAATGGTTCATTGATGCACGTATCAAATTTTTTTGAAGCGAAGGTTCCGCGCTATACAGCTACCCCACCGCGCCGCATTTTCACGCCGGCATCGGTCCGGATGTTTATCGCCGCTGGCTGGAAGAGCTTGATCCCGGTGTGCCGATTTCGCTTTATCTTGCATATTCCCTTCTGCGACACGCTGTGCTGGTTCTGCGGATGCCACACCAGTGTGGTCAACAATTACGCCCCGGTGGCGGACTATTGCGATCTGCTCTTGGCGGAAATGGCGCTCGTTGCCCGCATCCTCGGTCCGAGACGCAAGGTCAGCCATATCCATTGGGGCGGCGGTTCGGCCCGACCATCCTGCAACCACTGAATGTGGCGCAGATGAACGCCGCGACGCGCCATCGACTACGATGTCGTCGCGGATGCCGAATTCGCCGTCGAAATCGACCCGCGAGGCCTGACCCAGGCGGCCGTGGACGCATTGGCGAAAGCCGGGCTTACGCGCGCCAGCGTCGGTGTACAGGATTGCGATCCGGCCGTGCAGAAGGCCATCAATCGGCTGCAGACGACGGAAGAGACGCGAACCGGCGTGGCCATGCTCCGCGCTGCCGGCATTCAAAGCATAAACCTGGATCTGCTCTACGGCCTGCCGCTGCAGACGCTTGAAAGCTGGGAAACAACGTTGCAATTCGCGCGTAGCCTGAACCCGGACCGCCTATCGGTTTTTGGCTATGCGCACGTGCCCTCTTTCAAGAAGCATCAGGCCCTGATTTCCGATGCACAATTGCCAGACCTGGATACACGTCTGTGCCAGGTTGAGATGGCCGGCCAAATTCTTAGGCGCCAATGGTTATGTCGCTGTTGGTCTCGACCATTATGCCAAGCCCGCAGACACGATGGCCAGGGCACTTGCGGAAGGATCCTTGGCGCGCAACTTCCAGGGTTATACAACCGACGGCGCGGCCGCCCTGATCGGCTTGGGAGCATCCGCGATCGGTGCTCTGCCGCAGGGATATGTACAGAACGCGTCGGCAGTGCCGCTCTATCGCGCATCCGTGATGAAGAGCGTCTGCCCGTCGCGCGCGGCATTATGCTCACGCCGGAAGACCGCCTGCGCCGACACATCATCGAACGGTTGATGTGTGATCTTCACGCTGATCTGGATGTAATTTGCGCCAACCATGGCGCTTCGCTGGCCCAACTGCGCGATAATATAAAAGCGCGCCTGCAAAATCGCAGCGCAGGGTGTCGTATCCATATCTGGCTCGCGCATCACTATCCCGCCACGATGGCGCGCAGCCACAAGACTGGTTTGCGCCGCATTTGATACCTATCTCGGCGCCGGTGACCAAGCCGGCCAGGTTCGACATTCCATAGCGGTTTGACCGCTTCTAGAAATGTTCCTTGCGGAACGGGCCATGCCGGGTGGACGCGCGCACCAGATAGGCCGTTGACCAGCCAATCATCAGGAAGCCGTTGATCCCTTCCAGTGCCGTCATCAGCCGCCATGATGCCGCGGGGTGAATCTCGCCATAGCCCGCGGTGGAAAACATGGCGGTGGAAAGAAACAGCGCATCGCTGAAATTCGCCGCCACATTCAGCAGCAGATAGGCGATGGCCCAGCTCCAAACCTCCAGGGTCAGGATGGCGAGGATGCCCAGAACCGTTACCGTCATTACCAAGGTGCGGCCGATATCGTGATTGTGGAACCCCAACCGCCTCGCCAGCCAAGGCGTGGCGGTAGCGATCAATATCAGGCCTGCGGTATAAATCAGCACCGTAAGCGCGACAAGGCAGGAACCGACGAGCAGATTCTGGAACATGGACGCTCAGTGCCCCGGAATTGGCCGGAAGACTTTGCGCGCCGTCAAAACTCCCGATTTTCGGGTTTCTAATCGGGCAGACCATTTGATCCGCCGCAAGGCAGACAGGGAAAGCTCACCTAGCCTTAAACTAGGAGAGCAATGTGAAACACGCGGTCGTCATATCCCATCCTAACGCAACGAGCTTCACGGCATCGATCGCAGCCGCCTATGCCGAAGCCTGCAAGGTACTGGGCCACAAGATCGTCGTCCGCGACCTGTACCGGATGGAATTTGATCCCTGTCTGAAGGAACAGGAGTTGCCGTTCGACCCCGCCTTCCAGCCGGCTCCCGATGTCGTCGCAGAGCGCGATCTTTTGAAGGACTGCAACATCTTCGCCTTTTAGCATGGCCGGCAATGCATCGGGGCCATAGGGGGTAAAAAAGGCGAAGATGTTGCAGTCCTTCAAAAGATCGCGCTCTGCGACGACATCGGGAGCGGGCTGGAAGGCGGGGTCGAACGGCAACTCCTGCTCCTTCAGACAGGGATCAAATTCCATCCGGTACAGGTCGCGGACGACGATCTTGTGGCCCGGTCCTTGCAGGCTTCGGCATAGGCGGCTGCGATCGATGCCGTGAAGCTCGTTCCGTTAGGATGGGATATGACGACCGCGTGTTTCACATTGCTCTCCTAGTTTAAGGCTAGGTGAGCTTTCCCCTGTCTGCCTTGCGGCGGATCAAATGGTCTGCCGGATCTGAAACCCGAAAATCGGGAGATTTTTGACGGCGCGCAAAGTCTTCCGGCCAATTCCGGGGCGCTAAACGTCCATGTTCCAGAAATTTGCTCGTCGGTTCCTGCCTTGTCGCGCTTACGGTCTAATTCATACCGCAGGCCTGATATTGATCGCTACCGCCACGCCTTGGCTGGCGAGGCGGTTGGGGTTCCACGATCACGATATCGGCCGCACCTTGGTAATAACGGGAACGGTTCTGGGCATCCTCGCCATCCTGACCCTGGAGGTTTCGAGCTGGGCCATCGCCTATCTGCTGCTGAATGT
This sequence comes from uncultured Alphaproteobacteria bacterium, assembly GCA_963830095.1. GTDB lineage: Bacteria > Pseudomonadota > Alphaproteobacteria > Micropepsales > Micropepsaceae > Rhizomicrobium. Next base: position 146,202 of record CAWHLV010000063.1, read on the forward strand.
GGCGGCGAATTTCAGCGATGCGCTGTTTCTTTCCCCCGCCATCTTTTCCACCGCGGGCTATGGCGAAATTCACCCCGCGGCATCATGGCGGCTGATACGGCGCTGGAAGGGATCAACGGCTTCCTGATGATTGGCTGGTCAACGGCCTATCTGGTGCGCGCGTCCACCCGGCATGGCCCGTTCCGCAAGGAACATTTCTAGAAGCGGTCAAACCGCTATGGAATGTCGAACCTGGCCGGCTTGGTCACCGGCGCCGAGATAGGTATCAAATGCGGCGCAAACCAGTCTTGTGGCTGCGCGCCATCGTGGCGGGATAGTGATGCGCGAGCCAGATATGGATACGACACCCTGCGCTGCGGATTCCCGGGAGCGCGGTTACGGAATCGCGCAGTTGGGCCAGCGAAGCGCCATGGTTGGCGCAAATTACATCCAGATCAGCGTGAAGATCACACTCAACCGTTCGATGATGTGTCGGCGCAGGCGGTGTTCCGGCGTGAGCATAATGCCGCGCGCAACGGGCAGACGCTTTTGCATCACGGATGCGCGATAGAGCGGCGCTGCCGACGCGTTCTGTACATATCCCTGCGGCAGAGCACCGATCACGGATGCTCCCGAGCCGATCAGGGCGGCCGCGCCCATCGGTTGTATAACCCTGGAAGTTGCGCGCCAGGATCCTCCGCAAGTGCCCTGGCCACGTGTCGGGGCTTGGCATAATGGTCGAGACCAACAGCGACATAACCATTGGCGCCTAAATCTGGCCGGCCATGGAACCTGGCACAGACGTGTATAGGTCTGGCGATTGTCCATCGGAAATCAGGGCCTGATGCTTCTTGAAAGAGGGCACGTGCGCATAGCCAAAAACCGATAGGCGGTCCGGGTTCAGGCTACGCGCGAATTGCAACGTTGTTTCCAGCTTTCAAGCGTCTGCAGCGGCAGGCCGTAGAGCAGATCCAGGTTTATGCTTTGAATGCCGGCAGCGCGGAGCATGGCCACGCCGGTTCGCGTCTCTTCCGTCGTCTGCAGCCGATTGATGGCCTTCTGCACGGCCGGATCGCGATCCTGTACACCGACGCTGGCGCGCGTAAGCCCGGCTTTCGCCAATGCGTCCACCGCCGCCTCGGTCAGGCCTCGCGGGTCGATTTCGACGGCGAATTCGGCATCCGCGACGATCGAAATGATGGTGCGTCGCAGCGTTCATCTGCGCCACATTCAGTGGTTGCAGGATGGTCGGCGACCGCCGCCCCAATGGATATGGCTGACCTTGCGTCTCGGACCGAGGATGCGGGCAACGAGCGCCATTTCCGCCAAGAGCAGATCGCAATAGTCCGCCACCGGGGCGTAATTGTTGACCACGCTGGTGTGGCATCCGCAGAACCAGCACAGCGTGTCGCAGAAGGGAATATGCAGATAAAGCGAAATGGGCACCAGATCAAGTCTTCCAGCCAGCGGCGATAAACATCCGGACCGATGCCGGCGTGAAAACGCGGCGCGGTGGGGTAGCTCGTATAGCGCGGAACCTTCGCTTCAAAAAAATTTGATACGTGCATCAATGAACCATTGGAAAAGCTCTGCTTATAGCTCTCTCATCCCGCCGAAGTTTGATCCGGCGCAATTGGGTGCGAGTGCCGCCTTGCATAGACCGGCGCCGCGGTTGCACCGTCCTTCATCTTGATCGAAATCAAGGCTTATCGCAGTGATCTGGTTAGTCTTTTCAATTGTGTGAGCAAGGCATGATCGCCTTTCGGGGCGTCCGCTAGAGGGAATGGAGATGGCTTTTTCCTATCAGCAGCATTTCGAGGATGCCCTCGCGGCGGTTCGCCGTGAAGGCCGTTATCGCGTTTTCGCCAACTTAAGCGCATTAGGGGAGGTTCCCTACCGCCTTGTGGACGGGCCCCAATGGCGAACACGAAGTCACCGTCTGGTGCTCCGACGATTATCTGGGCCAGGGCCAGAATCCGGTCGTGCTGGAAGCCATGCACGAAGCCATCGACAGATGCGGCTCCGGTTCGGGCGGCACGCGCAACATTTCCGGCACCACGCATTACCAAATCGTTTTTGAGGCCGAGCTGGCCGATCTCCATGGCAAGGAAGCAGCCCTTCTGTTCACCAGCGGCTATGCTCCCAATAGAGCGAATTTGTGGAAACCCTGCAGCGCATCCTGTAGGGCCTTAATAGTGTAACCCGACGCACTGAACCATGCCTCAATGAGCTGCGGGTATCCGCCATGGCGGCAATGAAAAGCATGTCTTCCGCCACAACGATCTGGGGGGGTAGAAGAACTGCTGAAGGCCGCCCCCAGCGACGCGCCAAAGCTGATCGCGTTCGAGAGCGTCTACTCGATGGACGGCGACATCGGGGCCTGGCCAAGGAATACAACTGTGCTGGACGAAGTCCAGGGGGGGGGGGCAGGCAAGCGCGGCGGCGGAGTCGCCGAGCGCGATGGCGTGATGGGCGACATCGACATCATCGAAGGCACGGCTGGGCAAGGCGTTCGGCGTAACGGGCGGCTATATCACCGGCACGGGGGTCTGATCGATGCTATCCGCTCCTTTGCCCATCGGCTTCATTTTCACCACTTCGCTGCCGCCGGCCCTCGACCGCCCGGCGCGCTCGCCAGCGTGCGCTGGCGCTAAAGCGGCGTGAGGCGAGATCCGCCAGGCGCGTGGGAACGCGCCGCAGCCCCTGAAGCGCCGCTTCGCCGAAGTCGGCCTGCCAGTGATGCCGTCGGTCAGCCATAACTGAAGGTGCAGAGGGCGATCCGGTCCACACCAAGCTGGCCTCCGACATGCTGCTGAACGACTATGGCGTCTATGTGCAGCCGGAAAATATTCGACGGTGCCCAAGGGCACCGAGCGCCTGCGTTTCACGCCCACGCCTCCCATGATGACCGGATGTTCGATCATCTGGTGAAGGCGATGGACGAGCTGTGGTACGCGCTGCCGACGTCAAGCGCCTGGGCGGCGTCGCGGCTTAGGATGACGACCGCGCCCAGTGAGCTGGAACTCGCCTGTGATCAGACACAACTGCGCGCGATTGTCGCGCGACAGCCTGACCGCTTCGGCTTGCGCGAGATCAAGGAGCGGCCGCCGCACTCGTGAGATGGCAGTCCCAGTAGAAAAAAGAGGGATTGTCATGAGGATCATCAGTCTGGCTGCGGCGGCGGTCTTGGCCATGGCCAGCACGGCATTTGCGGACACAACGCCTGATGCGTCAGCCCGGGCCCGCACCCTTCAGGTGCCTCGTAGCAGCAGGCGTGATACGGAATTCGTCCGCCAACATTTGGGGGTGGCGCCAATATTGGCGGTACGAGACCAAGGTCCACAACTCTTTGAACTTCAAAAAACGGACCTCTGCCTATTTCATTACCGATAATACTCGGTGGAAGCGATTGCCGGCATCACCAAACATACAGTGAGAAATTAGGTCGCTGGGACGACCTGCAAGCATCTGGCTGCTGCCGCCGACCGTTACGGCTCGGCTCTAGTTTCCAATCCCAAGCGGACCGATACCGGTCCTATGTCGGCGCTGAGTGAACTACACTTTCTTCTACGATCCCCACAGCGCACTGGCCAATGTCGGCTTCAAGAATAGCTTCGGCTGGGCACTGCAGGCCGGCGCCGATGTGCCAGTTGGAGATGGGCCCTATTCCCTGAACGCCGATGTGAAGAAATTTTCCTGGGCACGCATATCCACGCCATGGGTGGCGCGGTGCAGGCCAGCGCTCGGCTGGATCCCTGGATCATCGGCCCGGCGTCGGGCTCCTTCTAGGGGTGCGGCAATGATCTGCTGCATTCTGGCGTTGCTGCTCGCGGGACCACTAGGCGTCGTCTTGGCGCCTATCTGGGCAGCACGTCTGAATGCGGGCGGAGAGAACGCATCTGCTGCACACCGAAGTACGTATTTTGGTAGTGCGGCGTTGTGATCGGAGTTCTCCTGTTGAGTGCACTGGTCGCTGTTGGCCTGCATTTTCTGGATCCTCCCGCCCTTCCGTCGTTTTTGCAGCTTCCACGTCTTTCGCTGATGCCAACGGCTTGATCCGCCTCAAGGACACAAGCCGCGGTCCATCCCATGTTGCAGCCAACAAAACTCCTGAGAGGCGATAATGCCAACAGCTCAAGCACAGCCGCGCTACGACCTTTTCTTTATTCCGGTGCTGCTGGCGCTGGGCGCGATCGTCGGTCTCGCCTGGGCGGCGAAGTCGCCGGACTGGGCGATGCAGATGCAGGGCTGGACATTTTTCGCCTGTATGATGGGAACCGGCATCTGGTATCTCAAATATTATGCCTACCGGACGCCGCCTGATGAGCGCCAGCTCTATGCCAACGATGTGGTGAAGGCGGGGGTGATCGCCTCCATGTTTTGGGCCGTGGCGGGCATGACCGTCGGCCTGCTCCTGGCACTGCAGCTGTCCTTTCCGCACTTATTCTATTTTCCTGACTTGCCCTGGACGAATTTCGGCCGCATGCGGCCCCTGCATACCCCGCATGATCTTTGCCTTCGGCGGCAATGTCCTGATCACGACGTCCTTCTATGTCGTGCAGCGCACCTGCAAGGCCAGGCTGTGGGGCGGTTCGCTGCCCTGGTTTGTGTTCTGGGGCTACAACACCTTCATCGTGCTGGCGGGCACCGGTTATCTGCTGGGCATCACCCAGAGCAAGGAATATGCGGAGCCGGAATGGTACGCCGACGTCTGGCTGACCATCGTCTGGGTCTGCTATCTGCTGACCTTCCTTGGCACTTTGTGGAAGCGCAAGGAGCCGATACTACGTCGTGAACTGGTTCATCGGCCTTCATCGCCACCATCGCGGTCCTGCACATCGTCAACAACCTGGCATTGCCGGTCTCGCTGCTGGAGGCACAGAGCTATTCGCTGTCATCGGGCGTGCAGAGCGCGCTGACCCAGTGGTGGTATGGCCATAACGCCGTCGGGTTCTTCCTGACCGCCGGCTTCCTCGGCATCATGTACTACTTCATTCCCAAGCGCGCCAACCGGCCGGTCTATTCCTACCGGCTGTCCATCGTGCATTTCTGGAGCTTGATCTTCATCTATATCTGGGCGGGCCCGCATCATCTGCTTTACACCGCGCTGCCCGAGTGGGCGCAGACCTTGGGCATGACCTTCTCGATCATCCTGTGGATGCCGAGTTGGGGCGGCATGATCAATGGGCTGATGACCCTGTCGGGCGCCTGGGACAAGCTGCGCACCGACCCGGTCCTGCGCATGCTGGTCGTGTCGGTGGGTTTCTACGGCATGGCGACCTTTGAAGGTCCGGTCATGTCGATCAAAACCGTGAACTCGCTGTCGCACTACACCAACTGGACCATCGGCCATGTGCATTCCGGTGCGCTGGGCTGGGTCGCCTATGTCAGCTTCGGCGCCATCTACTGCATGGTGCCCTGGCTGTGGCAAGAAAAAGCTCTATTCCAATTCGCTGGTAGAGTGGCACTTCTGGATCTCGACGCTCGGTATCGTGCTCTATATCACCTCGATGTGGGTTGCCGGCATACCCAGGGCCTGATGTGGCGCGCCTATAACGAGTACGGCTTCCTCGAATATTCCTTCGTCGAAGCGGTGCAGGCGATGCATCCCTACTACATCATCCGCGCCATTGGCGGCGGCATGTTTCTGGTGGGCACGCTCATCATGATCTTCAACCTGTGGCGGACGGTGCGCGAAGAAGAGCCTGCCGTCGGCCATGTCGCTGGTCTTGCCCCGGAGCCCGCCGAATGAACCACCAAATCCTTGAACGCGATTCCATGGTCGCTGTCGGCGTTCTCATCGTGGTGGCCATGGTGGTGCGGTCGAAATCGCGCCGCTCTTCTGGGTCACAGGCACGGCCGCGAGGAAGGACATCGTCCCTATACGCCGCTCGAGCTGGAGGGCCAGAAGATCTACATCGCC
>CAWHLV010000064.1:0-11818 GCA_963830095.1 uncultured Alphaproteobacteria bacterium
GCGGTAAAGCGGATGGTCCAGGGGCCGTAGCCGCGCATCGCTTCCTTCATCGCGGCGCCGAAGCCGCGCGGCGCTGCGGGCCCGCGGCCGGCCGCGCCCTGCATGCCATAGCCGCGCACGAAATCGGCGTCGGCGTCCTGGCTGCTCAGATTGCGGAAGCGCGGAATGTACACGCCATTCGGCCGCCGCCCATAGGCGATAAAAGGCTCAAGCGCCGGATCGGGCACCGTACCCCAGAAGCCCGCGCGGAAGGCGTGATCCATGATGTAGTGCCCCAGCATGCCGCTGGAGTCCGCGAAGCTGCGCTCGCTGCCGGGCGTGCGCGAATTGAGCAGGATCTGGGTTGACGCCATCGCCGAGGCGCAAAGAAAGACAATGCGCGAGCGATAGACATGCGCCACTTTGGTGTTGGCATCCACCACCCGCACACCGGTCACGCGCTTGGTCTTGGGATCATATTCCAGATTGGTGACCACCTGATCCGACATCAAGGTCAGATTGTTGGTCTTGCGTGCCGCCGGCAGCGTGACGGCTTGCGTGGAAAAATAAGCGCCAAACGAACAGCCGCGCGCGCACATGTTGCGGTCCTGGCAGCGGGTGCGCCCCTGCTCCGGCTTGTCCTCGGTCATATTGGCGGTACGGGTGGGAATAACTTTGCGGCCGGGGATGGCCTTTTCCAGCCGCTCTTTCACCCACTGCTCGGCCACATTCATGGGATGCGGCGGCTGAAATTCACCGTCGGGAAGCTGGGTCAGGCCTTCCTTTGAGCCGGCGATTCCGGCGTACTTCTCGACATAGGAATACCAGGGCGCGACCTCGTCATAATCGATCGGCCAGGGGCTGCCGTGACCGTCGCGCTTGTTGGCTTCAAAGTCGATATGGCTCCAGCGCAGCGCCACCCGGCCCCAGATCAGCGACTTGCCGCCGACCTGATTGGGGCGCACCCAGCGGAACGGTTTTGAGTTCTCATAATCGATCGGGTTCAGCCGGTCGTTGTTGTAGAAATGAGTCTGGGCGGTGAGATTGGCGCCGCCCCATTTGGCCATGATGTAATCGCGGTCGGTTTCGGCCGGCGGCAGGTTGCCGCGATAGGCCAACTGCCAGGGCCCCTTGCCTTCGGTGATATAGTCCTTGCGATGCTCGACCATGCGGCCACGGTCCAGCATCAGCACCTTCATGCCTTTTTCGCATAGCTCCTTGGCGGCCCAGCCGCCGCTGATGCCGGAACCGATGACGATGGCGTCGAAATCATAGTTGGCCATGCATCACCTGTTTCAGGACGAGAAAACCCGCCGGACTTCGGCGTAAGGATATTTGCCGTCGTAATGGCCAGGCACCGGCACATAGACTCTTTCCTGCTTGCAGCCGACTTCCGAGGTGTAATAGCCAAGGATCACCAGCTGGCGGCAATGTGCGAAGAAATCGCCACCAAAGCGGCCTTGCAGTTCCAGCGTCAGGATCGCGTCCTGCTCCTCCGGCGCCAGTGCCGCAAAAGGCTTTTCGTGCTGCGTCCAGCTGTAACCGTCAAGCACGCCCATGCCGTTCAGAAAATCGTCGCGGTCCTGCGGCGCATACCAGTCGGCAAGCATCATCTCGATGAAGGCGGGTACGCCTGCGGTGATGGCGCCCGGCGTGTCGGTGGTGGGGAGAATGCGTTCGCTGATCGCAGAGACCAAAGCGCGCTGGTCGGGTGTGAATTGCGCCTGGGAAGCGGCAAAGCCGGGCACGGCATCGGCCGCCAGTGCGCGGGAGAGCGGCGCCGCGATTTCGACACCCAGTAAAACGCTCGCACTGGCGATCAGACCGCGCCGGTCAAAAACCGTCATGAATTTCCTCCGCGAGGCGCGTCTTGAGCGCGTCCAAAACGGCGGGGATGGTAAGTGACTTGTCCGGCAATGAAAATAGCGAGGCACCCGCCCCGCCATTTCCATGGAACCTGAAATTACTGTCCGCCGCCGGAAGCACGCGCGGCACGCGCCGCCTTGCAGGCATCAGACAGTTTGTCCTTGTTGGCTTCCATGCAGGCGCGGCGATCGGGACCGGTCTTGTCGGGACAGAGCTTCTGCGCGTCATCGCGGCAGGCCGCCATGCCGCCACCACCGGGCGGAGGGCCATTCTGCGCCAGAGCCACACTTGCGCCCATCGCCAGCACCGCTGCCGCCAGCACCATCGTCTTGATTATCATTTTGCGTTTCCTCGTGGTTGTCGCCCCACCACAAGGCCAGCTTAGACTCTGGCTGGCAGGCGCGGACGTTACTTTCGCGTCAGGCGGCCCAGGCGATCTCAACCGATTCGGGGCCAAATCGCTCCATTACCGCTGGGAACCCGGGGGTCTTGAGGCGCCCCGCCCCCTATGGTCTAGAACAGGCCATGAACCCGGAAGGCCTTCTGCGTCAGGCGCTCGCATTCCACCAGACCGGCAATCTGGCGGAGGCCGAGCGGCTTTACCTCCAACTGATGCAGGCCGCCCCACAGGACGCCAGCGCGCCGCATCTGCTGGGCGTGGTGCGCGCGCAGCAGGGCCGCAACAGTGAGGCGCTGGCGCTGATGGACACCGCACTGAAGCTGAACCCCAAGGCGCCTGAAATCTGGTCCAATCACGGCAATGTGCTGCGCGCCGAGGGCCGGCTGAGCGAATCCCTGGCGGCGCAGGACCGCGCCCTGACCTTGAAGCCGGACTATACCGCAGCCCTGAACCGCCGTGCCCTGGTGCTGCGTGACCTGGGGCGGCTGGACGACGCGCTGGCCGCGGCGGACCAGGCGCTGACGATCCGGCCGCACGATCTGGAAGCCTTGAACACGCGCGGCATGACCTTCACCGATCTGAAGCGTTACGATGAAGCGCTGGAAAGCTATGACCGGGCGCTGGCGGTGGCGCCGGATTTTCCCGACACGCTGAACAACCGCGCCCTTGTTCTCAAGACCCTGAAGCGCCCGGACGAAGCTCTGGTGGCTGTCGAGCGCGCGCTGGCCGCATATTCTGGATTCGCCGAGGCCTGGAACAATCGCGGCATCATCCTGTTCGACCTCAAGCGCATGGGCGAGGCGATTGCCAGCTATGAGCAGGCGCTGCGCCTGCGTCCCGACTATGCCGAAGCCTTCAACAACCGCGCCGTTGCACTATGGAGCCTGAAGCGCTTTGCCGCGTCGCTGGAAGATTGCGACCGCGCCATTGTGCTCAAGCCTGGCTTTGCCGACGCCTTCTACAATCGTGGCAATGCGCTGGCCGAACTCAACCGTCCGGCGGAGGCGCTAGCCAGTCATGAACGGGCGCTGGAAATCGATCCCGGCCATCCCAATGCGCTGAGCGGCCTTGCCAATGCCGCCATCACCATCGGTGACTGGGCGCGCACCAAAGAGCTGGCGCCGCTTATTAAGGATGCGGTGCTGGAAGGCAAAGCGGTGATCCAGCCCTTTGTGGTGATGGGCTACCACGATGATAACGCGCTGCAGCTGCGCTGCTCGCGCAATTATGTCCGCCAGGCCGGTCCCGGTCCGCTGCCCAAACTCTGGAATGGCGAGCGCTACAACCACGACCGCATTCGCGTCGCCTATTTGTCGGCGGATTTTCATCAGCATGTCACCGCCGCCCTAACGGCGGAAATGTTCGAGCTGCATGATCGCTCGCGATTCGAAGTCACCGCCGTTTCTTTCGGCGCCGACGATGGCAGCGCCATGCGGCAGCGGCTGGTGAAAGCCTTTGAGCATTTTCATGATGCGCGCCAGCAAAGCGACCGCGACGTGGCCGCACTTTTGCGGCAATGGGAAATCGACATCGCCATCGATCTCGGCGGCCACACCAGCGGCGCCAGGCCCTGGGTGCTGGCGCATCGGCCCGCACCGGTTCAGGCCAAGTATATGGGCTATCCCGGCACATCCGGCAGTGACTATATCGATTACCTGATCACCGACCGGCTGGTGGTGCCAAAAGACCAGGACGTGTTCTTCAGCGAGAAGATCGCGGCCCTGCCCGATACCTTATGGGTAACCGATACAACGCGCGATGTGCCCGCGCCGTCCTCGCGGGCACAGGCCGGATTGCCGGAAACCGGCTTTGTCTTCTGCTGCTTCAACCACAACTGGAAGATCACGTCGCCCTCGTTCGACATCTGGATGCGGCTGCTGCAACAGGTGGATGGCAGTGTGCTGTGGCTGCTGGAAGGCAATGCCAGCATCCGGGACAATCTGCGCAAGGAGGCACAGGCGCGCGGCGTGGCGCCGGACCGGCTGATCTTCGCCGCCCGCACCACACCCGAGCAGCATCTGGCGCGCCAGCAGCTGGCCGACCTGTTTCTCGACACCCTGCCCTACAATGCCCACACCACCGCCAGCGACGCGCTGTGGGTGGGCTTGCCATTGATCGCCACGCCCGGCCAATCCTTTCCTGCCCGTGTGGCGGCTTCCATCCTCAAGGCGGCCGAATTGCCCGAACTGGTTGCCCAAGACCTGCTCGCCTACGAAGCGCTGGCGCTGAAGCTGGCGCGCGATCCGGCGGCGCTGAAGGCAATCCGCGAAAAACTAAAGACCAGCCGCAATCACGTAACCCTGTTCGACACCGCACGCTTTACCCGCAATCTGGAAGCCCTCTATCGCACCATGCTGGAGGCGGCATGAGCGATCTGTCCGGCCCCATCAGATTGTCGGTCGCAGCACCCGCCTATAACGAGGCGGAAAGCATCGCCGCGGTGGTGATGGACTGGCACGGCTTTCTCGCCGCCCAGACTCTGGCCGACTTCGAGATCGTGATCTGCAATGACGGCAGCAAGGACGAAACCGGCGCCATCCTCGACCGGCTGGCGCTGGCTTATCCCCGCCTCAAACCGATCCATTTCAGCGCCAACCAGGGCGCGGCCGCAGCCCTGAATGCGGCCATCGCCGCGACCGAAGGCGACTGGGTGTTGCTGCTGGACAGCGATGGACAATTCCCCATCCACAACCTGCCGGACATGATGGCGGCGCTGCGCCAATCCGGCGGATGTGCGGCCATCGGCATTCGCCAGAAGAAAGACGTGGCCTTCGCCCGCTTCGGCAGCTGGGCCAGCAGCGTGTTGTGCAACTGGGCCCATGGCAGCCGGCTCAAGGATTTCAATTCCGCCTTCAAACTGGTATCGGGGCCTGTGTTGCGCGGGCTTGGGCTGGAAGCCAAAGGCATGAACTATTCGACCGAGGTCACGTCCCGGCTTCTGGAATGCGGCATCGTTCCCGTGGAGGTGACGATCGAGCATCGTCCCCGCACCACAGGTGTGAGCAGCATGAAGCTGGTACGCGGCGCGCGTGACCGCTTGCTGTTCGTACTTTATATCATTCTGCGCCAGGCGTTGCTTGGGCTTGGCATCCTGACGCGGCCCAGACCATGACCACCCGCATCGTCCTGTTCTGCGGCGGCCGGGGCAGCGCCACCATCATCCGCGCCCTGCTGCGGCGCACCGATGTCGAACTGACCCTGATCGTCAATGCCTTCGATGACGGTCTTTCGACCGGCGCCCTGCGTGACTTCATCCCCGGTATGCTAGGGCCTTCGGATTTCCGCAAGAACCTGTCCTATCTGTTCGGCAATTATTCCCAGGCCCAGTACGCCCTGAAGAGCCTGATGGAATACCGCCTGCCCGGCGGCGCGGAGATCGAAAAGCTGACGCGTTTCGCCGGCGGAAACCAAACGGCACTGGATGAACCGCTGGTGAGCTGGTTCGCACAACTACAACCCGCGACGCTTGCCCGGCTGCGCGGGCTTCTGGCGCGCTTCTTCGCCCGGGGCGGCGACTTCGATTATCGCGATTGTTCGCTCGGCAATCTGATCTTTGCCGGTGCCTATCTGGCGCATGGCGAAGACTTCAACGCGGCGGCCGCCGAGGTAGGTGACCTGGTCGGCAGCCGCGCCCATCTGCTGAATGTCGGTACCCGGCAGAACCGGGTGCTGATGGGACTGAAACAGGACGGCGCCCTGCTCGCCAGCGAAGCGGAAGTCGTGGGAATACAATCGCCAAGCCCGATCACCCATCTCTATCTGCTGGAAAAGCCGCTGACGGTGGACGAAAAGCAGGAACTGGCGTCGCAGGATGCGGCGGGCAAGCACATCTGGCTTTCGGCGCGCGATGCGCCGCCAAAATTGTCGAAAGCGGCCGCCGAGGCCATCGCCGGCGCCGACATTATCCTTTATGGGCCCGGCACCCAGCATTCTTCACTGCTCCCCAGCTACCTGATCGCCGCCCCGGCGCTGGCAGCGGCGCCCGCCCCGGTCAAAGCGCTGGTGATGAACCTGGACGGCGACAATGACATTCAGGGTCTCAGCGCCAGCGACGTGGCCGATCGCGCCTTTGCCTATGGCGCGCTGGCCACGCATATCCTGGTCAACAACGACCCCAACCGTCTGCCCATGGGCGCATTGGTCCATGACAGCTATCGCGGCGCGGCAGTGCTGCACGGCGCTTTTGCCACCGAGGTGCGGCCCCAAGTTCACAACGGCACGGCCGTGGCGGACGCGGTTCTGGGTCTGCGTGCGCAACGCACTTCACCTTCCATCGAGATTTTCGCCGACATACTGGGCCGCTCTGTCGCCAGCGATGAACTGCTGGAAGAATTCCAGGAAACTGACTGGAACGGCGTCAGCACCCACCTCACCCTCAATCATGTGACCGGCACCGGCGCAAGCAGCGTGAACCTGGGCGGCCTGTTTCCGGAAACCGCCTATTTCCGCGACTGGCTCATGCGCGGCACGTCCGATTATCTGGTGTTGATGACCGGCGACGGCGCCTATCGTTTCGCCGATGTGCTGGCGATCATCCGGCTGCTGGAACAACAGCAATCGCTGGGCGGGGTGTTCGGATCGCGCACCCAAAGCCGGCGGCAGTTCATCACCTCGGTGCGCGCCGCCTATGGCGAGAACAAGTTGCTCTATTGGCTGGGCAAGGCGGCCGCGTTCTCGCTGAGCGCCCTGTTCTATCTGCGCACGGGCGTGATCTTCTCCGATCCCCTGACCGGCCTGCGCGTGTTCCGCCGGCATGCCCTTGTTGGCCTGCCGCCCATCAAGGGTGATGCGCCCTTGTCGATTGTGCGCCAGCTGATCAAGAGCGGCGTGGAGGTGGCGGAGCTGCCGGTGCTGTACCGCACCTTCTCCGGCTTCACCGATCCCCACTGGCGGGTGCGGCGCGGCCTTTCCAATCTTGCCAGTCTTCTTCCATGAAAATTTGCGCCGTCATTCCCGCGGCGGGGCGCGGCACGCGGCTGGGCAGCGACCTTCCCAAGATTCTGACCCCGCTTTCGGCGCACGACACCATCTGGTCCATCCTGCACGCCAAGCTCACGCCGCTGGTGGACCACATCCATCTGGTCCTGTCGCCGGATGGCGCAAAACAGTTTTCCGCCCTGCCCGCCCATGTCTCGGCCAGCATCCAGCCCAGCGCCTGTCGGCATGGGCGACGCCATCTTTCGCGGCTTCGACACCAAGTCGAAATACGATGCCGTGTTGATCGTGTGGGGCGATCAGGTGTTTGTTTCTGAAAACACGCTCAGCCGCGCTATCGCCGCACTGGGATCACCACAAAGCCATGTCGTCCTGCCGCTGACGCGCATGGCCGTTCCTTACGTGGAATATGTCTTTGAGGACCAACGCCTGACCAGGGTCCTGCAGACCCGCGAAGGCGATATCACCAGGCCAAACGGCTTTTCCGATGTCGGCACATTTCTTCTGGGAACAGAAGGGCTCAGGCCGGCCTGGGATGCGTATCTTGCTGGCGCGCAGCCCGGCCATGGCACGGGCGAGATCAATTTCCTGCCCTTCCTGCCTTTCCTGTCCGCGCGCGGCTGGACGGTGACGCCGCTGGAGGTAACCGATGCCACCGAAGCCCGTGGCATCAACACAAAAGACGATCTCGCCTTCTTCCAAAGCCTGTATAACAAGGCCCCATGAAACGCGTTTTGGTCACCGGCGGCGCCGGCTTCATCGGCAGTCATCTTTGCGAAGGCCTGCTGGCGCGCGGCTACCAAGTGCGGGTGCTGGACAGCCTGATCTATGGCAGGCGCGAATGGGTGCCGAGGGCTTGCGAATTTCTCGAAGGCGACATCCGCGATATCGCCACCTGCCAGCGCGCCGCAAAAGACGTCGACGGAGTTCTGCACTGCGCCGCCATGTCGCGCTCCGGCCCATCGCAAGAGGCCATCGAGATCTGCACCGGCTCCAATATCACCGGCACCCAGAACATACTGCTGGCGGCGCGCGATGCCGGCGTGAAGCGTTTCGTCTATAGCGGCTCTTCCACCTATTACGGCAACCGCGCCCCGCCGCACCGTGAAAGCGATCCCCCCGATCTGCTCAATATCTATGGCCTGACCAAGCGGGTGGGTGAGCAATATACGCTGATGTTCGAACAAGGCTTCAACCTGCCGTCCATTGTGCTGCGCTATTTCAATGTCTATGGCCCGCGCCAGCCCGAAACCGGCACCTATGCCTTGGTGCTGGGCATTTTCCTGAAACGCACAGCGGAGGGAAAGCCGCTGGAAATCCATGGCGATGGCAAGCAGCGCCGCGATTTCATCCATGTGCGCGATGTCGTGGCCGCCAATATCGCAGCCCTAGAAAGCCCAGAAAGCAAAGTGCGCGGCGAAGTGTTTAATGTCGGCAGCGGCACCAGCCTGTCGGTCAAGGAACTGGCCGACATGATCTCGCCCGACCAGATCCACACCGACGCGCGCAAGAATGATTTCCGAAGCCACGCTGGCCGATATTTCGAAAATCCAGGCGGCGCTGGGCTGGGCGCCCAAAATCTCCTTCGCCGAAGGGCTGAAAGAATTGCTCAGGTAACTTTCTCGGCCTGTGTCTCCGGCGACTGTTCCTTCGACAAGAGGACGATGGTGGCCAAGATGCAGGCGGTGCCCAGCCAGTCCATCGCGCCCCAGGAAACGCCCAGCCACCACACCGCCAGCACGGCCGCCGCCAACGGCTCCGCACAGGTGAGCAGAATGGTCTTCTGCGCCCCGATCATGCGCAAGGCGCTATTGAAGAGATAAAAGGCCAATGTGCCGAAGATCAGGACAAAGGCGAAGAATACGCACGCTTGTGCGTCCCACTGGCCCTGCACCTTCCAGGGCGCATGCAGGACCGCCAGCGCCACGCCGCCGACCACCATGCCCCAGCCCGCGACCACGGCGGCGCCATGGCGCTTGAGCATGCTCGCCGGCTGCAACGAATTGAACGCCGCCGCTGCCGCGCTGGCCAAGCCCCAGAACAGTGCGGTTGCCGAGATCGACAGCGCCCCGATCCGGCCATGCGTCGCCAGAAAGAAAGTGCCCAGCACCGCAAGCGCGATGGCCGCCAGCTCGCGGATATCAGGCAGGCGACGGCGGCGCACCGTCAAGCATACCGCCACTATAGCGGGCGCCGTAAACTGCAGCACCGTCGCCGTCGCATTGTTGGAATCGCGGATCGCCGCCATATAAGTGTATTGCACCGGCATCATGCCGATCAGCCCGAACAGGACCAGCGTCACACCATCCTGCCGCCATACCGCCAGCACGTTGCGCCCCATGATCGCCGCCGAAATGGCAAGCAGCGCCACGCCGCCGAACAACAGCCGCATGGTCACCAGCCAGCCGACATCGACGCCGCGTTGCTGGAACAGGAATTGCGCAAAGGTGCCGCCCACGCCAAACAGCGTGCCGGCAAGAATGGCGATGGCGAATCCCAGCCCCTTCACAGGATCAGAATGACGGACTAGCCCGGCTTGCGGAAGCGCAAGGTCATGCGGTCGCTTTCGCCGATGGCGTCATATTTGGAATGGTCGAACTTGGGATCAGGCTGGCCGTTCGCCGAACTCTGCCGCACCGGCGGTAGGGTCCAGACGCCAAAGGGATGATCCTTGGTGTCCCTGGGGTTGGCGTTGATCTCCGAACTGGCCTCCAGCACAAAGCCGGCCTTTTTGGCCAGGTTCACGATCGTGGCAGTGGCGACATAACCGTCATGGGCATCGCCGATCTGCGGCCTGGGGTCGGCGCGATGGTCTTCCACTGCCAAGATGCCGCCCGGCTTCAGCACCGCGAAGAAATCCGCCATGCCTTTTTCCGCAAAGCCCGGCGTCCACAGCCAGTCGTGGATGTTGCGCGCCGTCAGCACCAGCTCGGCGGAGCCTGCCCGGCCCAGCGGTCCCGAGGCGCGGCTGAATACGGTATAGGCGATGTCGCCGTACTTGCCCTTGTCGGCGAATTTGTCCGGCAGCATCTGGCCGGCCTTGCCTTCGGCGGCGATGTAGTGGCCGCCAGTGGCTTTTTCATAGGGCGCCAGAATCTCGGTCCAGTAGCCGTTGGACGGCGCAATCTCGATGAGCGTTTGGCCCGGCTTCACGCCCCAGAATTTCAGACTGGCTTCGGGATGACGGTATTTGTCGCGGGCGGTATTTTCCCCCGCGCGCGTCGGCGACGCGACCGCGCTCGCGAGCTTGCTGTCGGCGGCCAGGGCCGGAAATGCCAAGGCGCCAGCGAACGCCAGACCCAAAAGCAGGATGCGTGCGGTCATTGCTTTTCTCCCAGTTCCGCGGGAGGAAGCCCGCGGTTATTTTATGTCGCCGGCCTTGAAGTCTTCGGGCCGAAGCGCCGCCATATGCACCGGCTTTTGGCGCGCATCCGCCACGCCGTCAATATCCGGCGTCTCATACTGGCGGTATTCCGGCATCTGATCGAGCCGCACGAAGCGATAACCCTCCTCGATCAGGGCGGGCACCACCTGGCGCACCAGCTCAGCCGAACGCAGATGGATGCAATGCATCAGCACTACCCCGCCATCCTTGCGGCGGATCTCGCGGCTATAGCCCTTGGCGCAGGTCTTCGCCGACCAGTGCATATGCCAGCAGTCCCAGTCCGCCGCGCTCATCACATAGCCATCGCGCGACATGGTGATATCGCCGCCCTCGTCCCAATAGATGGGACCGACATAGCGGCGCAGCTCCGGATCGGCATTGAGGATGTCGGCGTGCGCTTTGCGCCATGCGCCATAGGGCGCGCGGAAATAGAACTTGTCGCCCCTGGCCATCAACGGCGCGATCTGGTCGTGCACGTCGCGGATCTGGGCGATCAGTGCGTCGGGGTCGGCGTCATAGCGCGAACCCAGGAAGGCATGGGTGGCGCTGTGGTTGGCCAGCAGATGTCCTTCGCGGGCGATACGCGCCAGAACGTCGGGATGGCGATGGGCCTGCTCGCCGACGATGAAGAAGGTCGCCTTGACGTGCAGCTCCTTCAGCGCATCCAGCACCTCATTGGTGTGGGCGTTGGGACCATCATCAAAGGTCAGCGCGATGGTGTGTTCGTGGGTGATGCCGGAATGAAAGATGTTCTTCTGCTGGAACAGCGCCAGCTGTACCGGCGTGTCCTTCGGTGCGGCATTACCCGCCGCGACCGGAGCCGACAGGGCCAGCAACGCGCCCAACACCAATGCAACTTTTCGCATCACACCCGCCAAGAATGCCCAATCGGTGATTGAATTTACCAGCCGGCCAGTCCGGGGCAAGCCGGCGCAGCCACGCCAGCCGTACCATACCGTCGATTTTCATGCAGAATTCATCGTCCGGGGCAGGCCATGACGGCTTGGCGGCGAGCATCTATGGTTAACCGGACCGCCTGAGCGGTCCGGCCGCCCGAAGGATCATCATGACAGAACAGCGGATTTCCGCCTTTGTCACCCTGCTGGTGGTAATCGACCCGATGGGGCTGGGGCCGATCTTCATCGGCCTCACCTCCGGGCTGGATGAAACGGCCCGGCGAAAGGTCGCGCTTCAGGCCAGCATCATCGCCTTCTGCGTGCTGGCGGGCAGCGCCTTGACCGGCGAGCGGCTGC
>CAWHLV010000065.1:0-6807 GCA_963830095.1 uncultured Alphaproteobacteria bacterium
ATCAACCCCGCCACCGCGGCCGCGCCAAGCAGAAATCCGCCCTGACGGCCCATCTATGCCTGCTTTGTTTTGGCAGCGCTGCCAAAAAGCCCAGGACAAAAAACGCTTCCGACCTTTTGAACCAAACCGGCGTGTTGAAACAAAGACATCCGCATACTTCCGCCCATCACATGCCGACTTCTAGGATCGGCACAGTGGGGAGTTTACAGCCTAGATATCGCTAACTTCCAAGCAAAAACGGATGATTTCACACTTTTTACAATCGCCTATCGCACTGCAGCAGTGGGGCAAATCCGAGCCATATCGCTCACGTGATCAACAGGTTAGGCTTCCCACGGCACCACAGAAAGCCGCCGCGCCAAGCCGGGTTCCGGGCATGCCGCGTCCGCGCAAATTGCGACAATTCACAACCGTCGCGGGCGGTTCTGAAACGGAACCACTACTTACCGAACATCCAGCGCAGGATGCCC
The DNA here is from genome assembly GCA_963830095.1 of uncultured Alphaproteobacteria bacterium. Lineage (GTDB taxonomy): Bacteria > Pseudomonadota > Alphaproteobacteria > Micropepsales > Micropepsaceae > Rhizomicrobium. Next base: position 471 of record CAWHLV010000065.1, read on the forward strand.
GGCGACAGCCAGCCGCCATGCACATCGGAATGGGCGCCATCGCCCCATTCATAGCGCACATCATAGCGCGCGCCCGGCGTGTTCTTGCTGTCGGCATTGGCATTGGCCCACTGCAAGGACGACAGCATCTGTTCGTTCGCCAGGTGCCAGTTGCCGAACTCATTGTTGAGGTCGTTGGTGCCGTCCTGCAGGAAGATGCGGATGGGACGGATGGGGTTGCGCCGGATCAGGCCGGGATAGGTGTCGCCGCCCGGCGTCATTGGATGGTCGGCAGTCGCGGGGTGATAGCCGATCGAGGTGTAGCTGCCGATCATGCTGATCACATTGCCGAAGGCATCGGGCCTGTTCCACGCCACCGTCCAGGCGCAGATCGCGCCGCTGGAGGTGCCGCCGATGGCGCGCCGCTTCGGATCGTCGGTGAATTTGTAGGTCTTGGCGACCTCGGGCAGGATCTCATCGATCAGCATGCGCGTATAGGCGTCGCTCAGCGCATCATATTCCGGCGCGCGATGGTTGGGATTGCCGGTGCCCAGATTGTCGGGATAGTGCTCGGTCCCGGTGTTGCCGGGGGTAATGAAAACGCCGATAGTGGCCGGGATGTCGCCCTTGGCGATCAGGTTATCGAGCACCACCGGAATGTTCAGCGGGCCTTGGGGATTGATGGCGCGCTGGCCGTCCTGAAACACCAGCAGGTTGGGCGGGTCTTTCGGATCATAATGCGCCGGCACATAGATCCAGTAGCGCCGGACCGTGCCTTCAATGATCTTGCTGTGGAATTCCAGCGGTCCGATCAGCTTGCCCTTGGGCATGCCAGGTTGCGGCAGGGAATCCTGGGTCGGCGGATATTCGCCCGGCTGACGCGGCAGCGCCGCCAACGCCGGCGCCGCCAGCAACGCCAGTGCCAAGCCAATCATCCAGTTTTTCATATTCCCTCCCGCCCGATTGTTATGTGGCACAAGTCTGCTTCATCCATCCGCCCCCGACAACTCCCGGCGGCGGCGTTGCCATCGGAGCGCGACTCCTGAAACAGTATTGCCGCAAGGTGTCGCATCATCGGGAAGAGGCGTGGCCAACACAGAACCAAAAGTCCGCAAGGTGGTCATCTCGGGCCGAGAGATTTTCATTGGCGATAACGTGATCGATCCCAAGATGGTGCAGCAGATCGCCACAGCGGTCCGCTCCCTCCACTATGTGCGCAAAGAAAAAAGCCGCCCCGACGTGCCGGGCCTGGTCGCGGTGTCCGATATTGCGGCAGAGACAATTTCCAGCGATCCCTTTCTGCGCAGTGTCAGGCACATCGTTGAACAGATGTTCGCCGGCGAACGCTTTTCCGACCAGCGCGCTTATGTCAATTGCAGCGTCTATGGCGACAGCTATTACGCGCATCGCGACTGTGCCGCGCACGAACCCCATGTCACCGCGCTGTATTACGCCAATCTACAATGGCATCCCGACTGGGGCGGCGAAACCGTCTATTACAACGACGAGGAAGACGCCGAACTGGCCGTGATGCCGCGCCCGGGCCGGCTGCTGATCGCGCGCGGCGCGATCCTGCACCGGGGCAATGTGCCCACGCGCATCTGTTATGAGGAGCGCTACACGCTTGCCTACAAGCTAAACTCCCTAGGTCCTGCCTAGGGCCGCGCCGGGCTGTTGCCGGGTCCGCCGACCGGTTCGAGCACCGGCAATCTTTCCTCCACCGCCGGCAGCGCCGGGAACGCGGCATGCGGTTCGGCCTGATACCAATAGGCGACGGAATAGTAATTATCCGAGCGCGCATTGGCATGGCCATGCTCGATCGTAGCCTTGAAGGAATTGGAAAAGGGTATCGGGCTGTCGAGATGAAAGCGGTAGACACTGGAGCGGCCGCCGGCGGTTTCCGCGCCCACCACCGGCGCACCATAGAGCGGATAGGAAAAGGGTTCGCCGCCAAAGTCCCAGGCGCCCAGGAAATAATCTTCTGAGCCGGTGCCGGCGATGGAAGGCGCCGTGGCGCCGTCGATGAAGAACATGTCGTCGCCCTCGCCCCACCAGCCATCCTGGTTCTGCAGCACCGACATGGTAACGCCGACAAACTGGCCGTGGCCCTTCGCATCCATCCAGACATAATTGTCCTCGCCCATCAGATTGGGCTTGGTGTTGATCCTGGGATCGCCATTGGTCTTCCAGTCACTGGTCCAGCCATGATTGGGCTGCCCCTGGCGGTACTGGGCGTGGAAATAGAGCGTGTCGGGCGGCAGCGGATGCGCGAAGGTCCGATAGTCGATGTTGTAGTACAGGCTGTTGATCTGCTGCTGGCCTTCATTGGTGACGGTGATGCGCGCGTGATGAGCAAACGGCATGGGAAAGAAGCTGTTCAGCGCCTTGATACTGCCGACCGACAGCATCTCGGAATGCCAGCTGTGATAGGCGCCAAGGCCGAGACCGAAGAAATCGCCGATCGGCGCCTCTACACTGGGCGTCTGCTCGCCATCCCAATAGATGCGCAATACGATGCGCTTGAGGTGATAGGGCTCATTGTCGGCGATGGTGAACCAGATATGGGAGATCGAGCCCGGCCCGTCGGTATCCAGCACGGTGAAGGTCGCGCCCGGTGCAACTTTGCGGGCATCGGCATTGCCGCCGGTGGGATCGGCGCTTGATGCGCGGTGCAGCGCATAGGTCTGCTGGCGCGTGATGTCGGGTTGCCAGCGCAGATCCTGGGATGCAGCAGGCCCCACCAACAAAAGCGCCGCCACAATCAGACCGGATTTCATCATTTCCTCCCCTTGTCATTCCCTTGAGCCGTTGCGGCCCTTACAGGCCGTCTTGTTCGCCACACACTATAGGCCAGCCATCGCCCAAGCATGATCTTTATCCATTTCAAAGGCTTAGAGAAGAGCTTGCACCGTGTGGCGGCCGCTTCATGCTGCCGAAAACAACAAATGGGGGACGGACATGGGGCACTTTGCGCACTTGGGTGGCACCAGGGTCCGTGCCGCGCTGCTGGTATCCGCCGTCGCGGCCATGCTGACGATGGCCGCGCATGCGCAGGACACAAACTATGCGCCCGAGAACCAGCAGATTCCGCCGCCGTCCTGCCTGACCGCCCAGGCCAGCTGGCAGGAATTGCACCGCGGGCCCGAACCTGCCTGCGATCAGGCCTTGCTGCAGAGCTGGCTCTCGGACATACGCCATTGGCGCGACGAGCGCCGCATCCGCACGGGTTTTGACGGTTCACGCTATGCGGTACCGGCGCTGCAATGGGCGCAGTCCGGCTTCATGCAGCCCCAGATGATGGTGCAAGACCGCTTTCTATACGATCCGGCCCAGCACAAATACACCGTCGACCGCTATCTCGACGATCTGGAGAAACGCTATGGCGGCATCGACGCCGTGCTGGTGTGGGCGACCTATCCCAACATGGGAATCGACGATCGCAACCAGCAGGACATGGTGCGGTCCATGCCGGGCGGGGTTGCGGGCGTGCGCCAGATGGTGGCGGATTTCCATCGCCGCGGCGTCAAGGTTCTGTTCCCGATGATGATGTGGGACCAGGGTACACGCGATCCGGCAAAGCCCTGGCCCGACGCCATTGCGGAATTGATGAAGGACCTGGACGCCGACGGCGTGAACGGCGACACACAGGACGGCGTGCCGCTGGCCTTTTCGCTGGCGGCGGAACGCATCGGCCATCCGCTGGCGTTTGAACCGGAAGGCTCGATGAGCGACGAAGCGCTGGCCTGGGATGTGCTGCACTGGGGCCAGTACAAATACCAGTTCGTTCCCACGGTCGACCGATATCGCTGGCTGGAGCCGCGCCACCAGGTGAACATCCAGGGCCGCTGGTCGCGCGACAAGACCGACGCGCTGCAATATGCCCTCTTCAACGGCGAAGGCTGGGAAAGCTGGGAAAATGTCTGGGGCATCTGGAACGGCATCACGCCGCGGGATGCGGAAGCGACGCGGCGCGTGGCCACCATCGAGCGCGCGATGGCGCCCTTCTTCGCCAGTCCGGGCTGGGAGCCGTTCTACCCGGCACTGTCCTATGGCGTGTTTGCCAGCCGCTGGCCGCTGGCCGGCAAGAGCCTGTGGACCATCGTAAACCGCAACGCCTATGACCGGGATGGCGAGCAGCTTTCCGTCCCACGCGAGAGCGGCACACGCTATTTCGACCTTTATCACGGAACCGAGTTCGCGCCCCGCGCAGAGGGAACGAACAACATCCTGTCCTTCGCCATCGAGGCCAGCGGTTACGGCGCCGTGCTGGCGCTGAAGGATGCGCCGGATGCCGACATACCCACGCTGCTGTCGCGGATGAAGGCCATGACGGCGCGCCCGCTCGCCAGCTATTCGCATGAATGGCGCGACGAACCCCAGAAGCTTGTGGACATAAAGTCCACCAGTGCGGCCATATCGGCCCCGGACGGCATGGTGAAAATTCCCGGTGGTTATTTCGATTTCAAGGTCGAAGGAAGCGAGATCGAAGGCCACAACGATGCCGGGGTGGATGTGCAATATCCCTGGGAGCCCGATGCGCGGCGCTTCCATCAGCATCGCATGACGATCAAGCCGTTTTTCATGGACACCACGCCGGTCACCAATGCCCAATTCAAGAAATTCCTTGATGCGACCCGCTATCGTCCGGCCGATGACCTGAATTTCCTCAAGGACTGGAAAAACGGGAGCTACCCGCAGGGCTGGGACAACAAACCGGTGACCTGGGTGTCACTGGAAGATGCGCGTGCCTATGCCGTCTGGTCCGGCAAAAGGTTGCCGCATGAATGGGAATGGCAATGGGCGGCCCAGGGCAATGATGGACGCACTTATCCCTGGGGCAATGACTGGGATGCGAAAGCGGTGCCTGCCGCAGGTCATGGCCGCACCTTGGCGGCGCCCGACGACGTCAGCGCGCATCCCGCAGGCGCCAGCCCGTTCGGGGTCATGGATCTTGTCGGCAATGTCTGGCAATGGACGGACGAATATCAGGACATCCATACCCGCGGCGCGATCCTGCGGGGCGGCAATCACTACCAGCCGCAAGGCTCTCTCTGGTATTTCCCCCAAGCCTATCGCAACGACCAGCACAGCAAGCTACTGCTGATGGCGCCCAGCTATGACCGGTCCGGCACCATCGGATTTCGCTGCGTCAAGGATGCGGGCTGAAAAGCGGCACCCTCAGGCCTGGTATCGCTAACAAATCTTCTTGCGCGCGGCGCGGGGGCCGTGATTATTCGCGGGCAGATTGGAAGGGAAATTTGATGAAAAAAATGGCGTGCCTGATGGCATTGGCCTTCGCGGTTGCAACACCGGCGATGGCGCATGACGGTTTCCTGTCCAAGGACGAGGTGATCCACGAGACCCCGGAATGGAAAGGCGAGCGTTTCCCCGACGGCCGGCCCAAGGTGCCCGACGCAATCCTGGACCGGATGAAGAGCGTCACCCTGGAGGAAGCCTGGGCGACGCTGCGCAATGCGGGTTACGAACACCAATATGAAGACGGCTGGCAGACGCTTTATCCCGACAAGATTCTGGTGGGCCGCGCCCTGACCTCGACCTGGATTCCAGGCCGGCTGGACCTGCAGCGGGTGATCGAAGCCGACGGCAAGGTGGAAGGCCGCAATGGCGGACCGAACGCCTGGCCGGTGGACATGCTGCAGCAGCGCGATGTCTATGTCAGCGATCATTTCGGGCTGAAGGTCGACGGCCCTTCCATTGGCGACAATGTCGGCAATGCCATCTATGCCCGCTCCGGCAACGGCATCGTCTATGATGGCGCGGTCCGCGACATTAATGGTCTTCGCGAACTGCCTAATTTCATTGCCTTCTTCCGCTACTACGATCCGTCGCACCATTTCGGACGCATCGGCGATGAAGGCCGGCCGCTGAATTCCACCATGGTGGCCATCAACAGCCCCACCCGTATCGGCGGCGCCGCGGTCATGCCCGGCGATGTGGTGTTTGGCCGTGATGGCGGGGTGATGTTCATCCCGCCGCAGCTGGCGGAACGGGTGGTGCAGGACTTCCGAACACACCCGTCTGCGCGATACCTTCAGCCATCAGCGGATCCGGGAGCAGAAATACACCGGCGGCCAGATCGACCGCGAATGGACGCCGGAGATCGAGGCCGACTTCACCCAGTGGATGAAGGACAATATCGACAAGCTGCCGGCGAGCCATGTCGCGGTGCAGGAATATCTCGATATGCGCGCCAAGGCCGTCCAGAACAAGGCGAAGATGCCGTGACACAGACGAGCCGCCGCCACTGGATGCAGATCGCCAGCCTGGGCATGGGCGGGTTGCTCGCCAGCGAGCGTGCCATGATGGCCGATGCGAAAGCACAGCCCATCAACACCTC
>CAWHLV010000066.1:0-31292 GCA_963830095.1 uncultured Alphaproteobacteria bacterium
CTTCCTGCCGATCAGGCGACCTGGGAGAAGATCCTGCGCCGTTTGAGCCTGGGCGAGATGCCGCCCAAGGGCATGCCGCGTCCGCCCAAGGAACAGATCATCGCTTTCACGTCCTGGCTGGCTCAGTCGCTGGACGCCAATGCCGCCGCCCATCCCGATCCAGGCCACGCCACCGTTCGTCGCATGAACCGCACCGAGTATGCCAATGCGGTGCGCGATCTGCTGGGTATAAACGTGGACTTCAGCAAGGACATGCCGGCCGACGATACCGGCTATGGCTTTGACAATATCGCCGATGTGCTGACGGTGTCGCCGACCCTGATGGACCGCTACATCAATGTGGCGGGCAAGATCGCGCGGCTGGCGACGGGCGAGGCATCCAAGAAGCCCATCACCACCGACTACAAAGTGCCCAAGGATCTGTTCAATAACGGGTTCGGCGTGGCGTCGTATAACGAGCGCGCCAGCGATGATCTTCCGCTGGATTCCCGCGGCGGTGGGGCGTTCAGATTTTATGCTCCCTTATGACGCGACCTACACCATCCAGGTCTCTCCTGAACGCCAACACCTCCGAGAGAGGGGGAGATCGACATCCACAACCGCTATGAGGTGAAGGTGCCTTTGAAGGCGGGCTTGCGCATCATCGGTGCCTCCTTCCCCAAGAATCTGGCGCTGGACGAGCATGTTTGGTGCCCAAGTCGATTTTGGGACGCGCGTGGGAAATCCTGCGGCGGCCCCGGTGTCCGATCCCGCTGGACATTTCGGTGGACGGCGCGCGGGTGCAGCGGGCTGACGGTGCAGTCGGTCGGCGACCAGCCGAATAACCCAGTCCTTCTATATGCGTGATGTTATGCAGATATCTGTTGGCGGGACCGTATGATGTGACGGGGGTGTGGCGACACGGCGAGCCGCAGGAAGATCTTCCTGTGCCATCCGGGCAAGGGGCATCGGCGAAGAAGCCTGCGCCAGGAAGATCGTGACGGTGCTGGCGCGCCATGCCTATCGCCGGCCGGTGACGGCGGTGGATGTGACGCCGCTGATGAAGATGTATGCCCAGGGGCGCAAGGGCTCCGACTTCGAACACGGAATCGAGGCGGCGGTGGAAGCGGTGCTGGTGTCGCCCGACTTCCTGTTCATGCGCGAGAGCGATCCGGCCAAGTCGGCGGCCGGCGATGTGCACAAGATCAGCGATGTGGAACTGGCGACAAGGCTGTCCTTCTTCCTGTGGAGCAGCATCCCCGACGATGAACTTCTGTCGCTGGCCGAGAAGAAGCAGCTCTCCAAGCCGGATGTGCTGAAGGCTTCAGGTCGCCCGCATGCTGGCGGACCCCAAATCCAAGGCGCTCACCGACAACTTCGCCGGCCAGTGGCTGTATCTGCGGCGGCTTGAGTACCAAAAGCCCGATCGCCGGGCCTATCCGGACTTCGACGTGCGTCTGCGCGATCGCGATGCTGACCGAGACCCAGATGTTCTTTGACGGGGTGGTGCAGGGAGAACAAGGAAGACGCGCTGGACTTCCTGGACGCCAACTACACCTATCTGAACCAAAGACTGGCCGAGCATTACGGCATCCCCGGGGTCTATGGCACCAGCTTCCGCAAGGTGAACCTGGACGCGTTGCGCAGCACCGTGGCGGCCTCTTGGGGCAGGGCTTCCATCCTGACCGTGACCTCCTACAACAACCGCACCTCGGTGGTGCTGCGCGGCAAGTGGATCCTGGAGAACCTGTTGGCCGCGGCCCCGCCGCCGCCGCCGCCGTTGGTGCCCTCGCTGGATGATGCCAAGAACGGCAAGACCATGACGGTGCGCGAACAGATGGAGCTGCATCGCAAGAACCCGGTCTGCGCCTCCTGCCACACCAAGATGGATCCCTTGGGCTTCAGCCTGGAGAACTATGACGCGGTGGGGGCCTGGCGCAGCGGCTATGCCGGCCAGCTGGTGGATGCCTCCGCTGTCCTGCCTGATGGCACCCAGTTCAATGGTCCCACCGGTCCCAATGGCCTGCAGGGGATATTGCTCAGCCGCAAGGACCAGTTCATCGAGGCGATGACCGAACGGCTGATGACCTATGCCTTGGCCCGGGGCGTTAAATCCTATGACATGCCTGCGGTGCCAGCGTTCGCACCCAGGCGGCCAAGGACGACTACCGCATGCAGACCATTATCCTGGGCATTGTCGAGAGTGTGCCTTTCACCATGAGAAGACCCCCACCACATGATGATCACCAAGAAGCCGATTGGCCGCCGCAGCCTTCTAAGGGCGCCGGCACCGTGATGGCCCTGCCGCTGCTGGAAGCCATGGTCTCCAGCGCCAAGGCCGCCGAGGAGGCAGCAGCCACCCGCAAGCGCCTGCAGGTGATCTACACCCCCAATGGCATGATGATGCAGAACTGGACCCCGGCCTCCAGTGAAGCAGGCTTTGCCTACTCGCCCATCCTCAAGCCCCTGGAAGCCTATCGCTCCAAGATCACGGTGTTCACCGGCCTCTCCCATGTCCAGGCCGAAGCCCTGGGCGATGGCGCGGGCGACCATGGCCGCTGCTGCGGCGGCTATCTGACCGGTATCCATGTCAAGAAGACCGAAGGTGCGGACATCACCTCCGGCATCTCCATGGACCAGATGGTGGCCAAGCAGTTCGGCGACCAGACCCAGATCCCGTCGCTGGAGATCGGGCTTGAGCCTCCGAGCCTGGTGGGCAGCTGCGACAGCGGCTATTCCTGCGCCTATACCAACACCCTGGCCTGGTCGAGCCCGTCCACGCCCTTGCCGGTGACCATCAACCCGCGCGAGGTGTTCGAGCGGATGTTCGGCGATGGCGACAGCCTGGATGCCAAGAGCCGGTTGGCGCAGTTGCGCCGTCAGGCCTCCATCCTGGACTTTGTGGCGGCCGACGCCAAACGGATGTCGGGCAAGCTGGGCGGCAAGCGACAAGCAGAAGCTGGACGAGTATCTGGAAGCGGTGCGCGACATCGAGAAGCGCATTCAAAAAGTGGAGAAGGGTGGCACCGGCGCGGTCGCCTTGCCGGCCTATTCCAAGCCGTCCGGGGTTCCGGACGCCTTCGAAGACTATGCCCATATGATGATCGACCTGCAGGTCCTGGCCATGCAGGCTGACATGACAAGGGTTGCCACCTTCATGATCGGGCGCGAAGTCAGTGGGCGTTCCTATCCCGAGATCGGGGTGCCGGACGCCCATCACCCGCTCAGCCACCATGGCAATGATCCCGAGAAGATCGCCAAGCTGACCAAGATCAACACCCTGCACATGGAGCAGGTGGCCTATTGGGTCAAGCGGATGAGCGAGACCAAGGACGGCGACAAGCCGCTGATCGATTCCACCATCCTTCTCGCAGGCGCGAGCCTTGCCGACCCCAACCGTCACGACCATCGCGCCCTGCCGGTGATCGTGGCATCGGGCCTGATCAAGGGCGACCGCCATGTCACCGTCGACAAGACACCCCCATGACCAACATGATGTTGTCGGCCATGGACACTCTCGGCGTTCAGGCCGACAAGCTCGGCGATTCAACCGGCCGCCTCTCGACATTCGCGGCATAAGTACGACAGCTGGGGCCATGCGTAAGTCATTTGTATTGGGATTGCTGGGAACGCTCACCCTTGCCGGTGTGGCGCTTGCCGGTGCGCCGGATGACCGTCTGCTGCAGGCGGTGAAGACCGACGATCACGAAACCATCAAGAGCCTGCTGGCGGCGCATGCCGATGTGAATGCCCCGCTGCCGGACAAGTCCACGGTGCTGGCCTGGGCTGTCGATCGCCAGGACGAGCAGTCCGTCCGCCTGTTGCTGGACGCGGGCGCCAAACCCGATGTCAGCGATGTCGATGGCACGATGCCGCTGGCGCTGGCCTGCGAACTCGGCGACCCCGTCATTGTTGATGCATTGGTCAAAGCCGGCGCCGACGCGCATGCCGCGCGGTCTGACGGCATCACCGCCCTGGCGCTCTGTTCGGGAACGTCAACGCCTGAGGCGCTGGGTGCGCTGGTGGGCAAGGGTGCCGATGTCAATGCCGCCGACACCAGCGGCCAGACCGCGCTGATGCGCGCCGCCGCCAGCGGCAGACCGACAATATCGCCTTCCTGATCGCCCATGGCGCCAATGTGAATGCGGCGGAACAGAAGGGCTTCACGCCGCTGTTCTTCGCGCTGCGCTCCAAGGTGCCAGGAGCTGCGATGGCGCTTGCTCAATGCCGGCGCCAATACCAAGGCGGCCCTGCCGGATGGCACCTCCGTGGTCGCGGCCGCGGTGGACAACGGCAATATCCCCTTCGCCGTGGCCGTGGTGTCGCGCGGCACCGATCTGACTGAGCGCGATGCGCAGGGGCGGCAACTGATCCATGTCGCTGCCGCCAGCGGCAGCGCCGATCTGGTCAAGATGGTCCTGTCCAAGGGCGTTGATGCCAACGCCATGACCCAGCCACCGCCGCCCGTGCCTGTCGAGCCGGTTGCGCCGTTAGCGGGAGGTGGCGGCAAGCTCGCCCGCGCGGATGGTACAAGGCCGCCGCCGCCGCCGGCCATCTCCAAGCCGCCGCTGATCTTTGCCGCCGAAGCCGGCAGCGCGCCCGCCATGAAGGCGCTGGTGGATGCCGGCGCCAAGGTCAGCATCAAGGCGCAGGACGGCACCACCGTGGCGCTGGCCGCGGCCGGCAGCGGCAATCTGGATGCGGTCAAATATGCGCTGACGCTGGATCCGGACCTGACCTATTTCGGCCCCAACCATCGCAGCATCATGCATTACGCCATCGCCAACAAGAATCCCGACCTGGCGATACCGGTGCTGCAGTATCTCGCCGACAAGGGCGCCAAGCTGGATGACAAGAACGACAAGGGCGACACGCCGGGCGATTTCATCAACCGGGGCGGCCAGCAGGATATCCGCATCTTCTACATCCAGCTGCTCAAGGATCACGGCATCGTGAGCCACCACGACCACTAGCCACAAGGGGCTGTTGCCGGGCCGTAAATTTGCGTTGATGTGAACAGAGAGCGCGTCATGGGCAATACCGGAACACGCCGTGGTTTTTTCTCATGGACCCGCAATGCGCTAGCGGCTGCGGGCGCCTTGCGCGCCACGCCGGGTCTGGCGGCCGAGGCCGCCGCCGGCGAGGACTATTACGCCAAGCTGGGCGTGACCAAGATCATCAATGCGGCGGGCACCTATACGGCGCTGACCGCTTCGATCATGCCGCCGTCCGTGCAGGCGGCGGTGGCGGGTTCCGCCCATCATCCCGTGCGGCTGGCGGAGCTGCAGCAGAAGGCGGGCGAATATATCGCCCGGCGCCTGCAATGCGAGGCGGCGCTGGTCAGTGCGGGGGCGGCCTCGGCCCTGACCCTGGGTACCGCGGCCTGCATGACGGTGGGAAACCGCGATGCCGTGACCCTGTTGCCGGAAAATACCGCGAGCCTGAAGAACGAAGTCATCATCCAGAAGGGGCACCGCTATAGCTACGACCATGCCATCAGCAATTGCGGCATCCGCTTTGTCGAGGTCGAGACCCTTGACCAGTACGACAAGGCTTTCACGCCCAAGACGGTGATGTGTCATTTCTTCAATGCCGCGGAAGAGGGCCAGATCAGCCGCGAGCAATGGGTAGAGGTGGCGCGCCGCCATGGCGTGCCCAGTTTCAATGACGCGGCCGCCGATGTGCCGCCCATCTCCAATCTGTGGAATTACACGAAAATGGGCTTCGACCTTGTCACTTTCTCAGGCGGCAAAGGCATCCGGGGACCACAGAATGCCGGGCTGCTGCTTGGGCCGCAAGGACCTCATCGAGGCGGCGTCATGGAGCAATAGCCCGCATGACGACACCGTCGGCCGCGGCATGAAGGTCGCCAAGGAACAGATCATCGGCATGGTCGCGGCGATCGACTGGTTCCTGACCCAGAGCGACGCCGGCATGGAAGCGGAATTCCGCCGCCGCGCCGAACGGATTGCGGCGCATCTGAAAGACATCCCCACCCTGACGCATGAAGTGTTCATTCCGGCGGCCGCCAATGCCGTGCCGCATCTGGTGATCCGTTATGACCAGACGCGGGTGAAAATCCCGCCACTGGAGGTGGCGCGTGTGTTGCGCGAAGGAACACCCTCCATCGAGCTCAATCCTTCCACGGGGCGCAAACCGGTTTCCGCCGGCCTTCCGGGCGGCGAAGACACCATTCTGGTGGGTGTGTGGATGCTCCAGCCGGGCGAAGACCTGATCGTGGCGCGCTCCTTGCGCGAAGTGCTGCTGAAAGCCGCCACCTGACGCCGCGCGACAAGCCCACCCGGGCGCCCGTCATTGACTGCCTACATATGTAGTAGTATAGCTGCGCCGGATGCCACAGGTGAGGGCGATGCGCAGCCTGGTTTTCAGTGTGATGTTCACGGGCGCCGTGCTGGCGGTCATCGGGCGTGCGCGCCCAATCCGCCGCGCCACCGATTGAGAATGTCACCGTCAATGGCCGGCGTGTCGCGGACGAGGAAATTCACGCCTTCGTCACCCGCCGCACCGCGCCGACTTTCAAGCTGGGCAAGGTGGCGCGATGGAAAAAGGCATCTGCCCCACGGTCATGGGCCTGAAGTCGGACTTTACCGGTTTTGTCGCCAAACGCCTGAAGGAAACCGCGGCCAAGGTCGGGGCGCCGCTCGATCCGGACACCCATTGCGCGCCCGACATCCAGATCGTGTTCACCACCACGCCCCAAGGGCTGCTGGACAATATCCGCAAGAATTTCGAGGCACTGCTGGGGTATCACGACAACAGCAGCCAGGCAGAAGCAATGGCGAAAGTCACCCATCCCATCCAGGCCTGGTATTCCACGGTGACCATCGATGTCAGAGGCGTGCCGCGCTTCGATGGCGGAAGATCCCGGCATCGGCGTCTGTGAATTCCCAAATGCCGGATCAATCTGACCCACGCCCAGGCCTATGCGGTGACGGGCGACCGGGTGAGCGACGGGCTGCGCAGCGGCTTTCACGACGTCATTATCGTGATAGATCCCAAAAAACTCGCGCGGATATGAGATCGGCGCGCTGGCGACTACATTACCTTTTTGGCCCTACCCAGCCCACTTTCGCAGGACGACTGCAGCAGAATGCCGTCCATCTGAATCTGCTGGCAAAGGAATGCGCGGCGGCCGACGACACCCACGAAATGAGTGAAGGCGATATCGGTTATCTGAAGGGTGTCTATCACATGAAGGATGACGGCACCTTGGCCACCCAGCAGAACGAAATCGCCTATCAGGTCAAGCAGACCTTGCTGCGGGCGGTAGTTCAACCGCCGGGCGCCGCCAGCCCCAGTTTGCTGGCGGGTGATTGCGTCGATGCGACCAGCGAGGGTGCGCTGTTGGCCAACGGCGCATTGTTGGCGATCGAGATGGTGTCGCCGTCGGCAAGAAGGTTTTTCAGGCCGACCTCGAAGGTCGTATCCCAATTCTGGCCGCCACCGCTCCAGGTGCCCCAGGGATTGTAGATCTCGAACATGCCGGTGGAGGCGTCGAAGCCGTAAACCGACATGGCATGATCGGCGACCAGGGTAGTGTTGCCGCTCTTGTCGGTGGCGCCGGTAAAGGATGACAGGATCAGATCGTCACCAGCGGAAAGGTCGGAAACCAGATCCGCCTGCACCGTATTGTCCGACAGCCCGTTGCTCGCGGACTGCAAGGTAACGTTGTTCTGGCCGTTCGGCATGGTCAGCGACGCGCCATTGTAGACGTCCGATGTCCAGCTCGATCCGCTGGCATCGAAATCGGTGATGGTGGAGGCGCCCGTGAAAGCCTCCAGCGTCATCTCGGGATCGCCGCCGCTGGCGATGCTGGAAAAGGAATTGCCGAAGCTGAAGCCGTCGCCGGTCACCGAGCCGCTGGCCTGCAGCTGGGCATAGGCTTTCTCGATCAGCCCGGCCCAGGCATCGGAGGCGTGGTTGAAAATCTCCCCGCCGTCGGCCAGCTTGTCGTCGACCGTCACGTAATCGGCTTTTCCGTCGATCTCGAAGCGGACGTTGTAGGTGTTGTTGCCATTGGCGGTAATCATCGACTGGATCGCCGATGGATCTTGCGCGGCCATTTCCGCCAGCGGTGCCAGCACAAAACAGTCGCCCAGATAGCCCTGGTTGACGTCGCTCATGCTGGGGCCATTGCTGGCGAACAGCGGCAGCGAAACATCGGAATAGGCGACCGTGAAGCTTGGCGCCCCGGTCATCATGACGGTGCTGCTGGGCAGATCGGTGCCCAGAAACCATTTGCCGATCAGTTCATTGACCTGGGTCTGGGACGAGGCGGCCGTCAGATTGCCGAGCGCGGTGGCATGGGATGTGCCGCCGGTCCAGGTCGCGTTGGCGGCATTGCCCAACACCACATCGTCGCTGATCTGCTGCAGATAGGCCGAGACCGCGATGCCGCCAGACGCATTGAATTTTCCCACCAGCGCCTGAAGGGCGCTGAGTTTGACCTGCGTCATGCCGCCCGCCGCATCGGTCTGGAGCACCGCCAGCATGGAATTGTAATTGATGTTGAGGCTGGCCAGCTGGGCCGCGCTCATGGCGTTGATCTGGCTGGCGGTCAGCCCGGCGATCTGGGCCCCTGTGAGACTGGCCACGCGCGCTGTCGACAAGGCATGGATGTCGGCGGTCGACAGCGCACCGATCTGAGTGCCGCTCAGCGCGCCGAACTGCGCCGCCGTCAGGCCTGCAAGCTGTGTGGTGGTCAGTGCCGCGATTTGTGTCGCCGTGAAACCGGTGACCGCCGCCGTGGTCAATGTACCTATCTGGACCGCGCTCAGCGAACCCAGCTGTGCGGTGGTCAGGGATGCCACCTGCATGGCGGTCAGGGCTTTCAGCTGGGTGGCGCCCAGCGTGGCGACATCGGCTGTGTTGAAGCTTGCAATCTGTGCCGGCGAAAGTGCGACGATGTCGGCGGCGCTGATCATCGCGATCTGGCTCACGCTCAGGGATGCGATCTGCGCGGTGGTGAAGCCGCTGAGCTGTGTCGCCGACAGCAGCGCGATCTGCGACGGCGCAAGTCCGTCGATGGCGGAGATCGAAAGAAAGGGAATCTGCGCGTTGCTGAAGTCGGCCAGTTGCGTGGCGCCGAACAGCGCCAGTTGTGACGCGGTGAGGCCGCTAAGCTGCACCGCCGTCATGCCGGCAATATCGGCCGCCGTCAGCGCCTTGATCTGCGCGGCCGACAACTGGCCGATCTTGGCGGCCGTCAAACCTGTCAGGACACCCATCGTTTGCCCCCAAAAGCTGCCTCCAATTTACGCCGCTGGCTTTGGCCGCGGCTAGGGCAGATGGGGCGATAAGTCTTAAAATGCGGCCCTTTCACGTGCCTTGGTTAATCGCTTTACCGCTTAACACTTTGGGGTTTGCGATCTGTCAGGCCCCGATGTCGGGTGCTGCTTGCGGCAAGATACAGCCTGATCTGGACACCGCGAAAGCCGACACGCCTTTGGCACGCCGGCTTGTCGGTTCGGCGAAGAAGGTGGGCGCTGGATGGCCCAGATTTTTAAGCCATGACAGGTTGTTCAGGGGCGCTTCATCCGCAGCATGAAACGGTCGCTGGAAAAGTGTCCGGTTTCCGAATTGCTGCCCGCCCGGTTGTCTGCCGGGTTGTGCAACAGGTCGCCCTCGGCATCCAGCTTGAATCCCGCGGCGGCCAGCTCGCTCTTGGCGACGGCTTCATCCATGCGGTGAAGCTGGGAGGTCGCGGCAAGACCCGCGCCGGGGGCCGCACTATGGTCCTCGACATAGAAGATTCCGCCCGGCTTCAGGTTGTTGAACACGGCCTTGTCGAGCGCGGCGATGTCGCCGCCATTGTTGTGGAAGTCATGATAATTCTCGGTGGTCCAGAACATGTCGGCTTTCCCGGGCAGCATCATGGTCGGGAAATCCACCGTCACGACTTTGACATTGGGATAGGCCGCGGCCAGCGCATTGAGCGCGTCGAGGGCGCCGGGGCGGGCTGCCTGTGCCGTGGTGGCAATGGCATAGACCGTTCCCGCAGGCCCCACGGCCTTGGCCAGAATGCGCGTGTAATAGCCGCGGCCCGGCGCCAGTTCGGCCACGACCATGCCGGGTTTGACGCCCGCAAAGGCAAGGGTCTCGGCCGGTTTGCGGTTGGCGTCGCGCGCCTTGTCGGTATCTGGCCTTGCACTATCGGCGACGGCGGCGGCGATGGCGGGCGGCACGCTCTGGGCCGATGCCGGCGCGCAAAGCAGGGTCGTGGCGAACAGGGCGGCGATGAGGGGGCGGTTCATGGCGGTCAAACTCCTGAGTTCGGCGCGTGAGAGCGCTCTTTGTTGAGGTGGTTAAATCCTAGCATACGGGACCAGTGCAAGGCGAACGCCATGTTGGGATGGAGCTGGCAACATGATACCAGGATGTCCGCAAAAGCGAATATTTTCTGCCGCGAGGCCTCAGGCCTTTGCGGCTGATCGCTGCATTTGGGGCTGGGCCAGCATGGTGCGATATGATGGAAGCATGACCGTCATCGTCGTGCCTTCGTGCTCCACGCTCTCCAGCCCGATTTGACCACCATGGGCATCGATCAGCCCTCGCACGATGGAAAGCCCCAATCCCGTGCCGGTTTCCTTCGGTACATGGGCATGGCGGCCCTGGCCGAATTTCTCGAATACCTTTGCCTGGTCCTCTGGCGCAATGCCGACGCCGGTGTCGGATACACCGAATGCGACACGCCCGTCCGCCATCGGATGGGCAAACGCCGTCACCGTGCCACCGGGCGGTGTGAACTTCAGGGCATTGGATAGCAGGTTCAACAGCACCTGATTGAGCGCCCGTTCGTCCGCACGAACCCTCGGAAGGCCGGGCTCGACCGCGCCGATCAGCTTGCAGCCTCCTTGCTGGGCGCGGTGCTGCAGCAGGGCGACAGCTTCCGCAATGATGATATCCAGCGCTACCTCCCGCTCAACCAGCATGAAGCTGCCGGCTTCGATCTTGGCGAGATCCAGAATGTCGTTGATCAGGGTCAGAAGATGCGTGCCGGAACGATGGATCAAGCCGGCATATTCGATATTGCGATTGATGTCATCGCCAAGAATTCGTCCCCTGATAATCTCGGAAAAGCCGAGGATCGCGTTCAAGGGGGTGCGCAATTCGTGGCTCATATTGGCCAGGAACTGCGACTTGGATTGATTGGCCTTTTCAGCCTCCAGACATTTTTGCTCGGCCACCTGTCTGGCGCCCGCCAGTTCGCAGATCAGGCGGCCCTGCTCGGCGAGAAGATCGCTGTTCTCATATCTCAGCAGCAATGTATTTGTTGCAGCGGCATGAACCTGGCGCAAAATGGAAAAAAGCAGCGCGAGATAACAAGGACGACAAGCGCGAGTGTTTGATGCCCTGGGGTGCTAATAAGAAACGCCGCACCGACGAAGACCGGATCCGATGATCGTGAAAGCGGTCAGCGCAAGCGGCAGGCAGGCCCCGAGGAGGGGAATGGTGACGCTTACCGAACAGCCCAGCGTCAAAATGATCATGCAATGATTGACGATGTTTCCGGGCTTCCACAGGAAGTAGGCCTGGGATGTCCAGACCAGGGCGAAGGGAACATACGAGAGGCAGTAAAGCCGTTGCCATTGCGTTGCCGAGCGCGCAGCGGATGCCGATCGGGTTAGGAAGCTGCGAGCCGTCAAAGCCGAGAGGGTGCTGGCGGTAATCACCAGGGCAAGCCAGATGGCCGGCTTGGGCGAGACAATCCCGCGGGAATAACTCAGGGCCAGTGCGATGCCGATGACAGGCCTGACCCAAAGGCTTGCCCGCATGCTCTGCAAGACCAGCTCGAGCTGGTCGAACACGAGTTGCGAGGCGTGTTCGGATCTGATGATGGCTTTTGCGTTCCCCTGGGCGCTCATGGCGAGGGTTGGCCTCCAAATGGTCAGCCAGGATAGTTGCCGCGCATAGCCGCCCGATGATCGGCATGTTTCAGAATGTAACGGGACGCGAAGGACCTGGCGGGCCAATACGATCCAGACAGTGGCTGACCCGGCGCTGCTATGCGTATCCGCGGAGATAGCGTCGGCCCGGATCATGGCGCGAACGCCGTTCGCTATGGATGCTTAAGGCGCAGCAGTGCAATGGTCAGACTGGAGTGCGCTGGAATTTAAAGAACGTTATTTGCCTTTGGGCGGCGATGAGCACGGCCATTCTCGGGCTCATGTGGCATCGCAGCGCGACACGAGCGCTTGGAAAACCGGACTTTAAACGTCTACTTAGCCTTTTGCGTGTCGTGCAATTCTTCCATGTGTTCGCCGAAGCGTTTGTGGACCACGTCAAACGCCTCGCGCTGATATTTCGTAGTCATTGTAGCGATCTCCCTCATATCACTCAGCGCTTTCTCGAACCCTTGTTTGGCGAGTTCTGCGCGTGACTTTGCAATGTCCTGTTTCCCCGCATTGGCAATCGTCCGTGCCATGGTTTCCTGGAATATCTCAGATTGCTTGCGGATCAGGACCTGCCAGCCTTCAAACGCGATTTTGTTTGCCTCCACCAAGGCTGCGATATTCTTTTGCTCGCGCTCCAAAATCTTTGAATAGTCAACGCCGGCAAGACTGTACGGTCCTAACAGCTTGGCGAAGTCGAAAGCCCAGGTTAAATCCAGCCCGTTCTTGCTATGCGTATCGGGATGCTTTTTCTCGGCCACGGCTAATCTCCCTTATTTCGACGATTGCAGGCAGTGGTTCATTCTCTTTAAACGTACTCTGCAAACTTGAACTCGGAAATGGCATTGCATCATAAGCGCTGTCTGCGAGCCAGTCTGAACGGATTTTAATTTCGGCTTCGTGGTGAATTCATCTGGCTTTCAGAATGCTGAATAGCCGATACCAATCCGTGTCCAATCGTAGCGTTAGTAGCAGAGGCCTAAATATATGTGCGCGGTTAGAGTGCCAACATTCACTTCACTAACAGCGTTGGTTTTTCGTTGAGATCTCGCGTTCCTAAGCTCGGGCATCATCAAATCGACAATCGCACCCCGACCGCCAACAGCAGCGCGGATTGTTTGACCACGATCCTTCGTAGAAAACGCAGGGTGTACTGGCTGTTCCTAAATGAACGAATTCTGAATGATCGGGCGCAGACCGAATTGATGTCGCGATGCGATAGCGCCGAAAAAGCCACGGATAAAAAATCAGGGACTTGCTATTCTGTTATTCTCCCGTCACCGGCCCGGCCAAAAGAGAGGCATCTCATGTCCACAAAAGATGGTGTTCTACCGGGATTGGTTATGCTGGCATTTGGATATTGCCAGCCTGCCAACGCCCAGACGCCATATCAAAACGTGCAGGGCAGCAATTTTGATATTTGGTGTCAGGAACACGCAAAGTTGCCTCCCGAACGATGTGACAAGCGCACTCCGGGAGATGAAAAGAGATACGAGGCCTATCGCGACAAAATTGGAAATTACGAGGAAAAGCTTAGGCTGGATCAAGAAGTGAAAGCGCGACATGATCGTACAATGTTGCACAATGATCCTATCGACAATCCGGGAGGGCAGGACCCCACTCAGCGGCTATCGACCGTCAATCGGCCACAAGGGCCGCAGCCATAAATTTACCAAGTCACGCGCGCCTTACCAAGGCTGTTGTTGAACACAGGCTCGGCATCGAGCGGGGAGACTATTATTCATAATGGCAAATGGTTCAAACAAATACGAACCGCAGGCCGTGGCGTCAGAGCCCGAAACTGCCCGTGCCCGTAACATTGCTACTGCGTCGGTTTCCGACACGCTTGCAGCGCTTCATGTGAATCCCGATAGCGGCCTTACCCAAGCTGAAGTGAACGCTCTTCGCAAAGATCACGGCTATAACGAGATTGCGGAGAAGAAAACACATCCAGTCTTCAGATTTCTCGGAAAATTCTGGGGGATTTCGGCATGGATGCTCGAACTGATCATGGCTCTGTCGGCCGTGCTGAAGAATTATTCCGATCTTGCCGTCGTCGGCGCGCTTCTGATTGTCAACGCTGTCCTGGGCTTCGCGCAGGAGCGCCGGGCTGCCGGAGTTGTTGAGACACTGCGGCGACGCCTGCAAATCAGTGCGCGCGTCCTCCGTGATTCGACCTGGCGGGTCATTCCTGCCCGTGAGCTCGTTCCTGGCGATATTGTTCGTCTACGATCCGGCGACATCATACCGGCAGATGTGAAATTGCTCACAGGACGATAAGCGTTGACCAGTCTGCCCTCACAGGCGAATCTAAGAGACGCTGACAAAGCGCCGGGTGACGTGCTGTCGTCGGGGTCCGTCACTCGTCGGGGCGAAGGCAATGGCGTAGTGATGCTGACCGGGGCGAAGACCTACTTCGGCCGCACCACAGAACTAGTGCAAGAGGCCCGACCAAAGCTTCACATCGAAGCTGTTGTGGCCAAAGTCGTTCGCTGGCTTTTTACCATTGTCGGCGTCCTTCTGGCTGTGGTGATCGTGTTGTCTGTGATCCGCCACGCACCGCTCATCGAAATGATCCCACTGATGCTCGTCCTACTCATGAGTGCAGTACCAGTGGCTCTTCCTGTCATGTTTACGATCAGCATGGCTCTCGGATCGAAAGAGTTGGCCAAACGTGGTGTTTTAGTCACCCGTCTTAGCGCGGCCGAGGATGCCGCGACCATGGATGTGCTCTGCGTGGACAAGACGGGAACCATCACTATGAACCAACTCGCCATCACCGGCATGATTCCGCAGGAAACAGCGACGGAAGCCGATGTTTTGTTTGCAGGCGCTCTCGCGTCGCAGGAGGCCAATCAGGATCCAATTGATCTGGCATTCCTCGCCGCAGCCAAAACCCGTCACGTCTTCGACACGCTGCCCGCCATCACACCCATCTCATTCGCACCCTTCGATGCCAAAAGCCGGAAGACCGAAGCCATTGTCGAACAAAACGGGTTGCGCCTACGAGTCATGAAGGGCGCAGTGCGCACAATCGCCGAGGCGTGCGGGCTAAAGCCGCCGGAGGTCGAGGCACTGGAACAACGTATAAGTGTGGCGGCGACTAAGGGCTATCGGACGCTGGCGGTTGCACGCGGGCCGGAGGCCCGCGTCCCGGTGCTGGTCGGATTGGTGTTACTTTATGATCCGCCACGACCCGACGCGAAACAACTTATCGCTGCACTCGGAGATCTCGGCGTGTCGGTGAAGATGCTTACCGGCGATGCGTTAGCAGTGGCGCGTGAGATCGGCCAAGATGTAGGACTGTGCAACATCCGCCGAGTGGCCGATTTGAAGGCGGCGGGCGCTGTAGCCGGCAACGAGGCCGTAGATTTATTGGCTGGAGCGGATGGTTTTGCCGAGATATATCCGGAGGACAAATACATTGTTGTGCAGCATTTGCAGGCCGCGGGGCACGTAACTGGCATGACGGGCGATGGCGTCAATGATGCGCCGGCTTTGCGGCAGGCCGAAGTGGGAATCGCCGTCAGTACTGCCACTGACGTGGCCAAGGGCGCTGCGAGCGTCGTTCTGACTGAAGCGGGCTTGACGAATATCGTGACGCTGGTCGAGCAGGGGCGGACAATTTATCAGCGCGTTCTGACGTGGATCATCAATAAGATCAGCAGGACGATCTTGAAGGCCGCTTTTGTTGCCATTGCGTTTTTGGTCACTGGCAAGTTCGTCGTCTCCGCCTTTGCGATGTTGGTTCTGGTGTTTCTGACGGACTTCGCCAAAATCTCTCTTGCCACCGACAATGTTCGGCCTTCCAAAAAGCCGGAAACGTGGAAAATCGGTGATTTCATAGCGTGTCTGTCGTGCTTGGTATTGCGATGGTTGTCGAAACGCTTTTCCTGTTGTGGATCGGCTGGACGAAATTCGGTCTGGCAACCAACGACAATGCTCTCTACACCTTCAGCTTTCTGACACTGCTCTACTTTGCCGCATTCTCCGTGGTCTCCGCTCGTGAGCGGCACTGGTTCTGGTCGACCATGCCGAGCAGGACCTTTATATTGGCTCTAGCAGCGGATGCCGTCGCAGGCACTGCTTTAACGTTTATCGGGCTCAAGGGACTCTTGCCATTGCCCTGGTGGCAGACTCTCGTGATATTTCTTTATGCCATGGGCTCGTGCTTGCTTCTGAACGACACCTTGAAGGTCGTGATGATAAAAGCGCGATCGCGTTCGACCTGATACATAAAATCATTCAAGAAGCCCGGCGTTAGTACCGACATCGACTGCGTGCGCTGATATTGGACCATCGTCGAGGGCGATCAATATTCGTTTGAAACCCATGACTACTTTCTCTCCGTCTTCGGGGCAATTCTGGCTGAAGATTATGGCGACGATCTTAAGATCCCCCGTCGGACAGAGGCCTACGGCGGCCGGAAAAGTCTGGCGGGCACCTGCATTCGATCGTCGAAGAATATTTAGCCGCAAGTGCCGCCATGGATTCGGCGAACCCGAATGTTGCATGAAATCGGCTAAAGGGCCCTAGTCGGCTCCTGATTGATGAGGGCCACTTGAATCCGTTTGGTCCGAAGCATAAATGGCTCTCCGATCCGCAGGGGAGGGCGGCTCGCCGATTGGGAACAGATTGGCGCCCATATCGGCATCGCGTCTGCGTTCCAGCTCTTGATTGTAGCGCTTAAGGGCGTACGCCTCAGTCACATATCCGACGACCTGCCTGTCGGTGGGAGAATGCAGGACTGGAAAAGTCTCAATCTTCGTCTCATCGAAAAGCATCAGCGCCGTGCGAATATTCTGGCCGGGCAGCAAGAATGGGCCCGGTGCCGTCGCCAGATCTTTCGCAGTCAAGTCGGTAGTGTTTTGGCCCCGCCGCATGTCGTGTAAAGCCAGGGGGTCCAGCGAACCGATAAACTTTCCACCATCTTGGACAAATATGCGCTTGGCGCTTCCCGGCGGATATTGTTCCCGGAGCTCCCGCCCGTGATCTCTGCGCTTACTATTTTTGGATCCAATCGCATCAACTTGGCGATCGTTAGGTCCGCTATCCAGCCGATGTCGTGAGGACTATGGATACCAAGCCCGCGCTGATGAAAGCGCCATGTAGAGAACGAATAACCGAAGGTTAGCCGCACTATACTGGAAGAAATGATGACGCCGACCATCACGGCGATGGTCATGGGGAAGTCGCCCGTTCCCTCTAGGACCAGAAAGATCATGGTGAGGGGCGCACCGATGACAGCTGCCGCTACGGACCCCATACCTACCATCATGAGTGCCGCATGATGCTCTCCCAATCGCGGGACGAGCGCGGCCGCGATGTCCGCAAACGCAGCACCGAACAGGCAACCGAGAAACAGCGAGGAACTGAACATTCCGCCGCGATAGCCTGAACCTACGGAAAGCGAAGACGCCGCCAGCTTGGCTGCTAAGATCGTTAGCAAGGTCGCCAGTGGCCATGGATGGTCGAAGAGGTACTGAACCGCACCATGACCGCTGCCCAGAACTTGCGGAATCAAAATTGCGAGTTGGGTGAGAAATATCCCACCAATGGCAGGCCGCAGCCATGGTGGTAAAGGTATGCGACGGAGTCCGCGCTCCACCCATGTTACCGACTGCATGGCAAGGATGCTGAAGCCGGCGGAAAAAATCCCGAGCAGTGCGAACAGAAGATAAACCGACTGCTTGAAGTGGAAAGCTTGACCCACGGCTAGGAATGGTTCCGGGTTCGTGAGCGCCCGTTCCGCCAGCACGCTGGTGAGGACGGCCACCGCAACCGGGGCAAGGGCCCGCGTCATGTAGGTGCCGATAATGAGCTCAAAGCCGTAAAAAGCGCCCGCCAGTGGTGCATCGAAGGCAGCGGCAATCGCTGCCGCCGCCCCGGCCCCCACGAAAACGCGCTGGTCGGCGCGTCGCAGGCTGAGCCGACTGCCCAGAAACGAGAACATGCTCGCGCCCAACTGGCTGTAGCCGGCTTCCATCCCCACGGCCGCACCGGAGGCGTTTGACACCAACGTCGCCACTACCAGGCGCAGGCTGGCTGGCAGCGACATGCGTCCACCGTGCAGGGCGTTGGCTTCAATGGGGTCCACCACTTCACGCGCACCGAAGTGCCGGACGATGAGCGCGCCCAGACCCAAGGCCAATCCACCCAGCAGCGGAACGAATAGGACGCGAAGCAGATCGACATCCGCACCGGTGCTGAGGCTATAGCCAGGCGGCAGATTGAAGCTCACCCGGTGAAGAAATTCTACGCCCCTGTGCAGACCCGCGACTATCGCACCAACAACCGCGCCACCGAGGCCGCAGGCCAGTATCTGCGCTGCCTCACTGGATCGCAAATATCTCTGGGCGACGCCCCACATTTGGCGCGCCCTTCGTCCATTCAATATTATCCGAAGAAGGCGGAGGTGATTCTCAGAGTCTCGCACTTGGGGTCATTGAACAATATCATAAGACCCATCGGCCGGACTAACTAGGTGCCGGTCGCCTTGATAGCGGGACGACGGGCCCGTTGGGTCACACTTGTCCGCAAGTCTCCCCATTCTTCTTGACCTGAAGCTGAGCGGTACGCATCCATCCGACACCGCCTCTAAGTAGGAAGAGTGCCGGTCCATTACCATCCGATTTCGCCGAAGTGCTTTGAACGCGTGGCGATATAACGGCGTTGAGATTCAGCGGTGCGGGCTTGGCGCCATCATCGTTCGCAGTTGCGGAACGGATGCCGTAAATCGCAAAATATCGCGGCGGTCGTGTCTTCGACACAATGCTACATGAATAAGCCAGGGTTCATCAGGGCTTCTTTTTGGTTTCATAGCCGCCGCCTAACGTCTTGCGCGTCGTTGCGGGCGCCAAAGCAAAGAAACTGGGCCAGGAACGGAGTTCCCATGCAGACCTATCAAATCCGCATCGTCAAGAAAAGTCGCGAAACCGAGACCGAAGACTGCAAACAGGCCAGCGACTACGCTGCGATCCGCCATGCCCGCAACATGGCGGAAGATTGCGAACACATGGAAGTGTGGCGCGGCAGTCATTGCGTGTTCGCAGGCCACCCGGCCGAACGCGGGGCCTGAAAGCGCGACGTTTCGAAAATACCGGATGGTGCAGGCACGGTGCGCCGTGTTAAATCCTGATCGAGGAAATTGCCATGCGCAGTTTTCCTTCCTTAACTGGTCCGACGCCCGAAATGGTGTCGGACTTTTTTGTTACCCCTCAGGGACAGGGATAAAGTTCCTTGAAGGCCGTATAGATCCCGTCTTCCGTCGCCATATTCGAGGTTTCGGGATGGGCCTTCAGCCACGCAATTACCGGCTGCTGGTAATGCGCGCCTTTCAGGCATACCGAGGTCGCATCTTTGGCGTGCAGCTTGTTGAGCAACGCCATTCTTACTTCGAAATCACACTGGGACATGTCGCGGTCGCAGGACGTCAGAAACTGATTGATGGTCGCCGCCTCGAACGGAGCATCCTGCGACTGCGCCTGTGCGGCAAGACCTACCAACAGGAAGAGCGAAAGAAACGGAATGATGCGCCACATCGTATCCTCACCTGTTTTTCTGTTATGGTGGTCCCCGCAGGTGAAATCGTCCTGAAAGGCGTATAAAAGTCTGCACAGGGTTCTGCACCGGACACTGCCTTCGGATAATGGATTTTCATTCTGCTTTCAGGTCGCCTTCATGACAGTGAGGCAATCTGGCCAACGATGGCAAATCTGATTTCACAGCATCCTGACGACCGCGCCCACCGCGCAACAAATCGGCCCCGGGCGCGTGGGGCGAAACACTTTGTGGCACAGCCCGGGGCACGGCCATGATGCGCGCCCCCCTCACACCCCTCGCCGAGATGAGCGACGCGGAATGGCATCGCGCCTTTCCTGACGAGGAGACCTGCATCGAATGGCTGGTGGACAGTCGCTGGCCGCAAGACGTGTGCTGCCCGCGCTGCGGCTCGGATATGGTCTTTCCTGCCTCGCTGCAGGAATATCGCTGGCGCTGCTTCGGCTGTGCGCCCGACTTGGGCTATTCCTTTGATTATCTCACTGGCACAGTCTTCCAGGACAGTGCCTTGCCGCTGCGGGTTTGGCTCCAGGTGCTGCATCATGAACTCACGGGCCGCGGTCATGGCTATACCTTGGCCGAGCAGACGATGCGCCGGCAGATCCGCGAAGCCCTGCGCACGGCGGATTTCCGCCGTTTGGTCGGTGAACCCAGCCAGGCGCCTGCGCAGAAGTGGGAACCATCCGACCCGCAAGTGCTTTCTGTACCGGAGCAGGAATCGTGCCCACAGCCCGCACTGCTTATCGCCCAGCCGCGCTGATCCTGGTGCTTGCAGTCGGCGCCTGCGCTGCCTCCCGGACTGGTGATGACGGCTACAAGGTCGTGCAGCAGGACATCACCTA
The DNA here is from genome assembly GCA_963830095.1 of uncultured Alphaproteobacteria bacterium. Classification (GTDB taxonomy): domain Bacteria; phylum Pseudomonadota; class Alphaproteobacteria; order Micropepsales; family Micropepsaceae; genus Rhizomicrobium. The sequence continues at coordinate 20,294 of CAWHLV010000066.1, forward strand.
TGGCCTCAATGACAAGCGCGACCAGGAATGGCGCGCGCTCATGGTGGCGATGGACCAATGCCACCAGGGCGGCTTCACCGACGCCCAGCCGGCCGCGGCGCCGCAAACGCGCTGCGTGGAAAGCGATACGGGCGGCTGCGTGCGTTTCGCGGCGCATTTGAGCTGGGACTGCATCGGCATGGGCTATCAGAGCAATTGAACCCCAGCATCCGCGCCAAGATGAATGTTTGATCAGTGGATTTTAATCTGGCCTTGGCTGCGGTTTCATGCGCATGCGCCATGATGATGGCACCCGGTCCACACCCGGATGCGTGGCGCACCCTATCCGCCATGCCCGGTCCCGTCAGGCGCTCCACGCAATTCTGACGGGACCAGCCCGGACCTTCGCTATGGCGTAAGATGACAGTCGTTCCGAACCAGACGCCTACTTCCAGAAAGCCGCGTTCGCGTCGACCCTGTGCGGACTGGCTGGTAATAATGCTCGCCCTCGCCATTGTCTGGTGCGGCTTGTGCTGGTTTGTACAAGTTATGATGGCGGACTGACGGCTATTTACCCGGGCCCAGCCGCATGCATTGCCTAGCCAACTCGCCGATCTCCCGAAGGCGGCCCAGAAGATCAACCATCAGGCGGTGGCGGCGCTAACCTGGCCCGGCGATGGCATTATTCCTCCCTTCGAACTTTATGAACGGATTTTCATTGCACTTCGGGGACTTTTTCAGTGTCGGGGGCCTAAAGCATGTGCGTCCAACGAGGAAAAGTCGATGCTCCGCAAACTTCTCGCAGCCGCCATTTTCATGCCTACGGCTATTGCCTGTGCGCCCCTCGCGCAGGCCCAGGAATACAACATCCCGCCGGAACAAGTTTCGTTGGTGAACCAGACCTGTCTCAAGGTGCTTGGCTTGAAGCGCGGGGAAGCCTATTTCGCTGACTGCCAGGAGAGCCTGTCACATTCACTCGCCGCAAGAGATGAAGGCCACGCCATGGCTATTGCTTATGCCGATTGCAATCATCGTGGACTTGTTGAGGGGACGGCAGTGTTTTCGACCTGCATGCTGGAAGCATCAAGACCCGTCCCGGCCACACCGCAGCTGTTGGCCATCGCGTCCACAGGCGGTGCCGAAACCGAAGCCGGCAAGAGTTTTTATGACGTAGCCCCTCATGTGCAGTTCAACCGCGAGCGCTATGCTTGCGCCCAGCTCGGGCTCTTACCGGGCAGCTCGGCGTTTGGCCAGTGTGTCACCAGCCTGCAAGGCGCCTTCCTGCCGGATCCGGACTGAGATCGATTTGGCTTTCGTTATTCCCGTAACAGACCGCGCGATCCCCGCCGGCGCTTGCTATAGATTGCCTGACCCATGCTCGCAATCGTTCGTCTGGCGCTGAGGCGGCCTTACACTTTCATCGTGATGGCGATCCTGTTCGCCCTCTTCGGCGGATTGGCAGCCGTCCGTATGCCGGTGGACATTTTCCCCGCCATCAAAATTCCGGTGGTCGCGGCCGCCTGGTCCTATGCTGGCCTGACGCCCGATGATATGGCCGGCCGCGTCATCTATTATTATGAGCGCCAGCTATCGCTGGCGGTGAACGACATCGACCATATCGAAAGCCAGTCGCTGACCGGAATCGGCATCGTCAAGATATTCTTTCATCCCAATGTGGATATCCGCACAGCGACCGCCCAGGTAACCTCAATCTCCCAGACGGTGCTGAAGCAGATGCCGCCCGGCATAACTCCGCCACTGATCCTGAACTACGACGCTTCTACCGTTCCGATTCTGCAATTGGGACTTTCCAGCCCCAGCATGGCGGAAAAGGACATTTTCGACTTGGGCCAGAATTTCATCCGCCCGGCGCTGGCTTCCGTGCAAGGCGCGGCGGTGACCTCGCCCTATGGTGGCCGGGTGCGCCAGATTCAGCTTGATCTTGATCCCCAGAAGCTGCAGGCCAACAATATTTCGGCCCAGGACGTCGGCAATGCGCTGGCGGCGCAGAACCAGATCATTCCCGCCGGCACCATCAAGGTTGGGCAGTTCGAATACAATGTCAGCCTGAACAACAGCCCCAGCGTCATCAACGAACTGAACCAATTGCCGGTCAAGCAGGTTAACGGCGCGACGGTTTACATGCGCGATGTGGCGTATGTGCGCGACGGCGCGCCCCCGCAGACCAATATTGTGCGCATGAACGGCCGCCGCGGCGTGTTGATGACCATTCTCAAGAGCGGGGAAACCTCGACCCTCGACATCGTGGATGGCATCAAGGCGCTTCTGCCGCGCCTGAAGCAGACCCTTCCGCCCGCGCTCAACATCACGCCGCTGGCGGACCAGTCGGTGTTCGTCCGCGCCGCCGTATCTGGCGTGGTCCGCGAAGGCGTAATTGCCGCCTTGCTCACCGGCCTGATGATCCTTCTATTCCTGGGCTCATGGCGCTCGACCGTCGTCATCATCGTTGCCATCCCGCTGGCGATTCTGTTCTCGATCGCCTGGCTTTCGGCGCTGGGCCAGACCCTCAATGTTATGACCTTGGCGGTCTGGCACTGGCGGTGGGAATTCTGGTGGACGACGCAACTGTCACCATCGAAAACATCAATTATCATCTGGAGCAGCGCAAGCCGGTGGCCCAGGCCATCATGGACGGCGCGCAGCAGATCGTGATGCCGGCCTTCGTTTCGCTACTATGTATCTGCATCGCCTTCGTGCCGATGTTCTTCCTGCCCGGTGTCTCGGGCTTCCTTTTCGCCCCCATGGCGGAAGCGGTGGTGTTTGCGCTGATCGGTTCCTTCATCCTGGCGCGCACGTTGGTACCGACCCTGGCCAATTATCTCCTGGTGATGCATGGCGACGCGCACGACCATGATGTGGCGCGCAGCCATGACACCAGCCAGGGCCATCACCCCAAGAATATCCTTGCGCTGGTGCAGCACCGCTTCGAACAGCGGTTCGAGAAGATCCGTGGCTCCTATCGTGGCTATCTCACCCTCGCAATCAGCAATCGCAAGATATTCGCCGGGGGCTTCCTGGCTTTCGTTCTTCTATCGCTACTGCTAATACCATTCCTCGGACGAAATTTTTTCCCCGCGGTGGATGCGGGCGAAATCTCTCTGCATGTTCGCGCGCCCGTCGGCACCCGCATTGAGGAAACCGCGGCGCTTTTCGATCACGTTGAGAACAGCATCCGTCAGGTGGTCCCGCCCGACGAGTTGGGCTCGATCGTCGATAATATCGGCCTGCCAGTCAGCGTCACCGGCACGGCCTATATGAATTCCGGCACCGTCGGTCCGGAAGACGGCGACATCCTGGTGGCCCTCAATGAAGGCCACGGCCCCACCGCCAACTATGTTAAGGAACTGCGCACGATTCTGCCGCAAAAATTTCCCGGTTCGACCTTTTCCTTCCTGCCTGCCGATATCGTCAGCCAGGTGCTGAATTTCGGATCGCCTGCGCCCATCGATGTGCAGGTGGCCGGGCCCGACAAGGCCAGGGACGAGGCCTATGCGGCGGAGCTGCGCCGGCGTATTGCCGCCATTCCCGGGGCGGCCGACGTCCGGCTGCAGCAATCCTCTCATTATCCATCCTTCGCGGTGAATGTGGACCGTACCCGTGCCGGGCAGGTTGGCATCACTGAGCGGGATGTCACCAACAGCATGGTAGTCAATCTGGCGGGCAGTGTGCAGGTCGCGCCGACTTATTGGCTCAATCCGAAAAACGGCGTTTCCTATCCGATCGTGATCCAGACCCCACAATACCGGATGGATACACTGAGCGATCTTGCGAACCTTTCGGTCACCGGTTCAAAGCCCGGCAGCAGTCAGATCCTGGGCGGTATCAGCGACATCATCCGCCAGAACAGTGATGCCGTGGTGTCGCATTATGCCATTCAGCCGGTATATGACGTTTACGCCGCCATTCAGGACCGCGATCTGGGCGGTGTCGCCAGCTCTATCCAGTCCGTGCTTGACGACACCAGCCGCGACCTGCCGCCTGGCGCAACCGTGAACCTGCGCGGTCAGGTCGACACCATGAACACCGCCTTTTCTGGCCTGTTCTTTGGCCTCGCCGAAGCAATCGTGCTGATCTATCTGCTGATCGTCGTGAACTTCCACTCCTGGACCGATCCGTTCGTGATCGTGATGGGCCTGCCGGCCGCGCTTGCGGGCATTGTCTGGACCTTGTTCGCCACCCATACGACCTTGTCGGTGCCTGCGCTCACCGGCGCGATCATGTGCATGGGGGTTGCGACCGCCAACTCAATCCTGGTGGTCAGCTTCGCGCGCGAGCGGCTGGAAGTGACAGGTGATGCGGTTCAGGCCGCGATCGAGGCCGGGTTCACCCGTTTCCGCCCTGTTTTGATGACAGCGCTGGCCATGATCATCGGCATGGCGCCCATGGCGCTTGGCCTGGGCGAGGGCGGCGAACAGAACGCCCCGCTCGGTCGTGCTGTGATTGGCGGCTTGGCGTTCGCCACTGTCGCCACCCTGTTCTTCGTGCCCACCGTTTTTGCGATGCTGCGTGGGCGCTCGCAATCCGATCGCGTAGGAGCTGTTTATGTCCCCGGAGAATGAGGCCGAGATGAAACGCCAGCTCAAGCGGGCCGGTGTGATCGGGGGCTGTTTGCTGGCCGCCATACTGGTGATTGGCGCCGGTATCCGGTTGGTACAGGCCAGTTCGCTGCGCACCTGGACCCATGAGACGGAAATCCCCTCGGTTGCGCTGATTGCACCCCAGACCAGTGGCAAAGGTCAGTCGCTGATTCTGCCCGGTACGCTGCAGGCCTATTTCGACGCCCAGCTTTATTCGCGCGTACCTGGCTATGTACATGCCTGGTACAAGGACATCGGCGCCCATGTGAAGAAGGGCGACGTGTTGGCCCTGATCGACACACCAGAGCTGGATCAGCAGATTACCCAGGCGCGCGCCGACGTAGGGGCCGCACAGTCGACCCAGAAGCTCTCCGCTGTCACGGCTGAGCGCTGGAACAGCCTCTTGCCCCTGGACGCGGTGTCCAAGCAGGACGCGGAAGAAAAGAACACTGATCTGGCCAGCAAGGCCGGCGCCACCAAGGCGGCGCAGGCCAATCTCGACCGCCTGCTGGCTATGAAGGAATTTGCCAAGATCACCGCGCCCTTTGATGGCGTGGTGACCAAACGCACCATCGATGAAGGTGCGCTGGTCAGCCCGGGACCGGCGGCCAGTGGCGATCCCTTGTTCACGGTCTCCGACATTCATGTGCTGCGCGTCTATGTAAGTGTGCCGCAATCCTATTCGGCCCAGATCGTGCCGGGCATGCAGGTGACACTCACCGTGCCGGAATATCCGGGAAAGACGTTCTTTGCGAAACTGGTTTCAACCTCCAATGCCATAAGCGCCCAGTCTTCCACCCTGCTGGTGGAGTTCGAGGCCGACAATGCTGCGAACCTGCTCAAGCCCGGTGACTATGTTCAGGTGAGCATGGGGCTTCCCAACGGCAGCGCGCATCTGCGTCTTCCCGCCAGCACGCTGATGTTCCGCGCCGAGGGGCTGCAGGTAGCGACCGTGGGCGCGAACAACCGGGTTGTGATGAAGCCGATCACCATCGAGACCGATCTGGGCACTCAGGTGGTGGTGGCGGCGGGCCTCTCGCCCAAGGATCGGGTGGTGGACAATCCGCCGGATTCGCTGGGCAATGGCGATGAGGTGCGGGTGGAAGGCGCTGGCCATGCGGACTAGCGCCGTATTCGCCGGCTGCCTGCTGCTGGCAGGCTGCAATCTGGCGCCGGACTATAAGGTGCCGGCGACGCCCCAGCCGGCCGCATTCAAGGAAACCGGGCCTTGGGTTCAAAGCACGCCCGTCAGCGCGTTGCCGCGCCAAGCCTGGTGGAAACTCTATAACGACAGCACCTTGAACGGGTTGGAAGACCGTATCGAAGGCGCCAACCCCACCCTGGCACAGGCGCTGGCGCGTTATGACGCCGCTCAGGGCTTTCTGGAACAAGATCAGTCGGAGCTGCTGCCGACCTTGTCGATTGGCGGTCATGCCAATGCCGACAAACAGTCGGCCAACCGGCCCCTGCGCAGCGCAAATCAACCCACCTACTACGGCGACAACATGGCCGCCGGAGCCGTCTTCTGGGACCTCGATCTGTGGGGCCGCATCCGCAACGAAGTCGCGGCCGGAAAGGCGGAAGCCCAGGCCAGTTTCGCCGATCTCGCGGGCGTGCGCCTCAGTCTGCAAGCAGAGCTGGCGGACAATTATCTGCAGTTGCGCGGACTGGATGATGAAGCCCGCCTGCTGCAGGACGCGATCACCATCTATGGCAAGGCGCTGACCCTGACCAATGAGCGCCACGACAAGGGGATCGCGTCCGGCCTGGATGTGGGGCAGGCGCAGGCCCAGTTCTCTGATGCCCAGGCACAGCTCTCCGATGTTCTGGCGCGCCGCGCCCTGCTGGAACATGCCATTGCAAGCCTGGTCGGCGAGGCGGCCACCAATTTCGCGATCGCCCGGGAAGCCGGGGATGTGAAAATTCCCAACGTCCCGACTGACGTTCCTTCCACTCTGCTCGAGCGTCGCCCCGACATCGCCGCCGCCGAACGGGAGGTCGCCGCCACCAATGCGGGGATCGGCGTGGCGCGGGCGGCCTTTTATCCGGATATTTCCCTTTCAGCGCTGGCCGGGTTCCAGAACACCGGCAGCAATCCGCTGTTCGCTGCGCCCAACGCCTTCTGGGCCCTGGGGCCCACGGTGGCGATGACCCTGTTCGATAATGGCCTGCATGAGGGTGAGCTGGCGGTCGCCAAGGCCGCCAACGCCGATGCCGCCGCAGCCTATCGCGGCACCGTGCTCAAGGCGTTTCAGGAAGTGGAAGACAATCTGGTTTTGCTGAATCGGCTGGCTGAGGCGGCCGATGAGCGGGCCACATCCGTGCAAGCCGCCACCCATACCCAGGATCTGGCACTGGCGCTTTATCGCAATGGCGCGCTCAGCTTCCTGGATGTGGTTGTGGCCCAGACCACCGCGCTTGAGGCGCAGCAGCAAGCCCTCCAGATCCAGACCCGCCGGCTCCAGGCCAGCGTCGCCTTGATCCGCGCCCTGGGGGGCGGCTGGTCTGTCGACCAAGTCCCTGACATGGCGCAGCTTTCCAGCAACAAACCAATGACATGTCGCATATAGATTTTTATGAGGAATCGGCACCGGAAAAGAATTTCCTAGCAGCGGCCGCGGAAAGGCATCGGACCATATGCGCATCTTGATCGTCGAAGACGAAAAGAAGTTCAGCGACATCCTGCAACGCAGCCTGAAGTCCGAAGGTTATATGGTCGATGGCGTCCACACCGCGGCCGAGGGTCTGGAATATGTGAAGACCTATTATTACGACCTGATGATTATCGACCTGCAGTTTCCCGACGGCACCGGGACCAGGCTGCTCAAGCAACTGCGCGAGCTGGGCCACACCATGCCGGCGTTGATCCTCACAGCCCGCAGCGATCTCGACAGCAAGGTGGAGAATTTCAAGGCAGGCGCCGACGACTATGTGGTCAAGCCGGTGGCGATGGCCGAACTGTCCATCCGGGTGCAGGCTCTGCTCCGGCGCGGGCCGGCGTTGCAGGAGAATGTGCTCCGGACGGGCCGACTGGAGATCAACCGTCTGACCCGCCAGGTCAAGCGTGACGGCAAGCGCATCGAACTCAGCCCCCGGGAATATTCCCTGCTGGAATATCTGTTCCTGCATTCGGGCCGAATCCTGTCGCGCAGCATGATCGTGGAAAAGATCTGGGATCACTCCTTCGAGGGCCTGACAAACATTGTCGATGTCTATATCGGCCATCTGCGCCGCAAGATCGACGAGGGCCATGAGCTGAAGCTGATCCGCACCGTGCGTGGCCTGGGCTATATGCTCGATACCGACCATCTCACCATGATCCTTCGTTCGGTCACATCGCGGCTGGTCTTCTTCTATTGCCTGCTCCTGGTGGTATTGGGCGGCGCTTTTCTCGCCTTCACGGTGCTGAGTTTCCAGCATTACACGCGCGAAACCCTCACCAACAATCCTCTCCATCCGCGCCCAGGAGATGTGGAACATTTCCGGGGGCCTGCTCGACCAGCCGATCCGGCTGCGGGACACGATCGAGCGGCGCTTCGCGCCCGAATCCCAGGATCGCTTCATCCGCATCCATGCTGGCAGCACTGTGCTCTACCAGTCGGGCAATCCCACCAGCAGCGAATTTTCCGCAAGCGCGTGCCGGTGCTGCCACCAATCACGGCGGCAAGGTGTCGGCCGCGCGCATGCTAGGCAATCTGCTGATCCTGTCCCGCAGCTTCCGCGATCCGGACGGCTACGGTGAGCGTGGATGCCGGCCAATCCTATCGCTTTGCCCGTACTCTGCAGCAGCAGCTCGCGACCTCGCTGTTTGTCGGCCTCCCGCTGCTTCTGCTCTGGCGGCGCTGGCCGGCGATGTCCTGATGCGCCGGGCGCTGACGCCAGTGGAAGCGATGATCAATGCGGCAGAAACCTACACCTTCAACGATCCCACAAGCGGCTTCCGACATCGTCAACACCGAGCCCCGGATCGAGGCGCTGGGACTGGCGCTGAACCGCATGCTGGACCGGCTGGACAATGCCTATTCCCATGCCAGCCGCTTTTCCGCCGACGCGGCGCATGAGCTGCGCACACCGCTCACCATCATCCGTGGCGAGCTGGAACTGGTGGCATCGGGCGAGAGGCTGCCACCTGACATCGACAATGCCATCAAGTACACCGCCAGCCTCAAGGCGACCCGGGATCAGGCCCAGGCCACACCGCAAGGCTCTGGGCAGACGATTACTGCCGCGATACTTGCCAGGTTCGCCAGGACGGCCCGTGAGCGGATGCGGATCGACGGAGGCGGCTACCGCCGCGACCATTTAAGGGTCTTGGCACAGCGCGTTGAGGTCGCGGATACCGAAGTTCGGATCATGGGATCGAAGAGCAATTTGCTCCAGACTTTGGTTGCCGCCGGAGGCGGGAAAACGGCTATGGTTGGTGTTCGCAGCTCGGTACTGAATTGGCGGATGGGGTGAGATTCGAACTCACGGGACCCTTGCAGGCCCGGCGGTTTTCAAGACCGCTGCCTTAAACCACTCGGCCACCCATCCGTCTGAGGTTCCTTAGCTTTTGCCCAAGGTTACGGCAACGGGCGTTGAGCCACCCGTCAGCTGCCGCTACGGTCTTGGGGCAACCCGGGGCCCAATTCGATGCGGCGTGCCGTCCGCCTTTCTTTTGCCGCCAGCCTAGCCCTGACGGCGGCCGCCTGTTCCACCCAGGCCCCGCCACCGCCTCCGCCACCGCCTCCGCCCACGGTCACGGTTCCCCCCAATGCCGGGGTCTACAAGATCGGCCAGCCCTATCAGGTGGACAATGTCTGGTACTACCCGCGCGAGCAGCCGGACTATGACGAGACCGGCATCGCCTCCTGGTATGGCCCGACCTTCTACGGCCATCACACCGCCAATGGCGAAATGTATGACGGCAATCAGCTGACCGCGGCGCACAAGACCTTGCCCATGCCGGTGAATGTGCGGGTCACCAATCTGGAGAACGGCAAATCGCTGATCGTGCGGGTGAATGACCGCGGGCCCTATGCGCGGGGCCGCATCATCGATCTGTCCAAGCGCGCTGCCGAGCTGCTGGATGTGGTGGAAACCGGCACCGCGCGGGTACGGGTGACCTATCTGGGCCGGGCCGACATCAATGGCGCGCCGCCGCCAGGAAACCTCGCCGGACATCGCCAGCGCCTTGCCGGCCGCGCCCACTGCCAAGGTGGACATAGCCGCCCTGGGCATCCTGCCGGGTTCCACGGCGGCGCCGCCGGGCAGGCCCACCAGATGCCGACCGCATCGATTCCGGCCCAGCTGTTCGCCGACAACCAGCCCACGGGGCAGGTGACACGGGTTCCCGTGCCGGTGGTGACGCACCTCTATATCCAGCTGGGGGCCTTCTCCAAGCTGGACAATGCCAAGGCCTTTTGGCCAAGGTGGGGGGAGACCTGCGGATTTCGACCCTTCAACGCGGGGGCCAGACCCTCTATAGAGTGCGCAGTGCGCCGCTCGCCTCTGTTGCGGACGCCGATGCGGCGCTTGCCCGCATCACCGGCGCCGGCGCCAACGACGCCCATATCGTCGTGGACCAGTAACTCGGAGATTTCATGCTTCGCCGTATTTTCCTGCTTCTGTCCTTTGTGGCGGCCTTTCTGCGGCCTGGCCAGCGCCTCCCGGCGCGGGCCGCGATCGAAACCAGCGCCGAGCATGCCCTGATCATGGACGCCCAGACCGGGCAGGTGCTGTGGCAAAAGGACGGGCTGTTGCCGATGCCGCCGGCCTCGATGTCCAAGCTGATGACCATCGAGCTTCTGTTCCAGCGCCTGAAGGACGGCCGGGTCAAGCTGACCGATACCTTCCCGGTGTCTCAGCGCGCCTGGAGCACCCAAGGCTCCAAGATGTTCGTGGAACTGGGCGCGCGCATCCCGGTGGAAGACCTGATCCGCGGCATCATCATCCAGTCGGGCAATGACGCCTGCGTGGTGGTGGCCGAGGCCCTGGGCGGTACGGTCGAGGGCTTTGTCGATCTTGATGAACAAGCGGGCCAAGCAGCTGGGGCTGGCCCAATCCACCTTCGTCAATCCCGATGGGCTGCCCGACCCGCCCGGCCAGCTGATGAGCGCGCTGGACCTGGCCAAGCTGTCGCGCCACCTGATCAACGATTATCCGGACTACTATCATTATTTCAGTGAGCGGGAGTTCGTCTGGCACAATATCCACCAGCCCAACCGCGACCTGGTGCTGGGTTCGCTGCCGGGCGCCGACGGGCTCAAGACCGGCCACACCGATGCGTCCGGTTACGGCATCACCATCTCGGCCAAGCGGGGCAATCAGCGCCTCATCCTGGTTCTCAACGGATTGCGCTATCCCCAGTACCACAATGATTATTTCCCCAACATCAAACGCGCCGAGGAAGCCGGCCGGGTGATGGATATGGCGTTCCGCGA
>CAWHLV010000067.1:0-10201 GCA_963830095.1 uncultured Alphaproteobacteria bacterium
TCGAAGACATTGTCGAAGCGGCGTCACGCTGAACTACCTGTACACCTGTTGCAGCAGCGCAAGCCGCGCTCCATGCGCATCGCGGCGCTACTCGATAAGCCGGAGCGCCGGTTGCGCCCGGTTTCCGTCAGCTACGTGGGGTTCCAGATTCCCGACGAGTTCGTGGTAGGCTACGGCCTGGATTACGACGAGAAGTACCGCAACCTGGACGACGTCTGCGTTCTGGAGGCCGACGCGGTGGCTACACTCTAGCCACCGGGGACTGCGGTATCGGACTTGCCCCTACTTCAGGGCGTCCAGGGCCTTCTTCACCACCGGATCGTCCGCGCTCTTGCGCTGCTGGTCCACTTGGGCTGCGACTGGGGCAGCGGCTCGCCGTTCTCGTCGTAGTCGACCTGCGGTTCCGGCTCGGCCACCAGTAGCGCCGGGGTCACGCGGGTGTCCTGAATGGCCTGTCCATTGGGCGAGTAGTACTTCGCGACCGAAAGGATGATCGCCCCGCCGTCCTCCATGGTGATGGCCTTGAGTTGCGAAGCGTCCCCGTACGTAGCCTCTCCCACCAATTTGGCGCGCTTGGCGTCTTGCAGGGCGGCGGCGGCTATTTCAGCGCCGGAGGCCGTTCCGCGGTCGGTCAGCACCGCCAAGGGGAGGGGGAAATCAGAGGTCTTCGCCCGGGATCCGCGTCGAAGTTCTGCTGGGGGTTCACGAACTTCTGCATGGCCTGACCATCGCCGATGTTGCCCATCAAGGCGCTCCGGGCGCAAGGCCGGAGGATTCAACCACCTGGCCACGGAACGCGATTATTCGCATCGGCGTGTTCTCGGAATAGAACTGGCCGGAGTAAACTTTGACCGGCCAGAAATCGGCCGGGGGGCCTGGTCATCATCCAATTGAGATTCGTTGGGCTGATGTTGGCCTGCACGTTGGCGGGGACGGGGTTGAGCCAGGGGATGCCGGTCTTGCTGCGGAATTGGATGCTGCTCCCACAATCCCGACGAAATCGGCAACATCCCGGTGGGCGATGCTGGCGGGCCAGCAGGTCCCCCTCAAGGAGCTGGCGGAATTTCGGTCACCAATGGCGCCTCCTTCATTTATCGCGAGGCCAATTCGCGCTATATCGGCGTGCAGTTCTCGGTGGAGGGCCGCGACCTTGCCGGCGCGGTGGACGACGCCATTGCGCAAGTGAAGCCAGAAGGTGAACCTGCCGGGGGCTATCATGCGATGGGGCGGAGAGTAAAGCGGATATACCGCCTCCCGGCCCAACTCTATGTGATCCTGCCGCTCACCACTTTTCTGATCTTTCTTGCTGCTGTTCGCGCTCTACAACAATTTCGATCTCCCCCTCATCACCGTGGCGGGCGTGCTGCTGACGGCGCCGGTCGGCGGAATTCTGGCGCTGTTTCTCACCGGCACGCCTTTTTCGGTGTCATCGGGAGTGGGATTTCTGGCCTTGTTCGGCGTCTCGGTGCAGACCGCGGTGGTCTATATTTCCTATGTCAACGAACTGCGCCCGGAAGGCTTACCACGGCGGCGGCGATTCGCGAAGGCGCGATCCTGCGGCTCAGGCCGATCATGATGACGGCGCTGGTGGCCGCGCTTGGCCTTTTGCCCGCCGCCCTTGCCACCGGCGTGGGAACGGACTCCCAAAAGCCCTTCGCGCTGGTGATTGTCAGTGGTCTGTTCACCCGGCTTCTGATCAGCGTCTTCCTGATGCCGGTGCTTTACCAGCTGGTGGCGCGGCCAGATGACCACCTGGAAAGTCTAGCCGAGCAGATCCAGCCGCGTGCCGCAAACCCGCGCCTCATGTTCCAGCAGCTTGCGCTTGAGCGGCAGGCCACCGCCATAGCCGGTCAGGCTGCCGTCGCTGCCGATCACCCGGTGACAAGGGACCACCAGGGCGATGGGGTTGGCGCCATTGGCGGCGCCCACCGCGCGGGCCGCATTGGGATAGCCCATCTTGGGCGATGGCGCCATAACTGGTGGTGGTGCCGAACGGAATTTCCAGCAGTGCCCCCCAGACCTGTCTGTTGAAATCCGGGCCTTCGGCGCGAGTTCGAATCGAAATCGCGGCGCTTGCCCTTGGCATATTCGTTCACCTGGCGCTGCACATGGGTCAAGCTTGCGTTGCTGTTTCGCCGGCGGATCGACCTTGGCCGCGCCGGTGGCGCGCAGATTGAAGCGCAGCAGCCTGCCCTCTTCGTCCACCCAGGCCGCAAAAGGCTGAACGGCGATTCGATGACACTCCAATAACGCTTGGTCATGACGCTTCCTTCAGACACGTCCAAAGATGCATGGTGGCGAGGCTGCGATGCGGCGCAAAGGCGCTCATCAGCCGCGCGGTCTTGTTCGGTATCGGGACGCTCAGGCAATTTGTGAAGGCGCTGCAGGGCCGTGGCCAGCGCGCTGTCGCCCACCGGCGCCGCATCGGCAAAGCCGCCCCGCATCAGCACATAGCGCGCCGTCCACACACCGATGCCGCGCTGGGCGGTCAGTGTTTTTTCCGCGGCGATGGCCGAGCCCGCCCAGATTTTCGATATCGAGCCGCCCTCGCGCCACGCGCGGCGGCATCAATCAGATAGCGCGCCTTGGAACGGGAAAAGCGCCGCGCTGCGAGGTGGCGACGATCATATCGGCGACCCGCTCCGGCGTCGGATGGGCCCGCATGTCGCCGATCTCTCGCCCGCCAATCCACGATCTCGCGGCGCAGGCGGACTGGCGAATTTGACATTGATCTGCTGGCCAATGATACCCCAGCACAAGGCGTCAAAGCCGGTCGGCAGAAGCGGCATCCGAAAACCCCGCCGGCGCTCGCAAAGGCGGCATGGCGGGTTTCGAAATGCGCGACGTCATTGGTCAGACCCAGAACCTTGAGCGCCGCGGCATGCAGCAATCGCCATCGCGGCACGGCCCAGCTTGCGCGTCGCATGCACCTTCACCCAGGCGCCTTCGTGTTCGATGCTGATCTCCATCACCGCCGGTCCGTCCCCGTATGCAACGCTTTCCAGATGCGGTTGCCGTCGCTTTTCTCGCTGACACTTCAGCGGATCGCGGGCGTGATAGGCCAGGATTTCCTTGGCCCGGTAACCAGCCGGCAGGTGCAGCAGGAACACTTCGGCGCCGTCCAGCGCGCGATAGGCGCCCGGTGTCATGCGCATCTGGTTGAGAAACTGGCGGTGAAACACCGATTCCGTTTCAAAACCCGCGCCAAAGCCGATCTCGGCCACCTTGTCCGCCGGTCAGCAAAGCCTAGCCGCGCGCGAACCCGCATGCGCCGGAGCCAGGCCACCGGTGCGAGGTGGGCATGATCGCGAGTGAGATCGCCCAGCTTGGTCAGGCTGACACCGGCGTCTTGGCCAGTGCCGAGGCATCGGCGAATTCCTCCGGCTGCCCGCGACCCGCGCCGCCAGGCCCTCGAACAGGGCCACGTTCTCGTCTTCGCCTCTGTAGTAAAGGTCGGGCCGGCAGCGTTTGCAGGCGCGCAGGCCCGCCGCCTTGGCTTCGGTTTCGGTGGTGAACAGCCGCACATTTTGCGCCCTTGGCGGCCGCGCGGCACAGGACGGCAAGCAGTAGATCCCGGTGGTCATCACCCCGATGATGAACTTGCCATCGAACTTGCCCTTGCGAGCTTCGGCGCGGTCCCAGGACATTGGCTGAGGTAACTTCATGGGCGGACCTTAGCGCGGCCCCGAAAGCCCCGCCTCCCAAATCACCCGCTGGATATGGGCAGGAACCCGCCAAAGAAAAAGGGCCGGCGTTGCCACCGGCCCTGATTCTTGTGCTTTTGCGGACGCTTACTCAGCCGCCGGCTGCGGCGCTTCCAGCTGGGCAATCGGCTGCTGCGCCGCCTGTTCCTCCTGGATCGCCTTGTCGCGTTCGGTGGCGATGTGGCGCAGACGGGCAATGGCGCCGCCGGTGCCCGCCGGGATCAACCGGCCCACGATCACGTTCTCCTTCAGGCCTTCCAGCATGTCGACCTTGCCATTGACCGCGGCGTCGGTGAGGACGCGCGTGGTTTCCTGGAAGGATGCGGCCGAGAACACCGAACGGGTCTGCAACGACGCCTTGGTGATGCCGAGCAGGATGGCGCGGCCTTCGGCGGGCTTGTGGCCCTGGTCCTCCGCCTTCTTGTTGGCGGCATCCAGTTCCGAGGCATCGACATGCTCACCGGCGATCAGCGTGGTCTCGCCGCCTTCGGTGACTTCCAACTTCTGCATCATCTGGCGGCAGATCACTTCAATGTGCTTGTCGTTGATCTTCACGCCCTGGAGACGATAGACGTCCTGGATTTCCTTGACGAGATAGATCGCCAGTTCTTCCATGCCCTTGATGCGCAGGATGTCATGTGGGCTCGGATTGCCTTCGACGATATAGTCGCCCTTCTCCACATAATCGCCTTCGCGCACGCTGATATGGCGGCCTTTGGGGATCAGATACTCGCTCGGCTCCTGCTTCTCGTTCTTGGGACGAACAATGACGCGGCGCTTGTTCTTGTAGTCCTTGCCGAACTCGACAAAGCCGTCGGTTTCGGCCAGCACGGCCGCTTCCTTGGGCTTGCGGGCCTCGAACAGCTCGGCCACGCGCGGCAGACCGCCCGTGATGTCGCGGGTCTTGGCGCCTTCGGTCGGAATACGCGCGATGACATCGCCGGCGCGCACCGTAGAGCCGTCTTCCACCGACAGAATGGCATCGGGCGAAATCGCATAGCGCGCTTCGCCGCCATTCGGAAGCTGGGTCGTCTTGCCCTTCTTGTCGAGGATGACGAGGTCGGGCGCAGTTCGGGCGCGTTCTTGCCGCCCGTGCCGCGGTTGTCCATCACCACCTTGGATGACACACCGGTCTTTTCGTCCGCCACTTCGCGCACCGTGACGCCGAAGACCAGGTCTTCATACTTCACGGTACCTTCGACATCGGTCATCACCGGCAAGGCGTTGGGATTCCATTCCGCGAGGCGGTCGCCGCGCTTCACGGTGGCGCCCTCGTCCACCTTCAGGCGAGCGCCATAGGTGATGCGATAGGTGGCACGTTCCTGGCCCTTGTTGTCGGTGATGACGATCTGCATGTTGCGCGACATCGCGATCAGTTCACCATCGGTGTTCTTCACGATGTTGCGGTTCAGGATCTTGACCTTGCCGTCATACGACGCCTCGATCTTCGACGAGCCGGCAACCTGGGCGGCACCGCCAATGTGGAAGGTACGCATGGTGAGCTGGGTGCCCGGCTCGCCGATGGACTGGGCGGCGATCACGCCGACAGCCTCGCCGATATTGACCGAGGTACCGCGCGCCAGATCGCGGCCATAGCACTTGCCGCACACGCCTTCCGGCAGTTCGCAGGTCAGCACCGAGCGGACACGCACCTTCTGGACGTGCGCCGCTTCGACTTTTTCGGCCAGGTCTTCGGTCACTTCCTTGTTGCGCTTGATGATGATCTCGCCCGTGTCGGGATGCTTCACATCTTCCGCCGTGGTGCGGCCCAGGATGCGCTCGGTCAGCGAGGCAACGACCTGGCCACCATCGATTTCGGCCTGGACCGTGACACCCTTCTTGGTGCCGCAGTCTTCGGACGTGATGATGCAGTCGTTGGCCACGTCGACCAGACGGCGGGTCAGGTAACCCGAATTCGCCGTCTTGAGCGCGGTGTCGGCCAGACCCTTGCGGGCGCCGTGGGTGGAGTTGAAGTACTCCAGCACGGTAAGACCTTCCTTGAAGTTCGACAGGATCGGCGTCTCGATGATCGAACCGTCGGGACGCGCCATCAGGCCGCGCATGCCGGCGAGCTGCTTCATCTGCTGCGGCGAACCGCGGGCGCCGGAATGGCTCATCATGTAGATGGAGTTCATCTCCAGTACGCGGCCCGTATCCGGGTCGATCTTGGGCTCGGAGATTTCCTTCATCATTTCGGCCGCGACCTGGTCGGTGCACTTGGACCAGACGTCAACAACGAGGTTGTACTTCTCCTTGTCGGTGGTCAGACCGTCCTGATACTGCTGTTCATACTCGCGCACCCGGTGACGGGTCTCGTCGATCAGCTTGGTCTTGGTGTCCGGCACGACCATGTCGTCCTTGCCGAACGAGATACCGGCCTTGCAGGCTTCGCGGAAGCCCAGCGCCATCAGCGCGTCGGCGAACAGCACGGTCTCCTTCTGGCCGCAGTGACGATAGACCTCGTCGATCAGCTGGCTGATCTCCTGCTTGCGCAGCAGACGATTGACCAGTTCGAACGGGATCTTGGGACTGCGCGGCAGGATGTCGGCGATCAGCATCCGGCCCGGCGTGGAATCCACGCGGCGGGTGATGGGCTTGCCTTCCGCATCGACCGTCTTGTAGCGGCACTTGATCTTGGCATGCAGCGTCACCGATTTGGAGAAGAGCGCGTGCTCGATCTCGCCGATGTCGTTGAACACCATGCCCTCGCCCGGCTCCTTGGGACGTTCCTGGCTCAGGTAATACAGGCCAAGCACGATGTCCTGGGTCGGCACGATGATCGGCTTGCCGTTGGCGGGCGACAGGATGTTGTTGGTCGACATCATCAGGACGCGCGCTTCCAGCTGGGCCTCAAGGCTCAGCGGCACGTGCACGGCCATCTGGTCGCCGTCAAAGTCGGCGTTGAAGGCGGTGCAGACCAGCGGATGCAGCTGGATCGCCTTGCCTTCGATCAGCACCGGCTCGAACGCCTGGATGCCCAGACGGTGAAGCGTGGGGGCGCGATTGAGCAGGATGGGATGCTCGCGGATGACTTCTTCCAGGATATCCCAGACCTCGGGCTTTTCCTTTTCCACCAGCTTCTTGGACTGCTTGACGGTCTGGCTGAAGCCCTTGGCTTCCAGGCGCGCATAGATGAACGGCTTGAACAGCTCCAGCGCCATCTTCTTGGGCAGGCCGCACTGATGCAGCTTGAGTTCGGGGCCGACCACGATGACCGAACGGCCCGAATAGTCGACACGCTTGCCCAGCAGGTTCTGGCGGAAGCGGCCCTGCTTGCCCTTCAGCATGTCGGCGAGCGACTTCAGCGGACGCTTGTTGGCGCCGGTGATAACACGGCCGCGGCGGCCATTGTCGAACAGGGCATCGACCGATTCCTGCAGCATGCGCTTTTCGTTGCGCACGATGATGTCAGGCGCCTTCAGTTCGATCAGGCGCTTGAGGCGGTTGTTACGGTTGATGACGCGGCGATAAAGGTCGTTCAGATCCGAGGTCGCGAAGCGGCCGCCGTCCAGCGGCACCAGCGGGCGCAGTTCCGGCGGGATCACCGGAACGACCTGCAGGATCATCCATTCCGGGCGATTGCCGGAATCGATGAAGGCTTCCACAACCTTCAGGCGCTTGACCAGCTTCTTCTGCTTTTCGCCGCCAGGAATTTCCGCCACTTCGCCGCGAATTTCGTCGCGCAGCTTTTCCAGGTCGATGGCGGCGAGCAGCTTGCGAATGGCTTCAGCGCCGATCTCGGCGGTGAAGCTGTCATTGCCGTATTCGTCCTGGGCCTTGTAGAACTCGTCCTCGGTCAGGAGCTGGCGGTCCTTGAGCGGGGTGAGGCCCGGCTCGATGACGATGTAATTCTCGAAATAGAGAACCCGCTCCAGATCCTTCAAGGTCATGTCCAGGATCAGGCCGATGCGCGACGGCAGCGACTTCAGGAACCAGATATGGGCGACCGGCGAGGCCAGCTCGATATGGCCCATGCGGTCACGGCGCACCTTCTGCACCGTGACTTCGACACCGCACTTTTCGCAGACGATGCCCTTGTACTTCATGCGCTTGTACTTGCCGCACAGGCACTCGTAATCCTTCACCGGCCCGAAGATGCGGGCGCAGAACAAGCCCGTCGCGCTCCGGCTTGAAGGTGCGGTAGTTGATCGTTTCCGGCTTTTTGATCTCGCCATGGCTCCAGCGCAGGATCTGGTCCGGGCTTGCCAGCGAAATCTTGATGCGGTCGAAGGCGGGAGCCTCCTTGACCGTGCCGAAAACATTCATCAGCTCTTGATTTATACGAGCGTCCTTTCGACTTTGGTCCGCAAAGCGCATTCGCGAATTCGTCCCGTTTCTCTCTCAAATCTCCGCCCGAAACCGGGTCCCGGCGGAGTTCTCATTCCATTTGCACGCGTTAGGTCGTTGGTCCGTTCACCAGTTCGACGTTCAGCGACAGCGAGCGCATTTCCTTGACCAGCACGTTGAAGGATTCCGGAATACCGGCCTCGAACGTGTCTTCGCCGCGGACAATCGCTTCGTAGACCTTGGTGCGGCCCGCCACGTCGTCCGACTTCACGGTCAGGATTTCCTGCAGCGTGTAGGCGGCGCCATAGGCTTCGAGCGCCCAGACTTCCATTTCACCGAAGCGCTGGCCGCCGAACTGCGCCTTGCCGCCCAGCGGCTGCTGGGTGACGAGCGAGTAGGGACCGATCGAACGGGCGTGGATCTTGTCGTCCACCAGATGGTTCAGCTTCAGCATGTAGATGTAGCCGACCGTGACCTGACGGGTGAACGACTCACCGGTACGCCCGTCATACAGGGTCACTGGCCCGAGAGGTCAGACCTGCCTGCTCCAGCATGTCGACAATGTCGGCTTCCTTGGCGCCGTCGAACACCGGGGTGGCGATCGGAATGCCGGGACGCAGATTGTCGGCCAATTCGAGCAGACCTTCCTCGTCGATTTCGCCCAACCGCTCGTCATTGCCATAGACGCTCTTGAGGTGGCGGCGCAGCGGCTCGTGCTTGCCGTCGCGCTTGACCTTGTCGAGCATGTCGCCGATCTGCCGGCCCAACCCCGCACAGGCCCAGCCCAGATGGGTTTCCAGAATCTGGCCCACATTCATGCGCGAAGGCACGCCCAGCGGATTGAGCACCACGTCCACCGCGGTGCCGTCTTCCAGATGCGGCATGTCCTCGATCGGCACGATGCGGCTGATCACGCCCTTGTTGCCATGACGGCCGGCCATCTTGTCGCCCGGCTGCAGCTTGCGCTTCACCGCCACGAAGACGCGCACCATCTTCATCACGCCCGGGGCCAGTTCGTCACCACGGCGCAGCTTCTCCACCTTGTCGGCGAAACGCTTGTCGAGGCGCGACTTGGACTCGTCATACTGCTGACGCAGGCCTTCGATCTCGGCCATCGCCTTTTCGTTGCGAAGCCCGATCTGCCACCACTGATGCTTGGCAATCGTGTCCAGAACGCTTTGCGGTGATCTTGGTGTCGGCGGCCATGCCCTTAGGACCGCTGGCAGCAGTCTTGTTGAGCAGGATTTCCGACAGGCGCGAGAAGATGTTGCGCTCCAGGATCGAAAGCTCGTCGTCGCGGTCTTCCGCCAGACGCTCTTCCTCGGCGCGCTCGATCGACATGGCGCGCTGGTCCTTGTCCACGCCATGGCGATTGAAGACGCGCACTTCCACGATGGTGCCGGTGACGCCCGGCGGAACGCGCAGGGAGGTGTCGCGAACATCGGCGGCCTTTTCGCCGAAGATGGCGCGCAGCAGCTTTTCTTCCGGGGTCATCGGGGTTTCGCCCTTCGGCGTCACCTTGCCCACCAGAATGTCGCCCGCCTGCACTTCGGCGCCGATATAGACGATGCCGGCTTCGTCCAGGTTCTTGAGGTTCTCTTCGCCCACATTGGGGATGTCGCGGGTGATTTCCTCCGGGCCGAGCTTGGTGTCGCGCGCCATGGTCTCGAATTCCTCGATATGGATCGAGGTGAAGACGTCGTCGCGGACAATGCGCTCGGAGATGAGGATGGAGTCCTCGAAGTTGTAGCCGTTCCAGGGCATGAAGGCGACGAGCGCGTTCTTGCCCAGGGCCAACTCGCCCAGCTGGGTCGAGGGACCGTCGCAGATGATGTCACCCTTGCGCACAACATCGCCCACCTTCACCAGCGGACGCTGGTTGATGCAGGTCGAGGCGTTGGAGCGCTGGAACTTGCGCAGGCGATAGATGTCGATGCCCGGCTTGGTGGGATCGGCCTCTTCCGTCGCGCGGATGACGATACGGGTGGCATCCACCTGATCGACCACGCCGGTGCGGCGCGCCGAAATGGCGGCGCCGGAATCCCGCGCCACGACTTCTTCCATGCCGGTACCCACCAGCGGCGCTTCGGGACGCAGCAAGGGCACGGCCTGACGCTGCATGTTGGAGCCCATCAGCGCGCGGTTGGCGTCGTCGTTTTCAAGGAACGGCACCAGTGCCGCGGCCACAGACACCAGCTGCTTGGGCGAAA
>CAWHLV010000068.1:0-11850 GCA_963830095.1 uncultured Alphaproteobacteria bacterium
CGTCGATGAACTGCACCTGGTCGGGCGTGGTCATCACGAAGTTTCCGCCCTTGCGGCAGCTGACCAGTTCGTCGGTCAGCCGCAGCCGGCTGTCCACCGTCGCGTTGGCCTGGGCGACCGTGAACTTCGCCTCCTCCATCGCCGACAAATAAATGACCTCGTCCGTCAGGTGCTTGTTCACCACTTTGCGGTACGGGCTTTCGATGAAGCCGTACTTGTTGACGCGCGCAAACGTCGCCAACGAGTTGATCAGGCCGATGTTGGGGCCTTCCGGCGTCTCGATCGGGCAGATACGGCCATAATGGGTCGGATGCACGTCGCGCACTTCGAAACCGGCGCGTTCGCGGGTCAGACCGCCCGGTCCAAGGGCCGACATGCGGCGCTTGTGGGTCAGTTCCGACAGCGGGTTCTGCTGGTCCATGAACTGCGACAGCTGGGACGAGCCAAAGAACTCGCGCACCGCGGCCGCCACCGGCTTGGCGTTGATCAGATCGTGCGGCATCACCGTGTCGATGTCCACCGCCGACATGCGCTCCTTGATGGCGCGTTCCATGCGCAGCAGGCCGACGCGGAACTGGTTTTCCATCAGCTCGCCCACCGAACGCACGCGGCGATTGCCGAGATTGTCGATGTCGTCGATTTCGCCGCGCCCGTCGCGCAGCTCCACCAGCGCCTTGAGGATCGCCAGGATGTCGTCGCGGCGCAGCACCCGCATGGTGTCAGGCGCATCCAGGCCCATGCGCATGTTCATCTTGACGCGGCCCACCGCGGACAGGTCATAGCGCTCCGGATCGAAGAACAGCTGGCCGAACAGGGTTTCGGCGGTGTCCAAGGTCGGAGGCTCGCCCGGACGCATGACGCGATAGATGTCGATCAGCGCCTGCTCTCTGGAGTGGTTCTTGTCCACCGCCAGAGTGTTGCGCAGATAGGGACCGACATTGATGCCGTCGATGTTGAGCACTTCGATGTCATGGAATCCGGCTTCCAGGGCAGTCGCGATATTGTCGGCGGTCAGCTCGTCGCCGGCCTCGACATAGATCTCGCCAGTCTCGGGATTGACCATGTCCAGCGCCGAAAAGCGGCCGATCACCTCGTCCGGACTAAAGGCGATGTTCTTGACGCCCTCTTCCTGCAGCTTGCGCAAGCTGCGCACCGTGATCTTACTGCCGGCTTCCAGCACGACATCACCGGTCTTAGCGTTCTTCCAGTCCGAGGTGGACTTGGCATTGCGCATCCAGGTCGGATCCAGCGGGGTCGACCAGCTGCCGTCCTTGTTATGCTTGAAGGCGATCTTACCGTAGAAATAATCCAGGATCTCTTCCTGGGTCAGGCCCAGGGCATAGAGCAGCGCCGTCGCCGGCAGCTTCCTGCGGCGGTCGATGCGCACATGCACGATGTCCTTGGCGTCGAATTCAAAATCCAGCCACGAACCGCGATAGGGAATGACGCGGGCGGCGAACAAAAGCTTGCCCGAGGAATGGGTTTTGCCCTTGTCATGGTCGAAAAACACGCCCGGCGAACGGTGCATCTGGGAGACAATGACGCGCTCGGTTCCGTTGACGACAAAGGTGCCGTTCTCGGTCATAAAGGGGACGTCGCCCATATAGACGTCCTGTTCCTTGATGTCCTTGACCGACTTGGCGCCGGTTTCCTGGTCCACATCGAACACGATCAGGCGCAGCGTCACCTTGAGTGGCGCGGCATAGGTCATGGAGCGCTGCTGGCACTCCTCGACGTCGTACTTCGGCTCTTCGAAGTGATAGTCCACATATTCCAGCAGCGAGGACTCCGAGAAGTCCTTGATGGGGAACACTTGGCGGAATACCGCCTCCAGCCCCTCGTCCTTGCGGCCGGCCTCCGGCTTGTCCAACTGCAGGAACTGATCATAGGAGGTGCGCTGAACCTCGATGAGGTTCGGCATCTGCGCGATCTCCTGGATCTTGCCGAAGTTCTTGCGAAGGCGTTTGCGTCCGGTGAAGGAAAGAGTCATTCGATAAAGTCCTTTACGGCCGCGAAGCCGTGTTTGCCCGGGGTGGGAACCAGCAGTTTCAAACCAATGGCAAAAGCCACCGCACCCACCGGCGCTTGCCGCGCCGATGGGGGATGGGTGAACGAAATATGTACGACAGCGCGGCTTTTCAACCCGCGGTGCCTCCTTGTTACTTCAACTCGACCTTGGCGCCAGCATCTTCGAGCTGCTTCTTGATCTTGGCAGCTTCGTCCTTGTTGACGTCGGCTTTCACTTCCTTGGGAGCGCCTTCGACCAGGTCCTTGGCTTCCTTGAGGCCCAGGCCGGTGATCGCACGCACTTCCTTGATGACGTTGATCTTCTTGTCGCCGGCATCGGTGAGAACGACCGTGAATTCGGTCTTCTCGGCGGCAGGCGCCGCGCCAGCAGCGGCCGGAGCGGCAGCAGCGGCCACCGGAGCGGCGGCGCTGACGCCCCACTTTTCTTCCAGCAGCTTGGCCAGGTCGGCAGCTTCCAGGACGGTCAGGCCGGACAGGTCTTCAACGAGCTTTTCGATCTTCGACATTTCTTCAGTTCCTTTGATGGGTTCAGGTTTGGATGTTTACGTTGGTAAGTCGCTTAAGCGGCGTCCTTCGAGGCATACGCACCGATGACACGGGCAAGCTGACCGGCGGGGGCTTGAACAATCCCGGCGATCTTGGTCGCGGGCGCCACGAGCAGGCCCACGATCTTGCCACGCAGTTCATCGAGCGACGGCAGGGTGGCGAGGGCTTTAACGCCCGCGGCA
The DNA here is from genome assembly GCA_963830095.1 of uncultured Alphaproteobacteria bacterium. Taxonomy (GTDB): domain Bacteria; phylum Pseudomonadota; class Alphaproteobacteria; order Micropepsales; family Micropepsaceae; genus Rhizomicrobium. Next base: position 2,757 of record CAWHLV010000068.1, read on the forward strand.
TCCAGCGCCGTCGTTCCGACCGAGCCACCCAGGATCACGAGCTTGTCGTTATCCTTGGCATAGGCAGCGGCAACCTTCGAAGCGGCAACCGGATCATCGCTGACAGCGATGCCGGTCGGCCCCTTGAACAGATGCGCGATGCCTTCGATCGGCGTTCCTTTCAGAGCGCGCACCGCCAGACGGTTCTTGGCGACACGGAACGATGCTCCGTTCGCGCGCATGCGCGAGCGGAGATCGGCCATGTCGGCAACCGTCATGCCGGTATAGTGGGCGACCACCACAGAGCCGGCCTTCGCAAAGACACCGTTCAGGTCTTCGACGACTTCCGCCTTTTTGGCTTTTTCCACTTTTGCTCTCCTAACGTCGGCCCGTGGGACGATCCACGTGCCAACCCTGTTGCTCGAAACGCTGCCCCAGGGTCCAAACCCAAACTGCGGAGACATCTCCGAAATTCGGTTTCATTCCCTGTCTATGCTGGAGAAGTTTAAGACCTCTCGGCCTCCAGCAGTCTCGGACAGTCCCGGCGATCGTCCGCCGGAATTAAATACGGCCTACGCCGCGCCACCCGCCCCGATCGAGGCGAGCGAAATCTTCACGCCCGGTCCCATGGTCGAGGAGATGGAAACCTTCTTCATATAGTTGCCCTTGGCGCCCGAGGGCTTGGCCTTCATGACGGCGTCGATGAACGCCTTCACATTGGCGGCGATGGCGTCTTCGGTGAAGCTCGCCTTGCCGACACCGGCCTGCACGATGCCCGCCTTCTCGACGCGGAATTCCACCGCGCCGCCCTTGGCGTCCTTGATGGCCTGGGTCACGTCCATGGTGACGGTCCCGACCTTGGGGTTGGGCATCAGGTTGCGCGGGCCCAGGACCTTACCCAGACGGCCGACGATACCCATCATGTCCGGGGTGGCGATGCAGCGATCGAAGTCGATCTTGCCAGCCGTAACCTCGGCCGCCAGCTCTTCGGCGCCCACCAGATCGGCGCCGGCCTTCTTGGCTTCTTCCGCCTTGGCGCCCTTGGCGAACACCGCCACGCGCAAGGAGCGGCCCGTGCCGGACGGCAGCGAGACCACGCCGCGCACCATCTGGTCGGCATGCTTGGGATCGACGCCCAGATTAAGCGACAGTTCGATGGTCTCGTCGAACTTGGCGACGGCGCGCGCCTTGATCAGCTTCACCGCCTCTTCGACGGTGTAGCTCTTGTTGCGGTCCAGGCCTTCGGTGATTTTCTTGTAGCGCTTTGTCATGGCCGTTAGTCCCTCACCGTGATGCCCATCGAGCGCGCCGAGCCTTCAATCAGCAGCATCGCATTCTCGATATCATTGGCGTTGAGGTCCTTCATCTTGGCCTGGGCGATCTCGCGCACCTGGGCGCGGGTCACGCTGCCCGCCACCGTAATGCCCGGCGCCTTGGAGCCGGACGACAGCTTGGCGGCCTTCTTCAGGAAGTAGGAGGCAGGCGCGGTCTTCATCTCGAAGGTGAAGCTCTTGTCCGAAAACACGGTGATGGTCACCGGGATCGGCATGCCCTTTTCCTGGTCCTGGGTCTTGGCGTTGAACGCCTTGCAGAACTCCATGATATTGAGGCCGCGCTGACCCAGAGCCGGGCCGATGGGCGGCGACGGATTGGCAGAGCCGGCGGGCACCTGCAGTTTTACGTAACCTGTAATCTTCTTTGCCATGTCTCGCCGCCTCCTTTTTGCGGCTTAGCGGTTCAAACGAAGCTTTCGCTTCTCCCGCGGGATTATGGTTTTGACTTTATTGTACGGCTCGGGCGTTCGCTTCGCTGCCCTCGCCGTACAAATTCCAATTACAATCCAAAAACGTCCTTACTTTCTCGTCCAAACTCAGCCGTGGACCGGCACTACATCTTTTCGACTTGGGTGTACTCAAGTTCCACAGGCGTGGCACGGCCAAAGATCGACACCGCGACCTTCACGCGGCTGCGGTCCTCGTCCACTTCTTCCACCGTGCCGGTGAAGGAGGTGAAGGGGCCGTCGGCCACCCGCACCTGCTCGCCGATTTCAAACACAATGGTGGACTTGGGATGCTCCGCACCCTCGCTCACTTGATTGAGGATACGGTCCACCTCGGCTTGACGCAGCGGCATGGGCTTGTTGTTCTGGCCCAGGAAGCCCGTCACCTTCGCGACGTTCTTGACCAGGTGATAGACCTCGTCGGTCAGCTTGGCGTTGAGCAGCACATAACCGGGCAGAAACTTGTGCTCGGCCTTGACCTTCTGGCCGCGGCGCACTTCCAGCACTTCCTCGGTCGGCACCACCACGTCGGCGACGAAGTCCTCAAGGTCCTGCAGCTTGGCCTGGCGCAGGATCTCTTCCTTCACCTTCTTCTCGAAGTTGGAATAGGTGTGAACGATGTACCACTTGGCATCGGCCACGGTGCGGGTTCCGGCTTCGCTCATCAGTACAGTCTCCGCGCGCCAATCAACAGATACTCGCCATACTGCAGGACGAGATCGACAAAGAAGAAGAAGACCATGGTCAGCCCGACCATGATGAAGACCATCATGGTGGTGAGCCAGGTTTCCTTCCATGTCGGCCAGGTGACCTTGCTCATCTCCCGGCGCACTTCCTGGAGGAACTGCATCGGCGAGACGCGGCGGCGCGGCGGGAGCGCGTTCTGCGTCCACCTCACCATCCGTCTTTTTCGTCACGTCAGCCATTTCAACTCTTCAACTTCAAACTTGGCAGGGGCGGAGGGACTCGAACCCACGGCCCTCGGTTTTGGAGACCGATGCTCTACCAGCTGAGCTACACCCCTAGGAAAACCAAGAAATGGCCGGCGCTGGCCGCCGGCCATTTCCGTTACTTCAAGATCTTTGCGACGACGCCGGCGCCGACGGTGCGGCCGCCTTCACGAATGGCGAAGCGCAGCTTCTCTTCCATCGCGATCGGAACGATCAGCTCGACTTCCACCGAGATGTTGTCGCCCGGCATCACCATTTCCGTGCCCGCTGGCAGCTTAACGATGCCGGTCACGTCGGTGGTGCGAAAATAAAACTGCGGACGGTAGTTGGCGAAGAACGGCGTATGACGGCCACCCTCTTCCTTGGTCAGGATATAGGCTTCCGCCACAAACACGGTATGGGGCGTGACACTGCCCGGCTTGGCCAGAACCTGGCCGCGCTCGATGCCTTCACGTTCAATACCGCGCAGCAGCGCGCCGATATTGTCGCCCGCCTGACCCTGGTCCAGCAGCTTGCGGAACATCTCAACGCCCGTGACCGTGGTCTTGGAAGTCGGGCGAATGCCGATGATCTCGACTTCCTCGCCAACCTTCACCACGCCACGCTCCACGCGGCCGGTCACAACCGTGCCGCGGCCCGAGATCGAGAACACGTCTTCGATCGGCATCAGGAACGGCTTGTCGATCGGACGCTCCGGCTGGGGAATGAATTCGTCGACAGCCTTCATCAGCTCCAGGATCGCGTCATGGCCGAGCTTGGGTTCCTTGTTCTCCAGCGCCATCAGGGCCGAGCCGCGCACGATCGGGATGTCGTCGCCCGGGAACTGATAGGAGGACAGCAGCTCGCGCACTTCCATCTCCACCAGGTCCAGCAGCTCCGGATCGTCGACCATGTCGCACTTGTTCATGAACACCACCAGCGCCGGCACGCCGACCTGGCGGGCCAGAAGGATGTGTTCGCGGGTCTGCGGCATCGGGCCGTCCGAGGCCGAAACCACCAGGATCGCGCCGTCCATCTGGGCGGCGCCGGTGATCATGTTCTTCACATAGTCGGCATGGCCGGGGCAGTCGACATGGGCGTAGTGGCGCGCCTTGGTCTCGTACTCGACATGCGCGGTCGAAATGGTGATGCCGCGCGCCTTTTCTTCCGGCGCCTTGTCGATCTGGTCATAGGCCGTGAACGTCGCGCCGCCCGGTCTCCGCCAGCACCTTCGTGATCGCTGCCGTCAAAGACGTCTTGCCATGATCGACATGGCCGATCGTGCCGATGTTGCAGTGCGGCTTGTTACGTTCAAACTTTGCTTTACCCATTGTCTGTCTCTCTCGTCTCTGACTTGCGGCTTTCGCCGTACAAACTCTTTTTCATGTCCGGCTTCGCCGGAGGATTGGAGCGGGTGAAGGGAATCGAACCCTCGTCATCAGCTTGGAAGGCTGTTGCTCTACCATTGAGCTACACCCGCCTTAATTCGAATGCCTTCGCCTCGGCTCTCTCTTTCGTCACCGGCTTCGGAGCCCTCCTCGCTTTCGCTCGTCGGGCATTCCCGCCGCTTCGCGGCGCCTCATGGCTGTCGCCATTCGGCGTCCTGACGGACGGTGAATGGTGGAGGGGGTTGGATTCGAACCAACGTAGACGTAGTCAACGGATTTACAGTCCGTCCCCTTTAGCCACTCGGGCACCCCTCCGGATAAATTTTCCAACTGGGTCAACAGGTTAGAAAACCAGTTACCGGCCGGCGCATCTGCTTTCACCCGTATGCGCGAAAACGGGCGAAAATATACCTCCAGGTAGGGTTTGGCTGCGGATCGCGGGTTATTGTCAAAAGGGGCCGGGGTGTCAACCCCCGTTTGGCCGCGGAAAGGCTGGGATTTTGCCCTTTGGCTTTACCGGCGGCCCCACTTCTTTATAAGCGCGCCATGAGACCAAAATCCTTTGGCAAAAATCGCCGCCCGCGAACCCGCGAAAAACCGCGGAAAACCTGAAAAAAAGCCCGCGGCCGACCCAACCGGAACGGCCCCACCGGACAAACAGTGGCGCCCAGTGGCTCTATGGCCTCCATGCGGTCCAGGCAGCGCTTGCCAATCCCCGCCGCAAACTGGGCCGGGCTGCCCTTACCCCCGGGCCATCGAAACCCTGGGTTCCAAGCTTCTCGCACCGGGTCCGGGTCGAAACCTGGAGCCCGGCGCCATAGACCGCCTGCTGCCGCCCGGTGCGGTCCATCAGGGCGCAGCCCTGGAAGCCTGGCCGCTCAAATCCCTCGACCTGGACGAGATTCTAGAGCGGCCAGCCCGCGGCCGCAAGGTGGTGCTGGTGCTGGACCAGCTTTCGGATCCCCATAATGTCGGCGCCATTCTGCGCACGGCGGCCGCCTTTGGCGTCACCGCGGTGGTGGTGCAGGACCGCAATGCCCCGCCGCAATCAGGCGCCCTGGCCAAGGCGGCGTCCGGTGCCCTGGACCAAATCCCCTATGTCGAGGTGGTCAACATCGCGCGCGCGCTCGATCAGCTGGCCGAGCGTGGTTTCTGGCGCATCGCGCTGGCCGGGGATGGCGAACAGAGCCTGACCGAGGCGGTGCCGCCCGGCGATGTGGCGCTGGTTCTGGGTTCGGAAGGCTCCGGCATCCGCCGGCTGGTGCGTGAGCATTGCGAAGCGTCCGCTTTCATCCCGATCTCACGCACGGTGGAGAGCCTCAATGTCTCCAATGCCGCCGCGATCGCGCTGTACGAACTCCGGCGTTAGGAACTTTCAGGCTTACGGGGCCGTTACCTCCTTCGACGTCAGTCAGGAGGACATATGCGCTCTGTACTTCTCTGGGCCATCGGCATCCCGCTGCCGATCATCATCATTTTGTGGCTGGTCACCGGCCACGCCTGAGCGCGCCGTTCAGAACAGCGCCGCCACCACATCATTGCCACCGCCATAATTCTCGATTCTAATCAGCACGCGATAACCGTCGGCCATTTTCAGATTGCCGGCGCGGTCGTGCATGAACTGGCCCTGATTGCTCATGGTCTGGCTCTGCGTGTCATAGGCCAGGCGCGGCACCGGCCCGTGATAGTGGTTGCGGATCAGGTTGAACAGGATCGCCGCATGTTCCGGCGCCAAGTGAACGCAGCCGGCGCTGGCGCGCTCGCCAAGCTTTTCGACATCACCGCCGGTGGCGGCATGAATGGCCAGCCCGGTCTGCGCGCCCTCGCGCTCCCAGTTGAAGAACATCGCATTGGGCATGTCCTGGTCCCAGCCATAGGAATGATAGCGAGGGTACATGCGGTCGGGATCGAGTTCATAGAAGCCGGCCGGCGTGGTGGTGAGGGTCCGCTCACCGCGCGGACTGGTCTCGCGCTGCTCACGGCCGGTGGACGCTGCCCAGTCATGGATCAGCTTCAATTCCCCGGAGCGCTGCTTCTCGAACACATACAGACGTTGTGACAGCGGCCCGGCATCGGCCTTGCTGACGTAAAGAAACAGATCGAAGTTGCGCAGCATCTCCGGCGTCAGCCCCGCTTGCAGACGCGCGGCGACCACCTTGCCACGGCTGGCCACCGGCGCATCGGCCGGCGGCGGATCCGGAATACGGAAGCTGGGCCGAGCCGCACGCGGTTCATCGCTCGCCATTTTCGCCGGCGCGGGCGGCTCCGGCAGATCCGGCAGAATGGCGATGCCGTCAGACGATGCGATATCGGCGTTGCCCGGCTGGATATCAGGCGCCTGCACCAGGCGCGGCACGGGCGGGACGAGCTGTGCCGGTTGCTGAACCTCATGCGGGCGCAAAACAGGCGCAGCCGGTGCCAGAGCAATCCGCGCCACCGCATCGGGTTGCTGCCGGATCAGGAAAGGCTGCACCAGATCGTCGTTGGCCATCTGCACCAGGGCGCGGGTGCCCTGCACCAGGTCACGCCCAAGTTTCGGATGTGCAACCAGGGTCGCGGCCATGACAAAGACCGACGCCGAGGCGAGGTAGGATAAGGCCAGAAGCCGAAGGGTGGACATGACACCGGAAAGCACGCAACGGTTGAAACTATAACGGAGACAACGTCGCCTGTCCCGATCTGGGACAGGTCTTTCTTGCGCCGTGGTTAACCAACCAACACGTTAGTTTTCGCCGAATTTTCCGCCCCGCGACCAGCCGCGCGGCACTATCCGCCCGGCCTGGGCGCGCTCGCCCCGCCATTCTTTCAGCTCCGAAGGCTCGAACTGCCGGCCATTTTCGTCCTTGAGGCCGTCCTTCCAGGTGAAGGCGCATGCATCGATCAGGCCGCCGTCCTTGTAGCGCTGCAGGAAGACGCCCTGCCCGCGTCCCATCTCAGGCACTTCCTCGATCTTGAAGATCAGCAGCTTGCGGTTCTCGCCGACCACAGCGACATGGTCGCCGCTCGCGGTTCGGCACGAGGCGGCTTCCACCCCCGGTTTCACATTCATCACCCGCTTGCCGTTCTTGGTCATGGCCACGGCATCGTCTTCATTGGTGATGAAGCCATGGCCACTGGTGGCGGCAACCAGAAGCTTCCGGCCCGGCACATGCACGAACATGGTGACGATGTCGGCTTCGGGCGGCAGGTCGATAAAGCTGCGGATCGCCTCACCATTGCCACGCCCGCTCGGCAGCTTCGAGCCGTCGAACGTGAAAAAGCGGCCATCGGTCGCCAGCAGCATGATCTGGTCGGTGGTCTGGGCGGGAAACCAGAAGCGGGCGCGGTCGCCTTCGCGGTATTTGTCGTCTTTGGACTGTTCCTGATGGCCCTTCAGCGCCCGCAGCCAGCCCTTGGCCGAGCACACCACCGTGATGGGCTCGCGCTCCACCTGGTTGGCGCGTTCCTCGACATGTTCGGCCAGCGCGGTCATCTCCGCCACCTCGGCCGCTTGGCGATTTCGGTGCGGCGCTTACCCAGCGTGGTCTTGAGGCCGAACTTGGCGTCAACCGCCTTCAGTTCCTCGATCAGCCTTTCGGATTTGAATTTTTCGGAACCGAGCAGCTTGGTCAGCTCCTTGCGCTCCTTGGTCAGGCTGTCATGCTCGCCGCGGATTTCCATTTCCTCCAGCTTGCGCAGGGACCGCAGGCGCATGTTGAGAATGGCGTCGGCCTGAACCTCATTCAGGCTGAAGGCCTTCATCAGCTTGGGCTTGGGCTCGTCCTCGGTGCGGATGATCTTGATCACCTTGTCGAGGTTGAGGAAGACCGCCAGATAGCCTTCCAGCACCTCCAGCCGGGCCCGGATTTTCTCCAGCCGGAAAGCGGAGCGGCGCTCCAGCACCTCGCGCCGGTGGGCGGCGAAGGCGGCGAGAACCTCTTTCAGGCTCATCACCTTGGGCACCAGCCCCTTGTCGAGCACATTCATGTTGAGCGGAATGCGCGCTTCCAGGTCCGAGGCGCGGAACAGCTGCTCCATCAAGATTTCCGGCTCGACCGCCCGGCTCTTGGGCGTGAGCACGATACGGACATCCTCGGTCGAACTCGTCGTGGACGTCGTCCAGCAGCGGCAGCTTCTTCTGTTCCAGGAGCTCGGCAATGCGCTCGATCAGCTTGGATTTCTGCACCTGATAGGGAATTTCGGTGATGACAATCTGCCAGGCGCCGCGGTTACCCTCTTCCTTTTCCCAGCGTGCCCGCACCCGGAACAGCGCCACGCCCGGTCTTGTAGGCTTCCGCGATGGTGGACTGGTCTTCGACCAGAATGCCGCCGGTGGGAAAATCCGGCCCCTTGACGAATTTGAGCAGGCTGCGGTCTTGAATGGCGGGATTTTCGATCAGCGCGATGGTGGCAGCGCAGAGTTCGCCCAGATTGTGGGGCGGGATGCTGGTCGCCATGCCCACTGCGATGCCGTTGGAGCCGTTGGCCAGCAGGTTGGGGAACGCCGCCGGCAACACTGTCGGCTCCTGGGTCTCGCCGTCGTAGGTGGTGCGGAAATCCACCGCATCCTCGTCCAGTCCATCCAGTAGGGCGCCGGCGGCCTCGGTCAGGCGGCTTTCGGTGTAGCGCATGGCCGCGGCGTTATCGCCGTCGATGTTGCCGAAATTGCCCTGCCCGTCCACCAGCGGATAGCGCACGGAAAATTCCTGGGCCAGCCGCACCAGCGCGTCATAGATCGCCTGGTCGCCATGGGGATGGAACGACCCCATCACATCGCCGACCACCTTGGCGGATTTCTTGAAGGCGGAATCGGGGTCTAGCCGAGCAGCCTCATGCCGAACAGGATGCGGCGATGCACGGGCTTGAGCCCATCGCGGGCATCGGGCAGCGCGCGCTGGGTGATGGTGGAGAGCGCATAGGCCAGATAGCGCTCGGCCAGCGCCTTGCTCAGGGGTTCGGAGCGGATTTCGTCGGGAACGGCAACCATATGCGCCTTTTATGCTGATTCGGAGGCGATGAACTCCAGCCGCATCCTTGCA
>CAWHLV010000069.1:0-31611 GCA_963830095.1 uncultured Alphaproteobacteria bacterium
TCTTGAAGTTAATTACAACATACATGAGCTTTCTTGAACATGCACAGACAGACATGGGCCATTTTCATAACTTCAGAAGCTATAAAGGAAAATTTTTAGATGAAAAAGGCAGTGAAGATACTCTTGGACGTGCTATCTATGGACTTGGTCATGTAATCAGCTGTCCTCACCTTTCCAAAAATATGCTCACACTCGCACATATCCTCGTCAACAGATCCAAACCAGAAATGAAAAATCTAAGCTACCCGAGGGCAAAAGCCTACACAATGTGCGGCTTGTATGAGATTCTCAAAAAAAGAGTGGAGGCAGATGAATCTGAGTCTCCATTCAACTCACACAAGGATGCTGTCAAGTACATAGACTCTTTTGTAGGGAAAAACTCTTTTGAATCTATTTTTATCAGTCATGCGGATTCTCTGGTTGACTTATATGAGACTAATCATAAAGAAGGCTGGAACTGGTTTGAGCCCACGGTTACCTACAGCAATGCAAAAATAAGTGAATCTCTCTTACTTGCTTATAATTATACCAAAGACAAAACTTACAAAAAAATTGGTCTTGCTACGTTGGATTTCCTTACTGAGATTCAATGGAGAAACGAATTTTTTGATCTGATTGGAAATCAGGGTTGGTATTCCTTCAATGAAGAAAAACCACTTTTTGACCAGCAACCTATAGAGGCGGGTTACCTGACTCAGGCTTATGTTTCGGCTTATGAGATTGTGAAAAAAAGGAAATATCTAGAACTCGCAAAATATTCTTTTGAATATTTCTTAGGTAGAAATCGCTTGCAAACTGTTATGTACAATTACTCAAACGGTTCAGTCTGCGATGGGCTCACCAGCGATGGCATGAACTTTAATCAAGGTGCAGAATCAGTAATTTGCTACTTAATGGCTTTGAACGTTTTAAAGAAACATGAAAATAAAGCATTTAGTACACGATTGAAACCCAGAGTCAGTGATGAAGCAAATACTTGGGCTCTGCAGAGAGTAAAGAATACGTCATTAGCAAATCAGACGAAATGAGGAAGATAACATGAGCTGGGAAGACCACGGAGAACTATTCCAAAGGTATAAGAAAAACCCTATACTTACCGTTGAAGATTGGCCGTATCAGGCCAATTCAGTATTTAATCCTGCAGCAGCTATCGTTAATGGGATAACCCTATTAATGGTGCGTGTTGAAGATCACAGGGGCTTTTCTCATTTTACGGTAGCTAGGAGTAAAAATGGAATTGATGGCTGGGAGATTGACAGCAAACCAACCTTTGCTCCAGATCCAATAAACTACCCTGAAGAGATATACGGCATTGAAGATGCGCGTATAACTTACATCGATGAAATGGGAAAATGGGCTGTAGCATATACAGCTTGGTCGGATTCAGGTCCCTTACCATCTCTTGCCTTCACAGAAGATTTCCATAATTTTGATCGAGTAGGAGCTACCCTGCCTCCTGAAAATAAAGACGCTGCTGTTTTTCCTGTGAGAATTGATGGTAAGTGGGCAATGTTGCATCGGCCGGTATCTCGGATAGGTTCGAAGGCGAATATATGGATATCCTTTTCTCCAGATATGAAGTACTGGGGAGAACACAAGGTTCTTCTGTATGCTCGTGAAGGTGGATGGTGGGATGCTAACAAGATAGGTTTATCTCCATAACCTATTCGCACATCTGACGGCTGGTTAATTATGTACCATGGAGTACGCCAGACAACATCTAAAGCAAGTTATCGACTTGGATTAGCTCTTCTTGATCCTGAAAATCCTAGGAAAGTGCTTCACAGATCTGAAGGATGGGTTTTCGGGCCTCGTGAAATGTATGAGCGCAGTGGGGACGTTAATGATGTTGTGTTCCCTTGCGGATGGGTCTTAGTGGAGGATGAAATTCGTATTTATTATGGAAGTGCGGATGTATCAGTATCAATGGCCAGTGCGAAAATGCGCGATATCTTGGAGTATATACATGGGTGCCCTGAGACACAATGCCCTGATGAATACTGCAGATGGTTTGAAGAAAGCAGGAATCTTTCTAATGATCCAAAAAAAGGCGATGTTAAATTAATATAAAAATCTTAGTTATTCAGCTTGGGAAAAACGATATCTAACCATATAATTTAATATTTAATTTGCAAGTTTTTTTGAGCTCATTTTCTTTGAATGTTGGTTATGATTGTTTTTTAGTTTTGAATGAGTTAACAATTACACATTTTGACAACTCAGTTAGTCTATCATTAAGTAGTTGATGTTTTCAAGATTATAAATGCTTATATTTCAAAAATTAGTGTATGATATTTTTTTGAGTTGTAATAGTCCTATATTATTTTGATATTATTTCCAGAATACTCTTAATGCCATTTTTCAGCCGTTTTTGTGCCGGATTTCAGTGAAGTATTTAAAACATATCTGCTTCAGTGCATAAAAACACAAAAATGTTTTTCATTGGGAACTTAATCTTGAAAATATTAAATACCTAATGACGGAAGACCAGAATATAAATTATAAATAATGTCTGTGAGTAATTTAAGGGGTATTATTATAAGAATTGGAATGTTACCTCCAATTGCCTGTACCACGCTACCTAAAGAATATGGCTCATGGGAACCTCTTGTATCTTGATAAACCGAAGGGCTGGTAAAAAGGGGAATTGATGTTACATTATTTGCGACAGTCAATCCTCACACTTCAGCTAAACTTCATGCAGCATGCCCTAGACCCTATGAGGAAGATAAGAGTATATTGATGAAGGTATGCGAATGCCTGCACATATCTGAAGTTTTTGAGAGCGCAAATGAGTTTGTTATAATATACAATCATTTTGACTATTTTCCCCTTACCTACAGTGCTCTTGTCAATTATACCTTTTGTACTAACAATACACGGCCTTTATTCAAGTAAAAGTATTCCTGTCTATATAAAGTACAATAATAGAACATTTTATGTATCAATAAGTGATGCTGACAGATTCCATGAGCTGGACTATAGAGTTACGGTTCGAAACGGCATCGATATAGAACATCTTCATTTTAATGAGAATCCATCGAACTATCTGAGATTTAGCTTGCGCTTTCATAAAGATAAAAATGCAAATAAGCCAGATTTCGAAAAGAACTACAGTCCTATATAGACAATAAACAAATTATTTATGAGAGACATGTCGATCCTGAGAGCAAGAAAGAACTCTTTTCAAATGCATACGCTTTACTGCAATGATCAATCATGATGAGGCTTTCGAACTTGATGTAGTTGGAGCTATGGCTTGCATTACACCTGTAATTGCAATGAACAGAAATATGGTGTCTGAGTTGATCAGAGATTGAGAGACTGGCTTTCTGGTCAATAATATTGATGAGGCTGCAGAGACTGGGCAAAAAGTTGGTTCTATCTCCCGCAAAAAATGTAGGGAAAGATGGAGAAAAGTTTCTCTGTTGACAGGATGGAAGATGACTACATCAAAGTGTATGGAACAATTATTGAAAAATGTAAACTTGAATCAGTAAGGCCCTAGGGGCACTGTGAGGTATTCCTGCATATGCCAGGGATAAAGTCAGACTTTCACAATTGGACCTAAGGGTGAAATCTCACTTCAGCGCCATGCTTATAGAAATGTGCACTGGTACATAGTCAATGGAGAAGGAATTGTAACTAAAAGTAGGAATGAAATAGGAGTTTTTGCCGGAGACTTCTGTCGATCTTCCGGTAAACGATGTTCACCGCATTAGGAATATAGGCAACTAAGACCTTGTTTTCATTAAGATCTCTCAGGTGGATTACCTTGGAGAAGATGACATTGTACGACTTGAAGAGAAATATTGAAGAGTTTTAAAAGAGATGTATTTAATGCGCTCGTATTTTGGAAGACGATCTATATTGCAAAATACATATAAGTTTTTTGATTCAATATCATATTTTCTGTGATTCGTATTACATTTTCCTTTTATGAAAGAAAATAATAGTACATGATTGAATCTCTGATACTCTTTTTTGTTAGTATAAGAGTACCTTTTTAACCTATCGCAGCGTTTAACTATGTGAAGAAGTTAATCAAAAATTTAATCCGAATATTTGTATCATCCTTGTAACTTCATAACCTAAGTTCTATAGATGTAGAAATTGTTTGCCAATTTGCCTATTATTATCCAAAAGTTAGATAATATAGGACTTCGATAAATCTCTAAATTTTGTCTTCTGCTTATAAAAGGTATATGAATGACTCTTGAAAATGAGAGATTTATCGAAATATTCTATATTATAAGCTACTATCATATTAAGAAAATCTATATCATTTTTTATATACCTGTGCGGAAAATTGGAACAAATAAACTATCCAACTTAGTTTTATTCGGTACTATTTATATGCTAATTATACCATTGGTTCTACTGCAAGAACTTAATTGAATAAATTTATTTAGTAAAATAGTTTAAAAATAATGCATGAATTAGGTTAAATAAATTTTATTTAATAATTTTATAATGATTTTAAATGATATTAACAAATGCTTCTGAGCAAGAAGTGATCCCATATGCAATGTATTAAATTTTAACAATTGTTAAATATTAATAATGTTTGTATTAAGTAGGTGTCGTCTACAAGGATTCATCAGCGACAGCATTAACTATAATATAGATACAGAACCCGTAATTTGTTACTTCTAGCTTTAAGTTTTTTGAATAAATATGAAAACAGAGTATTCAGTAAATTATTGCAATCCAGAGTGAGTGATGAAGCAGAGGCTAGGGCTCTGCAAAGATATAGAATATATTATAAGTACATCAAATAAAATTAGGAAGATAACATGATATTAAAAGATCACAAAGAGCTGTTCCAAAGAGATGAGGAAAATTCTACACTTATCTTTGAAGATTTGCCACATAATGTCCACTCAGTAGAGAAAGATAACATAATATGGAAAGGGCGTGGAGAGCTGTTTCCAAAGGTGTAAGAAAAATCCTATACTTACTGTTGAAGATTGGCCGTATCAGGCCCATTCAGTATTTAATCCTGCAGCCGCTATAGTTAATGGGATAACTTTATTAATGGTGCGTGTTGAAGATTACAGGGGCTTTTCTCATTTCACGGTAGCCAGGAGTAAGAATGGAATTGATGGCTGGGAGATTGACAGTAAACCAACCTTTGCTCCAGATCCTATAAACTACCCTGAAGAGATATACGGCATTGAAGATGCGCGTATAACTTACATCGATGAGATGGGAAAATGGGCTGTAGCATACACGGCTTTTTCGGATTCTGGTCCTCTACCAGCTCTTGCCTTTACAGAAGATTTTTGTAATTTTGATCGAGTAGGAGCTGTCCTACCTCCTGAAAATAAAGATGCTGCTGTTTTTCCTGTAAGAATTGATGGTAAGTGGGCAATGTTACATCGACCGGCATCTGGTATGCAGGGCTCAAAGGCGAATATATGGATATCCTTTTCTCCAGATATGAAATACTGGGGAGAACACGAGGTTCTTCTGTATGCTCGTGAAGGTGGATGGTGGGATGCTAACAAGATAGGTTTATCTCCACAACCTATTCGCACATCTGATGGATGGTTAATTATGTACCATGGAGTACGCCAGACGACATCTAAAGCAAGTTATCGACTTGGATTAGCTCTTCTTGATCCTGAAAATCCAAGGAAAGTGCTTCACAGATCTGAAGGATGGGTTTTCGGGCCTCGTGAAATGTATGAACGTAGTGGAGACGTTAATGATGTTGTTTTCCCTTGCGGATGGGTCTTAGTGGAGGATGAAATTCGTATTTATTATGGAAGTGCAGATGTATCAGTATCAATGGCCAGTGCGAAAATGAGAGATATCCTGGAATATATACATAAGTGCCCTGAGATACAATGCCCTGAAGAATACTGTAGATGGTTTGAAGAAAACAGGGATCTTTCTAATGATCCAAAAAAAGGTGATATTAGATTAAAATAAGAATCAAAAGTATGTTGTCCAGAAAAATGAATTGATATCTATCAGACAAGCTGTATACTTGATCTGAGCATTATTATTCACTACATTGTATGGTTTTTTGTTTGGTTACCTGTGTGCAGGGTAGCTAAAAAGAGTGCATTTGAACAAAGTATAGAGATTTTTGAGAAATCATTTATACATTTAGAAATTATTTAATATCATCTGGAGTCATCAAAATATATCATTAATTCAGCTAGCAATTGACTGCAATTAATCAAAGAAAACAGAAAATAATAAAA
This sequence comes from uncultured Alphaproteobacteria bacterium, assembly GCA_963830095.1. Lineage (GTDB taxonomy): Bacteria > Pseudomonadota > Alphaproteobacteria > Micropepsales > Micropepsaceae > Rhizomicrobium. The sequence continues at coordinate 6,216 of CAWHLV010000069.1, forward strand.
AGTTTCTTAATTTAAAATAACTACGGTGACAAAAATAAACATCTTTAAGCATGTACATCTAAGTACATCAAAAGAATAGAATTTACAACATCATATACTTTTAAAAATAAAATCGAAGTGCATATCGCCTGACGCAGCTGAAGAATCGTCAGATCGGGCTGAAGGGTCTTCATATGGAACTGAAGGATCGTATTTATAAAAATGGAGAGAAATATTGGAAATAAAACCCTGGATAGATCAAGGTGAGCTTCCACCTACATCTCTTAATTTTATTTCTTAACCATGACAACAGCAGTGGATGATTGAAGTCTTATAGTTATCAATGATGTCTCAAAAAAGTCTATGTTCTAAGTTGCAGGAAAGAGATATCTGCAGCCTGGGAGAAGATCTGGAGAGTTCCATGACAAATGTTCACTTCTCAACAATAACTACACTAAAACATTTTATTTTAGGATCTACTCCATGGTGCATTTATGCATCATGATATGTTAGCTAGAATGATATAATATCTGTGTTTTCACATACTCGATATAGCAATAATGTCAACTAATTAGTTTCAAATGTACGTAATCCTGGTCCCACTAACCATAACAGCAACTTCTTGGGATTAAAGATTGCTGCTTCACTGATATTCAGATATAAAAATGTAAACAGTATGAAAAAATATCTCAAAAAGTTATTCTATGCAGACCGCCGAGCGTGAAGGGGTCGAATTCCTCCAGCGCCTGGCGCAGCGCCAGTAGCGCATCGAGGGTCTGGTCGATGTGGGCCATACCTTCCGCCACTTTCATATGGGCCCCATGTCGCTGACGCACCCAATCGAGCAGCGGGTCCCAGCCTTCGCGCTGGCGCGCCACCAGCTCCGGCGGCTGATGGGCGCGATAGCAGAGTAGATCATTCTCGCCAAAGCGCAGGATCGCGTCGATCACCCCGGCGCGGTTGGCAGCGACGCCGTCGATCACGGTATTGGCAGCCGCAGCAGCGGCATGGTGAAACCGGATCGATCTCTTCGCCTTGCGCCCGCCATTCCCCGGCAATGGCCTCGGCCAGACGGCGGTCGGCAAAACCAGCATGTTGCCGGCCGGGCGTTTTGACCGGCTTGCCGTCCAGCAGGACGCGAAAGCCGGCCTCGACACGGCGCGACGGAAACCTCCTTGTAGAAGCGCTTCATCTCTTCTTCTTGACTTTTTTCGGCAGGAAAAGGATCGCTCCGGTCATCGGGATCGAAGCCCAGAAGCTGCCAGCTCTTCACCATATGCGGCGGCAGCGGCGCGGTCACCTGCAGCCGCCCGCCATCGGGCCGGCCGATGTCGATGCTGCGGGCATGCAGATGCAGCTTGTCGGCGATGTCGCCGCTGCCCGCGCGACTCCGTGCCGCCATATTTGAAATCGCCCACGATGGGCGTGCCCAGGCTGGCGAGATGGACGCGGATCTGGTGGGTGCGGCCGGTGACGGGCCGGGCCGCCACCCAGGCGAATTCGCTGCCCGCGTGCCCATCACGGCATATTCGGTGAGGGCGAATTTGGCGCCTCTTCGTCTTCGTTCAGCTGGTCATGCGTTCGTCCTGGCCGCGCGCGCCTTCCTTGGCCAGCGCCGCCTTGATCACGCCGCGCTTTTCCGCGGCACGCCCTTGACCAGCGCCCAATAGACTTTCGAGGCGTCGCGGCTGGCCAGCGCGCCGACAGGCCCGACGCCGCCTGCGCGGTGCGCGCGACCAGCAGCACGCCGGAGGTGTCGCGGTCCAGCCGATGCACCAGCTTGGGCCGCGTAGTCTTTTCAAACATGAGCTGATCCAGCATGCCGTCGACATGTTTGCTGAGGCCGGAGCCGCCCTGGGTCGCCAGGCCCGGCGGCTTGTCGAGCACGAAGACATGCTTGTCCATGTAGAGGATCGGTCCTGCCAGACTGCGCGATGGTCTTGACCGGCTGCGGCTGGCTTGTGCGGCGGCCGCGCGCCTTGTCATGGATCACTTGCGGCGGCAGGCGCAGCGTCTGGCCCGCCACGAGCGCGGTCGGCGGCATCGGCGCGCTTGCCATCCAGCCGCACTTCGCCCTTGCGCAGCAGCTTCTCCAGCCGCGCATGGGTCAGAGCCGGGATAATGACGCTTGAACCAGCGGTCCAGGCGGATGCCGTCATCGTCCGCGTCGATCTGTGCGCAGTTCAGGCATAAAGTCGCGCGGATCAGCCACAAGCCGGCAAACAGCGCCAGGATCGACAGCACCACCGAGCCGATCATATAGCTGGCGGCCGTGGCATAGGCGCCCCGTTCGAATCAGCAGGGCGCTGTCCAGCGAGAAAGTGGAGAAAGTGGTGTAGCCGCCCAGGATGCCGGTGGTGAGAAAGGCGCGCAGTTCCGGCGAGACATTGAATCTTCAGCGCCATCAGCTCCATGATCATGCCCATCACCAGACCGCCGCTGATATTGACGACGAAAATGCCCCAGGGAAATCCGCCACCAGCGGTGGCTGGATCAAGCCGGTCAGGAAATAGCGCGCCACCGAGCCCAATCGCGCCGCCCACGCGCCACTGCGCCAATAACTGCCCAGCTTCATTCCCGCTCCCGCCCGCTTGGCCCGCAGCTTCGACCAGTATTCCAGCCGCTTGGCAATCTCGCGCTCAAAGCCGGTTTCCTTGGGCGTGTAAAATTGCTGCCGCGCCATGTCGTCGGGGAAATAATTCTGGCCGGAAAAGCCCTCTTCGGCGTCATGGTCATATTGATAGCCCGCGCCATAGCCTAGATTCTTCATCAGCTTGGTCGGCGCATTGAGGATATGCGCCGGCGGCATCAGCGAGCCATGTTCCTGCGCCGCGCGTTTGGCGGCGCCCAGCGCCACATAGACCGCATTGGATTTTGGCGCGCTGGCCAGATAGAGCACGCATTGCGCCAGCGCCAGTTCGCCTTCCGGGCTGCCCAGAAAATCGAACACATCCTTGGCCGCCAGCGCCTGATGCACCGCCTCGGGATCGGCCAGGCCGATATCTTCCACCGCGGCGCGCACCAGGCGGCGGGCGATATAGAGCGGCTGCTCGCCGCCGGCCAGCATGCGCGCCAGCCAATAGAGCGCCGCATCGGGATCGGAGCCGCGAATGGATTTATGCAGCGCGGAGATGATGTTGTAATGCTCTTCGCGGCTCTTGTCGTAGAGCGGCATGCGCCGCTGCACCGCGCCCACCAGCGCGGCGGGATCGAGCGGCTTACGGTTTTCAGGCTGGCCAGTTCTTCCACCAGATTGAGCAGATAGCGCCCGTCGCCATCGGCCATGGCGCGCAAGCTGGCGCGGGCATCATCGGTCAGTTTCAGCGTCTCGCCATAATGGGCTTCCGCCCGCCGCAGCAGCATTTCCAGCGCCGCATCGTCCAGCCGCCGCAGCACCAGCACCTGGGCGCGGGACAACAGCGCGCCGTTCAATTCAAACGACGGATTCTCGGTGGTGGCGCCCACCAGCACCACGGTGCCGTCTTCCACCACCGGCAGGAAGCTGTCCTGCTGGCTGCGGTTGAAGCGGTGGATTTCGTCGACGAACAGCAGTGTGCCCTGCCCGATCCGCGCCGGGCCCGCGCCGCCTCGAAGGTCTTCTTCAGGTCGGCGACGCCGCTGAAAACACCGCCGACAGCTGTTCAAAATGCAGGTTGAAGGCGGTGGAGAGCAACCGGGCGATGGTGGTCTTGCCGGTGCCCGGCGGACCCCACAGGATGATGGAGTGCGGCCGGCCGTTGGCGACCATGCGGCCCAGCGGGCCTTCAGGCGCCAGCAGATGGTCCTGCCCCACCACCTCGGACAGGCTTTGGGGCCGCAGCCGGTCGGCCAGCGGCCGCGGGGCATCACTCGGCCAGGTCGCTGGATTCGAAAAGATCGCTCACCAATCGCTGATACAGGAGAAAGCCCGCGAGGGTTTTCCCGCAGGGCCTTCTTTTGGCGGACCGGCACTTTTAAAGGTGCGACTTCACGCCGTGAGGCCGGACAGCGAAGCGGGCATGGGATTACAGGTGACATTTCACGCCGAACGAGAGGTTGTTGCTGGTGTTGCTGATCCCGTCAGGCCGCCCGGCATTCGCGTCATGGGCGTCCTGATAGCGATATTCGGCGAACATGCTGGCCTGGTCGGAGGCGCGATATTCCACGCCGCCCAGGGCCTGCCAGCCCAGCACCGTCGAGCCGCCGTGGTTGCCCGCGCCGTTGTCGAAATTGGTCTGGATCGCGCCCGAGACCGGCGCCGCCATAAAGCTCGAACGGCGAGTTGGTCGGCAGGTGATAAATCAGATTGGCCATCATAGGAACCGGACTGCAGCCGCGCATTGGTGGTGTTGGAATAGGCCGACTGGCTGAACAAACCATCGGCTTCCAGCGAAACGTTGGGCAGATTGAAGTCATTCAGGTAATAGCCGTAACGGGCGCCGACATTGAAGCCGGTATCCATATTGTTCTTGGTGCCGTTCACATTCATGGCCGGATCAAACGTCGGACCACCCAAAATCGAAATGTAGGAATCGGCCTGGGCCGCGCCAACACCCAACACAGTCGTGCCGAGCATCAAAGCCACGGCGGAAGCAGCAAACACGGTTTTCATAAATCACGTCCCTTTGCATGGTGCCCCCCATGCCCAGGACTAACGCACGTAATCACCGCAGGTCGCGTTACAAGAACGACAAACCGTCAGAATTGATCGCGGGCAACACTGCGTAACAAAGTTTTCGCGCGAGGCTGTTCACATTACGCGCGTGACGGCCGTGATTTCGCCATGCTGTGGCGCGCATTCACGCCATGATTTCAAATGTTATGACATCAAATGTGATGGTTCGCCGCTTGAAATGATCGTCGTACGACGCTGTCGCTAACGTCGGATCATTTCGTTCGCCGTGCTGACGCACGACGAACCGCTCCTCACCGTCTACGGACAGGGTCAGCTTGCGGCCATCGCGTTCGACGACCATATCCCAATGGTTCCCGGCATTCAGAAGATGCACAAGTTCCCCGACCCGGTTGACGGCCGAGCCGTTGATGTTGCGCACGATGTCGCCCGGCTGGAATCCGTAATTGGCGGCAATGCCGTTGGGGTTCACCGACACAATGGCGACGCCTTTCGACATCACATCGATCTGCAGCTCCGTGGCCGTGGCGGGCGAGATGTTCTCAACCTTGGCGCCGGTGAGCGGGTTGCGCCCGGCAATGGTCTGGGCCTCGCGCGGCGGATTTTCCGGCGGCAGCGCCAGGGTCACGGTGACGTCGCGCCCGCTTTTACCGGCGGTCGACATGCATGCGCACGTTTTCACCCGGACGATGGGTTGCCGATGCGATAGTTCAACGACTGCATGTCGTCGACCGCCGCGCCGTCCACCGACTGCACCACTTCGCCGGACTTCACCCCGGCCCTGCCCAGCGGACCACCGGGATAGACGTCTTTCACTAGCACGCCACCGGGACGCGGCAGGCCCAGGGCGGCGGCTATGTCGCTGGTGACGGGTTCGCCGCTGGCGCCGACCCAGGCCAGCTGCACATTGGCGGTGTTGCCGCTCTTGATGCCGCCTTCCACGCCCTCCACCACGCGCCGCACCAGATTGGCGGGAATGGCGAAGCCGATGCCGACATTGCCGCCGCTGCGTGAAACGATGGCGGTGTTAATGCCGGCCAGTTTGCCGTCGGTGGTGACCAGGGCGCCACCGGAATTGCCGGGATTGATGGCGGCGTCGGTCTGGATGAAAAACTGGTAGTCGGATGCCGAAATCTGGGTGCGCGCCAGGGCCGAGACGATACCCATGGTCACGGTCTGGCCCACGCCGAAAGGGTCACCGATCGCCAGCACCAGGTCGCCCACCTGCACCGCATCGGAGTTGGCGAAGGGCACCACCGGCAGGTTTTCGCCATGGGTGTCGATCTTCGAGCACGGCCAGATCGGTGCGCGGATCGGCCAGAAGGATCTTGGCCTTGAATTCGCGCTTGTCCGATAACGCCACGGTGATCTCGCTGCCGCCTTCCACCACATGATTGTTGGTGACGATCAAGCCGTCGGCGCGCACGACCACGCCCGAACCCAGGCTCTGCTGCACCCGCTGGCGCATTTCCGGCGTGGCGCCGAAGAATTGCGAAAAGAAGGGATCATTGGCGAAGGGATTGACCTGGGCCTGGACGACCGACTTCGAATAGACATTGACCACGCCGGGCGCGACGCGCTTGACCACCGGCGCGAAAGTGAGCTGCACCTGCCCCATCGAGGCCGGGGCTGCGGGCAGCGCGCGCAGGGCCGGCGGGGCCGCGCGCAGGGGCTCGGTCTTATTATCCGCTGTCAGCGCGGGAAACGCATACAGGCCCGCCGCCGCCAGAGCCACCAGCCCCGCGGCCATCGAAATCTTCCTCATCATGCCCAGCCTTCCCGACAGTCTCAGTCCTATTTATTTCCGGCCGCACAATTGCGGTATTTGAGCACCGTGGCCAGTGTATCCGGCTCCGCTCCCTCGTGGCAGGTCGCCATGATCGCCCGCGCCACCGTGCTCATCTCGTCCTTCATGGCGCGGGCCTTGTAGGCCTCGTTCTCCACGCAATAGCCGGTCCGCGCGGCGTCATTATGGCGGCCGACATAGGCGTCGAAATCCGGCCCCCCTGCCGCGTCCGGCGGCACCTGGGATGGCGGCACACCCATGGCATCGGCCTTCTGGTCGGTGGTCAGGCCCGCCACCGTGATGAGCTGGGGCTGGGGCGGCGGCTGGCAGATGTCGGAGGGGCCGGATGCGTCGTTTTCCTTGTGGCAGGCCGCCAGAACCAGAGCAGACAGAAATATCCAGTGTTTGCGCATGGGATGACCTTTCAGAAGTTCCAAATCAAAGGTCAAAACGTTTGAGTGACAAAAAAGAAACCCGGCTCCGCCAGCGCACCGATAGGCCACAAAGAAAAAGGGCGGCATTGCTGCCGCCCTGATCTGCTTAGTGTGCCCTTCGGCTTACGCCTCGGATTCGATTTCCACCGGGCCGCTATCCTGGCCCTTGGCGCTCTCGTCGCGGTCCACGAACTCGATTATCGCCATCGGGGCATTGTCGCCATGGCGGAAACCGGCCTTGAGCACGCGGGTGTAGCCGCCGGGGCGGCCGGCATAGCGCGGGCCGATCACGTCGAACAGCTTGGTCACCTGATCGGCGTCCTTGATCTGGGCCAGCGCCTGGCGGCGGGCGTGGAGATCGGCAGCGCCGCGGCGCGACAGGGTCACCAGCTTTTCAATCACCGGGCGAAGATCCTTCGCCTTGGGCAGCGTGGTCTTGATCTGCTCATGCTTGATCAGCGCGGCAGTCATGTTGCCCCACATCGCCTTGCGATGAGAGGCGGTGCGGTTGAACTTGCGGCCTTGATTACCGTGACGCATGGCAGTGTCTTTCTGAAAATCAGTATTGGTCTTCGTAACGCTTGGCGAGATCTTCGATATTTTCCGGCGGCCAGCCCGGCACTTCCATGCCCAGGTGCAGGCCCATCTCGGCCAGAACCGCCTTGATCTCGTTGAGCGACTTGCGGCCGAAGTTCGGGGTGCGCAGCATCTCCGCTTCGGTCTTCTGGATCAGGTCGCCGATATAGACGATGTTGTCGTTCTTCAGGCAGTTGGCCGAACGCACCGACAGTTCCAGCTCGTCCACTTTCTTGAGCAGGACCGGATTGAAGGCCAGATCCGGCTTGGCTTCCTCGGTGGCGCGCTCGCGCGGCTCTTCGAAATTGATGAAGACCTGGAGCTGGTCCTGCAGGATGCGCGCGGCATAGGCCACCGCATTGTCCGGGGTGACGGCGCCGTTGGTTTCGACCGTAAGGGTCAGCTTGTCATAGTCGAGGATCTGGCCCTCGCGGGTGTTCTCGACCTTGTAGGAGACCTTCTTGACCGGGCGAGAACAGCGAATCCACCGGAATAAGTCCGATGGGGGCATCTTCCGGACGGTTGCGGTCGGCGGGGACATAGCCCTTGCCGGTGGCGATGGTGAGCTCCATGCGGAAATCCACCTTCTCGTCGAGGGTGCAGAGCACCAGCTCGGGATTGAGGATTTCGATGTCGGCGGTAGGCCTGGATGTCGCCGGCCTTCACTTCACCCGGACCCTGCTTGCGCAGCGAAACGCGCTTGGGGCCTTCGGCATGCATGCGCAGCGAGATCTGCTTCACGTTCAGCACGATGTCGGTGACGTCTTCGCGCACGCCCTGGATGGACGAGAATTCGTGCAGCACGCCTTCGATCGAGATCGAGGTGACGGCGGCGCCCTGCAGCGACGACAGCAGCACGCGGCGCAGCGAATTGCCCAAGGTCAGACCAAAGCCGCGTTCCAGCGGTTCGGCGGTGATGGTGGCGGTGCGGCCTGCGTCATGACCGGCTTCGGTCTTGAGCTTGCCGGGCTTGATCAATTCCTGCCAATTCTTCTGAAACATGTTTTTTCCTCATCGTGTCCCGGGCATGTCGGACCATGCCCATACGTGCGACGGGTTAGTGGTACGTCCGAAAAAATCTATGGTCGCTCCGGCTCACGCCGACGCTCCTTATACGCGCCGGCGCTTGGGCGGGCGGCAGCCATTGTGCGGGATCGGCGTCACATCGCGGATCGAGGTGACGACAAGGCCCACGGCCTGCAGCGCGCGCAGCGCCGATTCGCGGCCCGAACCGGGGCCGGAAACTTCCACTTCCAGGGTGCGCATGCCGTGCTCGACCGCCTTGCGGCCGGCGTCTTCGGCGGCCATCTGCGCCGCATAGGGCGTGGACTTGCGCGAACCCTTGAAGCCCATCATGCCGGCCGACGACCAGGAAATGGCATTGCCCTGCGCGTCGGTGATGGTGACGATGGTGTTGTTGAAGGTCGCCGCGACATGGGCCACGCCCACGACGACATTCTTCTTTTCCTTCTTGCGGGCGCGGCCGGCGCCCTTGGCGCCCTTTGTTGCTGCTTCAGCCATGGCTTACTTGGTGACTTTCTTCTTGCCGGCGATCGCTTTGGCAGGGCCTTTGCGGGTGCGGGCGTTGGTGTGGGTGCGCTGGCCGCGGACCGGCAGGCTCTTGCGGTGACGCAGGCCGCGATAGCAGCCCAGGTCCATCAGACGCTTGATGTTCATGGCGACGTCGCGGCGCAGATCGCCTTCCACCAGAAAGTCGCGGTCGATGATTTCGCGGATCTGAATGACTTCGGACTCGGTCAGGTCGCTGATGCGGCGCGCCGGATCGATCCCGAGTTGGGTGATGATCTGGTGGGCGGTGTGCGGCCCGATGCCGTGAATGTAGCGAAGGCCGATTTCGACTCGCTTCTGGGTCGGGATATTGACGCCGGCGATACGTGCCACTGAGTGTCTCCGAAGGCTGTTAAGCCGTTGAACTTGTTAATAATTCTGTAACCGGCAAAGCTTCAGCCAAAACCGGGCCTGGGCGAAGGTCGAAAACGCCCTGAAAACACGGAAATGACAGGAAAATCTGCCGCGAGGGCGCGGATTATAGGAATGCACCCCCGCCCGTCAACTCCTGACCGGGATTTATTGTCGCATCGCCCCTTCAGTCCGGAAACCCGTCCAGTATGGCCGCGATCTGGGCCGTCACGGCGTCCACCGGCGCCATGCCGTCCACGGTCTTGAGCTTGCCCTGTCCCCGGTAAAAGTCGATCAGCGGGGCTGTATTCTTGTAATAGACCCCCAGGCGGTGGGCCAGGGTTTCCGGGGTGTCGTCGGACCGCAGGACCCCGCCGGCCTTGATGCGGGCCTCGACCCGGCTCAGCAGGACGGCATCGTCCACCTTCAGTTCCAGCACCAGGCCGATCTTCTTGCCCCGCTCGGCCAGCATCCGGTCCAGCGCCTCGGCCTGGGGGATGGTGCGGGGAAAGCCGTCGAACACCGCGCCACGGGCACAATCGGGTTGGTCATAGCGTTCGGCGATGATGCTTGATGACGGTCTCGTCGGGCACCAGCTCGCCCTTGGCCATCAGCGCCTTGCAGGCCAGACCCAGCGGCGTGCCGGCCTCGATAGCCGCACGCAGCATCTCGCCGGTGGAAAGCTGCGGCAGACCGCGTTTCTCGGTAAGCATTTTGGATTGGGTGCCCTTGCCCGCCCCCGGCGGCCCGAACAGAACCAGATTCACCTGCGCGCTCCCCGCAATCGTGACTTTTTCAGAAGCCCTTCATATTGCTGCGCCACCAGATGGCTCTGGATCTGCGCCACCGTGTCCATCGTCACCGAGACCACGATCAGGATCGAGGTCCCCCCCAGCGAGAAGGACACGTTGTACTTGTAGAACAGGAATTCCGGGATGAGGCAAACAAAGGTCAGATACAGCGCCCCGATGACCGTGATTCGGGTCAGCGTATAGTCGATGAACTGGGCGCTTTTCTTGCCCGGCCGGATGCCGGGAAAAACACCGCCATACTTCTTCAAATTCTCCGCCGTCTCTTCCGGATTGAAGACGATCGAGGTGTAGAAGAAGGAGAAGAACAGGATCAGCGCGCCATAAAGCAGCAGATACAGCGGCTGGCCGCGGCTGACATAGCTGACGAGGGTCTGCAGCCAGCCCGGCAGGTTCTGGGCGTTGAAGCTGGCGATGGTGGTGGGCAGAAGCAGGATCGACGAGGCGAAGATGGGCGGGATAACGCCGGAGACGTTGAGCTTCAGCGGCAGGTGCGAGCAGTCGCCGCCATAGACCTTGTTGCCGACCTGGCGCTTGGGATAGGTGACGAACAAGCCGGCGCTGGGCGCGTTCCATGAAGACGATGAACCCCACCAGCGCTACCGTGAAGACCATGAAGAAGATGATCAGCAACGGATTGACGCAACCGATGCGCGCCTGTTCCAACGTCTGCCGATAAGCTGGGAAAGCGCGCGACAATGCCGGCGAAAATGATCAGCGAGATGCCGTTGCCCACGCCGCGGCTGGTGATCTGTTCACCGATCCACATCAGCAGAACCGTGCCACCGGTCGAGCGTGACCACCGCGCCGATGCGGAACAGCAAACCCGGATGCAGCACGATATGGGCCTGGCCGCCAAAATGCTCCAGCCCCAGCGCGATGCCGTAAGCCTGGATCATGGCCAGCGCCACGGTGAAATAGCGTGTGTACTGGTTGATGACCTTGCGGCCCGCCTCGCCTTCCTTCTTCAGCGCTTCCAGTTCCGGAAACACCGTGGTCATCAGCTGGATGATGATGGAGGCGGAGATGTAGGGCATGATGCCCAAGGCGAAGATCGCCATGCGGCCGACCGCGCCGCCGGCCAAAGTGTTGAACACATCGAGCAGCCCGCCGGCCTGCTGGACCTGCTGGGCCAGCGCCGCCGGATCGATGCCCGGCATGGGGATATAGGTGCCGACCCGCGCCACAATCAGGGCGCCCAGGGTGAAGAAGATGCGGCTGCGCAGCTCCTTGGCCTTGGAGATGGAGCCGAAGTTGAAATTGGCGGCCAGTTGTTCGGCTGCAGATGCCATCAGGTGCTCCTGGGAAGAACGCGCCGATCTTATATGGGAAGGCCACCCCGCCCTTGCGAGCGGGGCAAATCCCGATCTTATGCCTTGCGCGCTTCCCGCTTTTTGGCCGATTCCGCGCGGCGCGTCTGGCGCTTGCCCGGCTGACCCTTCTTGTTGCTGTAAACCTTCTTCTGGAAGGTGGTGGTCACCGAGCCGCCGGCCTTTTCCACCGCTTCGCGGGCAGACGCCGACACGCCGGCCACTTCGATGTCGATCTTGGCGGTGATCGAACCCTTGCCCAGCAGGCGCACGCCGTCGCGGCTCTTGTGCGCCAGACCGGCCTTGCGCAGCACGTCTTCGGTGATCTTTGCGCCCGTGCTCAGGCGCTTGTCGTCGATCGCCTTCTGGATGCGGTTCAAATTCACTTCCGAAAAATCGTTGGCGAAAATATTGCGGAAGCCGCGCTTGGGCATGCGCATGTGCAGCGGCATCTGGCCGCCTTCAAAGCCATGCACCTGATTGCCGGTACGCGCCTTGGCGCCCTTGACGCCGCGGCCGCTAGTCTTGCCCAGGCCGGAGGAGGAACCACGGCCCAGCTTGTCCTTGCGCTTGTGGGCGCCGGGATTGTTGGCGATCTGATTGAGCTTCATCTTACTTGCCCTCTTCCACGATCTCGACGAGGTGCTTGACCGCTTTGATCATGCCGCGCACCGACGGCGTATCTTCCAGGGTGCGGGTGCGGCGGATCTTGCCGAGCCCCAGGCCACGCAAGGTGGCGGCCTGAATGTCCGGTTTGCGGTTGGCGCTGCGGATCTGGCGCACCGTAACCGTCTTTCCGGCTTTTGCTTTCTTCTCGGCCATGACTTTTCTCTCTTGAACTGGGGTTAGGCGCCGGCGTCCGCGGTCTGGTCTTCGCGGCGGGCCAGGATTTCCGACACGCTGCGGCCGCGGCGCTGGGCCACCATGCGGGGGCTCTGCTGGTTCTTGAGCGCATCAAACGTGGCGCGCACCATGTTGTAGGGATTGGAGGTGCCCAGCGACTTGGACACAACGTCGCCAACGCCCAGCGCTTCGAACACCGCGCGCATCGGGCCGCCGGCGATGATGCCGGTACCGGCCGGCGCCGGACGCACCAGAACCTTGCCCGCGCCGTGATGGCCGCGCACTTCATGATGCAGGGTGCGGCCGTCCTTCAGCGGAATGCGGATCAGCGACTTCTTGGCGTCTTCGGTGGCCTTGCGGATGGCTTCCGGCACTTCGCGCGCCTTGCCATGGCCAAAGCCGACACGGCCATTGCCGTCACCCACCACCACCAGGGCGGCGAAACCAAAACGGCGGCCACCCTTCACAACCTTGGCGACACGGTTGATGTGCACCAGCTTGTCGATCAGGTCGTTGTCTTTTTCCTCGCGGTCGCGACGGCCACGGCCTTCACCACGGCCACGGCCTTCGCGTCCACCACGATCACCGCGGCCGCGGCCTTCGCGCTGCTGTTCGCCCTGCTGTTCGGTTGCCATATTCCGCTTCCTTACTATCTAGACCTCCGGCCTTCGATTCTCGTTCGTACGCCGACGCTACGAACCCTTTAGAACTCGAGGCCGCTTGCACGGGCCGCGTCTGCGAGCGCCTTGACGCGCCCATGATAGATGTAGCCGCCGCGGTCAAACATGACCTGCTTGACGCCCTTGGCCAGGGTGCGTTCGGCGATCTTCTTGCCGACGCTGGTGGCCGCGTCCACGTTCCACCACTTGGCTTCCTTGCCGTCCTTCTCGTTGGTCGAGGCGGAGGCGACGGTGCACGGCCTGGGCGTCGTCGATCACCTGGGCATAGATGTGCTTGCCCGAGCGGAAAATCGACAGGCGCGGCCGCGCGCCATGGGTGGCGAGGCGGTGACGGGTGCGCGACTGGCGCTTCTTGAAGATGTCCTGGGTCATTTACTTCTTCTTGCCTTCCTTGCGGCGGACATATTCGCCCTCATAGCGCACGCCCTTGCCCTTGTAGGGCTCCGGCGGACGCCAGGAACGGATCTCGGCGGCAACCTGGCCGACGAGCTGTTTGTCGATGCCCGACACCGAAATCATGGTGGGCTTTTCGGTGACGATGGTGATGCCGGCCGGGATCGCATAGGGCACGTCGTGGCTGAAGCCGAGCTGCAGGTTCAGAACCTTGCCCTGCACCGCCGCGCGATAACCAACGCCCTGGATTTCCAGCTTCTGGGTGAAGCCGTGTGGTCACGCCGGTCACCAGATTGTTGACCAGCGTGCGCGACAGGCCCCACATCTGCGGCGCCTTTTCCATTTCCTTGCGCGGAGCGACATGGATGCCATGCTCGTCCACCGAGGCAGCGACTTCCTGCACCAGCTTGACGCTGAGTTCACCCTTGGGACCCTTGACCTTGACGGTCTGGCCATCCACCGAGGCGGTGACGCCCTTGGGCAGTGCGATTGCTTTCTTGCCAATACGGGACATGACGGCTCCTTAGAACACCTGGCAGAGGACTTCGCCGCCGACATTCTTCTCGCGGGCGGAGGTGTCCGTCATCAGGCCTTGCGGCGTGGACAGAATGGACACGCCCAGGCCCTGGCGATGCGGCTTGAGGTCGGCGACCGAGGAATAGACGCGGCGGCCCGGCGTGGAGATGCGCTTCAGTTCGCGGATCACCGGCTGGCCTTCGTGATACTTGAGCTCGATTTCCAGCTCCTTATGGCCCTTCACCTCGACTTCGGCATAGCCGCGGATGTAGCCCTCTTCCTGCAGCACGTCGAGCAGGCGGATGCGCAAGTGCGAGTTGGGCGAGGTAATCTTGGCCTTGCGGCGCATCTGGCCGTTGCGGATACGGGTAAGCAGATCGCCAATGGGATCGATGATCATGATTGCTCCTTACCAGCTCGCCTTGGTCATGCCGGGGATCTGGCCGAAATTCGAAAGAGAGCGCAGCGCGATACGCGACATCTTCACCTTGCGGTAATAGCCCTTGGGACGGCCCGAAAGCTCGCAGCGGTGATGGATGCGCACCTTGGAGGAATTGCGCGGCAGCTTGGCCAGCTTGAGGCGCGCCGCGAAGCGCTCCTCGGCCGGCACTTTCATGTCGTCCGCTTTCGCCTTCAGCGCGGCGCGCCTGACGGCATACTGGGCCACCAGCTTTTCGCGCTTCTTGTTGCGGTTGATCTGGCTTGTCTTCGCCATTGTCAGCGCCTCAATTCGTGAAGGGGAACTGGAAGCCTTCGAGCAGCGCCCGGGCCTCCTCGTCGGTCTTCGCAGATGTGTTGAACACGATGTCCATGCCCCACACCGTTTCGGTCTTGTCGTAGTCGATTTCCAGGAACACGACGTGCTCCTTCATGCCCATGGCATAGTTACCGCGGCCATCGAACGACTTGGGATTGACGCCGCGGAAGTCGCGCACGCGCGGCAGCGCCATGGTGATCAAGCGGTCGACAAATTCATACATCACGTCGCCGCGCAGCGTGACCTTGGCGCCGATGGCCAGGCCTTCACGGATCTTGAAGGTCGCGATCGCCTTCTTGGCGCGGGTCTGCGATCGGCCTTCTGGCCGGCGATGGCGGTCAGGTCGTTCACCGCCTGGGTGATCTTCTTGCCGTCCGAAGCCGCCTCGCCCGCGCCGATGTTCAGCACGACCTTGTTCAGCTTGGGCACCTGCATGACGTTGGTGTAGCCGAACTTCTTCATCAGCTCGGCCTTGATGACTTCGTTGTAGCGCTTCTTGAAGCGCGGCACATAGCCGGCTTCGCGCGCGTGCTCGCCCACCGCCACCTGGTGCCGGCATTCACTTCGCGGCGCTTGGTCGCCTTGGCGGCCTTGGCGTCGGCCTTCGGCGGCTTCCTTGGGGTTCTCTCTGCCAGCCTCAGACATCGATGACCTCACCGGACTTCTTCGCAAAGCGGACCTTGCGGCCGTCGCCCAGCGTCTTGGATCCAATGCGCGTCGCCTTGCCCGACTTGGGGTCGACATGCGCGATATTCGACAGATGGATCGGGGCTTCCTTGGTCACGATCCCGCCCTGCTGCGTCTGGGTCTGGCGCTGATGGCGCTTGACCACATTGACGCCCTGAACCAGCGCGCGGTCTTCCTTGGGGAACACCTTCAGCACCTTGCCCTTCTTGCCCTTGTCGCGGCCGGTAATGACAATGACGTTGTCGTCCTTGCTTGATATTGCTCATCACAGAACCTCCGGCGCGAGCGAAATGATCTTCATCTGACCCTTGTTGCGCAGTTCGCGGGTGACCGGTCCGAAGATGCGGGTGCCGATCGGCTCGCCCTGGGCATTGACCAGCACGGCGGCATTGCCGTCGAAGCGGATCAGGCTGCCATCGGGACGGCGCACGCCCTTGGCGGTGCGCACCACCACGGCCTTGAGCACTTCGCCCTTCTTCACGCGGCCGCGCGGAATGGCTTCCTTGACCGACACCACGATGATGTCGCCGACATCGGCATAGCGGCGATGCGAACCGCCCAGAACCTTGATGCACATCACGCTCTTGGCGCCGGAATTGTCGGCGACATCGAGCTTCGGTGGACATCTGAATCATGACTTAAACTCCTTAACCGCGCCGTTACTTGCCGACGCGTTCCAGCACTTCCCAGGTCTTCAACTTGGAAAGCGGCCGGCATTCCTGAATGCGGACCATATCGCCGATCTTGAACTCGCCCTTCTCGTCATGGGCGTGATATTTCTTGGTGCGGCGCACGGTCTTGCCCATCACCGGATGGATGAAGCGGCGTTCCACCTTCACCACCACGGTCTTGGCATTCTTGTCGCTGACGACGGTGCCTTGCAAAATGCGTTTGGGCATTGCACTTAACCTTTCGCCGGCAGCGCGGCGCTGCTCGGTCAAGAACGGTCTCGATGCGCGCGATGTCGCGGCGCAGGATGCGGATGCGGCCGGTGTTCTCGACCTGGCCGTTGGCGCGCTGGAAGCGCAGATTGAACTGCTCTTTCTTAAGGCCGGTGAGCTGGGTGCCGAGCTCGTCGGCACTCTTGGCGCGGAAGTCGTCGCCTTTGGACGCGGCCTTGGCGGCGGGCTTCTTCTTGGGCTTTCGCCTTGGTTTTCTGCTTTCTTCGCCATGGTCTTCTCTTACAGCGTGCGGGTGACGAACTTGGTCGCGATCGAAAGTTTCGCCGGCCCAGGCGCATCGCTTCCTTGGCGGTGGCCAGATCGACACCGTCGATTTCGAACAGGATGCGGCCCGGCTTGACCTTGGCCACCCAGAATTCCGGCGCGCCCTTGCCCGAGCCCATGCGGACTTCGGCCGGCTTCTTGGACACCGGCACGTCCGGGAAGATGCGGATCCAGACGCGGCCGGCGCGCTTCATCTCGCGCGTGATGGCGCTGCGGGCGGCCTCGATCTCGCGCGCGTTCAGGCGTTCGGGTTCCAGCGCCTTCAGGCCATAGGCGCCGAAGTTCAGCTTGGTGCCGGCCTTGGCAGCGCCGTGGATGCGGCCCTTGAACTGCTTGCGGAATTTTGTGCGCTTGGGTGACAGCATGGTTTTTCTCTTTTACTCTGCGGCCGCGGGCGCGCGCTCGCGATCACGCGGCGGACGGTTGCCGCCTTCGGCCGCTTCGGCCTGGCGCTTCTCGGTGGCGAAGGGATCATGTTCCATGATCTCGCCCTTGAAGATCCAGACCTTGACGCCGCAGGTGCCATAGGTGGTGAAAGCGGTGGCGACGCCGTAATCGATGTCGGCACGCAGGGTGTGCAGCGGCACGCGGCCCTCGCGGTACCATTCCACGCGCGCGATTTCGGCACCCCCAAGACGGCCCGAGCAGGTGATGCGGATGCCGAGCGCGCCCAGGCGCATCGCCGTCTGCACCGAACGCTTCATCACGCGGCGGAAAGCGACGCGGCGCTCCAGCTGCTGGGCGATGTTCTCGGCCACCAGCTTGGCGTCGATTTCGGGCTTCCTGATTTCCACGATGTTCAGGTGCACCTCATC
This sequence comes from uncultured Alphaproteobacteria bacterium, assembly GCA_963830095.1. Classification (GTDB taxonomy): domain Bacteria; phylum Pseudomonadota; class Alphaproteobacteria; order Micropepsales; family Micropepsaceae; genus Rhizomicrobium. The sequence continues at coordinate 23,559 of CAWHLV010000069.1, forward strand.
GGTGGTGTACTTCTGCACGTCGCTCTTCAGCTTCTCGATGTCGGCGCCCTTCTTGCCGATCACCACGCCCGGACGAGCCGAGTGGATGGTGACGCGGCACTTCTTGTGCGGGCGCTCGATCACGATGCGGCTGACACCGGCGGCCTTCAGCTTGTCGCTGAGATAGTCGCGGATCTTGATGTCTTCCTGCAGAAGCTTGCCGTATTCCTTCTTGCCCGCATACCAGCGCGAGTCCCAGGTACGGTTGATGCCGAGGCGCAGGCCGGTCGGATTAACTTTCTGACCCATTAGGCAGCTTCCTTCTTGGCCTTTTTGGCCGCAGGTTTCTTGGCGGTGGTCTTGTTGGCGGCAGCCTTGCCCTTTTTGGCATCGCCTCGGGCGGCAGGCTTGGTTTCTTCGGCCTTCTCTTCGCGCTTCTCTTCCACCACGATGGTGATCTGGCTGAAGAACTTCTCGATGCCGCCGGCATTGCCGCGGGCGCGCGCATGGAAGCGCTTCATCACCAGGTTCTTGCCGACACTGGCTTCCTTGACCACCAGGTCATCGACATCCAGGTCGTGGTTGTTCTCGGCGTTGGCGATGGCCGACTGCAGGGTCTTCTTGACCACGCCGGCGATGCGCTTCGGGGAGAAGGTCAGCACATTGAGCGCATTGTCGACCTTCTTGCCGCGGATCTGCTGCGCCACCAGGTTGAGCTTGCGCGGGGAGACGCGGATGTTGCGGGCGATGGCCATCGCCTGATGGCCACCCAGGATGCGCGCGCGGGATTGCTTGCCCATTTAAGCCCTCTTCGCCTTCTTGTCGCCGCCGCCGGTGTGGCCGTGGAAGGTGCGGGTGGGCGAGAACTCGCCCAGCTTGTGACCGACCATGTCCTCGGTCACCAGCACGGGGATGTGCTTGTGGCCGTTGTAGACGCCGAAGGTGACGCCCACGAACTGCGGCAGGATGGTGGAACGGCGCGACCAGGTCTTGATCACGTCCTTGCGGCCGGACGAGCGCGCGGCTTCCGCTTTCTTGAGCAGATAGCCGTCTACGAACGGGCCTTTCCAGATCGAACGGGTCATGTGCTTGCCTTGCCTTTGCGGGTGCGCACGATGAACTTGGTGGTGCGCTTGTTGACGCGGGTTTTCGCGCCCTTGGTGGGCTTGCCCCAGGGCGTGACCGGATGGCGGCCGCCCTTGGTGCGGCCTTCGCCGCCGCCATGGGGATGGTCGATCGGGTTCATGGCGGTGCCGCGGACATGGGGACGCTTGCCCTTCCAGACATTGCGGCCAGCCTTGCCGATGACTTCGTTCATGTGGTCGGGATTGGAAACCGCGCCCACCGTGGCCATGCAGGTCAGCGGGATCTTGCGCACTTCCGAGGAATTGAGACGCACCAGCGCATAGCTGCCGTCGCGGCCCAGATACTGGGCATAGGCGCCGGCGGAACGCGCCGACCTGGCCGCCCTTGCCCGGCTTCATCTCGATATTGTGGACGATGGTGCCGACCGGCATGGCGCCAAGCGGCATGGCATTGCCAACCTTCACGTCGACCTTCTCGCCGGACACAATCGTGTCGCCGACATTCAGGCGCTGCGGCGCCAGGATGTAGGCCAGGGTGCCGTCCTTGTACTTGATCAGCGCGATGAAGGCGGTGCGGTTGGGATCATATTCCAGACGCTCGACCACGGCCGGTTCGTTGAAGCGGTTGCGCTTGAAGTCGATCAGGCGATAACGCTGCTTGTGACCGCCGCCCTGATAACGCACCACGATGCGGCCGGTATTGTTGCGGCCACCCTTGGAGGTCTTGCCTTCGGTCAGCGCCTTGACGGGGCCGCCCTTGTGCAGGTCGGAACGGTCCACCAGCACCAGCTGGCGGGTACCCGGTGTCGCGGGCTTATATTGTTTCAGAGCCATGGTTTATAGACCCGTCGTGATGTCGATCTGGTGGCCCTCTTCGAGAGTCACGATCGCTTTCTTGATGTCGCTGCGCGTATAGATCTTGCCGCGGGCCGCCTTGCGCTTGCCCTTCACGATCACCGTGTTCACCGCCTTGACCTTGACCTTGAACAGGTCGGCCACCGCTTTGGCGATGGCGGGCTTGGTGGCGTCCAGCGTCACGCGGAACACGACCTGATTGGCTTCGGTCATGCGCGTGGCTTTTTCGGTGATTACCGGCGACAGGATCACGTCATAGTTGATGCTCATGCCGCACTCCCTTCACCAAGGCGCGCCTCGATGGCTTTGACGGCGGCAGTGGTCAGAACCAGCTTGTCGCTTCTCATGATGTCGTAGACGTTGATGCCGGCCACGGGAAGCAGCGCCACATCGGCCAGGTTGCGGGCGCTGAGCTGGAAGTTCTTGTCGAACTCCCCGTCCACCACCAGGGCGCGGCCGACATTGAGCTTGCCGAACTGCTTGGCCAGCGTGCCGGTCTTGATGTCCTTGGACTTGGCTTCGTCGAGAATGACGATCGAACCGGCCTTGGCTTTGGACGAAAGCGCGTGGCGCAGACCCAGAGCCTTCACCTTCTTAGGCAGGTCGAACTCGTGAGAGTGGTTGACCGGACCCATGGCCTTGGCGCCGCCGACGAACAGCGGGGCCGAACGGGCGCCGTGACGGGCCTGGCCGGTGCCCTTCTGCTTGTACATCTTCTTCTTGGTGCGGTTGATCTCGCCGCGGGTCTGCACCTTGTGCTGGCCACTGCGGCGCTTGGCGAGCTGCCACACCACCACGCGCTGGATCAGATCCTGGCGCGGCTCCAGGCCGAAGATGGCGTCGTTGAGTTCCACGTCGCCGGCGGCCTTGTTGTCGAGATTGAGAACCTTGGTCTTCATGGATTAGCCCTCAGCCTTCGCTTCTTCGGCGAGCCGGAGCAGCAGCAGCGCGCTTCTTTACGGAAGCGGGCATCGGCACATCCTTGTGCGGGCGCTTGACGGCGTCGCGCACCATCACCCAACCGCCCTTGGAGCCCGGCACCGCGCCGCGGATCATGATCAGGCCGCGCTCGACATCGACCTTGGCCACTTCCAGATTCTGGGTGGTGACATTGTCGGTGCCGTAATGGCCGTGCATCTTCTTGTTCTTGAAGGTCTTGCCCGGATCCTGGCGGCCGCCGGTACCACCGAGCGAACGGTGGCTGATCGACACGCCATGGCTGGCTTCCAGACCGCGGAAGTTCCAGCGCTTCATCGCGCCGGTGAAACCGCGGCCGATGGTGACGCCGGTGACGTCCACCTTCTGGCCAGCCACGAAATGATCGGCCTGCAGCTGATCGCCGACTTCCAGCAAGTTCGCGGAATCGACACGAAACTCTGCCACTTTCTTTCTGGGTTCGATCTCAGCCTTGGCAAACTGGCCGCGTTCCGCCTTGTTGGCGTTCTTCGGCTTGGCGAAGCCCGACCCGAGCTGGATGGCGGAGTAGCCGTCCTTCTCCTGGGTACGGATAGCCGTGACGGCGCAGCCGTCCAGCTTGAGGACCGTGACCGGAACATGAGTACCGTCTGCCAAGAACAGACGGGTCATGCCCATTTTCTGCGTGATGACGCCTGTGCGCACCTGACGCTCCTTACAACTTGATCTCGACGTCCACACCGGCAGCCAGGTCGAGCTTCATCAAAGCATCGACGGTCTGCGGAGTGGGCTCGATGATGTCTAGCAGACGCTTGTGCGTCCGGATTTCGAACTGTTCACGGCTTTTCTTGTCGACATGGGCGGACCGGTTCACGGTGAAGCGCTCGATGCCGGTGGGGAGCGGAATCGGGCCCCTCACCTGCGCGCCGGTGCGCTTGGCCGTGTTGACGATTTCCCGCGTCGAATTGTCGAGGATCCGATGATCGAAGGCTTTGAGCCGGATGCGGATATTCTGACTTTGCATAGGTTGGTTCCTTCGATATCCGGCTTCGATTACTTCAAGATCTTTGCGACGACGCCGGCGCCGACGGTGCGGCCGCCTTCACGGATGGCGAAGCGCAGCTTCTCTTCCATCGCGATCGGAACGATCAGCTCGACTTCCACCGAGATGTTGTCGCCCGGCATCACCATTTCCGTGCCCGCCGGCAGCTTAACGATGCCGGTCACGTCGGTGGTGCGGAAATAAAACTGCGGACGGTAGTTGGCGAAGAACGGCGTATGACGGCCACCCTCTTCCTTGGTCAGGATATAGGCTTCCGCCACAAACACGGTATGGGGCGTGACACTGCCCGGCTTGGCCAGAACCTGGCCGCGCTCGATGCCCTCACGTTCAATACCGCGCAGCAGCGCGCCGATATTGTCGCCCGCCTGACCCTGGTCCAGCAGCTTGCGGAACATCTCAACGCCCGTGACCGTGGTCTTGGAAGTCGGGCGAATGCCGATGATCTCGACTTCCTCGCCAACCTTCACCACGCCACGTTCCACGCGGCCGGTCACAACCGTGCCGCGGCCCGAGATCGAGAACACGTCTTCGATCGGCATCAGGAACGGCTTGTCGATCGGACGCTCCGGCTGGGGAATGAATTCGTCGACAGCCTTCATCAGCTCCAGGATCGCGTCATGACCGAGCTTGGGTTCCTTGTTCTCCAGCGCCATCAGGGCCGAGCCGCGCACGATCGGGATATCGTCGCCCGGGAACTGATAGGAAGACAGCAGCTCGCGCACTTCCATCTCCACCAGGTCCAGCAGCTCCGGATCGTCGACCATGTCGCACTTGTTCATGAACACCACCAGCGCCGGCACGCCGACCTGGCGGGCCAGAAGGATGTGTTCGCGGGTCTGCGGCATCGGGCCGTCCGAGGCCGAAACCACCAGGATCGCACCGTCCATCTGGGCGGCGCCGGTGATCATGTTCTTCACATAGTCGGCATGGCCGGGGCAGTCGACATGGGCGTAGTGGCGCGCCTTGGTCTCGTACTCGACATGCGCGGTCGAAATGGTGATGCCGCGCGCCTTTTCTTCCGGCGCCTTGTCGATCTGGTCATAGGCCGTGAACGTCGCGCCACCGGTCTCCGCCAGCACCTTCGTGATCGCTGCCGTCAAAGACGTCTTGCCATGATCGACATGGCCGATCGTGCCGATGTTGCAGTGCGGCTTGTTACGTTCAAACTTTGCTTTACCCATGGGTGTTCTCCGTGAATCTGCGAGTTAGGCGTATTTGGCTTTGACTTCGTCCGCGATCGCCTGCGGCACCTGCTCGTAATGATCGAACTGCATCGAATACTGCGCGCGTCCCTGAGACATGGAGCGCAGGGTGTTGATGTAGCCGAACATGTTGGCCAGCGGCACCATGGCGGTGACGACCTGGGCGTTGCCGCGGCTGTCGGTGCCCTGCACCTGGCCGCGGCGGCTGTTCAGGTCGCCGATCACGCCGCCGAGGAAATCCTCCGGCGTCACGACTTCCACCTTCATGATCGGCTCGAGCAGCTTGACGGCGCCGCGCGAAGCCAGTTCGCGGAACGCCGCGCGCGCCGCGATGTCGAAGGTCAGCGCGTTGGAGTCGACTTCGTGATACTTGCCGTCCACCAGGGTGGCCTTGAAATCGATCACCGGGAAGCCGGCCAGCAGGCCCGATTCCTTCTGGGTCTTGAGGCCCTTCTCGACGGCCGGAATGAATTCCTTCGGGATCGCGCCGCCGACGACTTCATTCTCGAACACAAAGCCTTCGCCGGGCTGCAACGGTTCAAACTCGATCGTCACTTCGGCGAACTGGCCCGAACCGCCGGTCTGCTTCTTGTGGGTGTACTTGACCGAAACCGGCTTGGAGAGAGTTTCGCGATAGGCCACCTGGGGGGCGCCGACATTGGCGTCGACTTTGTAGGTACGCTTGAGGATGTCGACTTTGATTTCCAGATGCAGTTCGCCCATGCCCTTGAGGATGGTCTGGCCGCTTTCCTGGTCGGTGGAAACGCGGAAGGACGGATCTTCCTGGGCCAGGCGCACCAGCGCCATGCCCATCTTTTCCTGGTCGGCCTTGGTCTTGGGCTCGATCGCCACTTCGATGACGGGATCGGGGAATTCCATCTTCTCCAGGATCACCGGATCGTTGGGATCGCAGAGGGTTTCGCCCGTGGTGGTGAGCTTGAGGCCGGCAAAAGCGACGATGTCGCCGGCATTGGCTTCCTTGACGTCTTCGCGGGAGTTCGCATGCATCAGAAGCATGCGGCCAACACGCTCGGTCTTGTCCTTCACCGAATTGAGCACGCCGGTGCCCGAGGTGACGGTGCCCGAATAGACGCGCACAAAGGTGATGGAGCCGACAAAGGGGTCGTCCATGATCTTGAAGGCGAGACCGGCGAACGGCGCCTTGTCATCCGGCGGACGCGGCACTTCCTTGTCGGTGCCCGGCACCAAGCCGGTCAGCGGCGGAATGTCGAGCGGCGACGGCAGATAGGCGACAACCGCGTCGAGCAAAGGCTGTACGCCCTTGTTCTTGAAGGCGGAGCCGCACATCACCGGGACGAAATGGAAGCTGTTGGTGCCCTTGCGGATACATCTCTGGAGATCTTCGACCGACGGCTCCTGCCCCTTTTCGAGATAGGCTTCCATCAAGGTATCGTCTTCCTCGACGGCCATTTCCACCAAAGCGGCACGCAGTTCGGCCGCTTTGTCGGCATATTCGGCGGGAATGTCGAGCTCGTCGAACTTCGCGCCCAGCTGCTCGTCGTGCCAGACCAGCGCCTTCATCTTGACGATGTCGACGATGCCCTTGAAGTCCGCTTCGCCGCCGATCGGCCATGCGATGATCATCGGGCGGGTGCCCAACCGGTCGATCATCATGTCGACGCAGCGCTGGAAGTCGGCGCCGGTGCGATCCATCTTGTTGACGAAGCAGATGCGCGGCACGTGATACTTGTCGGCCTGGCGCCACACGGTCTCGGACTGGGGCTCCACGCCGGCGACCGCGTCGAACACCGCAACCGCACCGTCCAGCACGCGCATCGAGCGCTCGACTTCGATCGTGAAATCCACATGGCCGGGCGTGTCGATGATGTTGATCCGGTGTTCTTTCCAGTAGCAGGTCGTCGCGGCCGAGGTGATGGTGATGCCGCGTTCCTGTTCCTGCTCCATGAAGTCCATGGTGGCGGCGCCGTCATGGACTTCGCCGATCTTGTGGGACTTGCCGGTGTAATAAAGGATGCGTTCGGTCGTGGTGGTCTTGCCGGCGTCGATGTGCGCGGCAATCCCGATATTCCGGTACATGTTAAGGGGCGTGGTGCGGGCCATGGGAGCGTGTCCGGGTTACCAGCGATAGTGCGGAGAAGGCGCGGTTGGCGTCGGCCATCTTGTGGGTGTCTTCGCGCTTCTTGACGGCGGAACCGCGATTGTTGGCGGCGTCCATCAGTTCGCCCGAAAGGCGGCCCTGCATGGTGGGCTCGTTGCGGCCGCGCGCGGCAGTGATCAGCCAGCGGATGGCGAGCGCGCGGCTGCGGTCGGTGCGCACTTCGACGGGCACCTGATAGGTGGCGCCACCGACGCGGCGGGAGCGCACTTCCAGCGCCGGCGAGACATTGCGCAGCGCTTCGTGGAACACGACCAGCGGATCCTGCTTGGTCTTGGCGGCGATGGTATCGAAAGCGCCATAGATGATGCCTTCGGCGGCCGACTTCTTGCCGTCATACATCAGGGAGTTCATGAACTTGGCGAGAACGAGATCGCCAAACTTGGCGTCCGGGGTGATTTCGCGGCGTTCGGCGCGGTGGCGGCGTGACATCTGTATCTCCTTACTTCGGACGCTTGGCGCCATAGAGCGAGCGGCGCTTCTTGCGATCCTTGACGCCCTGGGTGTCCAGCACGCCGCGGATGATGTGGTAACGCACGCCCGGCAAGTCCTTCACGCGGCCGCCGCGGATCAGGACCACGCTGTGCTCCTGAAGATTGTGGCCTTCGCCGGGAATGTAGGTCAGCGCTTCGAAACCGTTGGTCAGGCGCACCTTGGCGACCTTGCGCAGCGCGGAGTTCGGCTTCTTCGGCGTCGTCGTGTAGACGCGGGTGCAGACCGCGCGCTTCTGCGGGCACTGCTGCAGGGCAGGAACCTTGTTGCGCTTCGGCTTGGCGCCGCGCGGCTTGCGAATGAGCTGATTGACTGTCGGCATTCC
>CAWHLV010000070.1:0-8265 GCA_963830095.1 uncultured Alphaproteobacteria bacterium
CGCGCAAATGGTCAACGGAAATCGGTGTCACCAGTCACCGCTTTGTCGAACGCTACGGCCTCTTTGCCATGCGCACCAATGAGATCGCGCTGCCCAATATCGAAGGCGTGCGGGTGAACCAATCCATTCTGGGCCGCATCTTCGGCTATGGCGCGGTGAGGATCGAAGGCACCGGCGTGGATACCGGTGACCACGCCGACCATTGCCGATCCGGTGGGTTTGTGCGCGCCATCCAGACCGCCCGAGAACACATGCGCGCGGCTTCAGAAGCAGGAGGCCTAGACGGCTTCGCGCCAATTCCACGGCTCGGCCACGGGGAAAGTGACGGTTACACGCGTACCCTGTCCGCGGGCGCTGTCGATACATGATGGTCGCCCCGTGCAGATCCACCAGCGCCTTGGTCAAAGGCAAACCCAAGCCCAGTGCCTTCGTAGCGGCGCTCCAGCCGGTTATCGACCTGGCCGAAGGGCTGGAAAGCAATCTCGCATATCCTCCGGGGATCATGCCGATGCCGGTGTCGGCCACCGTCACCGCGATACTGGATGCCCGAGGCCGCGACGAGCCAGTGAAATGGCGCCGCCCTTTTCGGTGAACTTGATGGCGTTGGACAGAAGATTGAGGAAGATCTGGCGCAGCTTGGCCGGATCGCCGTTCAGGACGAGCGGCTGCTCCTAATCCAGGCCCGCTACGGTCGAAGCACAGGCCGGCGTCGGCGCACTGTTCGCGCACCATGGCGATGCAATCCGGCAAGCACATCGGCCATATCGGTTTCGCGCGCCGCCAGCACCATCTTGCCGGCCTCGCTTTTGGACAGGTCCAGCACGTCATTGATCACAGCCAGCAGATGGCGGCCGCTGCTTCAGGATGTCGCTGGAATAATCGAGATAGCGGTCATTGCCGACATCGCCGAAGAACTGGCCGCTGATAATCTCGGAGAAGCCGATGATGGCATTGAGCGGCGTGCGCAGCTCATGGCTCATGTTGGCCAGGAAGCGGCTCTTGGAGGCATTGGCCGCGTCGGCTTCGCGCTTGGCGCGCCGCAGGCTCTCCTCGCGCTCCTTGATGGCGGTGAAGTCCGACAGGAAGAAGATCGAGCCGCCTTCAGAGGTGGCGCTGCCGGTCATGCGCAGCCAGCGGCCGTCCAGCCAGCTCCAGCTCGGCATGGCCGGACGTCGTGACGTCCTCGCTCGCCACCTGGGCTAGGCACCGAGCTGGCTCTGGATCATCGCCAGCGCGGTGTCGAACTGGGTGCCGGGCATCGGCTGATAAGCGATGGCCGGGAAGAAGCCGCGCAGGGTGGAATTGGACATGGCGATTTTGCCGTCGGAGTGCCACCAGCATCACGCCTTCGCGGCTGGTCTCGAGCGCATCCACCAGCCGGTTTTCGGCCGAGCGGCGCAGCTCTTTCTCGCGCGTCATCGCCTCGCGGATGCTGTCCTGCATCACCGTCATGGATTTGAGCAGCGTGCCGGTCTCGTCTGCCCCGCCCTGCGGGATGGTCGGTCTGCAATCTCGCCGCCGGCAATGCGGTCGGCAACGCTGGCCGCCGCGCGCAGCGGCCGCACGATGCGGCTGCGCAGGATCCAGGTGATTCCGGCCGCCAGCAGCAGGCCGAAAATCGTCATGGCGATGCTGGCATATTTGAAATCGCCGATATTGGTCACGGTCTGCCGGCGGGCGACAAAGCTATGATCGGTGATCAGTTCGATCAGCAGATCGAACTTGCCGCCGATCGCGTCATCCAGCCTGGCCGTGCCCGGCATGATCGCCGCTGGCCTGGGCCGCGCGCCAGCGTTTGACCAGGGGCGCGATCTCCGCAATCGATGCTGACGTTCATCGAGGGCGCTGAGGCGCAGCTTGCGCAGCGACATCCAGGTCACCGCTGAAAGACGGAGGCCATATCGCTGAGTCTCGGAGGCGAGGTCGGCCCGCGCCTCGGGCGGGGCCTGTTCGAAGCGCTGCGCCAGCACCTGCATCTGGATGAAATCTGTATGCGGCGGCGCGGGAATAGGAAATCGCCATCAACGGGCCGTCGTAGGTGACGACAGCGATGTTGCCGGCCGCGGACAGCACCCGATAGCCGCCATACCCCGTCGCCGCGATGATCAGGCTCATCGCCACGAAGGCTGCCAAATATCTTCGCGCCGATGGAGTATTTCGCCATTACAAACGCGGCTACCCGCACTTCTGCCGATATGTTGGCAACGGGCGGGTTTATGGGCGCTTAAGGTCACCCCACAGCGGGGGGCATAGGAACCGGAAAAGCCCCCATTTCCGGTTATTTTACGTGCACCACCAGTTTCATTTTGGGATGAATGTGACAGTGGACCTCGAAGGTTCCCGATGCCGTAAAGGTTTCGGTAATATTTTCGCCCGGGTTTTTCTCGTCCGTGTCGAAGCTGAAGCTGGGCCTGTGGAATAGATCTGGTGGATGAACTCGTCGTCGTTTGTGAAGGTCAGGCTTTCGCCACGATTGATGGTGACCTCGCCCGGATGAAAGGCGCGGCCCTTCTGGACGATGGTGTGGGCCTCGTCGGCGGCAAAGGCAGGCCAGGGCGCCAGCAGGAAAAGCGGACGCAAGTTTTTTCATCGCGTCACCACCTGATGCTGCATGCGGCGCCAGCCGTGCCAGAAAACGGTTCTGGGTCGCAAACGGGATATTGCAGGAAGTCCATCGCCGGCTGCAGGTCTTCGACCAGGGCGTTGAAATTGGCGTTGGTCAGGTGCAGGCCCTTGTGCGTGGCCTCCATGTCGAGTGGCCGGTATAGCGGCAGGGACCACCCGCGAGGTGATGCAGAACTGGTCCTTCAATTCGGCGCAAATGCGGTCGATGTTTGAATTGCGAGAAGATGTCCTTGATGCGGGGATCGGCAAGATGATTGTCCACCGAGACATCCGCGATCTTGTCGATCCCGGGCTGGCCGCCCATGTCGGAGTACAGCGTGTCTTCAGCACGCACCGCAACGGTGAAAGCCAGAAAAAGCGGGATGGATATGGCGGCAAGGCGTTTCATCACGTCACTCCCTCATTAAGGCCGGCCTGCAGCGACAGATAGGCGCCGTGCTGGTCGTCCTTGATCACGATGTTTCCGAGGTCGGCATAGGCCAGCCGTCGAGAGACAGGTTCTTGTTGAAGAAATAAGTGGCAAACAGGTCCCAGGCTTCGCCTTCCTTGGCGATGGCAAGATTGCTGGGCTTGGTGCGCAGCTCCACACCGGTGGCGAACTGGCGGCTGAACAGATAGGCGGCCGAGCCTTCGAACTGGGTGGAATAGTCGTCATGCTTGTCGCCGCCAAAGCCCAGGATGCCGAACTGGTTGGCCTTGGTTTCGCGCATGGTGAGATTGACCAGAAGGCTCTGGGCCAAAAACAGCTTGCTGGCGGCTAGATAGAAATCGGTGCCGACGCTGCCCTTGCCGCCCACCGCCGCGATGATGGCGGGGCGGTCGTTTTCCTTGTGCTGCACGCCGACCGCGACCTGGGGCACCCAGCTGTCCTGGTCATAGATCGCGTCGCCCAGGACTTTCAGCTTGGCGCCGTAGATGTTCTGATGAAAGACGAAGCTGCGGCCCAGGCCCAGCATGCCGCCGACATCCTGGGTGTCGAAGCCCTGCCAGGCGTAAGAGAGCTCGAGCCGGTCGTAGAGGCCGACCGCCACGCCGGCGGTGTGTAGGTTGTAATCGGGCAGCGCGACCGCTGTGTAGTGGCCATTGACGCCGATGCCGTGGTCGGTGCCATAGCCGGTGATCATGGCCCAGCTGGCCAGACCGCCGCCGCCCGCACCTTCCACCTGGGAGACGCCGCCGGTGGCCAAAAGCTTGCCTTCGTCGAACATGCCATCGGCGAAAGCACCGGGTGAAGTCAGTGCAACCAGCCCGATCGAAAGGGCCAGGGCACGAATCTTCAGACACATGGGGGGCTCCGGCAGGCAACGCTTACCCAAACTAGGGGCCCCGGGGTTAAATTCCCTTAAACCCTCAAAAAGGCGGAAAACCGGGAAAAAACCAGGCTGGACAGGTGGTGGGCAAAAGCTTATATCCGCGCACCCTCTCACATGGCTGAGACATGACGCGGGGTGGAGCAGCCCGGTAGCTCGTCAGGCTCATAACCTGAAGGTCACAGGTTCAAATCCTGTCCCCGCAACCATTGAATAAAAAGGCCCGCCTTCCGGCGGGCCTTTTTTTCGATGCCCTAGCGAAAGCGTAGTGCCGCGCCGCGGCAGGCCTCCCCGGCAGGGCTCACAAAAAGTGCGAGGCCCGGCCAAGGACCGAGCCCTATCTGAAGCTCGCCGGAACGTCACCCCTTCTTGCTTTTACGCCCCTTCGGCGAGGCGGGCGCTTTCTTCTTCGATTTGGCCTGATTGCAGGCCACTGCCGCGCGGATCAGATTTTTCAGGGCGCGCGCATTGAGCTTGTCGCCTTCATGGAAATCGATGGCGCGCCGCGTGCTGCCCTCCAGGCTGGAATTGAAAAGGCCCGCGGGATCATCCAGCGACGCCCCCTTGGCAAAGGTCAACTTCACCACGGCCTTGTAAGTTTCACCGGTGCAGAGGATTCCGTCGTGCGACCACACCGGGACCCCGCCCCACTTCCATTCCTCGATGACGTCCGGATCGGCATCCTTGATCACGGCGCGCACACGGCCCAGCATCTCGCCGCGCCAGTCACCCAGCTCCTTGATTCTGGCGTCTATCAACTGGGAAGGCGACTTTCCCGTCACACCTGTTTCTCCAGAACCTGTTCAAGGTTGGCGAGGAACTTTTTGCCAACCAAAGGCGGCCCCATGATAGGCCTGTTGCTGATCCGGCTTGAAGCCCATCTGTTCCACGCGCAGATGGGTTCCTGCCCCGGTGGGGGTCAGCGTCAAGGTAACGGTGCTGTCCAGACCCATCCCGCCCCAGGTGTAAGACAGGCTTTTGTTCGGCTCGAGGGTCAGGACTTTGCAGTCCACCGAACCCCAATCGCCACTAAGGGTGAAGCGATGGCCGATGACGGGTTCGAAGTCGTTTTTCATCAGCCATTCCGCGATCAGATGGGGCTGGGTCAGCGCGCGCCAGATCTTTTCGGGCGCAAAAGGAACTTCGCGTTCGACAACGACCGTGCGTATCTGGGTATCGCTCATTGGTCCATTCTCCTCAGCAAGTCTTCCAGCTGGTCGAAGCGGTTTTGCCAGAAGCCGACCATGCTGCTGGTCCAGTCGATTAGCGGCGCCAGCGCGCCGGGTTGCGCGCTGTAGTGGGTCTCGCGGCCTTCGTGCCGGTCCTTGACCAGGCCCGCCTGCTTCAACACACCCAGGTGCTTGGACACGGCCGGCTGGGAGACGCCGGCCTGCACCGTCAGCACCCCCACCGTCTGTTCCCCTTGCGGCACAATCTTTCAAAGATGGCGCGGCGGGTGGGATCGGCCAGGGTCTTGAACAACAGATCGCGGGAAGCCGGCAAAGCATAGCCCATGGGTTATCTGTTCTATTCATAACCTCACAGTTATACGTTAGTCAAGACAAAAGGCCCGGCCGTTGCCGGCCGGGCCTTTGCGAATTCCTTGCGGGAATCAGTGTACCGGCTGCTGGACGTAGGTGTTCACTTCATCAGCGATGTGGCTCATCTGCTGATTGGTTTCCTGGGCCATTTCGTTGGCGATGTGCTGGGCATGGTCCATGTTCTCGGACGCGCACGCCATGACATTCTGGGTCAGGCCGCGAAGCGCGCCGGCCAGGCGCATATTCTGGCCCATATAGTCCTGCACGAAATCGCGCAGCCATTCCTGCTGCACGCCGATCAGGCCGGGGATGCCATGGCAGTTCTGCAGCTTGTCCATCGCCTGACCATTGCGCTCCAGGCGCAGGTTGGCGAAGCGAAGGCCTTCGTCCTTGGCGAAGATGGTCATTTCCTGGATCAGGGCGCGGTGGCTTTCCGCCGTGTGGGCCATGGATTCGCTCAGTTGGGAAACGGCCTTGGCCGGGCCGCTTTCACTTTGGCCATGCTCGATATGGGTTTCGTCCATGTGGGGCTCCTTGGGGATTGTGCGCTGCGATAACAAAAGGAAAGGGATGGCGCGGCCCTAAGTTTCGCGTTGCAGCAAAAACTTTTTGTGACGCGGCCATGGAGCCTCAGGGACAGTTTTGCGACCGTCCGGTGCCGCACCAAGGGGCGCAAAACACCCGAAAAGCCGTGCTTTCGGACGCGCCTGCCTGTTTTCTGTGCGCCACTTACCGTCTCATGCAATTCCATTTGCGCTTGTCTTGCCGGGATGGCTATAACCCCGGCCCTCAGGGGCGGTTTATGGCTTGAGTCTCCCGCCCCACGTGTCGAAGGAGTGTGCATGGGAACCCAGGTCTCTGCCGACTATCGTCCGTCGGAAAACGAGCCCTTCATGAATGAGCGTCAGCGTGAATATTTCCGCCGCAAGCTCAATCTCTGGAAAGACGAGATCCTCAAGGAAAGCCGCGAAACCATCCAGAACCTGCAAGCGGAAACCGTGCCGCATGCCGATCTGGCGGATCGCGCTTCCACCGAGGCCGAACGGCAATTGGAACTTCGTACCCGCGACCGCCAGCGCAAGCTGATCGCCAAGATCAACTCGGCGCTGCGCCGGATCGAGGACGGCTCCTATGGTTTCTGCGAGGAAACCGGCGAGCCGATCTCGCTCAAGCGGCTGGATGCGCGCCCAATCGCCACCTTGTCGATCGAGGCGCAAGAACGTCACGAGCGGCGCGAAAAGGTCTACAGGGACGATTAGTCCTTGCGCCTCGTTCTTTTATGGCGCGCTCCGCGCGCGGGGGCGCAAGAACGGCATGAACGGCGCGAAAAAGTCTACCGGGACGGCTAGCATTACAGTTGCGTTTTCTGCGAAGTTCTGAATCCATATGTCACCATGATTCGGGAGATCATGGATGGCTGGTGGATCGGCTGAGACAACGCTTGAGCTTTGGGCATCGGCGTTACGAGATGTGAATGGGCGGATGCGCCCATTGTTTAGCCAGGGCCGTGTTGCGGCCTCGGCGAGCCAGTTTCTGGACGGGCTGTTGAGCAACGAGCCGCGCAAGACGGGCTGGATGCGGGCGGAGGCGGCGGGTGATCCTGGCCCGTGGCGACAGCAAGCAATCCTGGGACGCGGGAACTGGAATGCGGACGCCTTGCGCGACATCGTGCGCGAATATGCGCTGGAAACGCTGAGCGATCCGGAGGCGGTTCTGGTCATAGATGAGACCGGCTTTTTGAAGCAGGGTAAAGCCTCGTGCGGAGTAGCGCGGCAATACACCGGATCGGCAGGCAAGATCACCAACTGCCAGATCGGTGTGTTCGCCACATATGTGTCGCGGCATGGCCACGCTTTCATCGATCGGGCGCTTTATCTGCCGAAAGAATGGACGGACGATCGCAACCGCCTGAAAGCGGCGCATGTCCCCGACGGGGTCAGCTTTGCCACCAAACCTCAGATCGCGCGCAAAATGATAGCCCGCGCCATCGCCGCGAAGGTGCCGTTCTCCGTTTGTCGCTGCTGACACGGTGTACGGAACGGGGGACATCGTGAACCTCCTGCGCAAAGCGGGCAAAGGCTATGTCCTGGGCGCCGCCGCTAACCATGTGTTCAACACCTGGGGCAAGAGAGCTTTGTTCGCGGGGACTGCAGAAGAGATCACCCAGAGCCTTTCCAAGAGCGCTTGGCGGCGCCTGTCATCGGGGGAAGGAACCAAAGGTCCGCGGCTGCACGATTGGGCCTATCTCGAATTGGCCGATCTTGATGTCAGCGAATATAGCGACACCCTAGCCGGGCCATGGACGCGCGGGCTGTTGATCCGGCGCAGCATTGCCAATCCAACAGATCTTGCCTTCTTCTCCACCTGGTGTCCGAAGGGGACGGCCATAACAAAGCTGGTGGCGATAGAAGGCCATCGTTGGGCCATCGAGGACAGCTTCGAAACTGCCAAGAACGAGTTCGGTCTCGATCACAACGAGAGCCGGTCCTGGGACGGCTGGCACCGGCATGTCTCGCTGGTCATGCTCGCCTTCGCCATGATGGCCAGCATACGTCATCACGCCAATGCTGTACCGCTCAAAAAAACACTGCGGCAGCTGCGGACAGGACAAGCCATCCTCATCCGCTGGTCGCTCCAGGAAATCCGCCGCATTGCCATAAAGCTCGCCCCCCGACGCATTCAACCCGCCCACATCATCGCTTGGTCACTCTGGCGCAGGGCCCATCAAGCCGAAGCTCGCCTCGACCACATCAAGCGCACAAAGCTCAAACAGAAAACGCAACTGTAAT
>CAWHLV010000071.1:0-15917 GCA_963830095.1 uncultured Alphaproteobacteria bacterium
CGGCGGCGCTCGACGAGCAGGGAGGTCTCCGACCTCACGACGCGCGCCGCGCGACGAAACCGTCCCCCTCGACGCCCAGCACATCATGGCCCCGAGGGAGCTTTGGCCGAAGATCGGCGCGCCGGTCCCGGGGCTCCTGATCGCGGGGACCTTGCCCGACGATCACCAGGCGCGCTTCGTCCTGCGCCTGCCGCGGGACTGGAACGGGCTCGGTCGCCGCCGCCTCGCCCGGCATCACCGACGAAAACGCCTACGACCTGTACTTCTCCGATTTCCTGCTGAGCCGCGGCTACGCCTTCGCCTCCACCGACAAGGGCGTCCGGCGGACGCTCCTCGACGGAACCACGATGCTGATGTCGATGGTTCCCGAAGCCGGCATCGCGCGCTGGGCCGAGCGCCTGGAGGCTCTCGCCGTCTTCTCGAAGGTGCTCGCCGTCAAGCACCGTACTGGCCGCGCGCCGGAAAAGACCTACGCCGTCGGCCTCTCCAACGGAGGCTACGCCGCGCGCCGCGCCGCCGAGTCGCCCTCGGAAATTTCGACGGCGTCAAGCCCGGCTTTGGGATTGGCAGCCGGCTGATAGTCGCCGATGTGATACGACGCCTTGGCCACATGCGCCTGAGGCGGTTTGGCCTGGACATGGCGTTCGAGCTTGGCCTTGGGCGTGACGGTCGACGGCGCGATCGCACCTGGCACAGGCGTTGACGGCGAGATGCTGGCCGGTTGCGCCGAGGCGGAAGCCGAGCAGCCATTGCTGGTGTCGCTGGCGGAAACCGGCAGCCCCAGCCTGGTGGCATAGGCGTTCAGCGCCATTTTCTTTTCGGCCTCGCTGAAAACACCGTCCGGCCTGGATACCAGGCGCGGCAGGCTGCCCCTGATATTGGCTGTCCAGCACCATCTGCACGCCGCCATCGGGATTGGCTCGACAACATGGGCGGAACGGCCGTCGGAATAGCGGATCTCCACGCCCTTGCCGGTCAGCCGGAAGAAGCCGGTGACACTGGAGCCGGCGGCGGGGCTGCCGCTGTCTTCCACCACCGTGCCCATGCGGTCGGTCATGAAGGTGAAGGTGGTTTTGCGCGGTGCTGTCGGCGGGAACGACCTGCAGTTCCATGCCGCCTTCGATCAGGGTCAGCGCGATGGAGGAGCCATCCACCCCGATCAGGGTCTTGCCTGACACGCTGCCGAACGGCGCGTTGGGGCTTTGGATGCGTCCGGTGCGTTCATGGGCAGCGACCTGAATGCGCTGGGCTGTGTCGGAAGGCGCGGCCTTGGCCTGGGCAAGCTGCCATCGACGAAAGTACCGGCCACCGATCTTGGTGCCGTCGGCGCGGCGCAGCTCGCCGTCGCCATTGGGCTTGTCGTCTCCGTCGCCGCCGTAAAGCTCGCCATTGGCGCGGCGCAGGATGCCGAAGCCGTTCATCTTGCCGTCGGTCCACTGGCCTTCGAACCGGTCGGAGGTATCGGTGGCCAGGATGCCCGCGCCATTGAAACGCCCCGCCACGGTCTCGCCGTATAGCTCCAGCCTTGGCCCAACGGGTGATGATATGTCCATCGGGGATCACGCCATGGGTGAAATTGGCGGTAAAGCTCTGGCTCTGGCCGTCATGGGTGAAGGTGGCGGTACCCAGCCCTTCGGCATAACCGTCCACACATTCGCCGGTCCATCTCACGACTGTCACCGGACCCCGCGCCGGCGCTGTACAGGGCACAATCCCCGTCCTTGAGCCATTGACCAGAAGTTATCTTCCGCTGAAGCAGTCAACAAGCCGCAGTTCAGCAATGCGGCGGCCAACGCGGCCTTCGCGATTCCCGACATGGATTTTCTCTGTGTACGGAGAGCCCAGCCCCATTGCCGCGCCCTACACATTTACCTTGCTCTCAAATTTTTAAATTGGCGAGTCGAATTTCGTTTTTCGCGCACGGAACAATTGAAAGCGGCAAACGAGTTCTTACACGCGCATCGACAATGCGCGCGATGCGTGAAATGCCCGTTCTATAAGCACCAAATCGTACACGCGTTCGTCGCACTGTTCAGTGAGGTTCATCAATGTGGCGGAGTTTCACGCCATTCATCTGAGGTTCATCTAGATGAACGGCTTTGCGCGCGAGAATCAATTGCGCGAACTGTTTTCAGTGCAGCGCAAAGATCGCGATCACACCGCCATAGGCGGGGCGTCCCAGGTCGCTCATGATCTTGGTGTAGCCGCCGCCGCCCGCACCACCGGCCGCGACCGCGACGTATTGGGTGTCTGCGATCCGGTAGCTGACGGGTGGCGCCATCACGGCAACGCCCAGATAAAAGTTCCACAGCTTCTCGCCGGTCCTGGCGTCAAAGGCATCGAAATCGCCGGTCTCTTCGCCCGCGAAGACCAGATTGGAGGCAGTCGTCATCACCCCGCCCTGCAT
Organism: uncultured Alphaproteobacteria bacterium; assembly: GCA_963830095.1. Classification (GTDB taxonomy): domain Bacteria; phylum Pseudomonadota; class Alphaproteobacteria; order Micropepsales; family Micropepsaceae; genus Rhizomicrobium. The sequence continues at coordinate 2,408 of CAWHLV010000071.1, forward strand.
GAAAAGCGGCGAACGGTATTGCCAGGCGATCCTGCCGCTATCCACGTCGATCGCCGACAGGCTGCCGTAGGGCGCGATCAGAACGGTTGGGTCCGTCCATTTCCAGTTTCATGCCGCCACCGCCGTTGGCGCCCACCATCGGCCTGGCGGGATCATAGGGATCGGTCTTCCTGCCGGTATAGGTCCAGGCGGCATTGTTGCCCTGGATGTAGAAGAAGCGCGTCAGCGGCGAGAAGGCGCCGGGCGACCAGACGTTGCCGCCATTGGCGCCAGGATAAAGCGTAACCGGTTTGTCGGACGGCATCGTGTACTGGTTGGCGCTGTGTTCCACGAACGCAATCTTGCGCAGGAGCTTGCCATAAACGGATCGACGATCACCGCATCGCCGCTTTTGCCTGCTTCCACGGCTGGGCACGCGGCGGCCATGGCCGTCATCGGCGTCGAACAGTGTCACGGGCGAAGCCTGATCATAGTCCCACAGATCATGCGGCACGATCTGGTGCCACCAGGCGAGCTTGCCGTCATGGGCGTGAATGGCGACGATGGAATCGGTATAGGCATTGTCGCCCTTGCGATTGGCGCCCCAATTGTCGGGATTGGGATTGCCGGTGGCGAACAGGATCAGGTCCTGGGCCTGATCCACCGTGACCGTGTCCCACACCGAGCCGCCGCCATATTTCCAGCGTCGCCCGCCCAACTCTTGCCGCCGGGCTCATCGGGTGCGGCCGTGGTGCGGAAGCGCCAGACCAGCTTGCCGCTTTGGGCATCATAAGCCTGGACAAAGCCCCGGATCGGCCATTCCCCGCCGGCCGCCGATAATCACCATGCCGTCATAGACTATCGGAGCCGCGGTGAAGGAATAATAATCTGGATCGGAGGGCAGGGTGGCGCTGCGGTCCGACTTCCAGACCTCTTTGCCGCTCTTGGCATCCAGCGCCACCACCACACCGTCCAGCCGCGCGACATAAACCTTGCCATAGGCAACAGCGACGCCCCGCGCCTCCGGCCCGCAGCAGACGTCACTGAAACCCAGCTTGGGATCATAGCTCCACAGGATATGACCGTTGGCCGCGTCATAGGCGCGGACATCATCGCTGGCGGTGACAATGTACATCACCCCGTTCACGACAATGGGCGAAACCTCCAGCGGTCCCAGGTTGCCGGTCTGGATGATGGCGACAGGCGCCAGCTTCTTCACATTGTCGCGGGTGATCTCAGTCAGCGGCGAAAAGCGCTGCTGGGCATAGCTGCGGCCATACAGCAGCCAGGTGCTGTCATCTGGCGCCTGCATCCGGGCATCGCCGACCGTTACGTCAACGGTGACGGGTGCGGCCTGGCTGGTTTCGGGCGCAGGCGTTGTGGCTTGCGGCGCCGTCTCATGCTCAGGGCGCTGGCGGTGCCCGCAAAAAAACAGAGCGCCGCCAGCAAGGCGGCGCTCTGCCATGTCCGCGTATGCGGCGTCACGCTCAGACGAGATGCTTTTCGGACTGGATCAGTCCGCGGATATAGCCGAACTCGAACGGAAAGTTTTCCCGCTGGCTGGTCGTTCAATTCACCGGGAACGACCGGCGAATGGTCGGGCATCAGAAGATCCTCATAGCCGACTTCGCGATAGACCTTCAGTATCTTGACGAAATCGACATCGCCCTCGTCGGGGAACATCTCGGCGACAAAGTTGTTACGACCGCCGCGGATGTTGCGGAAATGGACGTTGAAGATCTTCTTGCGGCTGCCGAAATAGCGGATCACGTCGGGGAGCTCGTCATTGGGATGGAACAGATCCTCCGACACCGTGCCCTGGCAGAAGTTCAGCCCGTGATAGGTGCTTTCATGCATGCTGATGAAGCTCTTCAGCCCGTCGATGGTGCCCAGCACCCGGTCGACGCCGCGATAGCCTTGCGGCGGCATGCCCGGATCCTGGGGATGGCAGGCGATGCGGACCTTGTATTCATTGGCCACCGGCACGACGTGGGACAGGAAGTAATCGATGCGCTCCCAGAAGGCGTCGGCATTGACCACGCCGGCGCGGGTCAGCGGCGGATTCTTGGCCACCGCGTCTTCATAATTCCAGCGATTGTAGACGGCGTCGCCACGGCCCGGCACTTCATCCAGGCGCACCACGCCCAGGATGGACATGTTGTATTTCAGGGTGCGGATGCCGGTCGCAGCACAGTCTTGATGTGATTCTGGAAGGCCTCGATGTCGCGGTCGCGCTCCGGGCTCTGGGCCAGCATGATGGCGGGATGTTTTTCCTTGTCGATCAGCGACGAGGTCAAGAGCACGCTGTCCACCAGCTCGATCTTCACCTTCCACTTATTGGCGAGGTCGAGCATCTTGTTCATCTCTTCCATGGTGGGATAGAGACGGTCGGGATCCTCCACTTTCGGGCTGGTGCAGATCGCATCCACGCCAAAGCGCGCCACCCAGGCGGCGGAATGATCGGTCAGGGTACCGAACTGATGACCCAGCCGGGCTTTCAGCGGCGGCAGGCTGGCGCTGGCGCAGGAACCGCCTGCCATGGCCTTGCGCTTCGGTGCGGCATCGGCGTCCGGTATGCCACCGGCGGCGACGGCGGCAGCGCCGGCACCCGTGACGGAAAAGAATTTACGGCGATCCATGAAAGTCTCCCTGGTTAATTCCCAACCGGCTTCAGACCGGCATTGAGGCTTGCATCGCGGCCCTTGGGACCGCGAAGGTCGTTCAGCATGGCGCGTGCGTCCATTGCGTTTTCGGCATTGGTCGAAAGGGCGGCGGCATAGATGGTGGTCATCTGGATGTCATCGGGCAGCGGCCACACCGTCACATCCCTGTTGGGCAGCATTTCGCTGATCAATGTGACGCCATATTGGGCATCGCCTTTGGCCACAGCCTTAGCCACGCCGCTGCCATTGGGTCTCAGCACCGCCTTGGCACGCACCTCACTTCCGATCCCCAGCTTGTCGGCCTGCTGCAGGAAAAAGACCCCGGTGATGCCGCCCATGGCGGGATCGACATAAGAAATATTCTTGGCCGCCAGCAATGTGGCTTTCACCGCCGCACCATCGGCTATTGCCGGCTTGGGCGTGCCAGTCCTGGCGCCGATGCCGGCGACCATCTGGGCCAGGTCGGTACGGGAGGGCGCAACCTTGCCCTCCTTGGTCAGTGCATCCATCACGGCCTGGGTGCCGATCACCAGGTCGAATTTCTCGCCCTGTTCCATGCGCTTCTGCACGCCCCCGGCGGTGTCGCTCACCACCGTGACATGGGCGCCGGTGCGCGCGCCAAAATCGCTGGCCAGCGCCTTGACCGGCATGGACATGCCCGCACCAGTGAGGATGTTGAGGTCTGTGGCAGAGGCGTTGCCGGCCGCAAGGCAGAAAACCAGCGCCGGAACGATGATACGAAACATGCTGTCCTTCGACGCGCGCTTATGCCGTGTTGCGCGCTGGCCCCGGGCGTTTTATCAGGGATCAAGAGACGCGCAAAGCGAAGGGGAGAGACGATGAAAACAGGGTTTTTCGCAAGCGCAGCAATCGCCATGGGCCTGCTGGCGACTGTGCCGGCGCAGGCCGCGCCGGAGTTCACCACCATCCTGCTGGAAAAGGTCGTCGACCGAACACCTGACCAGACCTGGGCCAAGATCGGTCCTTATTGCGCCATCGCTACCTGGCTGAAAGTGACCTGCGCATACACCGTGGGCAACCAGATCAGTGTGGGCACCATCCGCCGCCTCAACGGCAAGACCGACGAGATCATCGTCGCGGCGACGCCCTATTCCTACACCTATGCGCAGCCGGAGACGGACGTGCAGCCGCAATCACCGATCTTCTATCACGGCACGCTCGCGGTGGAACCGCTGGACCGCGGCCGGAAGACCAAGATCGTCTACACCTTGTTCTATGACCAGGCGCCGCTGGGCACGGTCGAAGCCAAAGTCGCCAATCGCCAGCAGCGAACCAAGCGGTTCGGCGACGCACTGGACGCCATGAAGGCGATGGCGGAATCGCCCTGATGATCGACATATTGCAGTTGGTGCCGCTTCGGCCCGAAGTCCAGAAAGAACTGGCGGCGCGCTATCGCCTGCATGGCAAGGCGGACTTCGACAAGGTGGCGGGTATTGTGCGCGGCTGTGTCACCAATGGCCATTCCGGGCCGCCGCCGGAGATGATCGACCGCATGCCGAAGCTGGAGATCATTTCCTCGGCCAGCGTGGGCTATGACGGCATTCCGGTCGAATATGCGCGTTCCAAGGGCATTCCCGTCACCAACACGCCCGAAGTGCTGAACGACGATGTCGCCGATCTGGCCATCGGACTGATGATCATGACCGCGCGCCGGCTGGTGGTGACCGACCGCTATGTGCGCGCCGGCCGCTGGCCCAAGGAAGGCGAATATCCCTTAGCGCCCCAGCGCGCCAGCGGCAAGCGGATCGGCATTTTGGGCATGGGCCGCATCGGCAAGGAAATCGGCAAGCGCGCCGAGGCGATGAACAACACGGTCGCCTATCACAGCCGCAAGCCCGTCGGGGATGTGCACTACAAGCATCATCCCGATCTGGTGGAGCTGGCGAAGAACAGCGACTTCCTGATCATCATTATTCCGTCCACGCCGCAGACCCTCAAGATCGTGAACAAGGACGTGATCGAGGCGCTGGGACCGAACGGCATTCTGATCAATGTGGCGCGTGGCGCGGTAGTCGATGAAGACGCGCTGGTGGCGGCACTCACGTCCGGCAAGCTGGGCGGGGCCGGGCTGGATGTGTTCGTCAACGAACCCAAGGTGCCCGAGGTTTTGTTCGGCATGGACAATGTGGTGCTTCAGCCGCATGTCGGCAGCGCCACGCTGGAAACCCGCCGCGCCATGAGTCAAGCTGGTGCTGGACAATCTGGACGCCTGCTTTGCCGGCAAGCCACTTTTGACGGAAATCAAGTAGTCACTGCACCAAGGTCGTCACGGCGTAGAGAAACGCCGCACCTGCAAGAGTTGCCAGCGTCGTGGTCGGGCGAGGGAATGCGCGATGGCTTTCCGGCAAAAGCCCGCTGGCGCCGATATGCAGGAAGAAGCCGCAGAACAGCGCCAGCAATAACGCCAGCGTGCCGATACCGGGCGTGAACAGCAGGCTGAGGCTTGCGCCCAATACCGGTGCGGCCGCATCCACCGCCAGCCAGCGCAGCGCGAAGCCGCGCGAGCCGCCATTCCTTGTCACCACCGTCACGGTGTTCAGGCCGTCGGCGAAATCGTGGCTCAGCACCGCCGCCGCCACGATCAGGCCGATGTCGCGATTGGCCTGAAAGGCCAAACCCAGCGCGAAGCCGTCCATCACGCTGTGGGCGGAAAAGCTTGCCGCGCCAAGCCAGCCGCGCGCCGGTCCCGCCTGGCCTTCGCAGTCATGGCGCGCCACCAGCCGGTCCAGCACGGCATAAAGAAAGAAACCAAGGGCGGCGACCGTCAGAAGCGTGCGGGGGCCCCAGATGCCCTTCCCGGCCTCCAGTGCTTCAGGCGCCAGGTCGAAGAAGGCGACGCCGATCACCGCGCCGGCGGAAAAGCCCATGGCGATCGGCAGCAGGGACTTGAGCTTCAGGGCAGACAGGCCGCCTATCATGGTGGCGGTGCAGGCCCCGACCGCGAGGGCAAGGATCAGGAGGGCGTTCACGCCCTCACTTATCCCGCCGGGCTTTCCGGAGCAATGTGGGGAAGCTCGGGATGGGCCTGATCCACCGGGATTACGTCCACGCCCACTTCGACCACATGGTCATGGCCGCCCAGGATGATGCCGGCCACCGGCGCGACGTCGCTGTAGTCGCGGCCCCAGGAAGATGTGACATGGCTTTCGCTGACGATCAGGTTGTTGGTGGGATCCAGGTCGACCCAGCCGAAGGGCGGCGCCCAGACACTGAACCAGGCATGGCTGGCGTCAGCCCCCAGCAGACGCGGCTTGCCGGGCGGCGGTTCGGTCAACAGATAGCCCGAGACATAACGCGCCGGCAGGCCCACCGCGCGCATGGCGGCGATGCCGACATGGGCCAGGTCCTGGCAGACGCCGGCGCGGATCTCGAACACCCTGTCCACCGGTGTGGTCACGTCGGTGACGGTGGTGTCGTAACGAAAATCCTTGTGGATGCGGTTCATCAACTCGATGGCGCCGGCCAGAAGCGGACGATGCGGGGGAAGCTCGGCGCGCCATAGGCGGCGATGTCGCTTTCGAATTTGGTCAGCGGCGAATCGAACTGGAACTGCACCGCGTCACGCTCTTCATCATCTTGCGTGTTTTCCAGGAACGCGCGTACCTGTTCCCAGGGCAGGCTGTCGCGGGAAATACGCTCCGGCGCCGGCGCGACCGTGACGCGGCTCTCCGCCAGCACTTCCAGATGATTGTGCGGCTGGTCGATGGCAAACCACTCGCAAGGGTTCTGAAAGTAATCTTCGCGCGCCACCCGGCTGGCGGTTTCCAGCGACAAGGTCACGCCGCTGCTATGGACGTCTTGGATGGGCGTGTTGCGCAGGCGCAAATGCGCCAGATGCCAGGAATGGGAAACATCCTGCAGATAGCGATAGGTGGTGCGGTGGCGGACGAAATATTCCATGTCAGGCGTCCACCACCCGGCTGCCGCCGGTGCGGCTGCGGCTGGCATGCTGGAAATAGGCGTCGGCGATGGCGTCGGACAGTTCCGACGCGCTGGAGGTGATGGTGTCGGTCAGCTCGATCAGGCCCGGCCGCGCCCCGGCCTGGCAGAAGGCCAGCCGCGCGGGATTGGCGTTCGCGGTCGTCCCACGCATCTCATGCGCGATCGTGCCGGGCACGTCGTTCATCTGCGCCATGGTGATGCGCGGCAGCTCGCGCAGATGGCTTTCCATCGTCGCCAGCTGGAAGGCGCAGGAGCGCGGATTGTTCTCGTCCAGCAACAACAGATCGACGAACGGCACCAACTGGAAGACATTGAGATAGCGCGAGCGATAGGTCATGGCGCTGTCGGCGATCTCCAGCAGGATGCGCATGTGCTCGGTCTCGCGCGCGTCCGCCAGGGTCACCGTCTGGCGCACCAGCCAGGCCAGATGCTGGGCGCGCTCCAGGCGGCGGCCCAGATCCATGAACAGCCAGTTGGGTCCACGCGTCATGTTTTCGGCCGACAGGCCCGACAGGGCAGCGGTGCGGCGCACCAGCGCGTCCAGATAGAAGCGCGCGCCGGCGGCTTCGAAGGGGATATTGGCGGGCGGCAGCATCTGGCCGGTCAGGGCATGAATGGTGCGCCAGGTGTCCAGCGACAGGCGGTCGCGCACCGACCAGGCGGTTTGTTCGACCTTCGACAGCAGTCTTTGCAGGCCTCTGGAGTGGCGGGGGCTGTAGATCAGAAGCTGCAGCTCTTCGAACAGTTCCTGCTCGTCGGCAATCTCTTCGATGGGTGAATCGCTGGCATGGCTGTAGGGAATCAAAAGCTTGCGCGCCACGTCCAGCGCGCTGGCCGGCTCGTCGCTGACGCGCGACGCCACCGCGCGCAGGATGCGCACAAAGCTTTCGGTGCGTTCGGCATAGCGGCCCAGCCAGAACAGATTGTCCATGGCGCGGCTTGGCGCGGATTCGCCATGACGCTTGATTTCCAGCGTGCGCCCGCCATTGGTGAGCAAGCTGAAATTGTCCACCGGGGTGGTGGACAGGACCCAGGCATCCTTGCTGGACGCGCCCGACTGCATGGACAGCGCGCGGGCGGTGTCGTTGGCGGCGACGCGGGTGAGCCCGCCCGGCATCACCACCCAGCCATTGGGGGTCCAGGCGGCGAAGACGCGCAAGGAAATGGGCTTGGCGCCGAACGCGCCATTCTCGAACACCGGCGCCAGGCCGAGCGGCGAGATTTCCTGCAGCACCATGGTTTCACCGCGGCGGTTCAGCCGGGCGATCAGGCGTTCGCGTTCCTCTTCGCCCAGGTCCGCGCCCAGCCGGGCGGTGGATTTGCGCGAGAACAGCGGGCGCGCATCGAAGGCGTCGCGCAGAATGGAATGGTCCATCCGCGCCAGCGCTTCCTTCCTGCCCCATTCTGTGCCGCACCAGATCGTGTTGATGTCCGGGAATCTTGAGATCCTCGCCCAGGAGCACGCGCGCGATATTGCGGCAGATAGGCGTCCATCACCGGAGACTCGATCACGCCCCCGCCCAGCGCATTGGCCAGCACTACGCTGCCCGCGCGCACCGCTTCGGTCAGGCCCGGCACACCCAGCGCGCTGTCGCCGCGAAATTCCAGCGGGTCGCAGAAGTCGGAGTCGACGCGGCGGAAGATGGCGGCGACCTTTTCCAGACCCGTCAGGGTCTTCAGGAACACCCCGCCGTCCCGCACCGCCAGATCGTCGCCCTGCACCAGGGTCAGGCCCAGATAATGGGCGAGATAGACATGCTCGAAATAGGCTTCGTTATAGGGGCCTGGTGTCAGCAGCACGGCGCGGTCGCGCCGCGACGCGCCCAGGCCCAGGATGCTTTCGCGATAGGCGTTGAAGAATGCCGCCAGCCGCGCCACCTGCATGTCGCCGAAACTTTCCGGGAAGGTCTGCGCCACCACCAGCCGGTTTTCCAGCGCATAGCCCAATCCGCCCGGCGCGTCGGCTCGGGAGGCCATCACTTTCCAGGAACCGTCGGCGCCGCGCGCCAGATCGGCGGAATACAGATGCACATGCACGTCATCGCGCCGGCCGTGCCCCGCAAAGCGGGCGCAGGAATTGCGGATGGCCGGTGACCAGATGCGGTGGCAGCACGCCTTCGCGCACCAGCGCCTGCGGGACCATAGACATCGCGCAGGATCAGATCCGCCAGCATGGCGCGCTGGATCACCGCCGCTTCGATCTGCTTCCAGTCGTTCGGCGACAGGATGAAGGGCACGATGTCGAGCTGCCAGGGCCGCGCCTGGCCGCCGCGGTCGTCATAGACGTTATAGGTGACGCCATTGTCCTGGACGGTGGCGCGCGCCGATGCCTGGCGGCGCTCGAATTCCTCCGGCGAAAGCGCACTCAGGGTGCGGGCAAACGCGCGCCAGTGCGGCCGGAGCGCGCCGGTTGCGTCGCGCAGCTCATCAAAGCGCGCGGGCGCTATGGCGCTTGGCGGTTCTGCGACTTGCGACACCTGCTACTCAAGACTCCCCGTCTCAAGTCCAAAGTATAGGGGAAATCGGGATTGGATTCTTCCCGCGCGGCATCGAATATCCCGCCGGTGAAACCGAAAGGCTCGAAGCGCGCCAGCCGCCGGCCTTCCGCCTCATTGGCATTGACCGGGAAAATCTCGGAATTGCGCCCGCCGGGATGGGCGACATGATAGGTGCAGCCGCCCAGCGAGCGCTTGCGCCAGCCGTCCCAGATTTCAATGATCAGGGGCGCCTGGGGCGCGAATGGTGGGATGCAGGCCATGGGGCGGCTGCCAGGCCTTGAAACGCACGCCCGCGACCGCCTCGCCCTGGGCGGTGCCGCGCAGCGGCATGGTGCGGCCATTGACCAGCACCTTGTGACGGCCAGGGGTCAGGCCGCTGGCCTTGACTTCCAGCCGCTCGACCGAGGAATCGACAAAGCGCGCGGTGCCGCCGGCGGCGCTTTCTTCCGCCATCACATTCCATGGCTCCAGTGCGGTGCGCAGCTGCAACTCCACGTCTTCATAAGCGACCGTTCCAGCCAGCGGGAAGCGGAATTCCCAATGCGGCCGGAACCATTGCGCATCAAATGCAAAGCCGTGCTCGTTCATGTCGGCGATCACATCCACCAGATCGGCCCAGACGAAATGGGGCAGCATGAAGCGGTCATGTAGCCCGGTGCCCCAGCGCACCAGCTTGGTCTGATAAGGCTCGCGCCAGAAGCGTGCGATCAGGGCGCGCAGCAGCAGCGACTGCGCCAGGCTCATCTCGGCATGGGGCGGCATTTCGAAGCCGCGAAATTCCACCAGCCCCAGCCGGCCGGTCGGACCATCGGGTGAATAGAGCTTGTCGATGCAGATTTCGGTGCGATGGGTATTGCCGGTGGAATCGGCGAGAAGATTGCGAAACACCCGGTCCACCAGCCAGGGCGGAATGTTGGCGGCGGCGCGGCGACGGGATTTCGTCGAAGGCGATTTCCAGCTCGTAGAGCGCGTCATGGCGCGCTTCGTCTATGCGCGGCGCCTGGCTGGTCGGGCCGATGAACAGGCCCGAGAACAGATAGGACAGCGCCGGATGATTCTGCCAATAGGCGACGATGCTTTTGAGCATATCGGGGCGGCGCAGGAAGGGACTGTCAGGCGGGGTCTGCGCCCCCACCACGATGTGATTGCCGCCGCCGGTGCCGGTGTGGCGGCCGTCGAGCTGGAATTTCTCGGCGGAAAGGCGGCAGGCATGCGCCTCTTCATACAGCGCCTTGGTGATGTCCACCTGTTCGCGCCAGTTTTTGGCGGGATGGATATTGACCTCGATCACGCCGGGATCGGGCGTCACCTTGATCACGTTGATGCGCGGATCGAAGGGCGGCGGATAGCCTTCGATATGGATGGCCGACGTCCGAGCTCTTCGGCCGCGTCTTCCACCGCCGCAAGCAGGGCGAAATAGTCGCCGGCATTATCGGCGGGCGGCATGAACACGCACAGCCGTGCCATCGCGCGGCTCGACGGTCAGCGCGGTGCGCACCGCCGGTTCGATCGGCGGCGACGACGGGCTTGACGGCGCGATCGCCGGCGCGGCTGTGCTGCGGCCGACTTGCCATGGCCATTGGTATAGCTCTGGCCGCATTCATCGCGCGGCTTCAGCGGCGGCAGCGGCGCGAAAGGATCGGGCGGCGGCACGAAAGCTGCGCGCTTCGGGCGGCACATGGGGCAGCGAATTCAGCGGCAGGCGAAAGCCGATCGCGGAATCGCCCGGCAGCAGGAACAGATGGCCGCAGCGCGTCATCCAATGTTCGCGACAGCCAGCCGCCGGAGAGGCTGCCGCTTTCCACCGGCAGGACAAAGCCGACCGCCTGGCTCAGGCCGCGCTCGAACACCCGCGCCAGGCGGGCGCGCTCTTCGGGGTCTTCCAGCTTGGAATCGGGCGGATCGACATTGACCGCCAGCGCGCGCTCCTTGCCGAGATGATGCCAGAAATCTTCATAGGCCGGCATGGCATAGCTGGGATCCAGCCCCAGCCTGCGCGGCAACGGCTTCGGTGAGCCTTGCGCGCTCTTCGATGGTCGGGCCGATAATTGGCTTCTTCGCGGCGCGATGCGGTCGGCATTGCTCCACAAGCGGCACGCCATCGTCGCGCCAGTAAAGCGAAAAGGCCCAGCGCGGCAGGATTTCGCCCGGATACCATTTGCCCTGGCCGTAATGCAGCAATCCGCCCGGCGCGAAACGGTCGCGCAGGCGGCGGATCAAATTGTCGGCCAGGCCGCGCTTGGTCGGGCCAACGGCGGCGATATGCCATTCCGCGCCCGACGGTCGTCGATGGAAACAAAGGTCGGCTCGCCGCCCATGGTCAGGCGCACATCATGGCTGTTGAGCAGCTCATCGACCTCGTCGCCCAGCTCTTCGATCTCGTTCCCATTGCTCGTCGCGTATAGGGCTTGGTGACCCGCGGCGTTTCCTGCACCCGCGTCACGTCATGTCGAAATCGAACAGCACTTCGCCTGGCTCGACCGCGCCGCGAGATCGGCGCCGCCTGAGTGGGATTGGCGGTGCAGGCCAGCGGAATATGGCCTTCGCCGGCAAACAGGCCCGAGGTCGGATCAAGCCCGACCCAGCCCGCGCCCGGCAGATAGACTTCGCACCAGGCATGCAGATCGGTGAAATCGCTTCGGTCCCCGAGGCCCATCCAGCGATTTCACATCCGGCTTGAGCTGGATCGAGATAGCCGGAGGCAAACCGCGCCGCCAGACCCAGATGCCGCAGCAACTGCACCAGCAGCCAGGCGGTATCGCGGCAGGAGCCGGAGCCTTGCGACAGCGTTTCTTCCGGCGTCTGGATGCCGGGCTCCATGCGGATCAGGTAGGAGATATCGCTTCGACAGCTGGCGTTAAGATCGAAGAGGAAGGTCGTGGTCTGCTTTTTCTCGCGCGGAATCGCGCGACATAGGCGTTGAACACCTCGCCGCAATCGGCGCGGTCCCAGATAGGGCTCAAGCTCCGCTTTCAATTCCGCCGCATAGGAAAAGGGAAATTGCTCGGCTGCCGGCTCGAGGAAAAAATCGAACGGATTGATCACTTCCATCTCGACCGTGAGATCGACCGGACGGTGAAATGATCGGTCTTTTCCGGCACCACCACCCGCGCGAGCCAATTGGATTGCGGGTCCTGCTGCCAGTTGAGGAAATGCTGCTTCGGCTCGACCTTCAGCGAATAGGCGGCGACTTGGCGCGGCAATGCGGGGCGGGCGCAGGCGAATGGTCTGGGCGCCCGAGCGAGATCGGCCGGTCATAGCGGTAGCGGGTAACGTGGCGGAGGGCGGCCTGAATGCTCATGGATCCTGTTTGTCGAAGGACTATGCCGCAATTGCGAAGGGCGGCTACATAGCGCCGCGCCCAGCGCCATTGTGCGGAACGTCGTTAAAAAACGGCGTTTACATCGATCGAGGAAAGAAAACCCATGAAATTATTCAGCTGCCAGGGCTGCGGCCAGCTCTTGTATTTCGAGAATGTCCGCTGCGAGAAATGCGGCCGCGGCCTTGGGCTATCTACCTGATATAGCAGAGATTTCTGCCCTGGACCCGCTGGCCGAGAGGGCGGCTGGACAGTGCTGGCCTCCCGCGAAAGCCCTACAAATTCTGCCAAAACAACGAGCTCGGGCGTCTGCAACTGGATGGTGCCGGCCGACGACCCGCGAGGAATTCTGCGCCGCCTGCCGCCACAACCGGGTGATCCCCGATCTGTCGGTGCCCGGCAACGACGGCTCTGGGCGCAAGATCGAAATGGCCAAGCCCGGCTGTTCTATTCCCTGCTGCGCCTGGGTCTGCCGCTGGAAAACCGCCAGGACGATCCCGAGCATGGCCTGGCTTTCGATTTCCTTGCCGATCCGCCCCAGACCCATGACGCGGGGTGATGACCGGCCACGACAATGGGCTGATCACTTGGCGCTCAAAGAAGCCGATGACGCGGTGCGCGAAAAGTGCGCGCCGAGATGGGCGAGCCCTATCGTACTCTGCTGGGGCATTTGCGTCATGAGAGCGGCCATTATTTCTGGGACCGGCTGGTGGCGGCGACGCCGGCCGGCTGAGGTTTCCGCGCCTTGTTCGGCGACGAGCGCGCCGATTATGCCGCGGCGCTGCAGAGCATTACGACAAGGCTCGCCCGCCGATTGGCAGAATGACTATGTCAGCCACTATGCCACCACCCATCCCTGGGAGGATTTCGCCGAGACCTGGGCGCATTATCTCCACATCGTCGATACGTTGGAGACGGCGGGCGCCTTCGGCCTCAAGGTTCGCCCGCGCCGGCCGCGGCGCATGGCGGCGGCGATCAATTTCGATCCCTATCGAGCCGAGCATGGAGACCAATTGATGGATGCCTGGCTGCCGATCGAGTTCGCCACCAACAGCCTCAACCGCAGCATGGGCCATATCGATCTCTAT